>CALMQS010000122.1 GCA_937871285.1 uncultured Sphingobacteriales bacterium | reverse complement strand
TGAATGCTATTTTGTATGACAAGATAAAAATTGCAGATGCCGTAAATGTAGAAGTAATCACGCTGGCGGAATCTGTAAAAGGATATAAGGATTTTGATAAAGGCGCTGCCAAGAAATTTGTTATTGATCCTCACGGGCTAATTCCAAATTAGCCAGGCTGGCACACCAGCAAAACCCGGGATATACCCTGGTTTTTTAGCTGCAGATACGCAGATTAAATCTGCGCATCTGCGGCATTTTCTGCATGGGTATGTATAATTGGTTTCTCACACAAATGGCAGGTACCCTGTTCTTTATTTATTAAACTATCGCCCGCAATTTTTTCGACTGGTAATAAAAATATAACCTTGAAATGAATAATGAACTTACTACTTTGAGTGGGCATACATTGCTTTTTTTCAAGCGTGGTGCCCAAAAACAGTATACAGTATGCTCACCATTATTATTGTGCTTACAGGAGCCATTGCATTGATCGTATTTTTGATCAAAAAAAATAACAGAGACAAGAAGAAATACTTTCCACCTCAATCAAAAGACAAAACAGAAGAATATAAAATGGAAAAGCAAAGAAGGCGGACCAAATTATAGCGCTAACAGACGTTTTATAAAATACAGTGCACCAGATGCTTTTATTCATTCATTACGCTCCAGGTTATCCTCAGCCTTTTATCATTCCTGTAAAGCCGTCTATTGCCACCCTCCGCCCAGTGAGCGGTAAAGATTTACCACCGCCTGCAATTGCTGCAAGCGGTCATTCACTCCTCCCAGCTCGGCCTGCAGCAGGCTTTGACGCGCCGTTATAATTTCCGTATAATTGGCAAACCCGTTTTCCAAAAGCTCCTGCGAGTAGTTAACAGAATTGCGCAACGCTGTCATTTGTTTGGAACGGATATTTATTTTTTCCAATGCCGTTTCGTATAACGACAGGGCATCCGATACTTCCCGTCCGGCATTGAGCAGCGTATTCCGGAAGCCCAGTAAAGCCTCCTGCTGCTGCGCCTTAGCCACTTCAAGCCGGGTTTTATTGACCCGCCGGTTAAAAATGGGTTGTGTTAAACCGGCGCCGATGCTTGCCGCAAATGAAGCAGGATCAAATAAATTGCTCAATGAAAGCGCAGAAAGACCTGCGGAACCTGTAATGGATAAAGAAGGATAAAAATAAGTACGGGCCACATTGGTCAGTTCAAAATAATACCTGAAGCTGAGTTCCGCCTCCTGCACATCGGGCCTGTTGGCTAATAGCTGTGCAGGCACCCCCGTTTGCAAAGATGATGCTGCCTGCTGATTTTCCAGGTTACCGCGGTAAATGGCTGAAGGCGCTGATCCTAACAGGATGCTTAAAGCATTCTCCGTTTCTTTTATGCTTTGTGCCAGGTCGGGCAGGGTTACTTCAGCAGCATACCGTTGCGCTTCACTTTGCACTACAGCAGCTTCGGTTACTCTCGCTGATTCTTTTAATAAGCGCATCGTTTGAACAGTAATATCCCAGTTGCTTACCGTTTGCTGCGTTATGGCCAATTGCTGATCAAGGGCCATCAGCAAATAGTAATAGGTGGCGATATCTGCTACCAAACGCGTTTGCACCGCTCTTGCCGCCGCTTCCGTTTGCAGCAAACTGGCAAAACCTGCCCTTTTGCTGCTCCTCAATTTACCCCATATATCGGCTTCCCAAACCGAAGAAACACCCAGTTCATACTGCGTTGCGCTGTTCCGGATCCCGAAACCCTGAGCTTCCGACAGTTTGGATGCCGAAAAGCCCGCATTGGCATCAAAGGAAGGCAAAAGGGCAGCTTTGCTCTGGCCGTAATATGCCCGCGCCTGTTGTATGCGGGTGTAGGCGATCTGCAGATCAGGATTGCCGGCAACACCCTCCGAAATAAGTCTTTGCAATGTGGTATCCGTAAAAAGCGCTGTCCATTTCAGACCCGCGATGGTAGCCGTATCTTCTGTATTTTGCTCCCTGTAAAGATTTGTGGTTTGCAGCTCCGGCGTTTCATAAGGCTGCGTTACCTTACAGGCGGCCAGTGCCAAAGTGGTTGTAACTATAAAAAATATATATTTAAAAAACTTTGTGGTCATATGCTCCTTTTTAAAAAACCTGAAAATATTTTTATGCACCATGCGTAGCTACAGGCTGGGGTTGGGCTAGAGGTTTTGGCGGGCCGCTTATTTTTTCCTGCAAAGACTGGAATACTACAAACAGTACAGGAATTACAAATACACCCAGTATTGTTCCTATCAGCATACCTCCTACCGCACCTGTACCTATGGAGCGATTGCCGGTTGCGCCTGCGCCTGTTGACATCATTAATGGAAGTAACCCAAAAATAAAAGCAAAGGATGTCATCAGTATAGGCCGCAAGCGCGCTTCCGCTCCCTGTATAGCCGCTTTAACCAACGGCATGCCCTGCCGTCTCCGATCCAGTGCAAACTCTACAATAAGGATGGCATTTTTTGCCAGCAGTCCTACCAGCATAATCAATGTGATCTGGAGATAAATATTATTGCTGATACCAAAGAGGTTCGCAAACAGGAAAGCACCTGCAAGTCCTACAGGCAGTGACAATAAAATAGCAAAAGGCAAAATATAGCTTCCATACTGGGCGCTGAGCAGCAGGTAAACAAACAAAATCACCAGCATAAAAATAAATACCGTTTGCCCGCCAGCCGATAATTCTTCCCTCGTCATTCCCGAATACTCATAGCCGTAACCCGCAGGCAATATTTGTGCAGCCGTTTCTTCTATGGCCGTTATGGCATCACCGGAGCTGTAGCCCGCATTTGGGGAGCCGTTAACGCTCATGGATGTAAAAAGATTGAAGCGGGATATGGATTGCGGCCCATATACTTTTTCCAATGTAATAAAACCGGTAATAGGTGCCATAACCCCGTTACTGTTTCTGACATATACATTACCTAGGCTTTCCGGGTTAGCCCTGAATTCCGGTTCGGCCTGGTACATTACCCTGAATTGTTTACCAAACTGGTTGAAATTGGAAGCATATACTCCTCCGTAATAACCTTGCAGCGTATTAAGAATATCATTTGTTGACAAGCCGGCTTCTTTTGCCTTAGCCACATTCACATCTACCTGGTATTGCGGAAAATTGGGGTTGAAAGAAGTGGTTGCATATTGAATTTCGGGTCTTTGATTCAACGCTGCCAGGAAATCTGTACTCACTTTATAGAAGCTGGCGATATCTTGGCCCGTGCGATCCTGGAGCTCAAAAGAAAAACCGCCGGAGATACCAAAACCCTGCAAGGTAGGTGGTGCAAAAAACACAACCTGTGCGTCACGGATATTGCTTGTTTTGGCAAACATTTGCCTAATGAGCGATTGCACATCCTGCCCTTTTCCCTTACGTTCTGCCCACGGTTTTAACCGCATAATCACCATGCCATAGTTGCTTCCGGCCCCGCTGATCATACCCCTGCCATTGATCTTTAAAATATTTTCAATTTCAGGTATGGTTTTGGCCAGTCGCTCCACCTCATCCGTTATCACTGCCGTTCTTTCGGTAGATGCAGAGGGGGGTAAAGCAATATCCGCCATGATGGAACCCATATCTTCATTAGGAACAAATGCTGTGGGAGTGGTTTGCATGAGTAAATAAAACAACCCCGAAAAAGCGGCTATCCCCACCCATGTGATCCATTTTCTTTTGATCAGAAATGAAACTGATTTCTCGTACTTATTCTTTGTAGCATCAAAACCTGCATTGAAAGCGGCATAAAACCGTTGTAAAATATTTTTCTTATGCCCGTCGTCTTTATGTGGCTTGAGGAATATAGCACATAATGCGGGGCTTAACGTTAACGCATTAACAGCAGAAAGAATAATGGCAATAGCCAGCGTTAAACCAAACTGTTTATAAAAGACCCCGGCAGATCCGGTAATGAAGCTTACGGGCACAAATACGGCGGCCATTACAAGCGTTATGGAAATAATGGCTCCCGTAATTTCACCCATAGCGTCTTTGGTGGCCGTAAGGGCCGATGTATAGCCCTGATCAAGCTTGGCATGCACCGCCTCAACTACCACAATAGCATCATCCACTACAATGCCTATGGCCAATACAAGGGCAAATAAGGTAAGCAGGTTGATGGTGAATCCAAAAAGACCCAGGAAGAAAAAGGTGCCCACTATAGCAACCGGCACCGCAATGGCGGGAATAAGCGTTGACCTGAAATCCTGGAGAAAAAGGAATACCACTATAAACACTAAAATAAAAGCTTCAATAAGCGTGGTAACCACTTTACTAATGGATGCATCGAGGAAGTCGTTAGCATTTACAAGGTAAACGTATTTTATCCCTTCGGGAAAAGACGCTGCAGCATCATCCAGCACTTTTAAGCTGCCTGCTATAACATCCCTTGCATTGGATCCTGCTGTTTGGCTAATAGCCACACCAACAGAAGGAAAACCATTGGTGGTGGTGGTGCTGGCATAGCTCATAGCGCCCAGTTCAATCCGTGCCACATCTTTAAGCTTGAGTATTTGCCCGCCGCCCGCCGACCGGATGATCATATCACCGAACTCTTCCGCATTCTTCAAACGTCCCTTGTATTTAATAATATACTGAAAAGACTGATCACCCTGTTCACCGAACTGACCTGGGGCGGCTTCAATATTTTGCTCCGCCAGTATGATGTTTATATCTGCAGGCACCAGCCCGTAGCTGGCCATTATATCAGGCTTTAACCAAATGCGCATGGAATAATCCATCCGGCCAAATGCAGTGGCTTCACCTACGCCAGACACCCGTTTTATGAGGGGTACCAGGTTGATTTCCGCATAATTCTGCAAAAAGGTTTGATCATAGGCGGGATTTTCGCTGTACAGGGAAAAAATAACAAGGTTACTGCTTTGGCTTTTGCGGGTTATAACGCCCGAGCGTGTTACTTCCTGGGGCAAAAGCGGCGTAGCCAGGGCAACCCGGTTTTGAACATTTACCGACGCCAGGTCGGGATCAATACCCAATTTAAAATTAACCGTAATCCTCGCTGTTCCGTCATTTCCGGCCGACGATGTCATATAGGTCATTCCCTCCACGCCATTGATCTGTTCCTCCAGCGGAACGACCACACTATTGAGCACCACATCTGCATTGGCGCCCTGGTAAGAAGTAGAAACCACAACTGTTGGTGGGGCAATTTCCGGATATTGTGAAACAGGCAGGGTACTCAAACCAAGTACCCCCAATATTACAATGAGTATTGAAATAACAGTTGACAGTACAGGTTGTTCTATAAATCGGTTAAACATAACTTTCTTTTCAAATTTTAATAACCATTACCACTTACTACTTACCACTTACCACTTACCACTTACCACTTACCACTTACCACTCACCATTCACTTCCCCCTGTTAAAAACACTGTCGGCGCTCACTTCCCTGGGAATTACCGGCGCCCCTTCCCGCAGGGTAGCCACACCTTCCAGTATAATTTTATCACCGGGCTTCAGCCCTTCTTCCACAACAAAATACTGTCCGCCTGTATTTTGCCTGATCCTTATTTCAACACTTTTTACTGTTCCTGCGCTGTCGAGCAGGTAAACGAATTTTTTTCCCTGTATCTCGTATGTTGATTTCTGAGGCACCAGGATAGCGGCATCCAGGTTGGCAGGAATTCTTACTATGCCACTGCTGCCGCTGCGCACCATGCTGCCGGGATTGGGGAAAGTAGCCCTTACCCGCACCGACCCGGTTTCGGTATTAATAAGCCCGCTGGCTGTTTCAATATGCCCTTTCTCAGGGAAAACCATTCCGGTTGCCAAAATAAGCGTAACCGGCGGAATGGCTTTTAATCTTTCCCTGGCTGTAGCGCCCTTAATGGTAGTAGCAAATTCCAGCGCCTGCTTTTCATTGATAGAAAAATAAGCGTATATATTATTAATATTGGAAACGGTAGTAAGCGGTAATGCAGTATTGCTGCTTACCAGGCTGCCGATCTTGTAAGGCAGGTTGCCAATTACACCATTTACCGGGCTGGTAACAACTGTATAACTCAGATTGGTTCTTGCATTCACCAGTGAAGCCTGTGCCTGTGCAAGCGCGGCCTGCCTCGACTGGAGGCTGAATTCGGCCGACTCTAATTCATACCTGCTGATAATATTTTTGTCTACTAACGGCCTTACCTTATTAACCTCCATTTCCGCAGCGTTAACATTAGCTTCCGCGATCTTGATATTGGCCTGCGCGGTACGCACTTCCTGCTCGTACTGAGGAGCAAAAATTTTAAAAAGCATCTGCCCTCTTTTAACTGGGGTGCCTTCGTCAACATAAATCTTATCTATGTAGCCATCAATTTTAGGACGTATTTCGATATTCTGCTGTCCTTCAATGGTAGCCGGATAATCGCTGCTTAAAGTAGTAGCACGAGGCTCAACCGTAATTACGGGGTAATCTTTTACAGCATCCGCCGCACCGGCGGCCTTTTTATTTGCGCCCCCGCACGAAAGCAACCCTGCCAGCAGAGGAAAAATAAAAACCGATGCAATGCTATAGTTTGTATTCATAATATATTTTGTACAAATGATTCAATTTCTTTCGAAAAAAGGTGCTTTTAAGATTACAAGATAACGCATGTTTTGCTCTGCCTGATATTTAAGGCAGCGTTATAAAAACAGACTTCCGTTGTATGGGAGTAAGGTTTTTTGTTTTGTGCCCCTTCCCCCTGGTGTCTTCCACTAAAAGTATCTCACCGGGTTTAAACTGTCTTTTATCGCCTGCCGATGTTTCTATTTCGATTTCGCCATCCAATAAAATAATATACTGGCGTTGCGGAGCCGTATGGAAATCATAATCGTAAGAAGGTAATACTTCCCTGAAAATAATATTTTGTACAGGCAGCGCTTCAGAAAGAAAACCAATGGATCCCGAGTCGTTTAACGGAACCACCATATCTTCAAAGTGGCTGTCGCCATTCGTATCACTGTATATTCTTGTTATCGTAAACATGCTTTCTTAGTTTAATCAGCGATCATTTTTAACCCATACCGGATCTCTCATCAGGCGCCAAGTGAAAAATTGAAGGCCACTCTCGATCCATCCGGTGCAATGCCGAGTATCTGCACTGTTTTATTTTTAGCTTTTATTAAAGCGTCATCTATGTCTTTGGGATTATTAACTGTCCGCCCGTTAATATAAGTAATGATAACACCCGGCGGTATACCCAGGCGGTCAAAAAAGCCGCCGTCACGCACCTCGGTTACCACTACCCCGGAATTAATATTAAAGCGCTGCTTAAGCTCGGGGGAAAGCGGAGCAAAAGTTGCGCCCAGCTTGTTGTATATTTCTTTAAGCGACCCCGAGTCGGTTAAGGATTTCAATTCTTCTTCACCTTTCAGTATAACGGATGTGCTGTCTGTTTTTCCATCACGCAAATAGGTAAGCGTAATTTTATCACCCGGGCGATGCCTGGCCACTCTTTCAGAAAATTCTGCAGACGAAAATAGCTGCACACCGTCTATGCTTTGGATAATATCACCTTCTTCCAAACCTGCGGAAGCTGCCGCGCTGCCCTTTTGTATATCGGTAATAAATACCCCTTTCACCGATCCGGGACTAAGTCCCAACTGCCTGAAATACTGGTCTTCGGCAGACGGTGAGGGAAATGCCACACCGAGTATACCGCGTTTTACAGTGCCGAATGCTTTTAGATCTTCCAGGATTTTTTTAGCCAGGTTAACCGGAATGGCAAATGCATAACCTGCATAACTACCGGTTAAAGAGGCAATAGCCGTATTAATGCCAATGAGCTCTCCATTGACATTTACCAGGGCGCCGCCGCTGTTGCCGGGATTGATAGCAGCGTCTGTTTGTATAAAAGATTCGATAGCCGAACTCGTTTGCCGGGATGTTGTTCCCGGATACGCTTCACGGCCAGGCTGGTTAATGATACCGATGCTTCTGCCTTTCGCGCTCACAATACCGGCGGTTACGGTAGTATTAAGCGAGTAAGGATAACCCACCGCCAAAACACCCTCTCCTACTTCCACATTATCAGAATTCCCAAATTTCACTACCGGCAGATCCGCGGCTTTTACTTTAAGCAAAGCCAGGTCCGTATTAGGATCACTGCCTACCAGCTCCGCTATAAACTCCCGCCTGTCGGGGAATATTACAGTTATCGTTTCCGCGTTTTCAATAACATGGTTATTGGTAGCAATATAACCATCGGAACCAATGATAACGCCCGAACCGGAGCCCACAGGCTGACTGCGTGGGGTGGAACGTCCAAACAACTGCTCAAACGGATCGCCGGATCCCGAAGCGCTATTGTAGGATGTTTTAATGTGCACCACACCGGGAGTAACCGCTTTTGCAGCCGACACAAAATTTACACGCTCCGTTAAGGCAGGGCTTTGAGCGGGTACAGTTCCGCTTTCGGGCTGCTGAAAGCCGTGTATCCGTGCAGGAGGCTCAGCATGTGGCGCAGAATCGCGGGAAGTATCGCTTTCACAGGCCCCATATAATACTGCAGATAAAATGATAACGAGGATAGCAGATGATCTGTTCATAAAATTGTTTTAGTATAGTTAAGCAGATAAACCGCTTCTTTTTTGAGGCCATAAGTTTATATCAAAGCATACAGATCATTAAAAGCTTCCGTCATGGAAGGGTGAGTAAAAATCGTATCTCTCAGCTCACGGTAGTCTAATCCGGCGTGCATTGCCATCTGAACGGTATTGATCATTTCATTAGCATCCGCACAAAAAAGCGTACAGCCTAATATTTTATTGCTGTTACTGTCCACTACGGTTTTTAATAAGCCCTTTGTATTATTTAATATACGTGCACGGGGAATAGCCGATGCCGGAAGTGTAGCCACTTTTATGGCATAACCTTTTTCAACAGCTTCCTTTTCGCGTAAACCAATATGCGCCAGTTGCGGTGTAATGAACACCGAAAAGGCATAGGGTTTTCTTTGCGATACGGAAGTATAGGCGCCGCCAAATAACTGGTCCCTGATGATCCTGAAATCATCTAAGATATATAAGTGAATTGCGGCCCGCCATTAACGTCTCCAACAGCCCAAATATGAGGAACATTGGTTTTTAAAAATGCATCAACCTTTACGTAGCCCCGCTGACCGGTTTGTATGCCTGCCGCTTCCAGGTTTAAGCTTCCTGTTACGGGTTTTCTTCCGGTGGCTACCAGCACGGCTGAAGCCTCCTGTTCAATGATCTGTCCGTCTTTATTTTTATATTGAACAGTAACCGTATCATTGCCGGTATCTGTAACTTTTTGAACTGATGCCCTGGTAATGATATTGATTTTTTTAGCAGTGAGCACTTTAAAAATTTCATCAGCAATATCTTTATCTTCTTTGGGTAAAAAAGTTGCTCCATGATCCAATAAGGTTACTTCCGCACCAAATTTGGCATACATATCTGCAAACTCCAGCCCTATAAATCCGCCACCTATAATAACCAGCTTCTTCAATAAAACAGATTGTTCCATTAGTGAAGCGCTGGTAAATACTTTTTGGGAAGATGTTATTCCCGGTATGGATGGTACAAAAGGTGCTGATCCGGTATTGATAAAAATACGATCAGCGCTAATAAGCAGTTCTTCATTACCGGTGTGCAATTTTACACTTACTTCATGCGGTGAAACAAAAGCGGCATCGCCGGTAATAACAGTAGCCAGTTCCAGCTTATCAATATTATCAAAATTCTTCTTTCTCAGAAAAGCAGTCAATTCATTTTTTACTTCATACGCTTTTTCATAGGGCAGGTTATTTTCAGCACTCACTATAAATGATTTGGTGGGAATGCAGGCGATATTGATGCACCCGCCTCCATACATCTTTTCCGATCTTTCAATCAAAGCAACCTGTTTGCCATGTTTGGCTAAGTAAGCCGCTAAGGTTTTGCCGCCTTTTCCAAATCCAATGACGAGATGCTCATAGTGTTGTTTATTTTTTTCCATTCCGCAATTTAAATCTTCGCATTAAAAACAAGCGTATTGGCTAAATCAATTTCATCCTGGTTGATCGTGTGCCCCATATTATTATATATTTTTTCAGTAACCGCAGCATGCATGGTTTTTAAAATGTTTGAGGTTGCATATACTCTTTCCACGGGCACGTGGGGATCGGGATTGCTGCTTCCTATGAAAACAGGTGTACCGGCAAAATCACCGCTATAATTTCCCGGGTAGATTTTATCGCCGATCAGCCCTCCCGTAAAAGCAACCACACCTCCATATCTTTGGGCATTTCGCGTTACAAATTCCAGTGTTAAGCAAGCGCCCTGGGAAAATCCGAGAAAGTATATATTTTCAGCGGTAATACCCTGCCCGGTTACATCATTCACTACTTCTTTTATGAGTGATATTGCAGATGACAGCCAGGGCTCATTTTGTGGTGGCGGCGCCATAAAAGAAAAAGGATACCAGGTGTTGTTTGTTGCCTGTGGCGCCAGCAATGCAAAGTCTTTTACCTGCAGATGATCAGACAGGGAAAGGATGTTATCCGCACTGCCACCGCGTCCATGTATCATGATCAAAGCTTTTTTGGCTTCTTCTATACCAATGCCTGCAGTTACTATATTTTTTTTGTGTGTATTACTGGTATAGGGCATCGTTAAAAGTTATGGGGATTAGTATTTTTTCTAATTCCTTCCGGTGGGATTCAAATTGCGCAGGCAGTTTTAGTGCTTCCCCCAAATGGACTCCCGGTTCATCTATAGCAAAACCCGGGCCCGAGGTGGCAACTTCAAATAATACACCACCCGGTTCACGGAAATAAATGGACGTAAAATAATTCCGGTCTAATACCGGCGTAGGATTCAGCATCCGTTTTACGATCTTCAAACGCAGCGCAAGCTGGGTTTCTTTATCCGGCGTGGCAAATGCGAGGTGATGCACGGTACCGCTCCCTGAAAGGCCTTTCATGCTATCGGGTGAACAAACCACATCAATATAATTCCCGGGACTGTTGGAAGCCGCAAACCGAAAGCGGTTCCCTTTTTCAGCTATGAGCACATGATCCAATTGTTCGGTAAGCAAACCCGCTGTTCTTTCATACCCTTCTTCCCATATTTCTGCACTATAAAACCCTTTTATGGCATATTCTTCCGGAACAGTTCCATTTGCATAACCGGTTCTTTTGTCTTTATCATTAAAAATCAATTCCAGCCCCAAGCCATCCCCGTCTTCAAAGTAAACCACCATTTCCTGCTCAAATCTTTCCTGCGGGGATTTATACGGAATATTGTATTTTTTTAAACGTTCCAGCCAGTAATCAAGCGATGCTACCGGAACCGAAAATGTGGTAGTGTTCAGCATTCCTTTACCATGCCTTCCTCTTACCAATCCTTCATACGGGAAGAAAGTAAGAATGCTGCCGGGATTGCCGGCTGCATCACCATAATAAAAATGATATACTTCCGGAGCGTCAAAATTTACAGTTCGCTTTACTAACCGAAGCCCCAGAACACCACGATAGAAATCAATATTCTTTTGAGCGCCGGATGCGATCGCTGTAATATGATGTATGCCTGTGATCAATTGAGCCATAAAATAAAATTGTGTACTGTAAAGCTACGATGGAATAATGCGCGGCGTGTTGAGCGGAATTAATAAATACCATTGACTTTAATCAAGCATTATCAAATATACAGAACCGGCGTCCCGAATATGCCACTAAGACACCAGACACAAAACGCTGATCTTCTGGTTTTGTTTTCTTCGTGCCCCTGCCTACCGGCAGCAGGTTAGCGACTTTGTGGCAAAGTATCCTTTCACTTTCATAAAATGATACAACCATTTAAAAGATGTAATTACTTTATTTGATCCTGTACCTGAACCCAGCATATAGCAAACGGCCGCTAACCGGCCCCCAGATCATGGAAGCGTCAAAATAATCGCCGAAAGGCTGCGCGGCTGCAATGATCACGTTCTTCTGAAAATAATTGGTGAGATTTTCCCCGCCAACGTATAATTCCAGCGCTTTGGCTTTACCCAGTGATTTGCTCACCTGCGCATTCATGGTAAAATAATCCGGCGATTGTACAGGCATATGATATGCTACCGGATTAGCTGCTGTAGACGGAATGCGTTTTGCACCTACATAATTAATGGTATAATCCAGCTTCCAGCCCTGCAACGCATAAGCCAGGTTGGCAAAGGCCCTGTGTTCGGCTGTGAATGGCTTTTGCAGCAGCTCATTTCCGTAGGTTGTTTTTACATCGAACCACCGGTATGCCAAACGCAGCTCCAATTTCTCTGCAGGCATTACACTCAGCTCAGACTGAAAGCTATTGGAATAAGATCTTCCTGTTAAATTATAAAATTTCAACTGGCGCGGGTCTTCCATATCCGCCACTACCTGATTAGTAAAGTCGTTTCTAAAAAAATCAACGCTCAGCATAGCATCCCTTGTAAACAGGGTGAATTGCTGGTCAACGCTTATGCCTTTGTTCCACGATACTTCGGGGTTTAAACCATAAGCTTTTCCATCTACACCGGTAATAATATTGATCATCCTCGCACTCAACAGCGCCCCCATATTCTCTGCAAAAATATTGGCGGTACGTTGCCCCCGTCCGGCACTTGCCCTGATAATGGTGCCTGCAACAGGCTCATACCGCAGGTTGAGCCGCGGTGTAGCAAACCATCCATATAAATTATTATGATCTGCACGGATGCCTGCCACCACATTGAACTTTTCATTCATCGTGTACGTATATTCAAAAAAAGCGCCGGGAACAATTTCGTTTCTTTTGAATGCCAGTGTTTGATAAAGCTCATTGTAACGGTCGGCAGAGAAGCTCAATCCTGTTCTGTATTTATGCGCAGTATTACCAATAATGCTCTGGAAGATAAGATTGGAATAGAAGTTACTTTGTTCCGCATCGTAGGGCGTTAATCCAAAATACGCGTCCTGCTTATGATTAAAAGCCGATAACTGTAGCCCGATGCTCTTGTACTTTTTTTCGGGGAATACGTAACCGATCTTGGCAAAACCTTCGTAGCGGTTTGTTTTTATTCCCATACCGTAGTGGTCGGTTGAAAATTTATCCCCCGTATTATAAGCCGTTTCACCGCCAATCCTGTCATCGGCTAAAACTTTTACGCCAAACTGAACCACCAATCCCTTATTATCATCATACTTCCAGCGGTTTATACCGCTGAATAAATTTCCCGTGGGCAAGTCACGAAAGCCATCCTTATTGAAATCGGGTTTACTGTATAAAAAATTATCATGCAGCAATAAGCCGGCCGACCATTTGCTCCCGATCTGCTGCGACAGGTTAAGGTTCAGATCCGACCGGCCCATGCTGTTTACATAACCATTTGCATACAGCCTGTCGGTATTTTCCGGCTTTTTCAATTCTACATTTATTTGCCCCGCAATACTTTCAAAACCATTTACCACAGAACCTGTTCCTTTGCTCAATTGAATGCTTTCGATCCAGGGGCCGGCAATGCTGTTTAAACCCAGTGGGGTGGCAATGCCACGGGGACCGGGTAAATTTTCTACAGTTAGCTGGGTATAGTTACCGGATAATCCCAAAAGCTGTATCTGTTTGGAGCCCGTTACGGCATCGCTGTAGGATACATCCACCGATGGATTGGTTTCAAAGCTTTCACTAAGGTTACAGCAGGCCGCCTTCATTAATTCTTTAGAAGTGATCGTTGTAGTACGAAAAGCATCAGATGTGTTCACCAACATGCTTTTTCGTCTTGCCGTTACCGTAATAGTATTCAACTGCTGATCAGATGCCATTACAACATGCAATGCATTGTTATCTGTTACCTGTACGGTATCGGACCGGTAACCGGTATAGCTGATCACCAATAGCAAACCCCTTTGATCAACCGGCAAAGAAAATACGCCATGCTTGTCGGAGGTAGTGCCTTTATGTGTATTCAGCCAGGCAATGGTTGCTCCCGCAAGTGCGGTAAAATTACCTTTGTTGTCTTCTGCCAGCACCACGCCGGTGATGGCAGGTTCGTTACTCTGAGATAATGCAGCAGTGTTATCGCTTTCCGCTTCCATATCCCTGTAAAGGCAACATTCCGGTAAAGTATTATAGGTTTTATCCGTGGCTTTTTTCAATTCCGTATCATGCCCAACGGCGGCTATCCGTGCATGTATATTTTCAAGGCTCACGGCCGATGGCTGGTAAGTAAGGGTAAGCATTTGCGTGTTAACATTCCATTTGGCGGATTGCACACCCTTAATACGAGCCGCTTTTTCTATACGCTGCTGGCACATACCGCAGGCGCCGGCTACTTTAAAAGCAGCGGTTTCAGCGTTGCCATTATTTTGGGCGGCAGCAATAAAAACAAGGAACAGGGAAAGTACAGCGATAGCTGTATACTGAAAAAATTTTATCATAAAGTGTATTTTGATTTAAAAAACAGGGAACGGTGCTTCTGTTTTTAAAATCAAATTCTAAACACACTATGGAGAAGAAATAAAGGGGGTTGGTGCTGCAACATTTGCGCAGCAGGAGCAATGGAAAGACGGTGAGAAAACACAACCGATCCGGAACAGGCAAGCGGGCTAACCGGTATGGTTGCTGCGCTGGCTTTAAATGCTTTTACAGCCAACGCAGCGCGGGCGTAATCCTTATCTTCCGAAAAGGAAACGGACTTGTATTCGCAGCAGGGCTTTTCGCCCATGCTGTGTTTGCTGCCGCAGCCATCATCCTTAACCGGCGTCCATTCAATATTCTTAAACTTGCCGCAGCAATAATGCAACTGAAAGGTAACTCCCGAACTGGAAGCCCCATACAGCATGATCAGCGCTATAACAAGAAATTTTTTCATTTGTAACTGCAAAAGTAAATAAAGAATGGCTTATTTACACATGATATTTGTCAATATCCCGGCGGCTTTTATAGTAATAACAATACATTAAGCAATAGTGATATCCCTTATTTAATGGCGTCCGGCTTTTCAATCTGCTTCATGAGGCTGTTGTCCCATTCCCCTTCCACTTTTATCTGGGCAATAGCTCCAAAAGCAAATGCTTCTATCAGGTTATGATTTAAATATACATAAGTGCCCGGCTCGCGGAACTTATATAAAGCGGCGGCGGCAGAACCGCCCGGTATAGCCCAGGTTTCCAGGTCGGTATAGGGCTGGTTATTGAATTTACCTCCCGGCCAATACAGATCGGCGTGACCGCCAATGAGGTGGATACGGGTATCGCGGTTGGCCTGTGAAGTAATAAATAAAACCTTTTCTCCTACTTTAGCGGTGAGCGCTTTTTTACCAATCAGCGCGGTTTTATGGCCATTAAAGACAATATGGGTAGGGATAAGTGTTTTGATAGCCCCTTCCATTTCCTGCATGCTCTGCTGGGGCGTGGCGATATTTTTATATTTCCCATCGGCGTCTTTGGGCAGGTAAAAATCCTGTTCTCCAATATAAAAGGCCTTATCATAAGTAACAGGGTTGCCCTTTTCATCTTTCAATCCTTCACGGGGCAACACCATAATAACGCCGTTCATACCCGAAACTACGTGCATGGGTACCATCATTCCACCCGGTGCGCAATGGTATACAAAAACACCCGGCCGGGTAGCCCTGAACCTGAATTTTACCTGCTGTCCGGGGTTGACCATGGAGATATCACCTCCGCCCATCTCGCCCGTTGCCGCATGAAAATCTATGTTATGGATCTGGGTATTGGTGGCAGGATTTTTAAGCGTTAGCTCTACAAAATCATCCTGGTGCACAACGATCATAGGGCCGGGTACTGAACCATTGAACGTCATTGCCCAAACAGAATCGCCGGGGGCTATTTCTATTTTCTTTTCGGCTATGGTTAAAGTTACCTCAACGATCTTCGGCCCGCCAATGGCTACCTGGTCGTGCTTCGGCAAAAGTGGCGGAGCAACCATTTCCTGTGTAACTCTTTCTAAGTTGTCGCCCTCACCTTCATAGGTTTTATTCATTACACCGGCAGCACCTCCCTGCCTGCATGCGGCAAATAAAACCACTAAAACAATAACAATAAAGGATTGCAAAAGCAGGTTAACACCGGGTACTGCCTGTTTTAATACATTTTTTTTCATCGTGTATATATTTTAAATGATCATTCAATCCAGTTTCCCTGCTTTATAACCTGCTCTTTCCACTGCTTTTATTACGTTCGTTTCATCCGCGTTATCCGCAGTAACCGTTAATATTTTTTTAGGATCTGCGGTATCCACATTCCAGTTGGTTTCTCCAAAAGTTTCATTTAACGAAGGCGTTACTTTTTCCACACATCCGCTGCAATTGATATTCGTTTTGAGCTGTATCGTTTTCATGATTGCATGTTTTTGTAATTGAGTTATCAGTTTACCGCAATACCCGGGCATGCTGTTTACTTACAGCAGCTTTTGGTAAACCAGTTTTTGAAAAGTTTTTTGACAGTATCCAGTATTTTATTCATTTCTAATTTTTTATAAAGTACCGGCATGACAGCGCATACAGTTGTATCTTTTGAAATATGTTGTACTTTACTGGATGCAAAGCATCAAATCATTTATAATTTCAACCACTTCAATCTTAAGCTGTTTGCCACTACACTTACGGAGCTCAATGCCATGGCTGCCCCTGCAATCATTGGGTTTAAAAGATATCCGTTTACGGGATATAAAATACCTGCAGCTATAGGTATGCCTATAAAGTTATAAATAAATGCCCAGAACAGGTTTTGTTTAATGGTGGCAACTGTATGTTTTGATAACCGGATGGCTTTGGGAATCTTAGAAAGATCGGATGAAATGATGGTCATTTTGGCCACATCCATAGCAATATCGCTGCCTTTGCCCATAGCAATGCTCACATCCGCCTGTGCCAGCGCGGTACTGTCGTTAATGCCATCGCCCACCATAGCCACTGTTTTACCCTGCTGCTGCAGGGCTTTTACAAACTCCGCCTTTTGCTCCGGTAATACTTCTGCTTTAAAGTGCGTTATTCCAACCTGGTTTGCAATAGCTTTTGCCGTAGCTGCATTATCGCCTGTGAGCATATAAACTGTTATACCGGCATCCTGCAATTGCTTTACAGCTTCCCCAGAAGAAGCTTTTATAGTATCTGCGATGGCCACTGCTGCCAGCGCCTGCTTTTCATTGGCAAAATAGATCACTGTTTTAGCTTCTGCCAGCCATTTTTCTGCCGCGTGTTGCAACTGGTCCGCAACTGTTATATTATTTTTTTGCAGTAATGGCAAATTGCCCGCATACCAGGTTTGATCGTTTACCTGCGCTTTTGCACCAAAACCTGTTAAACTTTCAAAGTGCTGCACGGGCAAATCAGGGGTGGCATTAAGATATTTCACTATTGCTTCGGCCAGGGGATGTTCCGATTGTTTTTCAACAGATAACAGAACAGCAATATCCTTAGCATCGTTGTTCAGCCAAATAATATCTGTAACAGACGGTCTTCCTTCCGTTATGGTTCCGGTTTTGTCAAGAATAACCGAATCCACTTTTTTTGCCAGCTCCAGGCTTTCGGCATCTTTGATGAGGATGCCGTTTTCGGCGCCCTTGCCCACCCCTACCATAATGGCTGTTGGCGTGGCCAGTCCTAACGCGCACGGACAAGCGATGACCAGCACGGTGATCATTGCCAGCAACCCGTGAGTAAACCCACTATCTCCGCCTAAAATGATCCACACCACCAAACTTAGTAATGCTATGCCTATTACTACCGGAACAAAGATACCCGCAATTTTATCTACTAATTTTTGTACGGGTGCTTTACTGCCCTGGGCTTCCTGTACCATTTTAATAATGTGTGCCAGCACCGTGTCGCCGCCTACTTTGCCGGCAATAAACCGGAAGCTCCCTTTTTGATTAATGGTTCCGGCAAATACTTTTTCGCCCTTTGTTTTCTCAACCGGAACAGGCTCACCGCTGATCATGCTTTCATTCACAAAAGAATTGCCGGCGCTTACGGTTCCATCCACCGGTATTCTTTCTCCGGGCTTTACCAGTAAGGTTGTGCCCACCGTTACGTCTGCAAAGGACATTTGCGCCTGGTGGCCGCCTTCCTGTATTACGGTAACGGTTTTAGGTTGTAAGCCCATGAGCTTTTTTATGGCGGAGGAAGTATTTCCCTTCGCTTTTTCTTCTAATAGTTTCCCCAGCAATATAAACGCGATAATTACCGCGGCGGCTTCAAAATACACATGCGCATGCAACCCTTTGCTGTGCCAGTAGTCCGGAAATAACGTATTAAAAGCGCTGAACAAATACGCTACCCCGGTGCTTAATGCTACCAGGGTATCCATATTAGCAGAGCGGTGCTTTGCCTGCTTCCAGGCGCCCACGAAGAATTGTTTTCCAAAAACAAAAATAACCGGGGTGCTCAATACCCACATGATATAGTTGGCGTAAGGCAGGCCCATAAAGAACATGCCTATTATTACAACAGGTATGGAAAGGATTACCGCCGCTATGGTTTTAGCCTTGAGCGTTTTGTATTGCTTTTGCTGCAGCGCCTCAAGCGCATCTTTCGCATCTTCACTTTCATCAATCACCAGGTCGTACCCGATGCCCTGCAATGCTGTTTTTAACCGGGCAGGGCCGGTAACTGTTGGAATATATTCCACCAGTGCGTTTCCGTTGGCGTAATTAACCGCCGCGTTTACAACGCCGGGCTGGCTTTGCAAAATGCTTTCGGAGCTTGCGGCACAGGAAGCACAGCTCATATTAAGCACCGGGAAGGATTGCTTTATAGTATGGTTCGCTGTATTCATCTTGCCGTTATGCATAATAACGCAAAGTTCTGCACAATACTGTACCTATTGTTACATTGTTATGGATAAAAAGTATACTTAAATGGAGTAGTGAATGGTTAGTGAACGGCATCCAGCGCTTTGCGGTGCGATGCACCCAATTGCCTGAATTGTGTGGCCGTCATCCCAGTGAACTTTTTAAACTGGCTGCTCAAATGCTGTGTACTACTATAACCGAGGCTGAAACCGATCTGGCTTAAAGACAGTTCATTGTACATGAGCCACTCCTTTACTTTTTCTATTTTTTGCAAAATGAAGAATTGCTCAATGGTAACGCCTTCCACTTCAGAGAATAATTTACTGAGCGCAGAATAGTCTTTGAATATTTTTTTGCCCAGGAATTTGCTTACACTAAAATGATCTTCCACACTTCCTTCCTGTACCTTGCCGATCAGCAGGTTCTTTATTTTTTCGATCAACTGCATTTTCTGATCGTCTAATAATTCAAAACCGATTTTGTTAAGTGCTGCCGAAAACTGCTCCAGCTTCTTTTTTCCCGGATCTTTAGTTAAAGCCACTTCTCCCAGGCGTACATACTGAGCCTGTAATTTATTATCTTTTACTATTTGTTCCACTGAGCTGATGCAGCGCGGACAAACCATGTTTTTTATAATGAGCTTCACATACTGTAATTTTTAGGTTTTGGCTATCTGTAATAATCTTTTCTTTTATTGATCAGACTTATGCCACACATCTGCGTATGCATCTGCGTGGCGTTTAAACTGCGCATGAACATAGGGGCACAGGGGAATTACTTTTAATCCGTTTTTCCGCGCATGATCCACCATGGCAGACAGCAACTGCTTCGCCAATCCTTTCCCTTCGGCTTTTGGCAGTACTTCAGTATGATATACCGTTAGCATGCCACCGGCAATACTTACCACCATTTCCGCCACCTGCTCTTCTCCATCTAAAATATAAAAATGCCCGTGTCCTTTTTCATCCAGCTTTAATTGAACATCATTCATAAAAATAATTTAGAACTAAAGTAATGCTTATGCCAGGAAAAATTCCAGTCATCTTTTTCTGTTTCTTTACCTAACGCTGCAAAATATTTTTTCTATGCAATATTCCCCATTTCTTTAGGGATTCAATTACCTCGTTAAGCGATTTGCTGTGCGGTGTTAAGGCATAAGTAACTTTAACAGGATAAGCGTCTTCCACTGTGCGCTTTACAAGCCCGTTTATCTCCAGGTCGCGCAGCTCCTTGGATAGCATTCTGTCGGTAATGCCATGAACTTCTTTCGATATTTCCCCGAAACGCTTTTCGCCAAAGGTCAATGCAACAATGATCGGAAGTTTCCATTTGCCATTCAAAACATCTAAGGCATCCCGTATCGGGCGTAACATCCCCATACATTCAGAATGCCCTGGTTTAACTGATTTTTTCATTGCTTTTTCTTTTGCTATCATAAAGTATAGTTCTATACATTAGTATAGTACTTACAAAGGTATAGTAAATAATGGTAGATTTGCATTAATTGCCGGCTAATGCGCAGTTTGTAAAACAAGCAATAGCAGAACCCGCTACATTATAAAAGGCGGTAAATTTTGCAGTGTCCTTCTTTTTAAAAATGAATCATTAAGGAATCAAAACGGCGGGTATTGATATGGCGGCATAATCATCACTGTAAAAAACGGGGGAATTAAAATGACAATGAATCGAAAGCATATACCGTATTCCATATTAGAATTGGCCACTGTTTCTGCCGGAAGCAATCCGGCAGAAACTTTTACAAAAAGCCTCCGCCTGGCGCAGGAGGCTGAAGCGCTGGGCTACAATCGTTTTTGGCTGGCAGAGCATCACAATGCTATTGGTATTGCCAGTTCTGCCACAGCGGTACTCATTGGCTATATAGCAGGCGGAACAAAGAAAATAAGAGTGGGTTCCGGCGGAATTATGCTGCCCAATCACTCGCCGCTTATCGTGGCCGAGCAGTTCGGTACCTTAGGTTCACTTTACCCCAACCGTATTGATCTCGGACTGGGAAGAGCTCCGGGTACAGACCAGGTTACAGCCCAGGCTATTCGTTCAGACAGGATGCAGTCGGTGTATAAATTCCCGGAAGAAATAAGCCTGATCCAGCAATATTTTTCCCCGGAAAACAGCATCGCTAAAGTACGCGTAACGGTTGCTGAAGGGGTGAATGTTCCCCTGTACATTTTGGGTTCCAGCACCGACAGCGCACATTTGGCAGCAGCAAAAGGATTACCTTATGCCTTTGCCAGTCATTTTGCCCCTACCCATATGTTTGAAGCGCTTAACATTTATTACAATAATTTCCAGCCATCGGAATTTTTGCAGGAACCTTATACCATTGCATGTATTAACGTTATGGCAGCAGATACCAATGAAGAAGCGGAAAAAATTTCAACTTCTTTGATCCGGATGTTCCTTGCTGTTTTTACAGGTGTTTCCACCTACCTGCAGGAACCCACCGAAATGACGCCGGAGCTGCGCGGGATACTGGAAAACCCCGCTTTGCAGCAAATGCTGAAGTACAGCTTTGCCGGCAACAAAGAAACGGTAAAGCAAAAAACCGAAGACTTTTTAGCGCAAACGGGCGTGAATGAGATCATGGCCGTTTCCAATATATATGATCATGAAGACCGGGTGAAGTCTTACCGGATATTTGCTGAAATAATGAAGGAAATATAAGTTTGCTTTGCCACGAATACACGAATAAGCCTTTTTCGGTTCATCGCTCATTCGTGTATCCGTGGCTATCTCTTTATAAGAATGCCAGGAATTATTCAGGATAATTTTTGCAACAGGAATAATTTGTTGTACAGAATGCCCGCCTGAACGGACGGACAGGCACAAATAAACATTCGTGCATTCATGGCAAGAAATACTTCATTTTATGATAACCATGATATTAGCTAAGTGAAGGCAAAACCTTTTCAATTTCAGCTCTTGCTGATTCATACTGTTTGGGCAATTTGAGATGCATACCCAACTCATTCAGCGGTTCATCTTTTGTAAATCCGGGATTATCTGTAGCCAGCTCAAACAACACGCCACCGGGCTCACGGAAATACAGGGAGAAGAAATAATCGCGGTCAATTTTGGGCGTAATGCTTAAACCGCTGCCAGCAATTTTTTCGCGGTACGCCATTAAAATATTATCATCTTTCACCCGGAAAGCGATGTGATGATTGGTTCCGGCAGCATTATAACCTGCTGCCGTACCGGGCTGCTCCAGTATATCTACGATAGCTGCATGATCAATAGCATCTGTAATAAAACGATAACGGTTACCCTCCTGTTTTACCAGCTTGTAACCCAATACATCCGTCAGTATTTCAGCCGTGGCTTTCATATTTTTCAGGGTTAGCGTAATACTATGAAAACCTTTTGTGGCCACATCTGCTTTAATGCCTTCCGTTTCCCAGGGTTTCCTTCTGTCTTCATTATTTGAAACAATAAGATCAATATTCAAACCATCAGGATCCCGGAAAGAAAGATATGGCTCGCCAAACCTTTCTGCCGCTTCCCCATGTTTTATATTGAACTTTTTAAAGCGGTCTGCCCAAAATGCAAGACTGTCTTTTGGAACGGAATAACCGATATCCGTTGCCATGCCTGTACCTGTTCTCCCCTGTCCGATTCCCTCCCAGGGAAAAAAAGTGAGGATGGTACCGGGTGTTCCTTTCTCATCACCAAAATAAAAATGGTAGGTACCGGGATCATCAAAGTTGACCGTTTTTTTTACCATCCTCAAACCAAGAACCTTTGTATAAAATTCATAATTGCGTTTTGCATTGCCGGCAATGGCCGTAATGTGATGCAAACCCAGTATGTTATTTTCCATGATCCGGTTTTAAAATTGTTTATAAAAGTGTGGGTGCTTTACCGGTTTATCTTTTCTTTTATTTGCTGAATAAATTGATGCGGCACAAGCGTGCGACGCAACGGCAGCTACATATATATTCTTCTCTCCGGCTCATAAAACCCTTACACATTTGTGTGTTGTGTTAGTGTAATCAACCGATCACAATTTCAAATTCCGCAACCTCAGCGAATTTACAATTACCGAAACCGAACTAACACTCATGGCTGCCGCAGCAATCATGGGCGAAAGCAATATGCCGAAGGATGGATATAAAACACCTGCCGCTACGGGTATGCCAAGCATATTATAGATAAAGGCAAAAAAAAGGTTTTGTTTGATGTTGCGCATAACCGCATGGCTTAGCTGCTTTGCTTTTACAATGCCCTGCAGGTCGCCCTTCAACAAGGTGATAGCAGCGCTTTCAATGGCAACATCGGTGCCGGTGCCCATAGCAATTCCTATATCTGCCTGTGCAAGCGCAGGTGCATCGTTAATACCATCGCCTGCCATTGCCACTATTTTTCCCTGTGCCTGCCATTGTTTTATTTCGTTGAGTTTATCGCCGGGTAACACTTCTGCTTTAAAACTGCTTAAATGCAATTCATCCGCAACCGCCTTTGCGGTATTGGCATTATCACCGGTGAGCATGATTACTTCCACGCCTTTACCCATCAAATATTTAATGGCGCTTTTACTGGTGGCTTTAATGGCATCGGCAATGGCAACATACCCTTTCACTTCGCCATCAACAGATAAATAAGAAATAGTTTTGCCTGATAGCTGTTCTTTGATGACTTCTTCTTCCATTTGGGATGAAACAGTTTCCTGTACCTGCTCCATTAATTTTTTATTTCCCAGGGCTACCTTTCTCCCGTCTACCAAACCCATGACACCTTTGCCAGTTACCGATGAGAAATCGCTTAATGAAGCAAGCGGTATATTTTTTTCTTTAGCGGCTTTTACAACTGCTTCCGCTAACGGATGCTCGCTGTGCTGATTAACCGATGCGCTGTATTTCAATACTTCTGTTTTATCATTATTACTAAATGCAACCACTTTTTCTACGGATGGTTTCCCTTCGGTAATCGTGCCTGTTTTGTCGGTTATCAGCACATCTATTTTATTCATATTCTCCAGTGCTTCGGCATTTTTTATGAGCACCCCGCTTTGTGCGCCTTTACCTACCCCTACCATTACCGACATGGGGGTTGCCAATCCTAATGCGCAGGGACAGGCAATAATTAAAACCGCCAGGGCATTCACAAATGCAAAAACATAAGCCGGGTAGGGTCCCCAAACAGCCCATACAATAAAAGTGAGTAACGCAACCCCAATAACAATGGGAACAAAATATCTGGCAATTCTATCCGCCAGTTTTTGAATAGGCGCTCTTGAACGGCTGGCAGTATTTACCATTTGTATAATCTGTGAAAGCAAAGTTTCTGCGCCTACTTTCTCTGCTTCCATTACAAAACTGCGGGTGCCATTAATGGTGCCCGAGCTTACTTTATCATCTTCTTTTTTATCTACCGGAATGGGCTCACCGGTTATCATCGCTTCATTAACGCTGCTGTTGCCTTCCACTATTTTTCCATCTACCGGTATTTTTTCTCCCGGCTTTACACGCAGCAAATCGCCTTTTTTAATGTCGTTTATTGAGATGATCTTATCTTCTCCATTCACTACCACAACAGCATCTGTTGGCGATAATTTTAAAAGCGCTTTCACCGCACCACTGGTTTGGCTATGTGCCCTGGCTTCTAATAATTGTCCTAATAATACCAAGGTAAGAATAACAGTTGCGGCTTCAAAATAAAGATGTACAGTTCCATCATGGCCTTTAAATTGCGGCGGGAAAAATGAGGGAAATAAAAGCGCAATCATGCTAAAAACAAAGGCAGCTCCTGCGCCAATGCCTATCAGCGTAAACATATTTAAATTCCGGGTGCGGATGGAAACCCATGCCCGCTGAAAGAACATCCAGGTGGCATAAAATATAACAGGCAGCGAAAATAAAAACTGCAACCAGTTGGTAACACCCGGCGGCAAAACATGCGAAATCGGGTTGCCGGGTATCATTTCACCCATTGAAATAATAAAAATGGGAACTGTAAAAAGAACGGCAATCTTAAATTTTTTTACCAACGCTTTATAGGTGCCATCTTCTTCATTTGTTGGTGTCACGGGCACTAAATCCATCCCGCATATCGGGCAGGAGCCGGGTGCATCTCTTATAATTTCGGGATGCATCGGACAGGTATATTGTAATGTAACCCGGGTTAACTGAGGCACTTTCTCCAGGTTCATGCCGCACACAGGACAATTTCCCGGCTTATCGTACAGCTTATCGCCTTCGCAATGCATGGGGCAATAATATTTTCCTCCGCTATTTGCTGCCAGTGGCTTTGCCGCCATTGTTTGGTGATGCTGGTGACTGTGAGAATGATTGCTTTGAACATCCTGATGCTGATTTGGAATATTGCCCTGTGCATTATGCGATGGATGACGGGTCATTCCTATGCTGTAATTTCCGGCAGCAGATAACGCTTCCTGTAATTTACCTATAGGTACATGTTTTCCCATGGTGATGGTTGCCTCCATAGGATCTAAGGTTACCACCGCAGAAATGCCATCAATTGTATTCAGGGCTTTCTCAACCCTGGTACGGCAGCCATCGCAACTCATGCCGGTAATTTTATAGGTATGGGTCATAGCTATTACGTTTCGTGGAATGTCATTATTATTATTGTCATTATGTATTGTTCTTTACAAAGGTCACCAAATCATCCCTGTCTTTGGTGTTTATTTTAAACAGAGCCCTTTGTACGGGGTATCTTTTTAAAAGCCGGCGATAGCATTTTTCAGGTGTTCTTCACTTTCCTCTTCGTATTAAAGGAGTTCGTTCCAATCTTATATTCAAGATAAGTTAATTTCAGTCATTAAACGGCGATACAGGCAATACACACCCACGGGAACCTTCATTAGCCAAAAGCTGCGAACATCGCTTTTACTGTCTCAGTTGGGGTAGTTGTTATGCTTACCTTCTTTATAATGTTTTTATTAAAATAATCTACGTTTTAATAACGTAACTTTAGTTTTAATGCCTTTAATTATTTAATCAATCATCAGGAGGATATTATGAAAATTCAAGCAGCAGTATCACACAGCACAGGCGAACCATTGAAAATTGAAGAAGTTGAATTAGCGGAACCCGGTGCAGAAGAGGTTCTGATTAAAATTGTGGCAACAGGTGTATGTCATACCGATGCAGAATCAATGAACGGAAGGGGAGCACCATTCCCTGCGGTACTTGGCCACGAAGGAGCTGGAATTATAGAAAAAGTAGGTTCCGGTGTAACGAATATCCAGCCGGGAGATCATGTCGTACTTTCTTATGCCTACTGTGGAGAATGTTCGCAATGTTTAAAAGGTCATCAAAATTTATGTGAAAGAACGGTAGAGCTGAACTTTGGCGGTAAATCAAGAGATGGTAAAAACCGTATTCATCAACATGATCATTCGGTGTCCACTTTCTTTGGTCAGTCTTCTTTTGCAACCTATGCCATTGCAAACAAAAATAATGTAGTGAAAGTAGACAAGGACGTTGATCTTGCTTTATTAGGACCATTAGGATGCGGTATTCAAACCGGAAGTGGAACAGTTATGAATACTTTGCGCCCTGAACCCGGTACATCCATTGCCATTTATGGAGGAGGGGCTGTCGGTTTAAGTGCAGTGATGGCAGCTAAGATCATGGGGCTGAAAGATATTATCGTAGTGGATCTTCATCAAAACCGTTTAGAGCTGGCAATAGAACTCGGTGCAACGCATGCATTAAACGGCAAAGAAGTAGATGTGGTGGAAGAGATTAAGAAAATTACTAACGGCGGTGTTCATTATGCCATTGAAACAACAGGTGCAACTCCGGTAATCATCCAATCCATTCACGCATTGCGTGTTTCAGGTACAGTAGCCATCGTTGGCATGGGAGGAGATGTTAAGCTAAACTTCACCAATGATATCTTAATGGAAGGTAAAAAAGTGATGGGTGCAGTACAGGGAGATTCTGTTCCTCAGTTACACATTCCAAAATTAATTCAGTTTTACAAAGAAGGTAAATTCCCCTTTGATAAATTGATAAAATTCTACGATTTTGAAGATATCAATACGGCCTTTGAAGAATCAAAAAGCGGTGTAACGCTTAAACCTGTGTTAAGAATAGCTAAATAAAAAATTTGCTTAAATACTTCTATTTTAAAAATAAAGAACGCACAAACCATGTACATCTGATTTGTGCGTTCTTTATTTAGGGCTTGCTCATAAACTCGCCAGATTCCATTTTTTCAGATTATGGTTTAATA
>CALMQS010000121.1 GCA_937871285.1 uncultured Sphingobacteriales bacterium | reverse complement strand
CCTGTTACCCTGCTGTATGAAATACAATTTCGCCTTTTGCAGGGCATCATCTTTATAATTCGCGCCGGGGTTTTCATCACAAGCCGTTGTGGGACAGCTATGAAACCCTGGCGCTGAACGATTCGCCGGGGTCTCATGCTTCACACAGTTGCCTGACTGTGAAGACCCCGTCGGGAAGAAACTGGCATATTAGCAAATGCATGTAATTTAAATTCCAGATCATCGCCTACGGGGTCTGAAACACTGTAGCCACTGGCAATGATATTTCCACTGGCATCTTTGGCGATCTTTAACTGTTCGTCCAGCAATACCCAGTTCAGGTAGGCTTTAGGTTTGCCGCTGGCAGACGCATCGCGGTTGTTTAAAAAATCCAGCGCTGATGGATCCAGCACGCCGCTGTTGATAGGCTCGGTTGCCGTGCCATGTATGGGCGCCGCATTGCTCACGCTCCCCGCCAGCGCAGCTATTGCCGTAAGCGGACTTACAGGTGTTCCGGTCCACCGTTCTTTTTGTACCAACTGCTTACCTGTACGCTAAATTTATCGCCTGCCATTACTTTCAACAGTATGGAAGGACCTATATTATTGCCGTCGCCAACTCCACACTGGCGCAGGTTTGGTAGCATTGCCCTGTGCCGGGCCAGACCTGTTGCCGTGTTTCCACTTATCTTAATATTTCTTAAACAAGTAGTGCATGAGCCCGGCTATAAACTTATATCTATCATTATTGCAAAACAAGTAACGCTCAGGCATCAGGTCGGCAACGCACAGTACCACTGCTACAGACATATGCCAGAAAGTGATTTTTAGCCATAATAATCGGGGGTTGAATCACTAATATAATTATTTTTATTAATTAGTTCAGTTTCTTCCAATTAGTTTAATCCCTAAAACATGAAAAAAATTAGTCTCTTGGTAGTCATTATTTTATTGGCCTCTTTTCTGCCTTTTATCCTTTCATCAGTAGCTTTCAAATATATATTGCTTGGGTGTGGTATTCTATTTGGGCTTTTTTCTGACATTGCCAATAAGGAGAAATATCGGTATGTATGGCTCTTCTTTAAGGTAGCAACCGCTTCTTGTTTTGTGGCAGGTATTGCGTTTATTGTTAAGGAAGACAAAAATAACGCTAATAATTTTAAAGCATTATTGGTTAAATCAGACAGTATTTTTAATGCCCAGTCAATAAATTTCAAAGCAAACAACACAGAGCTAAAAGGAATCTTAAACAATATTTCGAGCTTCCAACAACGACAATTTAACCCATTACCGGATAGTTGTTATTTCATGTTCGATTTCGTGATTGATCATTCAAAAATTAATTTTAAAAGCCAAATTATTAATATGAAATTTTTTAGGGTTGAGGGAAAGGATAGCTTATTCACCTTTAACTTTAAAACAAAATACAATAGAGTTTTAGAATATATCAGCGCTTTGAATAGTAGTATCGTCCTCACATTTAGTAACAAGTCTTCTAAAATAAAATATTATACAACCTATCACCACTCTCCATACATCGAAAAAATTTATTGTAATCAAAAAGACGAAATTGTATTCAGGTACAATTTAGTACCTGCCATTGATTTTGAAGGGGCTTGGGATTATCTGGATCTAAAATTAATAAAATCTTCATCGCACAATTTTATTTCCGCTCTCGATTTTGAAAATTGTACGGTTAAAATGTGTTTTGGAACTTTATATTATGATAAAAGCAAGGGTGGGCCAGTCGGTGACTTAAAAGCGAGAATAGCTAATGCGAAAGTGCTATTAGATTTTAATGGGGTTGATTTTATTGAGATTAATGACATCAAACAAGATCAAAACGAGTCCATGAATTTTATTGGCAGAACAGAGAGGTTGATAATTAATTCTTTAAAAGATGACTGTCTCAGTCCACTGTATGTCGGTGATCAATGGAGACGAGGGGGTGTAAAAAATTAAAAATTTCAATTGTTTTACGCTGCCTGTTTAAAATATTTATCAGCCCTGAATTTCAAAGCATTCAGTAGCGCATTCTGCCTTTTAATTTTACCAGGCTGGCGCAGGTTTGGTAGCGCTGCTTTGTGTAGTGTCAGACCTGCTGCTGTATTATTACTTTTCTCAAATTGCTATACAAAAAACGCCAAAACACAGGTCGGCTATCGCACAAGACCAATGCCACATAGCCGCGCCAGTGCAAAATAGTATTCTGCTAATTCAACAAAAAACAGCGCAAACAAGACTTTCATGAAAATAATTCATTCTTTGTTCAAGCATTCAGCGCTGTATAGTAATATTGGATGATTTTCATGTTGCCGGCAGGAAGGGCCTGGTCGTCTCTTTCCTGCCAGTGGCTATATATAGCTTTGGTGCTTTTCAATATGATTTTTAGCCGGCAAACCGGAATTAACATTTGCCCGCTTCTTTTTTCTTTTAATCAGCATATAAATCACACCTCCCGCCAATACCAACACCGCAACTATCAGCCACCAGGGAACACCGGCAGAATGTGAAAATGTAACCGGTTCCGCATTACCCATGAGCACCATATTGGCCCAAAAATAGGGAAGCAGTTTTTCCCTGTTACCCTGCTGTATGAAATACAATTTCGCCTTTTGCAGGGCATCATCTTTACGCATACCCTCCGAAAGGTATTCGTGAAACTTATCCGACAGCGCATATACGGTTTCCTCGTCTGCCTTCCATAAAGTGGCAGCCACCGCCGGTATCCCCGCCGAAGAAAAACCCCTTGCCAAACTGTATATCCCTTCACCCGTGGCATTTTTTCCTACATTGGTCTGGCAGGCGCTCAGCATCATGAATTGGGTTGCCGGGTGATCCAGCAGTTGCAGCTCAGAAAGATGAATGATCGTATCCTGCATATACAAAACGGGCTCCGTATTTCCGGTATCGGCAAACGCATGGGAAAGCACATTCACAATACTGTAATCCGGCGCCCCGCTCATAAAATTATCGCGGTTAGCCGCGGTGCCCGTAAATAATTTAGTGTTGTTATAGTAAGCACCGGATCTTACAAGCGATTGAGCGGAATGTTGAAGTTCGGGTACGCCCAGGTTATTGCGGAAGGATACAGGCGCAAACCCTGCAAAATCACCCTTTGACTTGCGAACCGCGAACCGCTTCATAAGGTAACGGGCCGAATATACATAGCTGAACCTGTAATCATACACCAAAAACTGCTCCCCTTTCTCATCTTTACACAGCGCTTCAAAGGGCAATAAAAAATTATCCTGGCAAAGCACTATACGCCCGCCAGGTAACTGCAGTGGTTTAAAAAGGCTTGTGTATATTTTATGCGACAACGCGGCAAAAGATGGATAATGATTGTTTAACCGCTGCTTATCGGAGCACCACTGTAAAAAAGCATTCCTCTCTTTTTCACCCACATCCCCCGAATGAAGCTTTATCATCCTGCTGGTATCGGGTGTAATAACCAGTATGAACCCTGTTGTATCGTGCAAAAAATAATGAACAAAATTTTCCTTTTTATGCAGCAACCAGGCCTGCAACTCCTGCAGTGCCGGTATATCATCCGCATATCTGTACTGATAATAAGCGGGGTATTTTTGCCCGAGGGTTTTGATGTAGCCCTCAAATGTTTCTTTTGCCTGAACCAGCTTCAGTTGCTGGCTTTGCCAGGCAGGCGATTGCCTGTTCAAACGGGCCAGCTTTTGCTGCTCATACACAATAGCTGCCTTATAGTTTTGTTCCATTGCACTTTCCGCAGGTGGCAAATGGGCAGAAGCGCCCAACTCATTGAGCTTATCGCTTAGTAATACCGCCCGGCTTTTTTCCATAAAGTAAAATGCTTTGTGCATATCCCCTGCTACATAACAGGCTTCAAGCGCATTGAAAAAAAACGACCGGGTTTTATTGCGCCAGTATAACTTGCTTTGTTCGCCCAACTGCTCATGCCGCGCCTGCACAATAGCAGAATCCATTACAATAGCAGTGGAAAGGCAGGCGTTAAGATATTGCTTATTACCATTTAATTTATAAAGATGGAGCAGCAGCTCCGTTTTGTTATTAAGCAAAACAAGCAACAGGTCTGTATTTCCAATAGTGGAAAAACGGCTCAGCGATGGATTTTGTAAAAATGTAGCCTGGTTAAGCTCATATACCTGCAATGCTTTATGGTAATAATCACGGGTAATTGCGTATTCATTTTGAGGGTACAGCCTGAAAGCGGTTTCGCCAAGATTAATATAACCTTTGCATAACCTTTCGGCATCACCGGCTTTTTTTGCATACACAATGGTTTTCATATAGCAGTCCTGCGCCTGCCGGTAGCGCTTTAATTCACGGAAGTAAAAATTACCCCAATCGGTATAGTCATCAGCTACCTGCCTGAATTCCTTTGTTTTGAGGCGCAGCACAATTGCCTTGTTAAACAACCGCTCCGCTTCATTAAAATGGTTGCGCCGGGCAGCAATCATTGCTTTTATGATAATGGCTGTTGCCTGTTCAAAATCATCATGCAGGATACCCGCGTAATGCATGGCCGAGTCTGCATCAGCTCCGGCATCATCCAGTTGCTCCAGGTATGCGTAAGACTGTGCCCTGCGGTTAAATAACTGTGTTAACGCATTGGCGTCATCACGCTCTCTGGCTTCCGCCAATCCCACTATACATTCATCAACGCATTTCTGGTAATCGCCATTTCTGAATAAAATATCTGCTTTCAATACCCTGCATGCCGTTGCCAGGGAGCTATGGAGATTTCGTTTTTTGCTAACAATGATAACACTGTCGTAATAATCTAACGCCTTATTGTTTATACCGAGTGACTTATAAAAAATACCGAGGTTGTAATAGCTGTTTATTACATAATCCGGTGAAGTGTTTGCCGCTCCTGAAGTATTGACCGCTACAGACTCAAGCATGTATTCAATAGCCTCTCTGGTAGCATGTCCGTCATTTTGAAGATAATGTAAGGTAGCTATGCGGTGGAGCAAACGGGCATACACAGCATCTTTACACAGCTTACCATCTTCAAATGCATGCTTCAGCCGGTAAGCCTGCTGCAATTTTTCACTATCCGTGCCTGTACCGTTTTCTATGGCAATAATTTTATTCCAGATATCCTTTCCGGAAATGCATTGCGAAAAACAGGGAACGCTAATAATAAAAGTGGTGAGGAGCGAAAGCATCGCCTTTCCCAATAATATATTGCCTGCATCAACCATTTGCTTCATCGCTGTTTCACAAAGATCATCTTTGTAAAGAAAACAGCGCCTGCTGATTTGCATCAACCATTTTGTTAATCACTTTTCCCTCCTTTACTTTACCCGCTAACCCGGGTTCGTTATACAAAAAAGAAGGGCTGGGCTGGCTTTTGAGTATGCTGAAAATACTGTCTTTTATACTGAACGTAATGGGAGCGTTTAACAGGTTTTTATAACTGTGATGCCATGCTGCATATTTCCCCGTAGCCACGGGTGCGGCAAATGAAGACCCTGAAACAGGCGGCAGGCCTGCGTTAACAGGATTGGTAAAATAAAAATGCCCGGCATTATCTGCTCCATCCGCATGCACACCTGCGTCTACCACCTGATTTGAAAAATTCTGGGCAGGGCTTACCTGGTCTTTGTATACGGTGGTTATGGCTATAACATTGGGCAAAACGGGTGCAAGCGATGCAGGGTAAAAGTACACACTGTCGAGATTGCGTTTCTGCAATGTATCGGCCGGATTGTACTCAGGATCTTCCATCGCGTCATCTTTGTTACCGGCTGCCGTAACCAGCAGAATGTTATGCTTTGTAAGATGTTCTTCAATGAATGCTTTCAATAACACAGGAGAAGTTAATTCCGGTATTGCATCGCCCGAACTATCGTATTTATTCCTCGATTCATAATAGCCGAAGCTTGCATTAACAATATCCACCTTCCGGTTTTTGGCGTAAGCGAACCCGCAGAGTATACTGTACAAATCACTTGTTCCATCGGCGCCAAAAACTTTTACGGGCAAAATAGCCACGCTGTTTTGCCGATATCTTTCCACTTCATCTGTTATAAATTTTGTTACAGTACTACCATGTTTGCCGGGATTGTCGTCCAGCCAGTTGTTATTGCCTGCTATAAAGTTCCAGCCGCTACCCGCACCGGGTATACAGGCGCTATCGGCAGCTTTATATAAAAAGGAAGAGTTAACAAAACTGGTATCCAGCCCCGTATCAAAAACAGCCACTTTTACTTCCGTACCGGAAAATGATACAACAGGCGGAAGCTTTGCTTCCCTCAATTCATTAAGCCCGTCAGGAAATCTTACCGGGATGTTGGTGCTGAAATAAAGCGGCCCGCTCTCACCCGTTACTTTGGGTTTACCTTTACTGCTGGTTCCGCCATTGGCTACTTCGCCCTGCATATATAATTCCACGCCTTTCCCTTCTAATAAAAAAAGGGAAGAATCGCAACTGCCGCATACAAACCGTACTTTCAATTCATTCTTTTCCTTTTTTACAATATTGTCCTGCAGCCACTTATTAAAGTCCTGCCTTGAAGTACCAGGCTTTAACCACACAATCAATTGCTTATAAGGATCGGGCTTTTCGCCCTCATAAGGAGATTTTACCTGGTAAGTTGTCCAGTCCTGTGGAGTTCCGGAACCACAATTACATCCCGAAATAATAACCATCAGCAGCAAAGCCATAAGCCCTGTGTAAGTTATGGGCCGGGTTGTTTTAAAAGCAGCGTTCAGCATACAAAATAAAATTAAGATCGGAAAATATAAATGAATAGTATTGGCGTAACTCTGATCACAAATCAGTATCTACAGGTATTTTCTACTTTCCAAATGGATAGGGAAACAAATGGTTTGTTGCTATTTCTTTAACCAGCGCGCTGCTTCTTTACTACCATCCGATTTTTCATCCATTACCTGCTGCAACAACTGTTCCGCCTGTTCTTTATCGCCCTGCTGGTTGCGTTGTAATAAAGTTACCGCTTTAAGAAACACTCCGGGATTGCTGAACAATTCTTTTTTGGCGGCCAGTTCATCAAAGCATGCCAGTGCCCTGTTGTACGCTTTTGTAATGAGATAAGCTATTCCCGCGTATTTTAGCGCATCGCTGTTATCGGGATGGGCCTTATACACAGCTTCAAATAGTTGTATGGCCTGTGGGTAGTCCTTATTGTTATAGGCCGCCATACCCTGCTGCAGGCTGTCTTTGGCGCCATCCATGGTAAGACTAAGGTGCAACAGGTCTTCTTTCACATAACGATCGGCCAACTGCGGAAGGTCGGCCCTGCTTTGAAAAAATAAAAAATAACCGGCCAGCGCCAAAACAAGCACCGCAGCGGCAGACATTGCCACCCTGTACCATTGCTTACGGCTATTCATCCGGATTACCGGCGCTTCAGATCTGAAATAAGCCGCATTCAGCTTTTGCAGGGTACTTCTCAGTGCTGCCTCATGGCTGCTATATTTTTCAGTATTATGCATTTCGGCATCAATTGTTCTGTATATCTGCAACAGGTCAAACAATTCTTTATTGCTTTCTATGCTGGCTTCAAAACCTAATTTTTCTTCGGAAGGCATATCACCGGAGAGATACCTTTCAATTTGCGCTGTATTAAAATGCTTGTTGTCATTCATGTGTTACCATTTCAATGAATTAAAGGCAGGGGATTGTTTTACCAGGGTAATGAGCCTTGCCATACATTCTGATTTCTTTTTCCTGGCATAGGCATAGGTTACATTCAGTTGCCTTGCCACCTCGTCCATTGCTATGCCGCTCCAGCTCAGGCGAAGTATTTTCTTACAACTATCCCCCATTTCAGCAAGCTTCTCTGTAAGCAAATTATTTCGCTCCTGCTGCAATACGCATTCCTCCGCCAGTTTAAAATTGTCTTCCCCTATATGATTAAATCCTTCCGTATCGGTAATTGTTACCTTCTGCGTTTTCCTTTTATTTAATGTATTGAGCCACTTGTTTTTACAAATCAGGTATAAAAATGCCTCCATAGGACAGGTGAGCGTAAAACCGCCTGTTTTGGCTTTATTGTATATAGAGAGCAGGGCATCCTGGAAAATATCCGCAGCATCTGTTTCGGTGCCGTTATTGCGGATAATCATCCATTTGATCTTTTCCGAAAACCGCTGGTAAAGCTCTTCCAGTACTACCGCATCGTTTTCCAATAAGGCATTAATATACTTCTGGTCGGGATGTTGCATGGATAATTGTAATGAATTAAGGCATAAAAAAATTGCTCAGGGGGGTATCAAATTTCTAAAGGGCGGATATATATTCGGATGAAATTATGAAACAATATATCAAAATGGATAAACATGCAATTTTTTCTTTCATCCTTGATGAATTTGATATGCGGTTTACCAGTTTTATTTTTAAAATAAGGAATACCAGGCCGCGGTTTTCGTGTGCCAAAAAATAGCTAAGAACAATTCAGGGGATAAACAGGGGTTCTCATGTACACATTCCGTACTCATATAGTGAATCGGGTGCGCTATCATTAGCTTCGGAATGATTAAAAGCCGCTTAAAACAAATGTTTTAGCGGCTTTTTAATGCTATTAAAACCCGGTTTGGGGTAAATTATAAAACCGTTCTTTATTTACAGTCTCTATTTGATCGTGAGCTCAAATAAGCTTTCATCTTCCACAAAACCCTCCAGGTCATCGCCTACCACGCATTCGCTCACACCTGCAGGAGTGCCCGTAAAAATAAAGTCGCCTATATTAAGCGAAAAATAATTGGAAATATTGGCTACCAGGGCATCAAAGTTAAAGATCATTTGGCCGGAGTTTCCCTGCTGTACCAATTCCTTGTTTTTGTATAAGCAAAAATTGATATCATCCTTTTTCATTTCGGGAGTAATATCCATCCATTTACCTATAATGGCAGAATTGTCCCAGGCTTTAGCCCTTTCCCAGGGTAATCCTTTAGCTTTCAGCTCATCCTGGATGTCGCGTGCGGTAAAATCAATACCAATAGATATACCGTTATAATATTTACCGGCATGCTTTTCCTGGATATACTTTCCATTTTTACATACCCTTAGCACCAGCTCTGCCTCGGCATGTAATTCATTGGTAAATTCAGGATAATAAAATGGAGCATGCGCCTGCAGCAATGCACTTTTGGGCTTCATAAAAATAACAGGCTCTTCGGGTATTTCATTACCCATTTCGTTCGCATGTTCAGCATAGTTACGGCCAATACAGAATATCTTCATATTTCAATAGAGTTCAATAAGGTTTACAATAAACATTAAACGATATGAACATTGTGTTTTTAAGTAGATTAAGGGTTAGTTCAAGGAAGATGGATTGGGGGAGAATGAGAAATAGCAAGATGCTAATTTAAGGTAAACAAATTGAAACTTATACACTTGGCAACATTTTTTAGCTAATGTCATTAAAGCAATGCTTCACACTTCTCCGAATACCAGGTTGTTTACCGTGCTCATTGTTCGCTCGAATCCCATAACAGCTACATTTTCAATTACTTCGATGCATTTTTCTATCTTTTCCCGCACAATTGCCTGTTCTTCCGGGAACCATTTGCCCAGCACATAATTTACCTGCATACCTTTTGGAAAATGATTACCTATTCCAAACCTCAATTTGGGATATTTATCCGTGCCTAAGATGTTCTGAATATCAAAAAGCCCGTTATGCCCCCCATGACTACCACCGGTTCTCAGCCTCAGCTTGCTCAGGGGAAGCGCCAGGTCGTCTACAATGGTAAGGGTATGATCAAGCGGGATCTTTTCTTTATCCATCCAGAAGCGAAAAGCCTTTCCACTTAAATTCATATAGGTAGAGGGCTTTATGCAGATAAAGATTTTCCCTTTCCATTTTATTTCGGCTACTTCGGCAAGGCGATCCTGGCTGAATACACCGGCATGTTTTTGTACAAATGCGTCTGCCACATCGAAACCGATATTATGGCGGGTATGCCTGTACTCCGTTCCGGGGTTGCCTAAGCCTGTTATTAAAAATTTAGACATAAGAAACAAGCAGGTGTAACAAAAAACCCAATCCACAAAAGGATTGGGTATATAAAAGAAAACGATCCTTTTTATTTTTTGGCAGCAGCTGCCGGTGCTTTGGCGGCTGGTGCTTTGGCGGCTGCCCCACCAGCGGCGGGTGCAGCAGATTCTTCCTGCTTCAACTGACGGGTCATTACCACAGATGCAATAGGAATACGGGGTGAATTCAATACTTCATAATGCTCGGCTTTCACATCTTCCACCCGCACGTTTTCGTTGATCTCAAGATCGGTTAAATCTACTTCAATATTTTCCTGCAGGTATTGAGGCAGGGTTTTAATCTTTAAGGTTTTCATTTTGGTTACCAGCCTTCCCCCGGCTTTTACGCCTGCGGCTACTCCTGTAAATTTCAGCGGAATATTGGCAATAACCTTTTTAGATTCCGAAAGCTCTAAAAAATCAGCATGATTCAGCTTGTCGCTTACGGTATCTAACTGTATATCTTTTAAAATACACTGGTACGACTGCCCGTTAACACTGATGTTCGCCAACTGAAATTCGGATGTGTACACTAACGGTTTAAAAGCCAGCGCAGGCGCCTGAAAATTCACCTCTTTGCTGCCGCCGTAAATTACACCAGGCACCAAACCCTGAGAGCGGAGCTGCCGGGTGGCTTTCTTTCCGGTTCCGGTCCTCAGTTGTCCTTCGATTGTAACTGTTTTCATTTTTATTTTGAGTTTAATATTTACTATTTATTTCTTAACTGGCTATGTATGAAAAGACTTGTAATGCTTTTATTCTCATACGCGTTACGAATGGCTTTCGCGAACAAACCCGCAACGCTTAATACTTTTATTTTTTCCGGATGCTCCCTTAGAGGCAGCGTGTCGCAAACCACCAGTTCCTCCAGCACACTATTTTCAATATTCCTGTACGCATTACCACTCAATACCGGATGCGTACATAAGGCCCGTATACTGGTGGCGCCTTTTTCAATGAGCAAACCTGCTGCTTTTGCAAGTGTGCCGCCCGTATCGCATATATCGTCAATAAGCACTACATTCCTGTTTGTTACATCGCCTATTACCACCATGCTTGATATCTCATTCGCCCGCTTACGATGCTTGTCGCAGATCACCATTTCGGCATTGAAATAACTGGCTATTTCGCGTATCCTGTTAGCGCTTCCCACATCGGGGGCGGCAAAGGTAAGGTTTTCCAGATTAAGTTTTTCAATATAAGGGATGAAAATAGCAGAGCTGTCCAAATGATCTACAGGGATGTCAAAGTAGCCCTGGATTTGGGGCGCATGCAAGTCCATCGTAATTACCCTGTCGGCCCCGGCGGCGGTTAACAGGTTGGCTACCAGCTTGCTCCCAATGGCCACCCGGGGCTTATCCTTCCTGTCTTGCCGGGCATAGCCGTAATAGGGCAAAACAGCAATAATTTTATCGGCAGATGCCCGGCGCGCCGCATCAATCATCAGTAACAATTCCAGGATATTGTCTGAAGGAGAAAAAGTGCTCTGGATCAGAAAAACATAGTCGCCCCTGATGCTTTCTAAAAAGGTAGGCTGAATTTCCCCGTCGCTGAAACGCTGGATGCTTATTTTTCCTAATGGCTGTCCAAACTGTTGTGCAATTTTTTCTGCAAGATAGCGGGATCCGGTACCTGAAAATAATTTCGCCTTCGGTTGCATAAATAAGTGGATATGGGGCGAAGATAAAAAGAAGGAGGAAACTAATGACCGGGTATTTTAAAAAAGTATCAAAAACGCCGCGAAGCCCCAGGAGTAAAATAACTCATTTAACAGGCCGGGTGCTGCCTGCTTTATTTAATACTGTGGCTTATGCCGTTAATCTCCCGTGTATTAGGTTGTAAAGATGTTCCTTACTTAATAAGCTTTATCTGTTAAATGACAGAGCAACCCGGGGGTGAGCAGAAGCAACAGGCGTTGTTTTAACTTCGGTAGCAGTGGTTTTTTTATGATTCTTAAAAGCCTGGTATATGGAGGAACATACAAATACTGAAAAAATGAGCACAACGAAATACATGCCTATGCAAAACAAAAGGGGTTGAAGGGAGCCAATAACAAGCTGGCGGTTCGACAGTTTCATAAGGAGTAGATTTTAACGATTTTTAAAGGAATTTGGATATCTTACAGGATGGAATAACGGCTGAAAAACACAAAAATTATGTTGCCTGCACAAAAAACATCCATCAAACACTGGTCGGAAGACGACCGGCCAAGGGAAAAGTTGCGTAATAAAGGACCCGAAAACTTAAGTAACTCCGAACTGATAGCCATACTGTTACACCATGGAACCCGTCAAAAATCTGCTGTTGAACTGGCCAAAGAGATCCTGCAGATGGGCAGCAATAACCTGAGCCAACTGGGCAGGCTTTCCATAAAAGAATTGATGAAGATCAAAGGAATTGGCGAGGCAAAATCCATCACTATTGCAGCCGCATTAGAGCTGGGCCGGCGCAGGCAGGCGGGTGAAATATTGAACAAACCGGTAATTACAGATAGCGGCAGCATTGCCAGGTACCTGCATGCCATGCTCAAAGACCAGGATAAAGAAGTATTTATGGTACTGTTCCTGAACCAGGCCAACAAGATTAATCATATGGAAATCATCAGCCGCGGAGGTATAACAGGTACGGTAGCCGATCCCAGGGTAATCTTAAAAAGAGCGTTGGAAGAAGATGCCGTAAGTATTGTGCTTTGCCATAACCATCCCTCCGGAAGTCTTAAACCCAGCCGCGCCGATGAGGCGCTGACCCAGAAAATAAAGGAAGCCGCCCGTTATTTCGATATTAAGGTAGCCGATCACGTTATTGTGAGCGAAGCGGGTTTTTTCAGCTTTGCAGATGAGGGGTTGCTATAAGAGGCGGTCAGCAGTCAGCTTTCAGCCATTAGCACACAGTGTCATTCCCCCGTAACCCTAACTTCCAAACTATAAAATTCCAAACCACAAACTTTCAACACTATTCCCCGGTGCGACTTAAGTTTTGGGTTTTGCATAAAAACCTGATCTTTATATTACCGCTTTGCATATAAGCCACTTAATATGAAACAGCCTATCCGTTATTTTACCTGCCTTGTATTTGTATGCATTGCCACAGGTGCCGCGGTATCCGCCCAGCATGCCGATACGGGTACAGAAGCACATGGCACCTCTCCTATATTTAAAAAATTACAACCGATTTCATCAAACAGCCAATGGAAACAAATTTCGGCAACACCGCTTCGTTTTACCACCTATCATACCCAGGGGCTCACCAAAGTAAACGGCTTCTTCTACATGACAGCCGTAAAAGTAAACCGCTGGCCAAAGCCTTATGGTAAAATAATGAACGGATACGACCGCGATAACGGCGATGGTATGGGTTATTTGTTCAGGTTTGACAGTGATGGAAAACTGACAGACAGCATTCAGATAGGCGAAGGCGTTATTTATCATCCCGGGGGAATTGATTACGACGGGAAGTATATATGGGTTCCCGTGTGTGAATACCGTCCCAATGGCAAATCCCTTATTTATAGGATTGATCCGGGCAATATGCAAAAAACAAAAATGGCTGCATGTAATGACGCGCTTGGGGCAATAGCTTATAACAGGGATAACCATACCCTTGTGGGCATGAACTGGGGCAGCAGAAAATTTTACGAATGGAAGGTTGCTACGGTTAGTGACAGCACCGTGCTCCAGCCTGTTTCGGAACAGGGTATTAAAAACCTGCATTACTATATAGATTACCAGGACTGCAATTATATTGGCGATGGACTTATGCTTTGCGCCGGTTTAAAAACATACAAACACCCCAATAATGGCACGGCTTTTAAACTGGGTGGGATAGAAGTGATTGATATGCGTAATTATTCATCCGTGTTTCAGTTCCCGGTAAATGAATGGGCTAAACCGGGAACGGTTATGACAAATAATCCCTGCTTTGCAGAAATCGTAAGCGGAAAGCTACGGTTCTATTTTGTGCCCGAAGATGATCATTCTACTTTATATACTTATGAGTTGGAGGAGTAAAGGATGAGATAGGTGAGAAGAAAGACGTGAGAGGTGAGAAGAAGATGTTCATTTATCATTTATCATCTGTCGTTTCACGTTTCACGAGAAGGGAGAAAGGAGTACCGGGTCCATCATTAGTAGTTTTTGGCTAATCCCTTACACCCTATACCTTATCCTCCGAACCCTCCCAAACGCTAAACGCTCAAACCACAAACTCCCACTCCTGTTTATCCTATTTTATATTACCTTTCAAAAAATAAATAGTATGAAACGGTTTCTTGCACTGGCTTTATTCATATTTGCGCTTACCCCAACCGGTTATACTCAAAACAAACCAATAGAAATGGCCTTATACCCTGAAAATAAAGTACCGGGTAATTTACCGGGACCTGATGAAGAAAAATCCGAAGCCAGCGGTGGTATTCTCCGCGTGAGCAAAATAAAAATCCCTACACTAACGGCTTATTTGCCCCCGGCAGATAAAGCTAACGGAACGGCGGTGATCATTTGTCCCGGCGGCGGCTACAGCATAGTGGCCATTGACCATGAAGGTTTTAAAGTAGCCGAAAAATTCAACGAAATGGGCGTGGCAGCATTTGTATTAAAATACCGCATACCCGATGAAAAAAATCAAACAGATCCTTCCATCGCTCCCCTGCAGGATGCGCAGCAGGCCATACTAACGGTAAGAACTAACGCTAAAAAATGGAACATTCACCCGGAAAGGATCGGCATCATGGGTTTTTCGGCCGGAGGGCATCTGGCTTCTACCGCAGGAACGCATTTTGAACGTTCGTTGATTGACAACCCGGATCGTGTAAGTGTTCGCCCGGATTTTATGATCCTTATTTACCCTGTTATCAGCGCCGATATTGCCATTACACACAGCGGATCATTTAAAAACCTGCTGGGTGGCAATGCATCAGCCCAACAACTTCTTTTATACTCCAACGAAAAGCAGGTTACGGCTAAAACGCCCCCTGCTTTTTTAGTACATGCATCAGACGATGGCGGTGTAAGCCCCAACAACAGCATTGCTTTTTACCAGGCACTCATAAAAAATAAAATAGCAGCCGAGCTGCATATTTACCAAAATGGCGGTCACGGGTTTGGCATGCATAACGCCACTACAAAAGATGAATGGATGGACAGGTGTAAAAACTGGTTAAACGGGAACGGCTGGCTAAAAGCTCAGTAAAAAAGCGGTTCCTTCGCCTTCGGTACTTTGTACCTGCACATTGCCTTTATGCAGCATCATTATTTGCTTGCACAGGCTCAGTCCTATGCCGCTGCCGCTTTTTTTAGTGCTGAAAAAAGGAATGAATATTTTATCCAGGATATCAGCGGGAATACCGCTGCCATTATCCGCTATTTTTACCGTTACTTTTTGACTGGCTGTTTTATAGGCCGACAAAACAATATGCGGCTGTGCCTGGTCCTTCACCGCTTCCATAGCATTTACCAGCAAATTGATCATTACCTGCTCCATGAGGTTCACATCGGCTTCAATTTCCAGCTCCGGGTCTTTCAGTATCACATCCATATCAATATTTTTTTGCTGCAGGCTGGGCTGCATTAACCGGAACAGGTTTTCAAAGAGGTCGCGCACATATATTCTGGTTAGGTTGAGTGTAGTGATCTTGTTCAGGTTGCGGTAGGTTTCCGCGAATTTCAACAACCCTTCGCTCCTTCTTTTAATAGTAATAATACCCAGCTCCAGGTCTTCTACCGTTCCCTCCTCGTCTTCTATATGTTTAGAAGCAAGCTGCAACCGGTTTTTAAGCGTATCGGCCAGGGAAGAAATAGGCGCCACTGAATTCATGATCTCATGCGTCATTACGCTCAGCAGCTTTTGCCAGGCCTTGGCCTCATTTTCATCCAATGCCTCATCTACATTCTGAAAGGCGATGAGCTTATATATCCTGCCGTCTGTTTGAAAAGCGGTTGCCGACAGTAACACTTTTATCATGTTCCTGTCTTTTGTTAGCTGCACCACTTTGCCTTCGCCCGGCCGCAATGCAATAATTTCCTGGTATAGCAACCCGTCTCTTTTCTCCAGCGAATGAATGGTTTTGAGATAAGGAATACCCAGCATTTTTTTGAGCGATTCATTCATCCATCCTGTTTCGCCCGACCCGTGATCGTAAGAAAGGATGCCGGTATCTACCAGCTCCAGTATTTTTTGCAGGTACTGGTATTGCGTTTCCCGCTCTTTACTAATTACTTTAAACGTAGTATTGATATCATTGAATCCCCTGCGGAGGGGCTGCAGTTCAAGCGGCGCGTGCTTCACATCAAAATGGCGGGAGAAATCGCGGTAATGTACCGACTCTACAAACTGTGATACCTCATCGTGCGCTTTTTTATGAAACCGGTAAAAATCATACAGCTCATATATTACAACAGGGATGAGGATAGCAAGGTATACGTAGCTGCCTGTGCCTTTCATTACCAGAAAAGCCGTAGCGCATAATGTGATGAACAACAGCGCCACCCTTACTAATATCCGCCATTCGTATTTTTTAAACATGCTAACAGGTTACAGGTTACAGGGTGCAGGTTACAGGTTGTGCATGCCTAAAATAGGTTGACAAAAAACAGTCACTTATGATGAGGCAAAT
>CALMQS010000120.1 GCA_937871285.1 uncultured Sphingobacteriales bacterium | reverse complement strand
GCAATATAAGAAGGCTGTTGAATACCCGTTAACTGCTGCGACATCATTTCCTGGTACTTGGTTAACAGGGTGGCAAAAGCGCTATATGCATCCGGAACTCTTATTAGCGTTCCGTTTACTTTTTCTTTTAATTCCAGCGATTCATTAATAATAATTACCGAAGCTTCGGTAGTATACAGGTGATCTTCATATTTGGGGTTGGCCAGAAAAGCCAGCTGACCTTCTTTTGCTTCTTCAATTTTATTGAACGAGTGTACTCCGGCACCGGCATTGCCCTCAATTTTTCCGTTAATCAGCAAAGCTATTTGTGCGGCCGTGAAAGTCATAAAGATTATTTAAGATAACAAATGTAAAATTTTTTCACCGGCCCTGAAAGGTTATGTTGGATGAGGGCATTATCCACCTGCGATATATCTTTAACCTGCCCGTCTTTAAAAAGAATATTGATCTTTTCATTGAAGGGGTTGTAGGTGCGGCTTACCGCTTCTCCGGTAAACACAAGACAGGAAGCAGCCTGCTCATCAATGTTCAGCCGCTCCATTATGTTTTTTTTCTGGCGGTTCACATCCGCTTCGGGAATAGGCATGCTCTGCAGCTTTACTTTAAGCAGGGTACGGTTCATAATGCTGTTGCATAGCAGGGAAAGCACTTTGTCGGGATGATGACGCCAGCTTTTTATAGCCGCTACCACATCGGTATCGTCTAACTGGCAAAACTGATCAAGATGCCCGGCGATATTTCCTTTATATTGATTCAGTAAAAAGCTTTTTAATATGCTGTCCGGCAAATCCGCGCTGTTTTCGGGCCCCGTTGCTCTCGCTCTTTCTAATATTTTAACTAACATCATTTCAGCGCTCAGCACGGTTTTATGCAGATATACCTGCCAGTACATCAGCCTGCGCGCCACTAAAAATTTTTCGATGGAGTAAATGGCTTTCTCTTCCACCATTAGCTCACCGTTGTGTACAATAAGCATTTTTATGATGCGGTCGTAACCGATAACCCCTTCGCTCACACCGGTAAAAAAACTGTCGCGGGTAAGGTAATCCATCCGGTCCACGTCTAACTGGCCGCTTACTAACTGGTGTAAAAACTTTTTAGGATAAGCATTAGTAAAAATATCAATTGCCATTTGCAACCGGCCGGTGAACTGCCTGTTAAGGTCATGCATCAGCAAAAGGGATAACTCCTCATGATGAACGTCTTCCATGAGTACGCTTTCTAATGCATGCGAAAAGGGTCCATGTCCTATATCATGTAAAAGAATAGCAATTTTGGCGGAGGTATCCTCTGCATCGCTAATGGCTGTTCCTTTTTCCTTCAGTACCTGCAAAGCGTTGCACATTAAGTGGTAAGCGCCCAAAGAATGGTGCAGGCGGGTATGAACGGCGCCGGGGTATACCAAATGCGCCAGTGCCATTTGCTTAATGCGGCGCAAACGCTGGTACCATGGGTGCGAAATAATTTCAAATATCAACGGGTGGTCTATTGTAATAAATCCATATACCGGGTCGTTGATGATTTTCCTGAAAGCCATGCATGAAATGTTAAAAAAATAAGGGAACCGGTGCAAAGGTAAAAAGCGGGAAATGAATAACTACATTTGATTAGCTAAACATAAAAATAATTATTCATGTCTCTGGCAAAAATACTTTGGGTTGATGACGAAATGGAGAGTCTCCAATCGCAAAAGCTCTTTTTGGAAAATAAAGGATACGAAGTAAAAACACTCACCAATGGCTATGATGCATTGGATTACGTGAAAGAAAATATTGTGGATGTGGTATTGTTGGATGAAACCATGCCCGGCATTACCGGTTTGGAAACATTGGCCCGGATAAAAGAGATCAACCAGCAACTGCCCGTAGTGCTCATTACTAAAAATGAAACAGAGAACCTGATGGATGATGCCATTGGTTCGCAGATCAGCGATTACCTCATTAAACCGGTTAACCCCAACCAGGTGTTGCTGAGCTTAAAGAAGATCATTGATAACCGCAGGCTGGTGGCCGAAAAAACAACAAGCGCTTACCAGCAGGAGTTCCGCAATCTTTTTATGGCCCTGAACAGTAATCCCAATTACAACGAATGGATGGAGCTGTATAGAAAATTAGTGTACTGGGAGCTGGAAATGGAAAAAAGCGACAGCCCTGAAATGCGGGAAGTATTTCAATCGCAAAAGAGTGAAGCCAATACGGAGTTTTTTAAGTTCATCAGTAAAAACTATGCTTCATGGGTAGATCCTAAAAGTGCGGATGCGCCCATTATGAGCCATACCCTGTTCCGCTATAAAATATTACCGCATATAGAAAAAGGCAAGCCGCTGTTTGTTGCTTTAATTGATAACCTCCGCTACGATCAGTGGAAAAGCATTCAGCCGGCTTTTGCAGAAACGTTTCGCATACAGGAGGAAGAAACCTTTTATTCTATTCTGCCTACTGCTACACAATACTGCCGCAACGCCATTTTTGCAGGTATGATGCCAGTAGACATTGAAAAGCATTTCCCCGCTCAATGGAAAAACGATGAAGAGGAAGGAGGGAAAAACCTGTTTGAAGAAGCATTCCTGGAAGCGCAGCTAAAGCGTTTATGCAAGAACGATATTAAATACTCCTACACGAAAGTGCTGAATCACCAGGACGGGCAGAAGCTGGTGGATAATATTCATAACCTGCTGCAAAACGATATCAATATTATTGTATACAATTTTGTAGATATGCTGAGCCACGCCCGAACAGAAATGGAAGTGCTGAAAGAGCTGGCCAGCGATGAAACCAGCTACCGGAGTATAACCGCCAGTTGGTTTGAGCATTCGCCCCTGCACCAGGCGCTTAAAAAAATAGCCGACAAGCCGCTTACGCTTATCGTGGCAACCGATCATGGCAGTGTGCGGGTAAAAACGCCCTGTAAGGTTATTGGCGACAAGCAAACAACCACGAACCTGCGCTATAAGCATGGCCGTAATCTGAACTATGAGCCGCGGGAAGTGCTGGCTTTTCGTAACCCCAAAGAAGCCGGGCTGCCTGTGCCTTCCGTTAATTCTTCTTTTATTTTTGCCAAAGGAGATGGTTACCTCTGCTATCCTAATAATTATAACTATTATTCTAACTATTACAGGAACACCTTTCAGCATGGCGGTGTAAGCATTGAGGAAATGATTGTGCCGGTAATACGAATGACAAATAAATGAATTTGAGATTTAATATTTGAAATTTGAGATTGGTCCCTCGCCTGTAATAACGTGAATTTTGGATGTCTGGAAATGACAATCAGTGTGTTATTGTTTCTGGACATTTACCGCATAGGAGAAACATAGGTACACATGGTTATTAATATACCTTATGTTTTCCTATGATCCTATTGTGCCTATGTGTTGAAGATAGCAAACACAGGAAGAGATGTGTATTACTTCGGGTTTCAAATTTTAGATTTCAAATTTCAAATCGTATATCTTTGCCGGTGGAAAACGGTAAGATGAAAATTAATCAACCTACATTAAATAAAATTGAAGCCATACTGCAGGAAGCCGGTTATGTGATACGCTATGAAAGAGGAACGTTTCAGAGCGGCTATTGCATATTGCAGCAAAGAAAAGTAGTAGTGCTGAATAAGTTCCTTACGCTTGAAGGCCGCATTAATACCTTAGCCGATCTTATGCCCCAGTTGGAAATAACATTTGATGCGCTTACCCACGAATCGCAAAAGTTGTACGAGGAACTGATGGCTAAGCCGGCCAATGAGTAAGTAATTGGTTCAATGAAAAATTTACAATTGCCCGTTATACTTTTTCTTTTAGCTTTGACAGGTGAGTTATCCTGATATAAAAGTTACATTCCTCGGTACAGGCACCAGCAGCGGCGTGCCTATGATTGGCTGTAGTTGTGAAGTTTGTACTTCAGCAGATAAGAAGGATAAGCGCCTGCGTTCCAGCATACTGGTGCAGTCTGCAGATACCAATATCGTTGTTGACGCCGGCCCCGATTTCCGGTACCAGATGTTGCGAACCGGTATAAAACGTTTAGACGCTGTTGTATTTACGCATCCGCATAAAGACCACGTAGCCGGGCTCGATGATGTAAGGGGCTTCAATTATTTCATGCGGAAACCCATGGAAATTTATGGTAATGAAATGACCCTTGAAGTGATCATCAGGGAATTTCCTTATGCCTTTACCGAAAAAAAATATCCCGGTGCTCCCAATATCCATCTCAATACGATCAGCTCACAACCCTTTCAGATCAATGATCTTGTTGTTACTCCCATATTGGTTTGGCATATGCAGATGCCTGTGCTGGGTTACCGGTTTGGGAACTTTACCTACATTACGGATGCCAACCGGATAGAAGAAAGCAGCAGGGAATTAATAAGAGGTAGCGAAGTATTGGTATTAAACGCGTTGCGGAAAGAAAAGCACATTTCTCATTTTAACCTGGGTGAAGCCATAGCCGAAGTAAAGGAACTTAACATACCTGCGGCTTATTTTACGCATATCAGCCACCAGTTGGGAAAGCATGCCGCTGTAAGTAGTGAATTACCGGAAGGTATACGGTTGGCGTATGATGGGCTGAGTCTTGCATTGTAAGGTATAAGGTATAAGGTGTAGGAGAGACTTACTACTTGCTTAATTCCTGCTACCATTATCTTTTCTTATGTTTATTACGTAACTTTCATACGCATATACAGCACCTATGAGCGCTAACCGGTTGAAAGCCTATTTTAATTTCAGCAAAAAAGAACGCTATGGAATTATGGCGTTAATGGTTATGCTGATTCTTCTGTGGTTTGCACCACTGGTGTTTGTTCCTGAAGAGCAGCCTGATGAAGAAGGATATGCCCTGTTCAGGCAGGATATTGAGCAACTGCAACAACAGGGTGTGCGGCATAGGCAGAACGAAGACTCCATTGAAGCATCCTATACCTCTTTTGCGGCGGTCTCCGCTATTGAACCTGTAAGTACAACCCTTTTTTATTTTGACCCCAACACATTAACGCCTGCAGGATGGCAGCGGTTAGGCATATCCGGCAGAACCATTCAAACCATACAAAATTTTACAGCTAAGGGCGGCAGGTTTTACAAAGCGGAAGATATGGGCAAAATATACGGATTAAGGAAGCAGGACTATGAAAGACTCCTGCCTTATGTGCATATTGCAGTAAAAGAAGCGGAGCATAAAAAGGAGCGGAGCGCTGAGGCGGTTTCCTATACCCGTGCAAAATATAATGTGCACGTTATTCCTGTTAATACAGCCGACACAACGGCGTTTATTGCCCTGCCGGGCATTGGTAGTAAGCTGGCTAACCGCATTATTAATTTCAGGGAAAAATTAGGCGGCTTTTACACCGTGGAGCAGATCAGGGAAGTGTATGGGGTCAGCGACTCCATTTTTCAGCAAATAAGGCCTTACCTTGAATGCGATGCGTCTGCTATAAAAAGGATTAATATCAATACAGCCTCCATAAATGAGTTAAAAGCGCATCCCTATGTAAAATATCAGGTAGGGAATGCCGTTATCCAGTACCGGTTACAGCATGGCCGCTTTCAAAATATGGATGACCTGAAACAAGTTCATGTAATGTCTGATGACCTGCTGCAAAAGCTGGAACCTTATATTAAGGCAACTATATACGTGTTGGGACAAGGGTGGGCATAAAAAAAGAATTAATTTTACTCAATTCTTTCTAAATCATTATTACCGGGGAGTCCTAAATATAACTTATTGCACACTAACCAAATTTCTTCGTAGTCTATTCGGTTTTTACTGTCTACCAATATTTTAGCACTACATGGTCCGTTGCAAATGATTAAGACTCGGGAGTCTGGAATAGGCTTAATATCGCAATCATTATTATCTTTCAGCCATGTAAGGAAAGAGGATCGGGTGTATAGCATTAGGAATCAAAATTCAACCAAACTTTTCCAAGAAGCCTTTAGCTTTGAACTTTTTGTGAGGCTCGCAGTGGTTTTCGGATTTCTCAAATTGCGTAACGGCAGTATACATTTCCTTTAAATTTTTCTTCGCCTCAATTTCGTTATCCCCATTTGCTATAATGTCTGTCCTGTGCTCGTAAAACGCTATATATCTACCAGACTCGCACTTTATTGCAGTTCCTGGAACTAATTCATCTTTCTTCTTGGTGAAATAATTGTGTCGCATAATAGACCTTTTGTAATTGTAAACGAAAATCAGACCAAAATAGTTTACCGTAACTGTGTTAAAGTTGATAGTTGGCTGAATTACAATCGGTTAATAAAAAGGATAAATGACTATAGATAACGGCGTTTTTGGATAGGTAGGTTAAAAGTACAATATTATCCCAAACTTCAAAAAAAAACCAGCATTTCTGCTGGTTAACTTACTTTCCTATAAGTTGCTGGTATTTCAACCTTCCATCACTGCCCTGCAAAGTCAAATCAAATCTTTCATTGTCCTTTATGTGCCTGCTGTTGTACCGGGAAGCAAATTCATCACAATAGCGCTGCAAGTGCTGTGGGCTTACTTGGTGGAATATTCCGATAATACCACGCTTTAACAGGCTCCAAAAGTTTTCTATACCATTAGTATGAAAGCCACCCCTTGCATATTCACCTTTACTATGGTCTACCACCACATGTTGAAATTCTGATTTGGTTTTCAGAAATGCATACATGGCATAGCCATCAGTTACCATAGTAGAACCTTTTTGCACATGCTGATCTATTAGTTCTTTTGCATACTTTTTAGTAACCCATTCAGTAACTTTTACAACAACTTTACCGCCTGTTTCAACGATACCAAAAACAGGCGTTTTCACATCTTCATTGCGGCCCTGTGTGTTTTTGCTTTTTTTGCTTGCATGCTTGTTCCTTTCTTTGCCGCCCACGTACGTTTCATCTATCTGCACTTCATTAGCCAGCATTTGCGGGGCTTTTTCTTTCAGCATTTCACGAACACGATGCAATAAAAACCATGCTGATTTTTGGGTAATACCTAATTGCCTGCTTAACTGTAATGAACTGATACCTTTCTTTGAAGAAGTACACAAGTAAATGGCAGCAAACCATGTTCTAAGCCCAATTTTGGAGTTTTCGTATATAGTGCCTACAGTTACTGTAAATTTCTTGTGGCATTCTTTATCCCTGCATTTAAAGCCCCTGTTTGTTCTATATGGGTTTACAACACCACAAAATGGACAAGCAGGCGTGCCACCCCAGCGCTGTTGTTCCAGGTATACCCTGCAATCTTCATCAGTTTTGAAGAAATCCAGTAATTGTACTAATGTTTTGAATTTGCTTTCCATTTTGCTTGTTTGTACAACAAAGATAATGCTTGTCCCATTAACTACCTAATATATTTATATAAATATTCAAAAATGAAATTAAATAAAATTAAAAATAAAATTTAATAATTCTATTTTATAAATTAAATAATTGATAATCAGTAAATTATCATTTTAGTAAATTAAATGTAGTATTTGTTTTGAAAATAACCTACCATTTGTTTGGCCGATTGTTATCTTGTATTTATTTTTGTGTCTTATAAATGTTTTGACATGGGCACTAATATCATTCAATCAGGCGAAGGCGTGAAGCGGTTTATTCAAAGAAGCGCTTCCTACCCTGGCATATCACTGGAGGAGGCTTTGGGATTTACAACTGAAGTGGCAAAAAGTTTTCCATCTTCTCAGGTAATAAACAGGAACGATATTGCTGCTGTGTTGAAAAAAGCTGCTGCGTCAATCGTTAGGGAGATCTCGGCGTCCGTCCAATTTCAATTATTCTCAAAGGACAAAGATGGCTATAAAATATCCCCTCTTTTCAAGAAAATCACCAATTACTTAGATCAGTCAGAAAGGCGAAAGCTAATAATTGAGGCATTCGGGTCTCCTAAACTTTACGCTGAATTAATAGAAAAGTTTAATAACCATGCAATTCCCCAAGAATTAAAAACACATCTTATTAGATTTCATAAAATAGCAGAGAAGGCGGCACCAGATGCGGCAAACGTTTTTATTGAGAGTGCAAAATTCGCCGGCGTCCTTTCTGATAGCGGTATTTTAACTATTAGTCCGGATATGGCACAACACCTGCCACATAATGACAACGTTATAGATAATGGTTTGAGTGCCACTGAAATATTCATTGAGAATCAAGTAACCTCACCAGTTATTAGGCAGCAACTACAATTAACGGAAATGGTAAATGAGGAGAAGGTTAAAATAAGATTAACAGGAGGAAAATTTGCTTACCTTATATATCCTCTTGATTTAACAAAAAGAGATATATCAGTAATACAAAAACAGATTGAGCAACTTGATCTTATAATAGAATAAAAAAAAGGAATGACTTCGGTCATTCCTAAAGATATTATCGTATGTCGTGCCCATTATATAGCCGAACCCACATTAGAGGTGTTGTATCCGGCTACTTCCATTAGGTAGTGCGAAAACGCAACCATACGATGACGACCCAAAAACAAAGGCTGCATTTCTATGCGGCTTTTGTATTTACAAAGATACTAAAATATTGTAACTTTATACCTATGGCAAAAGCAGCAAAAAAAGCCCCTAAGAAGAGGGCAGATAAATACGAAGAAAAGGTAGCTATAAAAGGTAGCTTTGAAGAAGTAATAGCAGTAAGCGTAAAGCCGAGTAAAAAGAAAGAAAAAAAGAAGTAAACGACTTTCTATAGGGGAAAAGAGAGAATCGAGCACCCCCGGTAGCAATGCCGGGGTATTTTTTTACGTTATTTGTCCCAACACGTATATAGTTGCCTATATTAATTACTAACAACTGTTAGCTTTAGAAGATTTTCCTTTAATTTGCACAATTGCTATAATAAGTATGGATTTTAAAAAAGACGAATTAACGCTACAAATTGCTCAAACAACCGCTGACTTTGCCAGGCAGTATATAAAGCCTTATGTAATGCTATGGGATGAAGCCCAGGAATTTCCGGTACACGTTTTTAAGGAAATGGGAAAACTGGGCTTAATGGGCGTACTGGTTCCTGAAACCTATGGAGGCGCCGGGCTGGGTTATGTAGAATATGCAACCATTATTGCCGAAGTGGCCAAGGTTTGCGGATCGGTAGGGTTAAGCCTTGCCGCGCACAACTCGCTGTGCACCGGGCATATTCTTGCTTTTGGAAATGAAGCGCAGAAACAAAAATACCTGCCAAAACTGGCTACTGCCGAATGGATAGGCGCCTGGGGCCTAACGGAAGCCGGCACGGGAAGTGATGCGGGCAATATGCAAACTACTGCTATAAAAGATGGGGATGACTGGATATTGAACGGCACCAAATGCTGGATCACGCATGGCAAGTCGGGAGATATAGCCGTGGTAATTGCCAGAACAGGTGAGCCCCGGGCTAAAAATAATGCTACGGCTTTTGTAGTGGAACGAGGAACAGCAGGGTTTAGCCGGGGTAAAAAAGAGAACAAGCTGGGGATGCGGGCCAGTGAAACCGCCGAAATGATATTTGATCATTGCAGGATCCCGGATAGCACCCGGTTAGGTAACGTGGGAGATGGGTTTAAGCAGTCGCTGAAAGTGCTCGATGGCGGCAGGATCTCTATTGCTGCCCTGGCGCTTGGAATAGCTAAGGGGGCTTACGAAGCGGCATTGCAATACGCTAAGGAAAGACACCAGTTTGATCAGCCCATTGCTGCTTTTCAGGGTATATCTTTTAAACTGGCAGATATGGCTACGGAAATTATGGCTTCGGAATTACTGATATTGCAGGCTGCAGATAAAAAGAATAAGGGGCTACCCATGACTAAAGAAGCGGCAATGGCAAAGTATTATGCCAGTGAGGTAGCGGTAAAAGTAGCCAATGACGCGGTGCAGATCTTTGGCGGATACGGCTATACTAAAGATTTTCCGGTGGAAAAGTTTTACAGGGACAGTAAGCTGTGTACCATAGGCGAAGGCACCAGTGAAATACAAAAGATCGTAATAGCCAGGGAGGTATTACGGGGTTAGGCGCTTTAACCACAATAAGAATAAGAGAATGCCCCGGAGGCCGCGTCAAGGTGTGGATAAATCAATGCAAAAAATCATCCTCCTCTTTTGGGGCATATTTGGTAAATACTTTTTCTATAGCTCCTGAAAATAAGGGGAACTTTTCTTTTGCGAAATCTTTCACCAGGGTAATGGCTTTTACAGCCTGTTCTTCAGTTAAGCCTGCTTCTGCCTGTAAACGCTCTATTAATTCTTTCATACAATTAGCTTGTAAATTTATTGCTTATGCCACTTTCAGCAAGCTCATTTTGCTGTTATCGAACTTATGCTGTGCGTAGTCGAGCGTAAGATGAAATTCCTTTTCCGTTGATGAAGGCAGTTCAAACATGGCATCTGTAAGTATGTTTTCACAAATGCTTCTCAATCCTCTTGCACCCAGCTTGTATTCCATGGCTTTACTCACCATAAAATCAAGCACCTCTTCATCTACTTTTAACTTAATGCCTTCCAGCTCAAATAGCCTGGTATACTGTTTCATGAGCGCATTTTTGGGTACCGTAAGGATAGACCGGAGGGTTTCCGTATCCAAAGGATTAAGGTAGGTTACAACCGGCAAACGACCCAGCAACTCAGGGATCAGTCCAAATGATTTGAGATCCTGCGCATTAATATACTGCAGCAGGTTCTTCTTCATATATTCCTGCTGATCTTTATTTACGTTAAATCCAATGGCATTGGTATTCACCCGGCGAGCAATTACCCTGTCTATGCCATCAAATGCGCCGCCACATATAAACAATATATTCTGGGTATTTACTTTGATCAGCTTTTGCTCTGGGTGCTTTCGGCCGCCCTGCGGCGGAACCAGTACTTCTGTTCCTTCCAGCAATTTCAATAAACCCTGTTGTACGCCCTCACCGCTTACGTCGCGGGTAATGGAAGGGTTATCGCTTTTACGGGCAATTTTATCAATCTCATCTATATACACAATGCCTTTTTCTGCTGCTGCCACATCGTAGTTACAAACCTGGAGCAGGCGGGTAAGAATGCTTTCCACATCTTCGCCTACATAACCGGCTTCGGTAAAAACAGTAGCATCCACAATGGCAAAGGGAACATTCAGCATACGCGCAATGGTTTTGGCCAGCAGGGTCTTCCCTGTTCCCGTTTCTCCTACCATTATAATATTACTTTTTTCTATCTCTACTTCATTTTCGGCGGCTTTGTGCTGTAGGCGCTTATAATGATTGTATACTGCCACGGCCAGCACTTTTTTAGCGTCGTCCTGTCCTATAACGTATTCATCCAGGAATTTTTTAACCTCTACAGGTTTTTTAACGGTAAGCTTAAACTGGGGATGAGAAGACTCATGCTTTAATATGAGCTCCTGTTCAATAATTTCCCGGGCATGGTCTACACAGTTCTCACATATATGTCCTTCCTGCCCTGCGATCAAAATTTTAACCTCGTCACGGCTCCTTCCGCAAAAGGAACAATGTAAAATTGATTTAGCCATTGTAATGCAATAAAAAGTTTAATGTTCAACTATTCTGGATGGCTGACAAGGATACGGGAGTGGTTTTACTATTACTAAGGCAAAAAGGATAAGGATAAGCTGCAAAAGTCCGAAACTTTTTTGTAAAAATCCAGTATTATAATGCCTACATATGTCAATTTTCGCTGTATGAAAAAGCCGCTCCATTACGGGCGGCTCTTCAATCGGCTGATTGTAAACCGGTTATAACTTGTCAATTACCTTATCCACGATGCCATATTCTACAGATTCTTTTGCGCCCATCCAGTGATCCCTGTCGAAGTCGGCCATTATTTTTTCAACGGTTTGTCCGCAGTTGTCAGCAAGTATCTTAGCGCTTACTTCTTTTACTTTCCGTATTTGTTCCGCCATTATTTCCAGGTCGGCAGAAGTGCCCTGTCCGCCCCCGCTTGGCTGGTGTATCATTACTTCTCCATGCGGAAAAATATAGCGTTTTCCTTTTTTGCCCCCGCTTAACAGCAGAGAGCCCATAGAAGCGGCCATACCCATACATACGGTAGCTACCGGCGATTTTATCATCTGCATAACATCATACACCACCATGCCGCTGGTAACGATGCCGCCGGGACTGTTAATATAAAAAGTAATTTCCTTACCCTGGTCAATGGCGTCTAAATAAAGGAGGCGGGAGGTAATATCTTTCGCGCTTTTATCGTCTACCGCGCCCCACAAAAAGATCTTACGCTGCTCAATGAATTTTTTGTCGAACTGCCAGCCGCTCAGCATCTTTTCCATAGAAGGCATCTCCGGTGTTTCGGGATTGTCTTCGTCATCTGAAATAAAAGGATTTCTTTTGCTGTGTATATACATATCCAAATATTATTTAGGTTATTTTTCTTTCTGTTTTTTAGGGTTAATGAGTAATACCTCATCTACCAGCCCGTATTCTTTAGCTTCCAGCGCCGTCATCCAGAAGTCACGGTCAAAATCCTTTGCTATTTTTTCAACATCCTGCCCGCTGTGATAGGCTACTACTTCGTATAATTCCTTTTTGATCTTCTTTACCTCATTTACCGTAATCAGCACATCGCTTGCCTGCCCGGCTGCCCCCGAGCTGGGCTGGTGCATCATGATACGCGAATGCTTTAAAGCGGTGCGCTTGCCTTTAGCTCCTGCGCACATCAGCACGGCTCCCATGCTGGCAGCCATTCCTGTGCAAATGGTAGAAATGTCGGGCGTAATATATTGCATGGTATCATAAACACCCATTCCCGCATACACTGATCCTCCGGGGCTGTTCACATACATTTGTATATCCCTTGTGCGGTCGGTACTTTCCAAGAACAATAGCTGGGCGGTTACAATATTACCCACCTCCTCCGAAATAGGGTAGCCCAGGAAAATAATACGATCCATCATTAAACGGCTGTAAACATCCATTACAGCCACATTCATGGGCCGCTCTTCAATAATATTAGGCGTAAGGTTGGTAACGCTATGCCTGGTAAAATCATTCAGGGTGTTACTGGAAATACCCCGGTGTTTTACCGCGTATTTTTCAAATTCTTTTCCAATATTCATGATATCAACAATTTCTTAAGTTATAGATGGCAATTTATGGCATTTACAAACCCAAATATCATGCAAGAGAAAAAAACAGACAAAATGCCATGCGGGAGAGAAAGGACGCAGTGAGAAACGAGGAAAAACCCGAAGGCAAAAATTTGAAATCCGAAGGGAATACAAAGCACCAGGCATCAAAAAACAAGACCCAAATAAATCTCAAATGCTAAATCCCAAGAAGGCTGTCAGCTATAAGCAACAAAGAGGAAAAATGCATCCTATCGTTATTACCTGCTCACCTGATTGCTGATCGCTAATTGCTGTAAAGCACCAGGAACCGAATCACAAAAACCAATTAAACTTCAAATCCGAAGCCGGAAAACCGAAATCCGAAGGAAGGAGCCGACAGCAATCAGATTGAGCAATCAGGAAGAAGGCGTATTCATTCTATTGCTGGTAGTTACTCTCTGATAGCTGATCGCTAATTGCTATAAAGCACCAGGAGCCTAAAAAATAGCAAATGCAGAAGCCCGAAGTCGTAAATCTGAAATCCGAAGGAAATACAATTTCAAATCTCAAATCCGTTAATGCTGATGGTGCTGATGTTCTTCCTGCAGCTTTTTGAAATCATCCACGCTGATAGGTTGCTCAACAGGTGTGGCTTTGGTTTCCATTTGATTAAAGACCTTTTCACTTATGATTTTTCTATATGTATTTTCTACCTGTTGCTTGTCTTTGGTAAGCCTGTCAACATAGCTGTCAATCCACGACATATCTCCTCCCTGCAGCCCGGATGCGCCAAAATAGCCCAACACCTCCCGGGTAATATGATCGCGTATTTCATCGGGCGACACGTCTAATTGATTTTCCTTTATGATCTTATCGCTGATCAGGGTCCATTTCAGCTGATTTTTAAATACCGGAAATTCTTCTTCTATCTGTTCGGGAGATTTAGCTTCCTCGCCCCCTTTTTCCATCCATTTTTTTAAAAATTTTTCGGGAAACTCAATTACCGTATGGTCTAATAAAGCATGGTACAGCTCGTGATGAAAATGATTGCGGCTCTGACCATCAAAGGCGTTTTCGATATCTGCTTTTATGGCGTTGCGAAACTCCTCTTCTGTTTTTATTGCTTTACCGGGATACACTTCTTCATAGAACTCCTCACTGAACTCCCTTTTTTCTACCAGCCCTATTTTGGTAATGGTTACCTTAAAAAACTTTTCCAGGTCATCAGGATTGTTTTTATCCAGGCCCAGATCGCTTTCTAACCATTCTCTTTCCTTATCGTCAAAAGCGGCTTTTAATTGCAGCACAATGTTATCGTCTTTCTTTTTCCCTGTTAGCTGTTCTTTCAATGAAGGATTAAAATATTTTAACAGGAGCGAATTATCTTTAGCAATGCCGTTTTCTATTATATTGCCTTCTGCATCAGATTCTTCAAATTTTACATTCAGCACATCCTCATCTGTAGCAATGGTTTCCGGTTCTGTCATTTTTCCATGCCTTACCTTTAGCCTTTCCACTTCCTCCTCTATCATATCATCCGGCACTTCAATTTTATAGCGGGTAAGCGGTATTTGATTCAGATCCGGTAAATCAAAAGAAGGCTTTAATCCTACTTCAAAATTAAAAGAATACGCGGCCGGGTTGTTCATATCCAAATTGCCGGGGTCATTGTCGGCTCCCGGAAGCGGCTGCGCAAAAATGTCGAGCTTTTCCTTATCTAAATAATCAACCAAACCCTTTTCAATGCTTCTCAGCACTTCTTCGGTGTATACGGCCGGACCGTGCATTTTTTTAATAACACCCGCCGGCACCATTCCTTTGCGGAAGCCGGGAATGTTGGCAGATTTGGCATACTGCTTCAATGCTTTTTCGAAAGGCGGGAAATAATCCTCTTTGTTTACCGTAACTGTTATTTTATCGTTCAGTAATCCAATATTTTCCCTTGTAATCGTTGCCATATTTATTGTGTATTATAAATATATGTAATGAGCAGTGCAGGCATACGGTTTGCGGAATGGTCGTTACCGATTCTGATCTTTCACAATGCCCGGTTTGCTGCTATTTTGGTGAAAAATTATTTGGCTGTCCTTCCTAAAAATTCCCGTTAGAATTGTAAAAAGGAGTGCAAAAGTAAGGCTTTTGTATTAATTCTTTATGATTTGCTTCTATGGTAAAAGTGCCGGCAACCAACAGCTCAATTTGATATTATCAACTCTTAAGGATAGAAATAAAATTATTTATAACTTCAAGAGTATCAATTGAAAACAATAATAGTAGTAAATCTGTCTTTGTATTGACAAAATTATTCTTAATTTAGTCAATTAAGTGACATATTTTATGAACGAAGTTCTGACAAGAGCAATTGAAAGCCGGTTAAAGAGCCTGATTGGAAAGAACAAAGTGCTGTTGATCCTGGGTACACGACGTGTAGGGAAAACTGTTTTGATCAACAAAATCGTTAAGGAATACAACAAGCAGGTTGTAATGTTGAATGGCGAGGATCTGAATACACAGGAGATACTTCAGCAGCGAACGGCTGCAAACTATAAAAGAATAGCCGGAGATGCCCAACTGCTGGTTATAGATGAGGCGCAGGCGATTCCGGAAACGGGAAAAGTATTAAAGCTGATGATTGACAGCTTACCTGATCTGACTATAATAGCCACGGGTTCCTCTTCTTTTGATTTATTGAACAAAGCAGGAGAACCTTTGACGGGAAGAAAAATTCAATTTCAATTATACCCGATCGCTCAAATGGAATTAGAAAGCGGGGAAAACTTTGTTGAAACCAGGCAGCATTTGGAAGAGCGGCTTGTTTTTGGTTCTTATCCTGAAATAATTCAGTTGCCCTCTTATCGTGAAAAGGAAGAATATTTACAGGAATTAGTACAGTCTTATTTATTAAAAGACATCCTGGCTTTTGAAGGAATACGTCAGTCAAATAAAATCATGAAATTGCTAAGGCTGATTGCTTTTCAAACAGGTAGTGAAGTTTCCTACAATGAACTTGGGAATCAACTGGGCATCAGTAAAAACACAGTTGAAAGTTACCTGGATTTACTGAGCAAAGTATTCCTGATCTACCGGCTGCCAGCTTATAGTACCAACCAGCGCAAGGAAATATCCAAAGGGTCTAAATGGTATTTTGCAGATAACGGCATTCGCAATGCCATTGCAAGCGATCTGCGTTTACTGAACCTTCGCCAGGATACCGGTAGCCTTTGGGAAAATTATCTTTTAAGCGAACGTATAAAACGGAATAGCTATCTCCATGAGCATGTTCAGTATTTTTTCTGGCGTAATTATGATCAGCAGGAAGTAGATCTTATTGAATTAAAACAGGGTAAGCTACATGCCTGGGAGTTCAAATATAATAATAACAAAAAAGTTAAAATCCCTGCTGCATTTTCAGCAGCATATCCTGAAGCTTTGTTTGAGTGTATTACAAAAGATAATTACCTGGATTGGATAACGGCTGCTTCATAAAGAATAGCCGCTCCAATTGCTGTGCGCTTTTACCATATAGTAAAAGCTTTATGTGCGGGTGGAGGGACTCGAACCCCCATGCCTCGCGGCGCCAGATCCTAAGTCTG
>CALMQS010000119.1 GCA_937871285.1 uncultured Sphingobacteriales bacterium | reverse complement strand
TTATTATTGGTATTGGCGGATGGGCTTTATATTATCTTGTTGCCTATATAAATATGTGATGCCCTGATGCGTGGTGACAGATGCAGTGGTTTTTATCGTAAACAACGATTATAAAACTTAACTAAAACCAGATCATGAGTGAAATAAAAGATATACTGACCCTTGAAGACATTAAAAAGCTGGTGGATGCTTTTTACGGGAAAGTGCGGGAAAACGATATGCTGGCGCCTGTATTTAATGAACGCATACAAAACAGGTGGCCGGAACACCTGGAAAAAATGTATGCTTTCTGGCAAACGATTTTATTAGAAGAGCGCACCTATTTCGGCAGCCCTTTTCCACCACATGCCCAATTACCTGTTGGTCATGCGCATTTTGAGCAATGGATGCAATTATTTACACAAACCGTTGATGAGCTGTTTGCAGGCGAAAAAGCCAGGGAGGCCAAATGGCGTGCAGGTAAGATGGCTGAAATGTTTGAATATAAAATAGAACACTACCGGAAAACCGGTTTTAAAAACCTGTTATGAAGCGGGTTGTTGCCGGGTTTCGATGTGCGTGCGGACATGATTATGAGCAGAAAAGCAGCACCCACGTCTTCTTTACACCGGGTATTTGTAATTGCCGAATTGGCAAAAGTGGTTTTACTTTTTTTCTGAGTACGGCTTTATTTAAATATGCTCCTTTAAATGCTTACTGTAAATGAATACAGTACCGGGAAGATAAAAAGGGCAACCAACTTTCTTAACCTTGTTCCTGTGAGGTCTGATTTAAACTTTAAAAGGGAAAACATGCCGGTAATACAGATCAAAAGAATATATGAGCCCCCGGAGGAAAATGATGGCTTTCGTGTGCTGGTTGACAGGCTATGGCCAAGGGGTATAAAAAAAGAGCTGGCTCATATAGATATCTGGATGAAAGAAGTAGCGCCTGCTGCTGATTTACGGAAATGGTTTAACCATGAACCGGAAAAATGGGCTGAGTTCAGCAGGAAGTATACTGCCGGATTGAAAGATTCGGATGCCGTTAAGAAATTGGTTGGTATGATACGGAAACATAAAAAAACAACCCTGCTTTATGCTGCACACGATGAGCAGCACAACCAGGCAGTGGTATTACAACAGTTCCTGAAAACACTAATAAAATAAAATTAAAGACAATGATCATGGACCCCAAACCCATCAAGCGAAGTGAAAATATTATGAAGCTTTCCCGCGAGCATCATTTCAGCTTATTGTTTTGCTGGAAAATACGGGAAGGTATAAAAAAGAAAACAGTGCCATGGCGCATGATACAGTATGTACGGTATTTTTGGGATGCGCACCTGCAGCCGCATTTTAAAGAAGAAGAAACTATTCTTTTTGCCCCGCTGCAGGATGAAATGGTAGGGAAGGCCATAGCGGAGCATGAAGCGATACAACAGGGCATTGAAGCGCTTTATGTGCTCCCGGAAGAAAATGCAGCGGATACGCTTGCAAAATTTGCAGACCAGCTAGATAAGCATGTACGCTACGAAGAGCGGGAACTGTTTCCACACCTCGAAAGAACGTTAACAGAAGCGCAGCTTGAAGCTATTGGCGTGCAGTTAAACGCGTTGCCGGCCGATCCCTTAAAGGATGATTATGAAGATGAGTTCTGGAAAGAAAAGAGCGCTTCGCTTTGAGGGGGAGGAGGTATGAGGGAATATTGGTTTTATTCCGTTTCTGCCATTTCTTTCTCTTTCCCTGATGTTATCCGGCTGCTTTCGAACCCTAATTTTTTTAATCCATGCTGCACTTCCGGACAACTCATAAATAAATTCCATAATAACCCGCTGCGGTAATTTTCTATCATTACTATTATAGGGCCCTGGTCTATGGCCAAATGACTTTTGGCATACCAGTTTTTTGTTTCATTAAATGCATCCACAAATCCGTATTCGCTCCATATTTTATCGCCCAGGTTGTAATAAAAATGCTTCAGCACTTTCATGCTGTATTCGGGTGTATACGGAAATGCCGACAAAGCGGCCGTGGGTGTAATGGTTCCAAAATCGTTGGTGGGAGAATGTGCATTGTATCCGTTATAGGTATCGCTGGCCGTTAGTCCCCAGCAATTTTCGCCATAGCCTTTAAATGCTTTGGGATTGTCTATACAATACGCACGGTTGATCAAAGTATGGTTCCGGTTTTGTTCCCAGTAGTTGGCATACCGGTCTTTCAGTCCGCGCGGATCCAGCCCAAGGAAAGAGTAATGCGAAAAGAAGAGAGGACCGCCATAATCAAAGCCCAGCGGCAGCTCTATACCGTAAAATTTTTTCCCGTTCTTAAAGAAATTACTTTCCGCCCAGCCCTTATGATATACCGAAGCAGCAACAGGGTATCTTTCGGCACTGGCTGCCAGCACATACATGATTAAACATTCATTAAATCCTCTTACTGCAAAATTCATTGCCCAGCCATTATTGGGGCTCCAGTGCCAGTACAATACCTCCCTGCCATCGCGGGTAAACCAGTCCCACTCCACATCATTCCACATCCAGTTAATGCGGTTACGCAATTCGTTCTCTATATTATTATCCGCATTAAAATACTGCCGCACACAAAGCAAACCCTGCAATAAAAAAGAAGTTTCTACCAGGTCGGCGCCATCGTCTTTGCGGCTGAAGGGAATGGTTTTGCCCGTGGTGCCATTCAGCCAGTGAGGAAATACGCCATGATAGGCGTCGGCTTTAGACAGGAACTTTACCATCTTTAATAAAAACCTTGCAGCGGTATCCCTGGCAATCCATTTTCGTTCCGTGGCCGCAATAACGGCCATTACGCCAAAGCCGGTTCCACCGGTAGTTACCACTTCACTCCCATAGTCATATGCTTCATTGCTTCTCTCCCGTGCCATGCCGCTCACAGGATGGGCAAAGTCCCAGAAATAGCGAAAGGTTTGCTTTTGTACCAGGTCGAGCAAAGCCGAATCGGAAAGGTTTTTGGGCCGTTTTACAGCGTCGAAAACCGGTTGAATATCTTTCTTGTTCTGTGCATCAACTGCAAGGCTAAAGAAGAGAAATGTAAATAGAAATATATGTTTCATATAATCAAAATATCTTTTCAAAAAAAGCATAGCCTTATAATCCGGGTGCGCTAAACCCTAATGATTTCATACCGGCTTTCACTTCAGGGCAACTCATAAATAAGTTCCATAATAACCCGCTTCTGTAATTTTCAATCATTACAATTTGCGGGCCCTGATCTATGGCTAAAAAAGAATTGGCGAACCACAGGTCATGCAGTGAAAATGCATCAACAAAGCCATATTCCTTCCATATTTTATCTCCCAATACATAATAAAAAAACTTGAGCGCTTTCATTGACTCTGCAGGAGTATATGGCAATGAAGATATAGCAGCAGTGGGTGCAATCACTCCAATATCATTTGTTGGTGAGCTGGCAGTATAGCCGCCGGGTATATCGCTTGCCGTTAGTCCCCAGCAACTATCACCATAGCCATACCTTCCCCTGGGGTTTGCTTTGCAATACTCATAATTAATTAGTGAATGATTGGTGGTGTGCGTGGTATAGTTTGCGTAAGCATCACTTAGCCCATTGGGGTTTATCCCTAAAAATGAGTAATGTGAAAAGAACAACGGACCTCCCAGCGGCGGCCCTAACGGCAACTGGTATCCGTAATAAGCATTGCCATTTAAAAATGATGAACCGGAGGCCCAGCCATTTGTATAAACCGATTGAGGAATACTATGAGTAGTGGAAGACACTGCCAGTATATAAGTTATGAGGCATTCATTCCAGCCCTGTACCGGTAAGTTCATGATCCATTGTTTTGCATCACTGTAGTGCCAGTACAGAACGTTTTGCCCGCCATTCCTGAACCAGTCCCATTCCACTGCATTCCACAGCTCATTGATATCGTTCCTTAAAGCAGTTTCATCAGCGTCTGCCCCATTAAAATATTGCCTGGCAGTAAGCAGCCCCGCCATTAAATAAGAAGTTTCCACCAGGTCTGCGCCATCATCATTGGCGCTAAAAGGAATGATAGCGCCTGTAGAGCCATTCAGCCAGTGGGGAAATGCACCTTTCACTTTAACCGCCGTGTTCTTTAAAAAGCCAACAATTTTTTGCATACGGTCAAGCCCATCGGCCCTGGTAATAAAATTCCGGCTAACCGCCACCGGTATAGCCATTATGCCAAAACCAGAACCGCCTGAAGTAACCACGTCATTATTGCCGTTGCTTCGCTCTCTTGCCAACCCGCTTACAGGGTGACCAAAGTCCCAGAAGTATTTAAATGTTTGCTGCTGTACTTTATCAAGCAGGGCACTGTCACTTATTACAGGAAATTTGTCTGCGGTGTTATACCCGGTCTGCAACTTTATTTCAACTGGAAAAATCAAACCTCCCCCGGCCTTTGATTTCAGGGTATTGCTAACTGTAAGCTTATAGTTTGAAAGGTAGGATAAGGCAGCTGCTGGCTGTATTACCAATGTGCTGTCGCCATTCTGATAGTTTACACGGTAACCGGCCGTGTGCAGCACAATAGCCGAAGCAACCGAAGCCCTGTCAATTGCGGCCGGAAAATAAAGCCGGATACCCGGGTTTACGGTTGTTCCTTTGTTGTCATCACGGTTAGTAACCCCGTCCACATCCCAACTGCTGATAGAAAAATCGGAAGCCGGGGATGGTGGTGCAGGATCGCTGTTCTTTTTGCATGCGCTGATTAAACCCACATGAAACAACAAAACTGCAAATAATATTTTTCTCATTTCCCAGACCTGCATGTTTTAAAAAAAATCAAAGCGTTAATGGTATGTAATAAGGGTATGCTTGCGGGTTTTTATATTAAAAACGCTTTACGGTTTTGCCGTACCGTAAAGCATTTAAAATGTGGTAATTTAGTTTAAGCCTGTAATTGTATTACTGCATTAAAAGTTGAATGTCGTCAGGTGTTAATACCGTATTGAATACCCTGAATTCATCGTATAAACTTAAATCGGATTTGTGATCCCAGTAAGCAAATGTAGGCCCGCCTGATCCTAAAACTAACGAAGTACAACCTGTTAAATCCATTGCACTTGTATAAGTTCCGGCGGCTTTTTGTACACCGTCAACATATATTTTTGTTTCAGCAGAAGATATGGTTACCGTAATAAATTTCCATACTCCGATACCTGAAGTTTGGGAACCTGCACCAATCCATGAATCCGCCGCGCCGGTTCCTACATTGATAGTCATGGATTGATCAGCATTTTCCCTGAATAAACGAAATCCCTGGTTCCTGGTATCAACATCATCATCATTGCCTATTACTACCAGCCCCGACCTGTCAGGTACATTATTAAGCTTATACCAAAAAGAAAAGCTCATCTCATTATTTGTGCCATATAACCCGGCAATAGGGAAAGATAAATAAGCATCAGCTGCTCCCTGATAAGCTGCGCCATTGTGCCCACCGGTTGCACCTGTAGTACCAGGGCTGCCCGTAACAGCCGGGGAAACAAAGCTTATCAGATCTTTATAATCACCACCCGGATTAAAAGGAACATATAAGGTTTCACTTTCTAAAACCTTATTGTACTTCGTAATGTTAAACGCAAATGATTTAGTAGTGCTTTTCCCGGATAAATCAGTTGCAACAACTTCAAAAGTATGGGCGCCTAAACCTAAATCGGCATAAGTATAAGAGCCCGATATTCCCCTGTAGTCTATAAAGCTGGTATATGACTCTAATAAATTACCATCTAAGGAAATATCAACTTTACTTAGCTCAATGTCATCGCTGACATTAAATTTAAAATCAAAATTTGCAGCTTCGGTGATAGCCGGATATTGAATATCGGCTGATGGGCTAACTATTTCTACTGTTGGCGCCTGTTCATCATTTCCGACAGCTACTTTCGAAATCGGATCTATGTAGCCTTTCTTACAGGCTATAAAGGATAATGATAACACTATCCCTGTAATAATATAATTAAAAATACTTTTCATGATAGTAATAATTAATAAATTAATGATCGGGATGTGTATCTGCGTATTGTTTCAAAATAGGGCTCTTATCTAATTGCGGTAAAGGATAAGGAAGGTATTTTTTGGCCATGGTAAACGTTCTGCCGTCATAACTCAACTCGGCAGTGTTTTCCAAACGGATCATATCATAATACCTGTTACCCCATTCCATAGCCAATTCCGCATATTTCTCATCTATTACCTGCTGGCTGGTTACCCCGGATAAAGGCGCCAAACCTGCCCTTGCCCTTACTAAGTTTACGGCATTATCTGCGCTTCCTGCAGAAGCGGCGCCACCACGGGTTACCGCTTCCGCATACATTAACAATATTTCCGCATACCTGGTAATGATCATGTTTTTATTACTGGCATAACCCGTCCTTCCCGGTATTAATTCTGTTGTAGGAAGGTAATGCTTGCCGCTATAGAAATAAACCCTGGGGGAATTTAAGAAAACATCCCCTTCGGGGGTGGTGTTAGAAACCCATGCCGGCAGCGTAGAAAATGCAGGGTCTGATTTTATTTTATCAATACCATCGGGTGTAAAAATTACACTTGTCTGAAGACGGATCCGCTCTCCCCTGTTCAACATAAATTTAATGTATTTCTCACTTGGCTCAAAAAATCCCCAGCCGCCACCGGCGCCACTAACTGCAGGCGTCCAGTTTGTAGGACCAAAAAAATCATTTAAATAATTCCGGCTATCCCCCGAACCTGCATTAAAATCGGAGTATTGCACTTCCAGAATATTCTCATTGGATAATTTACCTGCGGTTTTAAATGCTTTATTAAAATCGCCGTACAGGCTAAATTTGCCGGAAGCAATAATTTCCCCCGTGGTAGCCGCTACCGCATTATAATCTTTTAATTCCTGCTCGGCCATTGCCTTTATTGCTAAAGCGGTATATTTTGTAGCCCCTCCTTTTAAATCAGTTCTTTGGTTAGGGTGCATATCCAATAACTTCGTTGATGCATCTTCCATTTCCGTTTTAATCCAGTTCATGATCTCGTCTTTAGTCTGCATTTCAAGCACTGTTGGATCCGTAGTGGTTACTTTAAACACCCCGCCAAATGTTCTTGACAAGGTTAATGTAAGCCAGCCCCTCAATACCTGGCATTCGGCAATGTATTGATCTATCAATGCAGCACTTACACCGCCTTCCCTGAATTTTTCCAATTGTTCAATTTGCGCTGTAATTTGCAGTACATGCTGAAACAGGCCATCCCAGGCATTATTTATCATCCAAAAATTATCATCATACACAAACATATCGGTATCGTGAAAAGGAGGTTGATCGAATACGCCATTCCTGCCGCCCCCGGAATTTACATCGTCTCCACGAACTGATAATAAAGGAACGTGTTCCCACCAAAAATCATAGAATGATTGATACGCCCCTACCAAAGCCGCTTTTGCTGCGCTGGGGTTGGTGTAATCCACGCTTCCGGCCTGGGTTTCCAATTCCCTTGGCTTATCTAATTGCTTATTACAATCCGTTAATAAAAACGCTGTGATAATTAATAAAGGCGCCAATAAATATTTTTTGCTTTTCATTTTATTTAGTTTAAAATGCTGATATTAAAATTGAACGCTCCAACCAATGGTAAATACGGAGGGGGTAGGATAAGTACCCGAATCAATGCCATCAAAACCTACTTCCACATTGGTTGATTTACTCTTGGACCATACATAAGGCCTGTCGGCAGTAAGGGTAAAACGCATTTCAGGTACTTTGTTATGTTTTTCTATGGAGTATCCTAATTGTATATTCTGTATTCTGAAAAATTTTCCGTCTTCTAACCAGAACCTTGAAGCTTTTTGATTCCATGCTACCCTGTACCCTTCAGAGGAGGGGTAGCTGTTGGAGGTTCCTTCGCCATGCCAGCGGTTTTCGGCTAATTGAGCGTCTATATTTCTTCCCTGGTTCCTGAAAACTTCGGCACGGCTACTGTTGAAGATTATATTTCCACCCTGCCCGTAAATGCGTACCGATAAATCAAAGTTTTTATAGTTTAACCCAATGCTACCACCATAATAATAAGTAGGGGCCGGGGAGCCTAAATATATCCTGTCGTTAGCATCTAATACACCATCAGGTTTACCATCAGGCCCGCCGCTTACATCCCTGAATTTAAAATACCCCGGTTTTACCGTTCCTGCACCGGCTGCATTTGCAGCTGCTGCTGCCGGGTCTGCATCTACTTCAGCCTGGGTTTGATAAACGCCTGTAATATCGTATCCATAAAATACATCAAAGGGCTGTCCTACCGTCAATCGTTGAGGAAACTCAGCTAATGGCCCCCTGGTTATAAAAGCCTGCCCGAACAGGTCGGTAACTTCATTATGAATAGTGCTGAAATTACCGCCTATCGTATACCCGAAATCTTCAGCAATCTTTCCTCTCCAGGTGGCAGAAATTTCTATACCCTTATTACGCATAGCTCCCACATTATTATAGCTTTCTTCCCTACCTACCTGGGGCAATACAGGAATAGCCAGGTTTTTGGTATTTTTTACAAAGTAATCTGCAGTAATGCTCAACCTTCTGTCTAACAATTCCAGGTCGGCCCCAATGTTCAGCTCTTCGTTAAATTCCCAGCTTAAATTATCCTGGTAAGTTGAAAAATTAAAGCCGTCTACTTTTGTATCGTTGAACACACTCCATACAGCATCGGCGCTTTGTGCCCTTGCCGTTGGTACATTACCGTTGGCCAAACGGCCCCAGCCCGCTCTAAATTTCAAAAAATTGATAGAATTTACCTCTTGCATAAAATCTTCGCTGGAAACAATCCAGGCCAGCCCAACAGAAGGCAGTGTAATATCTCTTTGCTGGTTGTACTTGTTGGCAGCCTCGTTCCTGAATGTAGCGTATGCAATGTACTTATCTTTGTACTTGTATTGCAAGCGTCCAAAATAGGAGCGACTATATACCCTGGTTCCATCATCTGATGATACCCTTGAGCTTGCGGAGGTATTTTGAATATACCAGGATTGCTCTAAGTCCCTTGAAAAGGGGCCTTCATAAAAATTTCCCGTTGTTGAAAAGAAAGTGTACTTCTCATCCCTGAAGGAAAATCCCCCCATGGCGGTAACATCGTGGTTGCCAAATATTTTGGTATATGTTAGCGTATTATCAAACGTATAATTTTCCTCCAGTACATTAGACCTTGTAATGGATGATTGTACTAAACTTCTTTGATAAGCATCGGCTATATAATAAGGCAAATTCATCAGCCTGTTGTTATCATTTTTGTTATTATAAGAAAGGCTTGTTCTGAAGTTTAACGTTTTTGGAAGAATATGAAAATCGCCAAACACATTGGCCGTGACCCTTCTTCTTTCTCCCAGGTTGTCTACATTATTTATGTTGGGAAATGGGTTCTGATGATCCCTGTACCCTGCATCTTTTGCTGAAGAATAAGGCTCGGAATATACCGTTTGGCCGGCATAACTGGCATCCAGCACCGGCAGGATAGGCACGGCATAATATATTTCTGCCCATGGGTTAATATTGCCGTAGCCGTATTGCTCACTTTTACTATAAACCAAACCGGCGCCTACAGTTAACCAATCTTTGGCTTTTGCTTCTAATTTTGCCCTTAAATTGTACCGTTGATAACTACTGCTTTTTATATCTAACATCCCGTCCTGGGTAAAATAACTGGCCCCTACAGAATAGGATACTTTTTGAGAACCCCCGTCAACAGAAATATCATGGTTCATAATGGGGGCATCAGTGCGCAGTGTTTCTCTGTACCAATCGGTATTTGCAGCGGGTAAGTTCGGGTTAACCCGGCTCCTTCCATACCTGGCAATAGCCGCCTGCACACTGGCAATTTCAACGCTGGAACCTGATTCATTGGCAAAGTTCACAAATTGTTCCGCATTAGCCATTTTTACTACATTAGTAGGCGTTTGCACACCGTAATAACCGGAATAAGTAACGGTTGCATCCCTGTTATACCTGCCGCCCCTGGTGGTAATTACTATTACCCCGTTAGAAGCCTTATACCCATAGATAGCAGCAGATGAAGCGTCTTTTAATACCTGGAAATCCTGGATATCATTGGGTGTTAAGAAATCAATATTGTCAACGAATACGCCATCCACTACATATAAAACACTTCCCCCGTATAAGGATTTGATTCCACGAATATTAATTTCGGGTGCATCACCCGGGCCGCCCAGGCTGCTGATTTGTACACCGGTTACATTGCCTTGTACGGCATTAAGCAGGGCCCCGCTCGGGGTTTTCTTCAAGTCTTCCGGCTTAATAGTTGCAATCGAACTGGTTAAATCAGCCTTCTTTGCAGTGCCATATCCAATCACCACTACTTCGCCTAACTGCTGGCTTGAAGAAGCAGTGAGGGTAATATTAATATTTGTTTGATCAACAACTACGATCTCCTGCTCCTGGAATCCTACAAAAGAAAACACCAGCGTGCTGTTGTCGGGAACCGTAATAGAATAGTTGCCCTCCGCATCGGTGGTTACGCCTGTAACAGCTCCTTTAACAGTAACAGAAACGCCCTGCATAGGCTGACCATTTTCATCCGTTACCTTACCGGTTACCGTTTTGTCCTGCTTAGCCTGTTCATCCTGCTGTTCCTGTAAACGTACAACGATAAGATTATCCTGCAGCAACTGGTAAGTAAGCCGTGTGCCCGACAATATACGGGTAAGCGCTTCATCAATGGATACCTCATCAAATGTAACAGACACCTTCTGCTGAAGGCCCTTCAGGTTGCTGTTAAAAACAAAGCGGTAATAGCCCTGCTTTTCAATAGAATTGAAAGCTTTATTGATGGCCACCCGCTTCAGGCTCAGCGTAACTTTTCCCTGGGCGTTTACATTGGCCATTGCCTGGGCAACACCAAACAATATCAATAAAACAGTGAGCTTCATGATCGTGAATACTTTTAAATAAGCAGCCGGTAATTTGCTCCTGTAACAGAGCCGGTTTTTTTTCATATATTTATCATTAAGGGTTATAAAAATAAACTTGCGCCTTCCGTTTTCAGCCGTAAGGCAAGTTTTGTAACCGTACCGGGAAATGCTCCAACATTTCCCGTTTTCTTTTTGTGCAGCTAAGAGCTGTTATATTTTTTCATATGCGTGCTGTTGTATTATTTTGTTATTACTATGGTTTCCTTTTCTATGCTGTAATTAAAAGGATTGGCTAACTGCAGCGCCTGCAATACCTCTTGAATGGTTTCATTTTTAAAATTCACGTCAAACATCAACTGTTTTGTATTTTCATCATCAAACCTGAAGGTCATTCCATACTTGCGTTCCAGTTCTGCGGCTAACTCGGTAAATATCTTGTTCCGGAATATCAGCCGGTTATCTATCCATGATGTTTCAATAACGGCACTGTCGGCCGGCGCATAATTGATTTTACTTATCACTACTGAAGACGGAACACGGTTTTTTTTCCCAACCGCCTCCTTCCCTGTATACGCATCGTTCATTACTACCAGCTTTTCAGAAGGGTGCAGTATTATTTTTTCATACGGGCGGCTGTTCATCGTTACTTCAATAGAACCGTGTATCAGGCTGGTTTCGGAGCTTTTATCGCCGGGATAAGACTTCACGTTAAAGGCTGTGCCCAGCACCTTAATGTTCATTTCCTGTGCATGAATAATAAATGGGCGCTGCACATCTTTTTTTACGTCGAAATAGGCTTCGCCTGTCAGTTCTACTTCGCGGATGGCAGCATCAAAGTGCTTATTGTACGTTAATTTGCTGCCGGCATTCAGTAAAACCGTTGACCCATCCGGGAGAATGATCTTTGAATGCGCCCCGGGGCGGGTAGCGATCTCGCTTTTCTCTGCTGCATGCTTTTCCTGCCCGGCCATTTCTTCCCTGCCTGCGGTTCCTGCCTGGCTGAAATAATAAACGGCATAAGAGAGCAGCAGGGCTAAAGTGCTAAAAGCAGCAACCTGCATGAAATAACGGCTTCTTTTTTTTATTACACGGCTTTCCGTATTTCCTGAACAGGCATCTTCAGCAACTAACTGTATTGGAACTTCAGTCTCCCCCAGGCGTAAAAGATGTTTTTGCAGCGAGGCTAATGCTTCTGTCCGATCGATCGGCTTTTTTAGCCGCCACAGGTCCGTAATATTCTGTATGGGATAATGCAGGTTGGGGTGGTGACGCAGCATTTGCTCCAGTTCTTCCAATTCCTCCGGGGAAGCTTCTCCTGCAAGTTTTTTACCGAGAATATACCAGATGCTGTCTACTGTCATGAGCAAGCTGCCGTTTTAGTAACTGAATAAACCTGCAAACCACGCTGACGCCTGTTGCTGATGCAGGTAGCAGTGAAGTAATGCATTTATTATAATGATGACAATAGCAAACATCATTTACCCCCAAGCAGCAACAATTTTTATTGTATCTCGTACTGCTGCCCGCCGGAATGCAATTGTGCGCCCGATAGCCTGCAAAGCAGAAGCAGCGCCTGCGATATACCTATGTTCTTTTTGAATGAAGCGGATATTTTCAGGTTTTGCACCGCTTTATTTGAAATGATGATATTTACATTATATACTCTTTCCAGGTCGGCAATAATATCCCTAAAGTTTTCATCGTCATAGATCATATCGCCCTGTTGCCAGCCGGCTATTTTACTTACAGCAATATTTTTTTTAACGACCCTTTCTCCCGCATTATCAATTCTAACCTGTTGACCGTTAGTGAGTATAGCCACCACATCGCGGTTCCGTTTCACATTTACTTTACCCTGGCTTACCGACACCATAACTTCTCTTTCGCCGGGATATGCTTTTATATTAAAAGAAGAGCCCGATGCCACAGTTGATATTTCACCTGTGTTAATAATAAAAGGTGAGCCTGCTATGTGCTTCACCATAAAGAAAGCTTCGCCGCTAAGCACTACCTCCCTTTTGCCTCCGGTAAATTCATCCGGGAATTCAAGCGAACTGGCGGCATTCAGCCATACCTGTGTGCTGTCCGGCAGCAGCAGGAACTTTTGTTCGGAGCGGTTACTAAATTTTTTGGTTAGGGCAATGGCACGGCCGGGAGGTGGGGTACCGTTACCTGTTACACCCTTGCGCATTAACCACAAGGCAGCCGATATCATTAAAATTCCTGTTAGCAGGAAAATCCATAAGGTGCCTTGTGTCTTTTTCTTAAATACCCCTTCCTTTTCTGCCGGAATAACCTGCTCCGGCTCTGTAAGCATCAACCGCCCATTTTCATCAACATACGTAAAGGATGGATGGTTTTTACGGATATCATCGTATATTTTCTTTACCGTTCGCTTTAAAGGAACATCGCTGTTCCGGGCAGTTCGTATATAACCAAACAATTCTTCCAGCTCTTCGCGTGAGCATTTATTATTTTCATATTGCCGAAGCAGGTATCGTATTCTTTCTTCCATTACATACGTATCTTACTGCTATTGACGAAGCAACACAGCATTGTTCCTATTAGCGTGGAAAAAAATTCAAAAAAACAGCTTCATTGTGCGGGAAAGAAAGTTCCTTACAGCGCGCAAGGCAGAAGAGAGCTGGTTCTTAACCGTATGCCGGGAGATATCCAGCTCATGCGCGATCTGGCAGTAATTAAGCCCCTGTTCTTTGCTGAGGCGGTAAATGCGTTTACGCTGGGGCGGCAAATGATTGATGGCTTTTTCAATAACCTGTTTATATTCCCTGGAGGATATGGTTTCTTCCGTTTCATTCATCATATGCTGCATGTTCATCCACAAAGCATCCCGCAGTCTTTTGTCGGCAGCGGTTTTACGCAAAAAATCAATCACTTTATTTTCGGTAAGCCGGTATAACCACGCATCCATATTGGCGATGGTGTGTATATGATTACGATGTTCCCACAGTTTCATAAAAACATCCTGAACAATGTCCTTGGCGTATTGATCCGATTTGGTTAGGGCTAAAGCAAGCGTGTACAGTTTATATTCGTGCCGTTTAAAAATATCCGTAAAGCGAAGCTCCAGCGTATGCTCACTACTTTGGGTGGTCATCAAACATTTGTTTTGGGTTTAATCAATCCTGTTATTTTATTTTATTTAAAAATAACGAAAAAATCATATGCTTTCCTCTTTTGTTATTTTTTATAGATATTTCTTAAGCGGGTGCGAAAAAAATTAGCTTAATTCCGTATCATATCTTTCTACCGCTTCAATGCCGGGCAGTTTTTTCAGGCGCTCTACCAGTTCATCCAGCTCTTCCTTATCATGCACAAATAACTTTATATTGCCTTCAAAAAGCCCCTCTTTTGCCTCCACGGTTAAAGCGGCTATGTTAATCTTTAATTCCCCCGACACCAGGTTGGTGATCTTATGTATCACACCCACATCATCAAGCCCCACAATCTTTAAACCGGTAAGAAAAGAAATCTCCTTGTTTTTGGCCCATTTGGTCTTTACTACGCGGTGGCCAAAATTAGACATCAACCTAGCGGCATTCGGACAATTGGTACGATGAATAATTAACCCTTTACCCGTGCTTACAAATCCAAAAACATCATCTCCCGGAATGGGCTTGCAGCAATTGGCCAAAGTATAAACGATCCTGTCGCTGCTTTCTCCAAAAATAATCAGCTCATTTTCCTTTTTGTGTGCCGGCCGGTTAGCATCAGGTTCGTAATGCTTTATTTCCGGGTCGGTTTTTACCGGTTTTGGCAGCACCAGCTTATCGCCCAGCACCTGGAATTCTTCCTTTAATTCTTTAAGGTCAATGTTCTTTACCGCTATCTGGTAATATAAATCCAGCGGTGAGGCCAATTTATAAAAGGAAGTCAGCTCTTCTATATTCGCCTGGCTTACCGCTGCGCCTATGCTTTCGAGCCTCCTTTGCAACGTATATTTTCCTTCGCCTGCCACTTTGCGCTTTTCTTCTTTCAGCGCGTCTTTTATTTTGCTTTTCGCTTTAGTGGTTACCACAAAATTCAACCAGTCTTCATGCGGCTTTTGCTTGTTGCTGGTAATAATTTCTATCTGGTCGCCACTCCTGAGCTTATGGCTGATGGGAACGAGCTTGTGGTTTACCTTGGCGCCAATACATTTTGAGCCTACCACGCTGTGCACCGAAAAAGCAAAGTCTAATGCCGTGGCGCCCACGGGCAGCATCTTTACATCACCTTTGGGAGTATACACATAAATTTCCTCTGCGAGGAAGGAGGTTTTAAAATCCTGGAGGAAATCTATAGAGCTCACGTCCTGTGCCAGTGCTTCACGTATTTGTGTAAACCATTTATCGAAGCGGCTTTCATCATTGGTGCCTTCCTTGTATTTCCAGTGTGCCGCCAGCCCTTTCTCCGCAATTTCATTCATACGCTTTGTTCTGATCTGCACCTCCACCCATTTACCCTGTGATCCCATTACCGTGGTATGCAGCGCCTCGTAGCCGTTGGCCTTGGGATTGCTCAGCCAGTCGCGCAACCTTTCCGGCGATGGGGTATACATATCCGTTATCATGGAATATGCTTTCCAGCAATCTTCCTTTTCCCGGTCGGGCGGCGTTTCCAGGATAACCCTGATGGCAAAAAGATCGTACACTTCCTCAAATGCCACGCCCTTTTTCTTCATTTTATTCCAGATAGAATGGATAGATTTTGGCCGGCCATACACTTCTACCTTCAGCCCCGCTTTTTCTAATCCTTCTTTGATAGGTTTTATAAATTCATTGATATACCGCGTTCGCTCTCTCCGCGTTTCTGCCAGCTTTCTTGCTATCTCCCTGTAAATATCCGGCTCCAGGTATTTCATGGCCAGGTCTTCCATTTCCGTTTTAATGGTATACAACCCCATGCGATGCGCCAGCGGGGCATACACGTATACGGTTTCACTCGATATTTTCAATTGTTTTTCCCGCTTCATGCTGTCTAATGTTCGCATGTTGTGCAGGCGGTCGGCTAACTTGATAAGAATAACGCGGGGGTCATCGGTGAGGGTAACCAGTATCTTTTTAAAATTCTCTGCCTGCTGCGTGGTATTAGTATCCACCACATTGGCAATTTTGGTAAGCCCGTCAATAATACGTGCAATTTCGCTGCCAAAAGCTCTTTCAATATCTTCAAGGGTAAGGTCTGTATCTTCAACCGTATCATGAAGCAGGGCGCAAATGGTAGAACGTACACCCAGTCCTATTTCTTCCACACATATTCTGGCCACGGCAATAGGGTGTAAAATATAAGGTTCACCGCTTTTGCGGCGCATGGTTTTGTGGGCATCGGCCGCCATTTCAAAAGCCAGTCTTAATAATTCCCTGTGCCCCGGTTTTAGTTTAGGTTTAAGGCAGCGTAATAATGCCCTGTATTGACGAACAATTTCCTTTTTTTCCTCTTCTTCGCTCAGGTTGTATTTTGGCGCTTTAACATCAGTATCCATATAAATCCAAATTTAAGTAAAATCTACTACCTTTGCCGTCCCAAAAAACTTTTGAGGCTGTCTCAAAAGGCCCGGTATAGAAGATATGCCACAAAGACACAGCGTCATGATCTTCAGGTTTTATTTTCATCATGGCTTCGTGCTTTTGTGGCAAACTATTATTTTTTAGACAGCCCCGGGAAGCGGGTGTGGCGAAATTGGCAGACGTACCAGACTTAGGATCTGGCGCCGCGAGGCATGGGGGTTCGAGTCCCTCCACCCGCAC
>CALMQS010000118.1 GCA_937871285.1 uncultured Sphingobacteriales bacterium | reverse complement strand
TTGAGGACTAAAGTTACGGATAGTGCGGAAGGCTACCGTAGGTTTAGTTCAACATCAGGTTTTGTGCAATTGGGGTGGACGGAAGTACAATCATCAGCAGTGCATATCCCAGCTTCATATTCGGCGGACGGAATTCTGCCGGGCAGTAGTTCTAAACTTCGGCTTTTAGTTATAAATTTAGCTTCGGTTCCGGGCGGACAGTTGGTCAATTCCCCAACTGCACAAAGCCCTGGCCGTTAGCAGCAAGTGTAAAGGACGACACCACAACGACAAACAGACGCCTAAAAACTAAGAAAAAGTAAACTATTTTTCGTCCCGACGGGGTCTTCACAGCCTTGCTATTGAGCGCAGGCGAGACCCCGGCGAAACAGGGAGGTAGTTTTTAGCGAAAAAATTACAGCCTTTTTCAAAGTCAATATTTTACGGCAGTCCCGCATAGTTTTTTATGAAAACCCCTGCATGGCTATTAATATTTTTGCGGGACAGCGTCCCGGGAGAACATACTGCATACGACGTCAGAGACATCGTATAGCAGTGTTTGCACGGTTTTAATCTATTGAGCTATTTCCCCACCGCACATTTTTTAATTCAATTTTATGCTTACCAGCAAACGGCACATTTGCTTTTGCCCCAGCCACAAGCTAACCCAGCCGTTTTTTGCCAGCACACCCCTAAAAATGATGTTTCATATCTATAATGTCAGGTTTATCCTGACTATATCACTATAAACAATAACTTTTTTCCGAATTGGGGCAATTAACTCAATTATCTTTCGTATCATTATTGTCAGGTTTATCCTGATATTATTACTATGAAAAATAAATACATATCAACGCAATCGAACGAACTTCTATCCTATTTCAACGGGCAAAACAGGAATAGCTTTGACTATTCTTTGGCTTACAAAGCACTGCCCGACTCTAAAGCGAGTGCCGTCAGAGAACTACTCAGCGATATGACAAAGAGAGGTTTGTTGATGCGTTTGAAAGAAGGTGTTTATTACATCATTCCGTATGAGCAAAATGCGGAAACTTACATGCCTGACTGGCATTTAATAGCGGAGCATTTAGTCAATGATGCCAAACATTATATCGGATACTATTCCGCCTTACAGATTCACAACCTTATTACTCAACCGTCATTAAAAGAACAAATAGTTGTATCAAAACAAATACGACCATCGGAAATAAAAATAAAAGAAGTCCCTTTTCAATTTATTTATCATAACGAGAAACATTTTTTTGGTTCAAAAAAAATGTGGGTTGACAGTTTCAATAAGGTGCTTTGTTCTGACTTGGAGAAAACTTTTATTGACTGTTTGTTTAAACCCGATTATGCAGGTGGAATAGTGGAAGTGGCAAGGGCAATCTACATTTCAAAAGACAAAATGAAATACGATACCCTTCTTGAGTACGCAAAAAAGTTTGATTCGCAAGCTGTAATAAAACGATTGGGCTTCCTTTTAGAAACATTAGACATTAACACCAATATTATTCAGGAATTACACCAAATGAAAACTGCCTCGTATGTTGTGCTTGATACCGAATTGCCTAAAACAGGAAAGCGAATAAGCCGTTGGAGTATTCAACAAAATTTGGAAACGGAAACCATTAAATCTGCCATTTACACATGATCAAACCCGGAGAAATACAGCAAAAAGCAAGGGCTGTTGGGGTACGTGACCAGCAGATTGAAAAGGATTATATTCTTTCATGGATTCTGTTTGGAATTGCCAAACATAAGCAACTATCGAGGGCAATCGTTTTCAAAGGTGGAACCGTTTTAAAGAAAGTATATTTTGAAGATTATCGTTTTTCTGAAGACCTGGATTTTACATTGCTGAATGCCGAAATATCCAACGACCAAATTTTCTCATGGTTCAAAGAAGTATTTGAATTCATAAGAGATGAAGCCAATATTCCGCTTAACATCATTGACAGCAACGACCATGAAGATGGCGGCATTAATTTTTACATCAGTTTCATTGGTCCGCTTGGCGGACAAGGAAATAGCAAAAGAGTTAAAGTTGATATTTCACGCAGTGAACAACTGGTTTTTGAACCAGTAATGAATGACGTATTCATTGGCTATTCCGATTTGGAAGAACACCAACTATTATGTTATCCATTAGAGGAAGTATTGGTTGAAAAAATGCGTTCCGTGATGCAACGAATGCAAGCGAGAGATTTTTACGACATCTGGTATTTGCTGGAAGAACATGAAATGGATGCAAATTTTTATCTGAACGAATTTGAAACCAAGTGCAAAAACAAAGGTTTATTGCACACCGATTTTCCGAAAAAATTAACTGAACGTTTACCTCAATACCAAGGCAGGTGGCAAAGCTCCATGAGCGAACAAATAAAAGACCTGCCCGACTTTGATCAGGTAGAACGTGAAGTAAAAAAGCATTTGAAAAAATTGAAATTATGACTCAAAACAATTGGAAGATTATCTCTGGGGCGTCGCCAACATATTGCGTGGGATGATTTTCGTCCCGACGGGGTCTTCACAGCCTTGCTATTGAGCGCAGGCGAGACCCCGGCGAAACAGGGAGGTAGTTTTTAGTGTGAAAAATTATAGCCTTTTTCAGAGTCAATATTTTACCACAGTCCCGCATAGTTTTTTATGAAAACCCCTGCGTGACTATTAATATTTTTGCGGGACAGCGTCCCGGGAGAACATACTGCATACAACGTCAGAGACATCGTATAGCAGTGTTTACACAGTTTTAATCTATTAAGCAATGCTGTCAAAATCGTAGCCGGCCCGTGTTAGTGCTCGTTTGGCTGCTTCCAGCGCAAAAGCTGCCGGATGATGGGGGTGCAGCGGTACTTCTGAAATATGAGCAAGCTGTTCTAAAAGTTCCAGGGTTTGATTTTGGGTGAGTGCTGCACATACGTCGTACATGCCACCGGGTTCTTCTTCTGCGATATCATGCTTATCTAAAACATGCCGCAGCACTTTTATCAACGAGGGGGTGGGCGGGGGCACCATCAAAGCGGTTATTGCGCCATGCTCAAGACGAAGCTTTGCGGCAAGCGGCACGGGAATGCCTCCGTTTGCTTTTTGTGCCGCCGGGAAAAGAACTTTCTCTTCCATCTTGATATGCGTCAGCAACCCCGCGCGAAACCGTTGATAATATTCCATTTGAATTTCATCGGGGTTTTGGGTTGCCAGGTCTAACAATTCGTCAATCCGGCGATGGTCATCTGTGAAAAACTGATATAGCTGCCTGTTCATGGATTTTCAATAATACGATATTTTTAATGTTTTCGTTTTGCGGGACAGCGTCCCGGGAGAACATAAATGATACGAAGTCCGGAGACATCGTATAGCGGGCGGGATACAAAAAACTCTTTCTGCTCAATGCTAATTCTCAAACCGGTAAGTTCCTGCAGGCGCTTCAAATACAACATAGCCCTTGCTGATCCCTGTTTTTTTTGCATAAGATGAATTTACCTGAACCGTTTTTCCATCCTCATCAGGAAAATAAATGGTTGCCGTACAATTCGGGGGAATCGTAACCAGGTATACCAGCTTATTGTTTTCACGCTTCCAGTGGGCTTTGATATTCCCGGAAGGGGAATCAAATTCTGCTTTTGCCCATGTTAGCTGCTCCCCGGTGAACTGAGGAACACGCAGGCTGAATTTCCTGAAACCCGGGTAATCATCATGCTTTCTGATCCCGGCTACTCCGTCAATATACCATGCCCCGGGATAAAGATAAGAGCTATGCAGCAGGGAGTGGTCGGTAAGATCTTTTTCCCACGTCTCCCACATGGTAGTAGCGCCATTTTCACGCATAAAGCCCCAGCCGGGGTATGTTGTTTGGGAAGTCATGGAATAGAGGAGATCATCGCGTCCTTCTTCCCGGAGCACTTTAAACAACATCGTTCCCCCGGTTATTCCTGCGTCAATGTGTCCTTTCTGATTGACCAGGATCTCTTTTTCTAATCGCTTCATCACTAAAGGACGCAATCCGGCAGGCATAATATCTCCGTACAATGCGGCAGCAAGGCTTCTCATGCTGTTGTCGGCATAGTTGTGATCATCAGCATGGTACCAGGTACGGTGAACAGCTTCGCTTGCCAGTTTTGCCTGTTTCTCCCATTGTGCAGCCTCTTCATTCCTGCCTATAACCCGGGCAAGCTTTACGGCTGTTTTCAGGTTGTAAATCCAATAACAGTTATTGAAAAAAAGGTTTTCATCAGAATAATTGTTCATGCCCTGTGCATTAGCGTCCGGCCAAAGCCAGTCGCCTAAAAAATCCCATTTTCCTCCGTAACGCGTGAGCATATTGTTTTTTACATGCGTATCCAAGAAACCCAGCCAGCCTTTGATCATATCAAAGTTTTCCTCTACGGCGCGTTTGTCGCCAAGGTATTCATAAAGGAACCAGGGCAGGGTAACCACAATGCCACCCCATGCCGGGCCGCCTCCGCCATGATAGGTGGGGGCGGTTTGAGGTAAGATCCCGCCGCCGAGGCGCCGTCCGCTTTCAGGCTTTTTATGCGCCCATGTGGTATCGTTCATATTACCAACCATTGGCTCTGTTCCCTGCACATCGCGCCAGTCCTGCAGCCATTTGGTATAAAATGCACCCAGCCTGTAATTGAGCAATCCTGTTTCAGCAGTAGCATGGGCATCGCCCCCGTAGCCAAATCGTTCACGTTGCGGACAATCCACTACATAACCGCCGAGCGATAAATTTTCGAATGTCCATCTTACCGTATTATAAATCCAGTTTTGCAAAGGATCGGAGCATTCAAAAGAGGTTGTGGTTTTGAAATCTGTACGCACCATCCATCCTTTAATATCGGCTTTCTGCGGAGCCTGCTTTACACCCTGTATCGTCATCCATCTTCCGGAGTTATAGTTAAACCTGTTTTTAAAACTGCCCTCACCGGTTGGTCCTATAATATACAGGTTATGCAGTCCGTAGGTCATGTCCTCCTGTTGCCGTTCGGAAAAAAGCAGCCGCACAGTGTCTCCGGGATTGCCTTTCACATGAACCTGTATCCATCCGGCAAAGTTTACACCCATATCTGCCCGGTAGGATCCATCGGCACGGTGTTCAATGGAAGCCGGCTGTATCTCATCAAACAATGCATTGGTTTCAACCTGCTGTGCAGAAAGCTCCAGCTTTGGCGTATATACATTCACATTTTTCCATGCCTCGTCGTTATAGTCTGCTTCATTCCAGCCAGGTATCTCTTTATTGGCATCCCAGATCTCGCCTCCATATCCGCCCACACCAAAGCCCCAGTTCCCGATGAGCTGGTTTGGGCTTGCATGTGTTTTCCATGTTTCATCGGTAATAATTCTGGCTATTCGCTGGTTATGCTTTCCGGTAATGTCGGTCTGGGCTATAACCATGGGCGTCCGCGGCTTATCGGGTGTAGCATAAGGAGCATATATAGACCAGGAAGTTCCCAGCCATAAGCCAATAACATTCTTTCCCGGTTTCAAGGCTGTTGTTATATTATAAGCAATGTAGCGGGCGCGTTGGGTATGGTCGGTTACGGCAGGCGCTAAAACATGGGCGTCTGCTTTTTTGCCGTTGATATACACTTCATGGTATCCTACAGATGCCACATACAGCACGGCTCTTTCGGGCTTTGTTTCCAAATCGAATGATTTCCTCATCCACGGATCGGGTATTTTATTGCTGCCTTTATAGGGGTCATATATTTCATCTGTGCCGATCCATTTTGCGGTCCATTCTTTCTGATCAAACAGCCCGGTGCTGAAGTGCGCGGTTTCGCTCAGTGGCGATACCATTCCCTTTTCGTCTTTTACACTTACTGTCCAGTAATAATCTTTATCCGACAGAAGTGCTTTGCCTTTATAAGGAATAAGATGTGATTCGCCGGATGGTATCCAGCCGCTGTTCCATATATCTGCTTTGCTTTTGTTAAGCTGGTCTTTTGTGGAACCAACCATTATACGGTAAGCCGTTTGCTTTTGAGCAAAAGCCGAAGCGTCTGCCGGGGCCAGCTTCCAGCTGAAGCGGGGTTGTTTTATATCCAGTGCGCCGGGATCGTCAAGATATTCGCAGGTAAGCGCTACCGGATAGATGCTTGATTTGTTTTGTGCGGAAACAGCAAAAAAAGCGCTGAAAAGAAAAGCCAGGAGAATAAATTTTATACGCATACACGATATGATGGTTAAGGCTAAGATAATACTTATACCATTGGCCTTTACATGCGATTTAACCGCAGCCACTCTGGCAACATCTGCAATAGAAGGACTTTAAAAAATAGTTTCACTTTAGGGCAACAATTGCTTATCTTTGCATTGTGAACAAAAAACAGAAATTCCGAAACGGTTATCACTTACAAACATTATTTTGAAGCGTTTTTGTGAAACAACGTCAGAAAGTAAAGGATAAAATCGTTTGGACGCTTGACCTGATTGAAGAAATTGACAGAGTTCCTGAAACTTATCTTCAACACATGCAGGACGGATTATATGAAGTCAGAGTAAACTTAGCTAGCGACATTTTTCGGATCTTTTGTTTTTTTGATCAGGAAAAATTGATTGTGTTAGCAAATGGCTTTCAGAAGAAAAGTCAAAAGACACCCAAGCAGGAAATTGAGAAAGCACTTAAAATAAAAAAAGAATATGAAGACGAAAGGAAATAACACTATGACACTTGCCCAGTTTAAGGATAAGCATTATGGCAAAACCGGGACAGCAAAGCGTGACCAACTTGAAGCAGGTTATCAAAACTTTAAAATTGGCGCATTAATTCAGGAAGCAAGAAGGGAAAAAGGTTTGACACAGGAACAACTTGCTGAAAAAGTGGGAACAACAAAATCCTACATTTCAAAAATTGAGAACAATCTTAAAGAAGTGAGAATTTCCACTCTTCAAAAAATTGTATCAGTTGGCTTCGGTGGACAACTACAATTATCAATTAAACTTTGACAGGAACACCATTATGAACTATATCCGGCCGCATGACTTTTTATGAACACGCCGGCATGAAGTAAATTAATTTTACGGCCCTGGTACGTGTCTCACGTACCAGTATCATTAGTGTGGCAGGTCTTTGCGGGACGAAGTCCCGGGAGAACATACAGCATACGAAGCCGGAGACATCGTATAGCAGACATTGTACAACGGCGCGCAATTCCCGGATGCGGTCAGTACGCGGCAAGGGAGCGTCAGCCGGCATGTTTGCAAACCACAAAATTATAGCACACTAATATCCGGCTTAAGCTATAGATTGCAGCCTTAAACACAACACATGAAGCGCTATGTTATTATACTGCTAACAGTATTATTTTTCATAGAAGCTGCTGCGCAAAAATTGCAACCGGGCTTTGATAAACAGGAATACACAGAGTTGTTGAAGCTCACTGCTAAGAACAGCGAGCTTGAATTTGGGAAGAATATACCTTCTCCCGAACGGTTTACACTCCGGTACCGCTCAGCAACGGTTGGTCTGGATAATGTGTGGGAGCTTTGGCTAAGTTCCGACAGCATGGCTGCCATCAGCATCAGGGGCTCTACCCTGAATGCGGAAAGCTGGCTGGCTAATTTTTATGCGGCAATGGTTCCTGCAAAAGGTGAATTAAAGCTTTCTGACACCGATACTTTCAGGTATGAGCTGGCCCAAAATCCGCTTGCAGCCGTTCATGCGGGCTGGCTGCTGGCAACAGCGTTTTTATCGAAGGATATTTTACAGCATATAGATGCGTGTTACCAGGCTGGCATTAAAGACTTTTACATTGTGGGACATAGCCAGGGCGGCGCGATCAGCTTTTTAATGACGGCTTATCTGTACAGTCTTCAAAAGCAAAATCTTTTACCTGCAGATATCTGCTTTAAAACCTATTGCAGCGCCGCGCCCAAACCGGGAAACTTATATTTCGCCTACGCCTATGAAACCATCACGCGGGATGGCTGGGCTTATAATGTTGTTAATGCCGCCGATTGGGTACCGGAAGTGCCATTCTCTGTGCAAACCACAGATGATTTTAATGAAGTGAATCCATTTCCGCTCGTTAAGGGGCTCATTAAAAAACAGCGATTCCCTAAGAATATTTTTTTAAAACGGCTGTATAATAAATTAGATAAACCTTCCCGCAGGGCACAAAGGAATTACCAGAAATACCTCGGTAAAATGATGTCGAAGGCGGTGCAAAAGCACATTCCTGACTTTAGTCCGCCCGCGTATTTTAAAAGCAACAATTATGTGCGTACCGGTAATCCTGTCATTCTAAACGGAGACGAAACTTATTTTTCGGTTTTCCCGGTTGATAAGGAAAAGTTTATGGTGCACCATTCATTTGGCGCGTACCTGTTCCTCGCGGAAAGACTATAATGCGATTGGATTGACGTACATCTGCGCTATGTTAAACGTGAGAGGTGAGAAGTGAGAGGTGGTGAATAGTGAATAGTGAGAGGTGAGATTCACTATTACCTACTGCCTGTTCACTCCCTTCCACCATTACATAAAGAGTGCTGTTACATAAAGAGTGCTGTTACATAAAGAGTGCTGTTACATAAAGAGTGCTGTCCTGTAACATAGGAAGCACTCTTTATGAAGTTGCACAGGCAGGTTGTTATTTTGCCGGGGGCAGCAACACCGCGTCTATAACATGTATAATACCGTTTGACGCCGGGATGGAAGCTATAATATTGGCTCCGTTCACCAGCGTTTTTCCGTCGTTCACCGTAATGCTGATATTATCTCCGTTGGCTTGTCCGAAAGTTTGCCCGTTGGTAAGCATTTCGGGCCTTAGCACGCCAATATACACATGGTATTCCAGTATATTGCGGAGGTCATCTTTTTTTGCAGGCTTCAGTAAATCGGTCAGGGTACCCGCAGGCAGCTTGTCGAAAGCCGCATTGGTAGGTGCAAACACGGTAAATGGTCCGGCATTGGAAAGAGCGTCTACATATCCCGCCGCCTGCAGGGCCTTTACGAGGGTGGTATGGTCGGCGCTGCCCGCTGCTATTTTTACCACGTCTTTTTGAGATTCATTGTCCTGTACGCCCGACTGGCCACTCAGCACAGCATCAGAACCTGTGGTTGCAGTAGCAGCTTCAGTTGTGCCGGTAGCGGCATCATTGCATGCCAGCCATAAAATGGTACTCATGAGCAGGACTGCAAAGAATAAATAATTTTTTTTCATAATCATTTTGTTGTTGTGTAAATGAAGGGTTCCGGCACATCGTATGTAACGAATGCCGGTACAAAATAAGTTGGAAAAATGGCGTCTGTTATGACGATTGTCATGCTGCAAAAGGATATCGGTCATCTTCAGTTTTTAACGCCGGTAACTCCTGATCCTGTACCCGGCTCCTGGAAATGTATTTTACTGAAGTTTTTTAAATATTTTTGCGTACTTTAAAAACTTCACAAAAGCTTGTAAATAACTATTGATGGGGCATCTACCGAAACTGATTCAGGATTTAGCGCTTATATTAATGGCCGGCGCCATTGTAACCTTACTTTTTAAACGGATTAAACAGCCCCTGGTACTGGGCTATATCATAGCCGGATTTCTGGTAGGTCCGCACTTTCATCTTATACCAACGGTGGTAGACAATGAAAATGTAAAAACGCTTGCAGAGATCGGTGTTATCTTTCTCCTGTTTAGTTTGGGGTTGGAGTTCAGCTTTAAAAAATTAATGCGGGTAGGAGGGTCTGCCTCTATCACCGCCTTTGTTGAAATCTTATTTATTACCATAGCGGGTTATTTCCTGGGTAAAATATTGGGCTGGTCTACTATGGACAGCCTTTTCCTGGGCGGTATGCTGGCCAGCTCTTCCACTACCATTATCATCAAGGCTTTTGATGAACTGGGTATAAAAACAAAACAGTTTGCCCGTATTGTATTTGGCGTGCTGGTGGTAGAAGACATTGTTGTGATATTACTGATGGTATTGCTTTCAACAGTGGCCGTTACCCAGCAGTTTGAAGGAACGGAGATTTTATTAACCATTCTAAAGCTGTTATTCTTCCTGGCCTTGTGGTTTATAACCGGCATTTTTCTTTTACCTACCTTCTTAAAAAGGGCAAAAAAATTAATGGATGAAGAAACCCTGCTTATTCTTTCTATTGGGTTATGCCTGGGTATGGTGGTTTTGGCTACGCAGGTTGGTTTTTCGGCAGAATTGGGCGCCTTTGTTATGGGATCTATCATAGCGGAAACCACTTTCGCGGAAAAAGTAGAACATCTTACCAAGCCGGTAAAAGACTTGTTTGGCTCCGTGTTTTTTGTGTCGGTTGGTATGATGATCAATCCTGAGGCTATGGTGGAATACGCGTGGCCCATCTTTTGCGTAACGCTGCTTACCTTATTTGGAAAACTATTCAGTACTACGCTGGGCGCGCTGCTTTCGGGACAGCCGCTCAAACAATCGGTGCAGGTGGGTATGAGTATGGCGCAAATAGGGGAGTTTGCTTTCATTGTGGCTACACTGGGGCTTTCATTAGGTGTGATCTCCGATTTTCTTTTTCCCGTAGCGGTTGGCGCTTCTGCTATTACCACCTTCACAACACCCTATCTCATTAAGTATTCGGAGCCTTTTTATAATTTTATAGCAAAGCTGCTGCCTGATAAATGGGTGAACAGGCTAAACAGGTATTCGTCCAGCACGCAAAGCATCCAGGCCGAAAGCGACTGGAAAATTGTATTAAAAAGCTATGGCAGAATTGCCCTTACCAATGGTATTATTTTACTGGCGCTTATATTGGTTTCATCCAATTTCCTGCTGCCCTTTGTTCATGAAAGAGTGGAAGATGAAACATTAAGGATAATTATTGTGCTGGTGATATCGCTCGGCGCTGCCGCACCCTTTATGTGGGCCCTTATGGCTAAAAGACCCAATAACCAGGCGTATAAGGAACTTTGGATAGACAAGAAATACAACCGCGGCCCGCTTTTAATTGTGGAAATAGCCAGGAATATTGTAGGCGTGCTGGCCATTGGCTTCTGGGTTGACCGGCTGGCTTCTACGCAGGTTGCGCTTTTGGTGGCCATACCCATTACGATACTGGTATTGATCATTTTCTCTAAAAGGATTCAAAAATTCTATCAGCGTATTGAAAGCCGTTTTATCACCAATCTTAACGCCAGGGAAACAGCCGCTGCAAATGGCGGGTCGGCAGAAACCAATATTTTAAGGAAGAATGTTGATTTTGGTTCGGACCTGGTGCCCTGGGATGCTCATATTATAGAAATGGAGGTGAATCCTTACGCTGAATATATTGGCAGAACACTGATGGAACTGTCCTGGCGGGAGAAATACGGAATAAATATTGTTTATATTAAAAGGGGTGAGCAGCTTATTAATATTCCGGGACGTCATAACAGGTTATTGCCTTTTGATCATGTGGGGATCATTGCCACCGACGACCAGATCCAGGTATTTAAACCGGTATTTGATGCAACGGAAAGCATCGCGGGGGAAGAACTGGACATCAGCGACATCTCTCTTGAAAAAATACTCGTGGATGAACATACCCGTTTAAAAGGATTAACCATACGTAACTCGGGCTTACGGGAACGTACAAACGGACTGGTTGTAGGCATACAACGTGAAAAAGAAAGGATACTGAACCCGGATTCCTCCTCTGTTTTTGAGTGGGGGGATATTATATGGATAGTAGGCGAACGAAAAAAGATAATGCAGCTTGGACAGGAATAGCATGAACCGGAATTGGTGCTGGCCGTATTAAGGAGCATCAGCAGCAGGAAGCAGTTTTTTTATTACCGGGTTAATTGAAATGTTTTATGTATGAATTTTTCTTTGAAAAGATGGCCGAGAAGATAGCACTGACTTCCGGACAACAGGATATCATAAAGCGCTATCTTACCCCTAAAAAAATTCGTAAAAATCAATACCTGCTGCAGGAGGGTGATGTGGCCAAATATGCTGCTTTTGTTGAAAAAGGCGCGTTAAGGGCTTATTCGGTTAATGAAAAAGGGTCGGAACATATCATCCAGTTTGCGTTCGAAGGCTGGACAATATCTGATTTGCATAGTTTTATGACCGGTAACCCCGCTACCTACAATATTGACGCGCTGGAAGATTCGGAACTGGTGCTCATCAGCAAAAGCGCACAGGAAGAAATAATGAAACAGATCCCTGAATATGAAGTATACACCCGCTTACAGATAACAGGCGCCTATATGGCAATGCAAAAAAGGCTCACTTCTATTTTAAGCCTGTCGCTGGAAGAGCGGTATATTAACTTAACCAAACTTTACCCCAATCTAATACAACGCGTTCCCCAGCGCATGATCGCTTCTTACATGGGGCTTACTCCCGAAACTTTGAGCCGGGTTCGCAGAAAGATAAAAGACAAATGATTGGAATCAGGTATTTAAAGCGCAAATCCTTATCCGAAGGGTTTTCATTTTATTTACTTTTTGTCTCTTTAGTGATAAATGTTCTCTTTACTTTTTCTCTTGAAAGAAAAAGTAACAATCCCGATAGCTATCGGGACAAGCACGGATGAGGATACAACACATCCGTGCACACGCCTTGATTTAGCTGTGGCACTACTGAAGCTTCAGCTATTTATCCCTGATATAGTATGCAAAGCGTTTGAACGGGTGCATTTAAAATTGTCGCACCGCTTTGCTTCGTGTGGGCGGTGGAGACACCGCCCACGGCAGGCCGCCCCGGTTGGTGTCCCCACCAACCGGCGACAATTTTAAATGCACCCGTTTGAACTATTGTTACTTTCCCTGATTTATAGTTGCCCAATACTATCACTTAG
>CALMQS010000117.1 GCA_937871285.1 uncultured Sphingobacteriales bacterium | reverse complement strand
AATTTGCCTCATCATAAGTGACTGTTTTTTGTCAACCTATTTTAGGCATGCACAATTTGTAACTTGCAACCTGTACCCTGAAACCTGAAACTCGAAACCTGAAACTCAATGAAACATATAGTTGTTATTGGCGGCGGCATCATAGGCTTAAGCTCTGCCTATTACCTGCAACAGTCTGGTCATACTGTTACCGTTATAGACAAAAATGATTTTTCCGATAATTGTTCCTACGGCAATGCAGGCTATGTTTGCCCCAGTCATTTTGTTCCCCTTGCCGCTCCCGGTATAGTATGGAGGGGTTTAAAATGGATGTTTAATGCGCAAAGCCCGTTTTATATTCAACCTGCCTTAAACCGTTCATTGGCTGACTGGGGGCTCAGGTTTGCCCGCAGCGCCAATGCACGGCATGTAAAAAATTCGGCTATCCCTTTACGTGATATTGCTTTGCTGAGCCAGGGCGAATATGAAAGCTGGGCGGCCATCCCCGGATTTAATTTTGCCTATGAACATAAAGGTCTGCTGGAAATATTTCAAACCCGGGCCGTGGCAGCACACGCCAGTCATACCATAGAACAGGCAAAATCGCTGGGGCTGGAGGCTTCCTTACTGGATGCAGACGCGCTACAACGACTGGAACCCCATACAAGGATCAATGCACTCGGCGCTGTTTTGTTTAAGTGCGATGCGCACCTCTATCCCAATAAATTAATGCAGGGACTGCTTTCCCTGCTCAGGCAAAACGGGGTGAAGCTGGTAAGCGGAACGCCGGTAACCGGCTTTGAAAAAAACGGAACAATAATCAAAAAAGTAATTACACCGGCTGCAGATTTCGATGCCGGCGCGGTGGTGATCGCTACCGGGGCATGGAGCCGCGGGATAGCCGCCATGGTAAATACTAAAATTCCGCTCATGCCAGGACGGGGTTACTCGGTAACTTTAGAAGATGCTCCCTACCGGCTCCATCACCCGGCTGTGCTGGCAGAAGGCCGGGTAGCCATTACTCCCATGGACGGCAACAAGATCCGCTTTGGAGGAACGATGGAAGTGGTATCTACAACTACCCCGCCCCGTTACCAGAGAGTGCAGGGAATTTTAAACGCCGTGAAAAGCTTTTTCCCCGAATTTGATGTTCCCATGCCTGCACAGGATCAGCTATGGTATGGTTACCGTCCGTGTTCAGCCGATGGGTTGCCTTATATAGGAAAAATAAAAAGCTACAGCAACGTGGTGATTGCTACCGGTCATGCCATGCTGGGATTAAGCCTGGGTGCAGGCACCGGAAAATTGGTAAGCGAAATAATAAATGAAGAAAAGAGCAGCATTAACCTGGCGCCCTTTGCTGTGGAAAGATTCGGGTAACGCTACTCTTACTGCTTCAGCATGGGAAACAGCCTTCTTATCTCTTCATCAGAAGGCTGGGGTTCCTATTTGCAAATTTCGAATACTTCGGCATGCTTTATTACCGAAGCCTTTCCGTAAAATTTTTCGGCACTTCCTTCTGTTCGGGAATAACAGGTAGAGCAGAACGCAGTCCGAGCTGTTTTTTCTTTCATCAGCGCCCCCAAGAACTTTATATGGTATTAACATTTTCATTCAAATTGTTAACATCTGCCTAACCACCCTGTTGGATTGTTATTATGGCAAGAAGATTGTGTTATTATTACATTAACCGTAGTGAGATGAGGGAAAAAACACATATATCCGGTATGAAAACGGTGCTGAAGGTAGACCACAAATTGGAAACAGTGAAAGACACCATAGGAGCATTATTAGATAAAGGGAAAGGCTATCCTGAATCGTACTATAAGAATATATCAGCAAATTCATTTCTTTTTGGCTGGATAAAATCATTTTGCATTGTAATCATATCCGTAAAACTCATTCCGGACCAGAAAGATGGCACCATCATTAATATTGAAGCAACAAAGCCCGAACATGGTGCCGCCACCACCAATAATATACAGGATGCTTTTTATGATTTCTTAGGCCTCATGAAAAAGACCTTCCCTCATGAACCCTCACAGGCGCTGTTGTGGAAAAAAGAAAATGATAATAGCGGTGGTATATGGACATTCCTGTTTATAATACTGCTTGCCGCTTTTTTAAGCTGGTTTTATTTTTTTGGAAAATAAATCCGGGCTTTGGTACTTTTCTGTTATGCGTATTCTGGCTAATTTCCTTTACACCTGTCATCGCCTGAAATAAGGCGTATGCCCGTCGGAAAAGTCCTTATCTGTTTTTTGCCATAAATTGACCAGGTCTTTATTGGTTTCATACAGGCTTTTGTTGGCTGCGTTAAACCTGTTTACGCCGGCATTCATTTCCTCTACCGCTTTGTTGTACTGGTCCACATCCTGCTTTTTGCGCTCCCGTTCCGGCCTGGCATCAAAGGATTTCTTTACTTTTTCAAAATTTTCAGATGCAAGAATAAAAGTGATGATTCCCGGCACTTCCTTATCTGCCACCAGCCTGTAACGGTTTAGTATTTGCTTGCAGGTATTCACCAGCGATGCGTCGCCATCAAAGCCTTTCAGTGTGCCAAGCGAAGTCAGCCCCTCGTCTGCATAGGTCATCACTGCGTTACGCGCCTGCTCAATATCATTTACTTTACTACTTTGTATCGTCTTATTCATTTCATTCCACTGCCAGTTACATTTAAAGAAAAGCAGGTATATGCCATTCCGGTATTTAATAACATCGGCAGCCTTATTCATTTTTTCACTCATCGCCGAAGCTTCTTCCAAAAGCCTTATATTATACTTCTCCGCAAACTTTTTCGAGGCGTCATTCCGCTTTGCCTGGGCATCGTTTAATTTTTCGCTTGTTTTTTCCTGCAACAGCAAATAGGCCTGCATTTCGTTGAACGATTGCTCGGCGATCTCTTCTATATTCACGATTTTTACATAATCTTCATTAAAAACATGATACAGCAGATCAAGATAATCAATGCTGCTTTGCCGTAATTCCTTTTCACCTTTATATAAAGGAATACCTCTTAGATTGTTACGGCTGTTAATAATACCATCGAGCAACTGCTGCCGCATCCTTTCTACTTTTTTTATCCGTCCGCTGTGCGCAGCCGCGCTTACATAGGCCAGGTACTTCTGATTGGCTTCCTGCTCCGCTTTGTCAATCTGCTCCATATAATCCACAGGACTTTGCTCCTGAGCACAAACAAAAGATCCAATGGCAAATGGGAGCAAAAAGGATAACAAAAGGGTTGTGGTTATTTTTATCATATTTCAGGGTTTTGCATTGTATAGCTTTGAAACTAAAGGGAAATCATTTAGCACCGCTTATCCCGGGATCATTTTCACCAGCAACAGATAACAAATACCGATATAAGCATCACTGGCAAGGGAAGCCCTTGTTTCATTATCCATCTCGGTAAGCCATTCACTTGTTTTAAGCCGCTCCGTACGCATAACATGGTTGGCTACCGTAAAAAAAGCATGCGGCCGGTATGCTTCTAAAGTATCCAGCCAGCTTTGGCGTTCTTTTTTATATCGCAGCATGTCTTCCATTTTTAATGAAATTTCGCTTTGCTGCATTAAGCCTTTGATCTGCAGTTCATAGTTTTTAAGCATTTTAAAATAGGAGCTGGTATCCGTAACCGTTTGAGCAATGGCTTTTAATTCCTCCTTACGAACAGGGGGGTACGGCTTATAATATTTGTTGGATTCAACTGGTGCAAGCCTGAATGCAAACTTTTCGTCTTTTTCTTTGGTTCCAACGGTTTGTAACAGATCAGGCAAAATAATATCGGGGATAACGCCCTCCTGCTGTGCGGTAGTTCCGTTAACACGGTACAGCGCCGAACCGGTTATTTTTATAAAATGTTCCGCATTGCTGCTGTGCAGCGTTTCAGTTGTTACAGTAGTATCAAGCGGGAAAACGACCTGCCCGGTTGCCTTTCCGTAGGTTGGCGTTCCGGCAATTACAGCACGGTTATAATCCTGCAGGGCGGCAGAAAACAATTCGGAAGCCGATGCGCTGTACCCGTTAACCATAATCAGTAATGGTCCACTAAATATGCTTCCCGCATTTACATCTTTAAGCGTTAATACTTTCTGCTCTTTTTGTTTATACTGGGCAACAGGTCCGCCATCAATAAATATCCCCGAAAGCTCAACAGCTTCTTTCACTGACCCTCCCCCATTGTAGCGGATATCTATGATCAGCCCTTCAATGTTTTCTTTTTTCAGCTTAATAATTTCTTTTGCTACATCATTTGCGCAGCCGTAAATGCCCGTTTGCGTATCTTCCCAGTCAATGTAAAAATCCGGAATAGCAATATAGCCAACATTTTTTTCACCTTTCAAAATATAACCCTGTACTTTATTCTCTTCGTCTTCTTCCGTTGAAAACCTTTCTTTATAAAGCGTTACCTGCTTTGTAATGCCATCCGGCTTTTTTACCGTAAGTAATATTTTATCTGATTTTGTTTCATTAAACAGGCTGTCTAATTTTTTATAGCCGGAGCCTTTCACATCCATGGCCGGCTTTCCGGTTTCCTGCCATGTCATAAGCTTATCGCCGGCATTGAGGATACCGCTTTTGAAGGCGGAACTGCCGGGCTGCAGGTTAGCTATGATGATATCACCGGCTTCATTTTGGTCCAGCGCAATACCAAACCGGAGCGGCTTTTGGCCCAGGTCTTCATCAAAGGCTTCTTTTTCTTGTGCAGGCATAAAAGTGGTATGCGGATCATAACAATGCGCCAGCGCTTTGCAGAATAAATCGCCCAGTACAGCCCCGGCCTTTTCAGGTTCTGCCAGCTCAGCATATCCTTTTTGAAAAGCAGCGTATGCTTCTTTGCGAAGCCCGGCTTCACAGCTATCAACGAATTGCTTTTGCAATGCAGGGCTTTTCCCTTCAAACTGCGCGCTCATTTCCGTTATCGCTTCCAGCATCTGCCACTTCGTATGCTTATACAGTTTATTTTGCCTGCTGCCGGTATTGATTATATAAGCGGTATCTTCCGCTAACGCATATTTTTCCGCTATTGAAAAATCAAATGCCTGTTTACTGATCGTCTGCAGCAGGGAATCATTTTGCCGCATTCCTTTCTGCCAGGCAACAGTAGCTTTTTTAAGAAATGCAGTTCCCCGGTGCATAATTTCTTCATCAAGCATATTCCGGTAAACGCCAAGATCATTGATATCACTTACAGAGAAGATAAGCCTGTCGGGGTCGGCCGCTTTTATGAACTGGCTGAACAGGTCGTTACTAAGCCCATCATCCAGGGGACGGGGCTGAAGATGAAATTTTTCCACCATTCTTGCAATAAGGAACGCGTTGTGCATAGATTTGGAAAAATCCTGGGCAATGGTTGTAAGGGCTGAAACAAAAAAGAGTACCAGAAGGAGGCCGGGTTTCATAAGCCATATTTTGGGTAGAGAAAGTTAATTATTTTTATTTTACCAATACAAATTAATTGTTCTTTGCCGGGGTACATATGCTAATAACGTCTTTCTGCTGGCATAAATTATCATAGCTTCATTATTCACAGATTTTGCACAACATTCATTTACTCATTCAATTAACATCTCCGTTGCCGTTAGAGCGATCGCAGGGCTGGCTCCTGTTTTATTTGCGCTAAAGCCGAATCATTATTGCCTTGTGGGGGTAGCAAATTAAACCTGGCCGGTTATACCAGTAACCGTACGCGCTTTATTATATGCATTTAAAAACTTGATATTATGAATGAAATATTGCTTGTTGTGCTCATTGCATTTACGCTGATCACTTTTTTTACTTTGAACAAAAAAATAGGAGCTGCCACTTCTATAGAACAACAAATTTTACAACAGGAATATGCCCATCCTCCGGTAAGCGGTATAACCAGAGTGATTTACCAGGGCATGATCAAAGAAGCGGAATTCAATTATGGCAGGGTATGGTCGGCTACGGCTATTACCGGTATGGTTCCGGAAATACCAAACCGGCAAAACGAAATTACTGTTGTTTACCATCAGCCTGGCAACAGATCAAAGCAATATCCCTGTTACCCGGAACCGGTATACGGCAAAGTGGCCGACACCGTAACCGATGCCATTGCCCTTTTGCCGGGTGAGGCGGTATGTGTCATGTCATCCATCAGCGACTTTCAATACCGTCATGTTCTCGCTGCGCTTGATGATGATATGGAATAAAAAGGCGCCTTTACGGCGCCAAATAACGGGTGGTTTATCAATCAGGAATGTTTTTAAACCTACTTATTCACTATCCTTTTTTTACTTCTCTTACCGTGGTATTACCGCCTCCTTCCAGGGTAAGATTTACGGGTTTATTGGTTTGCCAGTTACCCCTGCTGAAGTCGGGTACGTCTACCGTTTTTGAATTTTTGGCTACCGACTTTTCACTGAGCGGCCCTATAACGCTCCACAGAACGCCATCATATACATCCTGATCTAACGGAAGTCCATTGCGCAGGCAATCAATCAAACGCCAGTCCATCATAAAGTCCATACCGCCATGGCCACCTACTTTTTTGGCAATATCACCAACATGCCGCACAATTTCGGGCGTATATTTATCGTATAATGCTGTTAGCTCTTCCGGCTTGATCCATTCATGCCCAAAAGCAATCCTTTCAGGCTCAGGATATTTTTGCGCAACGCCCTTCGTGCCACTTATTAAGTGAAGGCGCGAATACGGCCGGGGTGAAGTAACATCATGCTGCAGCATAATGGTCTTTCCCTTATAGGTTCGGATAATGCTGGTATTCATATTGCCGCGGTAGGGCTTACCCACAAATTGGTTATAAAGAGAAGGATCTTCCACCGCTTTTTCCCTTGCTGTTGCATTCATCATAAAGTCGTTCGATGACATGGAAACCATATGATCCATCTTATCGCCCCTGTTAATATCAAGGCACTGTGCAATGGGTCCTAATCCGTGCGTAGGATACAGGTTGCCGTTCCGGGATTCGTTTTCCCTTAAACGCCACATTCTGGAATAACTGGTTTTTCCGAAATTGGAATCCAGCAAGTCATGTATGTATGCGCCTTCGGCATGTATGAGTTCACCAAACAAACCATTACGCGCCATATTTAAAGTAAGCAGTTCAAAAAAATCATAGCAGGTGTTCTCCAGCATCATGCAATGCTTTTTTGTTTTTTCCGATGTTTCCACTAACTGCCAGCATTCATCAACAGTAACGGCAATGGGCACCTCCGATGCGGCATGTTTTCCGTTTTTCATGGCATATACCGCCATTGGTGTATGCAGTTGCCAGGGCGTGCAGATATATACCAAATCAATATCCCCGCTTTCACACAATGCTTTCCAGCCTTCTTCTCCCGTATATTCTTTAGCTTTTAACAACCCTTTATCCGTAAGTGTTTTTTGTGCCAGAGGAATTCTTTCGGGGCGGTTGTCGCACAGGGCAACAATTTCAGCGCTTTCAATAAAAGATAAGCGGCCAACGGCCCCGGAACCCCTGTTTCCCAGCCCGATAATACCAATACGCACTTTATCTATCTTAGGTGCAGCGTAGCCACACATATTAAACCTGGCTTTCCCGGCAGCAAACGATAATACGTCTTCATCAGTTGAAAGGTCTTTCCCGAGTACCGGTAACCCGGCAGCAATCGCTCCTGTACCTAAAGTAACGTTGCGTAAAAAACTTCTGCGGTTGGATGTCATAAAGCAAAAATTAAATGATTGAAATGATGAAACGCTAATATCCCCAATTTGCACGAATAAAAGCTATTATCATAAAATAAGCACAATCGTTTGCTTTGCAAAACTATTGTTCAGCGGAGGATTTATTACCTTTCAGGCTCAAAAAGCACAGGATGAGCAGCAAGGTTGCTTTGCCTGCTGCTTTTCATGCACAACTTTCATTATGATGTATCTGCTCGAAGTAATTGCTTTTACTATAGAATCTGTTTTACTGGCGCAACAATCAGGTGCGCACCGCATTGAGCTATGCGATAATCCGGCAGAAGGCGGTACTACTCCCGGCTACGGTATGATTAAAACCGCAAGGGAAAGATCATCGCTCCTGCTTTATCCTATCATTCGTCCGCGTGGCGGAGATTTTTTATACAGCAGCGAGGAATTTGAGATCATGAAAAGAGATGTATTGCTTTGTAAAGAGCTGGGCTGCGACGGCGTGGTAATCGGCTTATTACAGTCTGATGGAAGCATTGATAAAAAGCGTACCGCGATACTGGCAGAAACCGCTTATCCGCTTGGCGTAACCTTTCACCGGGCATTTGATCGTGTTGCCAACCCTTTTGAAGCGCTGGAAGATGTAATAGCCTGCGGATGTGAAAGGATCCTCACCAGCGGATTGAAACCTGCAGCACCGGAAGGAGCGGAAACCATTGCGCATCTTGTAAGGCAGGCTAATGAACGCATCATCATTATGCCGGGGTCGGGGGTAAGGTCCGATAATATTGCCGCGCTGGCCAAACAAACACTGGCTACGGAATTTCATTCTTCAGCCAGGCAAATGGTAAATTCCAGCATGGATTATTTGAATAACAGCATGAATGAAACCCTGCAAACCGTTCAATTAAACATAGCGGAAGTGAAGGCAATGAAAGTGGCTTTAGAGCGCTTGTTAATTTGAGATAGGAGAGCCGGCAGTCAGGTGTTAGCCGTCAGCTTTCAGCAACTACCAACAATAGCATGAATACCCTTCTTATATTGCCCGTAGCTGATTGCCGACAGCCAGTACCGACTCTTTGTATTCCTTCGCATTTCGGATTTGAGATTTATTTGGTTCTTGTTATTTGCTATTTGGTTCTTTTTCTATCTATCCCAAATCAATTTGCGTATTATCACCAATATTCAATGTACGCGTTTCCCCTTTAATTTCAGTATCACTTCCTACCAGGGAATTATGCAGCACCACGTTACTTAAATTAGCAAAATCACCAATAATGGAATCCTTCACAACGGAGTAGGAAACTTTTGCTTCCTCGCCAATCGCCACATTGGGCCCTATGATGGCATTACTAATTTCACAACCGCTGCCGATACTAACCGGTGGAACTATAATAACATTTTCAAAAGTATGGTTGGGCGATATTCTGCCGCCTAATTTCTTCATCAATGTGGCATTGCTTTCAAGGAGGGTATCTATCTTTCCGCAATCGAACCAGTTCTGCACTTTAAACGATTGAAATACCACCCCACTTTTAATCATACATTCCAGCGCATCGGTAAGGCTATATTCTTTTCCGCTTTGTATGCCCTCCCGGATATTGTTTTCGAGACATGAAAAAAGGAAGCCGGTATCTTTTATTTTATAGATGCCCACCAGCGCCATGTTGGATTTGGGTATTTGCGGCTTCTCCACTACCCTTGTAATAACAGCATTTTCATCAATTTCCGCTACCCCAAAATCGCGCGGATCATCTACTTTTTTTACGCCCAGCATAGAACTACTGTTTCGCAAAATCTCATTGATATCGTATTCGCAGATCGTATCTCCCAATACAATAAACACTTCATCTTTTTCTACCACGTCTTTGGTAAGATAAATGGCATGTCCCAAACCATGTCTCTCATTTTGCAATATAAAATGACAGAGCAGGTGCGGATAATGTTGTTTTACATAATCCTGTATCTTATCACCGAGATAGCCAATAATAAAAACAAATTCTTTAATGCCCGCTTCAGCCAGTTGATCCACAATAATGCTCAGTAATGTTTTTCCGGCAAGCGGGATCAGCGCTTTGGGTTGAGTATATGTATGCGGTCGCAGCCTTGTACCTGCCCCGGCTACGGGTATAATTGCTTTCATGTGTTATCTGATGCTTTGAAAAGGTGAAAATAGTGAAATTCAAGATTGTTGCGTTATTTTTGCGCCATGCAAAAAGATACATTGATATTTGACCTCATTAACAAAGAGCTGGAACGCCAGCGTAAAGGCATAGAATTAATCGCATCCGAAAATTTTACTTCCCTGCAGGTAATGCAGGCTATGGGCACAGTGGCCACCAATAAATATGCAGAAGGGTACCCCGGCAAACGCTTTTACGGCGGCTGTGAAGTGATAGACGAAATTGAAACTATAGCTATAAACCGGTTGAAGCAGATTTTTAATGCCAGTTGGGCAAATGTGCAACCCCATAGCGGCGCGCAGGCCAATACGGCAGTATTTTTAGCCTGCCTGAAGCCGGGTGATAAAATCCTGGGGCTGAACCTGAGCATGGGCGGCCATCTTACCCACGGCAGCCCCGCCAATTTCAGCGGCAAAAACTATCAGGCCCTGTTTTATGGTGTAAAAAAAGACACGGGTATTGTAGATTACGACCAACTGGAAGCTACCGCCCTGGCCGAAAAACCTAAAATGATCATTTGCGGCGCATCGGCATATAGCCGCGACTGGGATTATAAACGTATCCGTGAAGTAGCTGATAAAATTGGCGCCATAGTGCTGGCAGATATTGCACACCCGGCAGGTATGATCGCCAAAGGATTATTAAACGATCCCTTTGAGCATTGCCATATTGTAAGTTCTACCACGCATAAAACATTGCGGGGACCAAGAGGCGGTATCATTATGCTGCGTCATGATTTCGACAATCCGTTTGGTGTAAAAGATCCCAAGGGCAACATACGCCCCATGAGCGCGCTGCTCGACCTGGCCGTTTTCCCGGGCACCCAGGGCGGCCCATTAGAACATATCATAGCAGCCAAAGCGGTTTCCTTTGGAGAAATACTTACAGATGAATATACCACCTACGCGCGGCAGGTAATAAGCAATGCCCAGGCTATGTCGAAGGCTTTTGTAAAACGCGGGTATAACCTTATCAGCAACGGAACCGATAACCATTTAATGCTGATTGATTTAAGAAATAAGAACTTAACCGGCAAAAAAGCACAGGAAACATTAGATAAGGCTCATATTACCCTAAACAAAAACGCCGTGCCTTTTGATGATAAAAGTCCGTTTGTAACTTCAGGCATACGGGTAGGTGTACCTGCAGTTACCACCCGCGGGCTAAAAGAGGAACATATGGAACCCATTGTGGAAATGATTGATACCGTGCTGAAGGATACCGAAAATGAGCAGCAGATAAAAGCGGTGCAGCAGCAGGTGCACCTGTTCATGCAGCAGTTCCCGCTATATCCCGAACTAATGTTAAGTTAACCATAATATTATAACTGACCCGTATGTTACAACGCATGCAAACCATCTGGCTGTTACTGGCCGCTGTTTTCTCCTTTTTTACACTTCGCTTTCCCGTTTATAACGGCAATAAGCTGGTGAACGGCATGAGCGAATACAATATGCTGAGCGCTACCAGCAGCTTGTTCCTGATCATTCTCGCTGTTGCTGCCGGATTGATAGCGCTGATCGCCGTGTTTTTATATAAGAACAGGCCCATGCAGCAAAAACTATGCTTTGCGGGTTTGTTGCTTTTTATTATCTCCGGCGTACTGTATTATATGCAGATCAAATCTTTTACGGAAGGCGCATTTAGCCTGTGGGCTGTTTTTTATTTTCTGATACCGGTATGTTTTATACTGGCAATGAGAGGCATATACCGCGATCAGAAATTAGTAAAAAGCATTGACCGGTTACGCTGATGCAGGGATACTTTACAGTATAATCTATCTATTTGTGAAATTTTTCCGCTATGCTTAATGACGGGCTTTTGCGGGCTTAGCTAATTTCCTTTTAGCTTTGTGCTTTCCTGGTAAGTAAGCTCACGGTATCCGCTAACAGGAGCACTGAACTTTTGAATGGGAACAGGATCAAAAGTGATTTTAGACGCGGTATATTTTACTTTCAGGTTACCAACAGAAGATTCATATTCGAGAGGAAGACCAGGTAAGCTTTTGAACTGGTAATCATAATCCTTATTTTCTGTTACCAGCTCCTTTGTATAAAAAACGGTAAAGCTGGTTCCGTCCTTTAATTTAGCTACCGCCTTCTGACAGGCGTATCCCGCAATATTTTTAGTTTCATTTTGAGGGGTAAAGGTTATACCTGCGTATTTCTTATTCAGATCAGCCCAGTCTTCCCTGGCCATATGAATAAGCAATTTTTGATTGCCATATTCTTTAAGCACTACACCGGTATTACTTTTAGCATCCTGCAGGGTAATAGTAGAGCCGAGGGGACTGATCATTTCTATACGGCTTTGACTGCCTTTTAAAAACAGGATTGTAGTAACGCCATCAAACATATCGGCCAGTTGGGGCTCTTTACTGCCGGTTTGAACCGTTATATCATATACAATCGTTCCTTCTGAAAGTATTTTTTGAGCCGGGACTACATTACTGATTATCAAAGCCGTTGCTATAAAAAGCAGGTATCTGAACATATGCTCTTGATTAAGGGTTACATAGGTAAAGATAGGAAAATGCAGGGCAAGGTTGTATTGCCGCGTTAATAAACAGATATGTTAAAAAAAGAACATTACAACAATAAAACTAACCGGTGTTATTCACCTCCCCTTACCGCCGCCCTGCGGCTTACTTTTTGTTTGTTGTAACTTTTTTTGTGTTTCCTGCATTTGTTCGAGCCGCTCCTGCCACTTGCTCTTTACTTTAGGCTTCTTCTTATTGAGCTCCAGCTTGGCTAATATCTTATCATGATCAATGATAAAATTCTGGATCACATACTGCAGGATGAGCGTAATAACGTTGGATACCGTATAATACCAGGTAAGCGCAGAGGGTAATCCGTTAAATATACCCAGCAACATTACCGGGAAAAAATACGGCATATACTTCATCATAGGGTTATCCATATTAGGCGTTTGCGCCATGCTGTATATGGATATCAAAAGGCTGGTTACGGTAGCCAGGATCGTAAATAAGCTGATATGATTACCATAAAACGGAATATTGAACCCGAATGTAAGGATGGAATCATAAGAAGAGAGATCAGTGGCCCATAAGAAATGCTGCCCCCGGAGCTCAATGGTAGCGTTAAAAAAGCTATACAACGAAAAGAATATAGGGATCTGCAGCAAGGCGGGTATACAGCCTCCAAGAGGATTAACCCCGGCGCTCCTGTATACTTTCATTTGTTCCATAGCATAAGCCTGCTGATCATCTTTAAGCTTGGCTTTTAAAATATCCAGCTCCGGACGAAGGGCTTTCATTTTGGCGCCACTGAGGTAACTGGTGTATACTAAGGGGGAAGTAAGTAAGCGAATGAATATCGTAAGTAACGCAATTACCATCCCATAGCTTCCTACGAATCCCTTGAAGAAATCAAAAACCGGCATTACCAGCCATTTATTAATATACTTAACAAAGGCATAAATACCCTGTCCGAGGTTAATTACGTCCTGAAGCCCGATATCGTAGCTCTTCAGAATATCATAATCATTTGGCCCGTAATATATCTGCAGCGGAACAACAGCCGTATTGCCGGCGGGAAGCATAAGCTTAAGATTAGCGGAAGCAGCAGTTATTATTCCTGTAGAATCGTGGCTTTCGGAGCAATGAATATTACCTGAGCTAAAATTATTTTTGGCAATGAGCGTAGTATTAAAGAACTTTTGCTTCACGCTGAGCCAGTGTACCGGGCTTTCGAATTGCTTTTCCGATGAACGTCCCAGCGTAAAATAGTCATATTCGTTTTTTGTCCAGAACCCTACCTGTGTTTCTCTTTTTTCGGTTATAATATCTTTTTCATGCTGCTTTACTTCATTCTGCCATAACAGATTAATGCTGTTTTGTGTAAGCAAGCTGTTTACCCCGTCAATTTCAATGCTCCAGTCAACCATGTATTGATCCTTACGCAGCGTAAACCGGTGAATGAGCCCCTGTCCTGAAGAATCCTTTAGCTGGTAGGTTATGGTTTGACTGCCATCTGCATTTTGGGTTACTGCTCCACCGTCAAAAAACAAATCGCTGATCTGTATGGAACGGTTGGCGGCCGTATTTACGGGGTAACTGAGCTTATCGAACCCCTCCTCAACCAATTTAACAGCCTGGCTATCTATGGATTTGTAGTGCTTTAATTGTACCCGTTTAGGCTGTGCTCCTTTATTGGTAAAAGTAATCTTCAATACATCGTTTTCTAATACCGTTTCATTTTCACCGGCGTTTACAGCCGTTACAAACTGGCCTGCTGCGGCCACTCTGCTTTGAGTTGCCAGGTGAACGGAATCGGCACGAACCACACTGCTGTCTACCTTGGGCTGAAGCATTGCCAGCGAATCCTGTATATGCCTTTGTTGCTTTTCTACATCAAGTTGTCCCTGACGGGTAAAATAAAAAAAACCCAGAAACATCACAGCCAGCAATACAAAACCAAGAATCGCATTTTTATCAAATTGCATATTACCTTAAAATTTGAGTGGGCAAAGGTAACATCTTTGAATAAACTTTAAGGATGTAAACCAAATTGTTTCGGTAAGCAACAAAATCAAGCCGGTTATATCATTTCGCTCTGTAAGGATGGCTTTTTGCTGGTGTTTTTTTCTTCAGCGAAATCTTTGGCGGCATTAACAAAGCTTACGAATAAAGGATGGGGGTTTTCCACCGTACTTTTTAATTCGGGGTGATACTGTACGCCTATAAAATAAGGATGATTGGACAGTTCAATGATTTCAACCAACCCGCTTTCGGTATTTTTTCCGCTGGCTATCATACCGTTTTCTTCAAAAGCAGATAAATAGGCGTTGTTAAATTCCCAGCGATGACGGTGCCTTTCGCTGATAGTAGCCTTACCATATATTTGCCGTGCACGGCTCCCTTCTTTCAAATCGCAGGGGTAAGCGCCCAGGCGCATGGTGCCTCCTTTGGCGGTAACTTTCTTCTGCTCTTCCATTAAATCAATTACTGCATGGGTTGTGTCGGCGTTCATTTCAGTAGAGTGCGCATCTTTAAGATGTAAAACATTCCTGGCAAATTCAATAACCGACATTTGCATGCCAAGGCAGATGCCTAAAAACGGCAATCCATTTTCCCTTGCATATTTAACAGCCAGTATTTTCCCCTCTATACCACGCAAACCAAAGCCCGGGGCAACAAGTAATCCATCAAGGTTACTGAGCTTTTCGTTAACATTTTCCCCGCTGATGAACTCGCTGTGTATATTAATCACATTTACGCTACACTCATTTACCGCGCCTGCATGTACAAAAGCTTCCAATATAGATTTGTATGCATCCTGCAGCTCTATATATTTACCTATTAAACCAATATTTACCTTGCTCTTGGGGTATTTCAGCTTATCCAGAAATTCTTTCCATTTGCCCAATTCGGGTTCATTGTAATTTTGAATAGCCAGTTTTTTCAGACATATCTGGTCAAGCTTTTCGCGCATCATGGTTAAAGGCACTTCATAAATAGTAGATGCATCGGCCGATTCAATTACCGCATCCAGCTTTACATTGCAGAATAAAGCGATTTTCCTCCGTATTTCAGGAGTTAAGGGTCTTTCGGTACGACATACAATGATATCGGGGTTAACACCTTCCTGGCTTAAAAGCTTTACGCTGTGCTGTGTTGGTTTTGTTTTTAATTCCTTTGCTGCTTTTAAGTAAGGTATCAGGGTAAGGTGTACCACCAGGCAATCTTCATCCGGCAATTCCCATTGCAACTGGCGAACCGCCTCAATAAAGGGCAGGCTTTCAATATCTCCCACCGTTCCGCCCAATTCCGTTATTACAATATCAAATCCGCCCTTTCCGAGTAACAGCATCCTTCGTTTTATTTCATCTGTAATATGCGGAATAACCTGAACGGTTTTACCCAGATAAGCGCCTTCTCTTTCTTTGTTAATTACAGTTTGGTATATGCGGCCGGTAGTTACATTATTAGCCTGGGAGGTAAAAATATTCAGGAAACGTTCATAATGCCCCAAATCCAGGTCCGTTTCAGCTCCATCTTCCGTAACATAACACTCTCCATGTTCATAAGGATTTAAGGTACCAGGATCAACATTAATATAGGGGTCAAATTTTTGTATGGTTACTTTTAAGCCACGTGCCTGCAGCAGCTTTGCTAAAGAAGCAGAAATGATACCCTTACCCAAAGAAGAAGTTACGCCACCGGTAACAAAAATGTACTTGGCCATGTCTTAAATAAATTAATAATGTATAGATCTTATTTTAGAATATGATTGCGCTTAATGAAAAGCCAGTCTATTGCGACCTGCAAAAATGGAAGAAATATATTCGGAGGTCATGCAAAGTTACAGTTTTTTATTCCGACATAAGAAGCCGCATGACCCGGAATGTGGAAAAATTTATATTCCGGTGTATAATTTCATAAAAAAACCTCCGGTGAAGGAGGTGGGATTAAGATTAAAGAGAATTTAATGGGTTCAATCTTTAATCAGCTCTATTGAAAATTGCTTATAAGCGTTATATACTAATTTACAGGTATAAAAGCCGGAATAAACGGGAGTAGTACTTTCGGCAGTTAATGATTCCTGCCTTCCGCTTGTTTCTACTATAAATGCAGGGTGAGCCGGGAAAGCGGCAAAAGACCGGTAGCCTGTAGTAGCTTTTGGATTCAACATATCAAATATAATGTTGCCACCCGGTGCAGGAATTATCAGTTTCTCTATTTGAAGAGTGGTAGCATTATGTATGCGAACTTCAACACCAGCAGTACCATCTTTCTTGTTGCAGGAAAAAAAAATGCAACAGGTAAGAAGAAGAAAAGTTACCTTTTTCATGATATTGGGTTTTGGAAAAGCCCTTTACGGGGCGCCAATAACCAATATAAGAAAACGATAAGCTATCTGAAATATTGCAATATGGCGGGAAAAATGGGCGATCAGGTATTAGGAGCTATCAGTTGGGTAACTGCTAACGATAAGGCGAAGGCTCCTTCGTTTTTTTGATTTGTGGTTTATGGTTTGTGGTTTATGGTTGCATTTCGCTTCGAATTTCGGATTTCTGGCTTCGGATTTAATTTTCTGTCATTGGCAGTGGAACCGTTAGTACTTTCATTGCGCGGAAAACAGGAAAGCTTCAGTGAAATAAAAAAACCTGCCGGTTAAGCAGGTTCAAAATATATAGCAAAAGTTAAAAGCAAGTGGTGTATCAGGCTAATTTTTCTACCTGCATGTAATTCAATTCTACGGGTGTAGCCCTGCCGAATATCTTTACATTCACTTTTAATTTTTTCTTTTCATCATTTACTTCTTCAATTACACCGTTAAAATCGTTGAAAGGGCCATCAATGATTTTGATGGTTTCACCTATAATAAAAGGTTCGCTCATGGTTACCCCGCCATCGCTCATTTCATCTACTTTACCCAGCATTTTATTAACTTCAACTTTACGCAGGGCAATGGGATTTTCCTTTCCCAGGAAATGAATAACACTATTGGTATTTTTAATGGTGGAGATGATTTCGTCACTGAGTTTACCCGGTTCTACCTCAATCATCACATACCCGGGATAGAAATTTCTTTCCCGCATCACTTTCTTCCCGTTCTGCACCTTATATACTTTTTCTACAGGAAGAAAAACCTGCTTCACCACCTTACCCCAGTCGCTGCGTGCAATTTCCTTATCAAGGTATTCTTTTACCTTTCTTTCCTTACCACTCACTACGCGCAGCACGTACCATTTGGTTTCCTGTTCATTAACTACTTCTTCCATTATTATTTAAATAAGGAGTAAACAAATTTTAATATCGAATTGCTGAAAAAATCCATAACCCATACCAGTGCTGTTATAATTACAGTAGCAACCAAAACGATAGTGGTAGACTGTTGTAATTGCAGCCAGGTGGGCCAGGTTACCTTTTCCATCAATTCATGATATGAATCCTTAAAGTATGCACTTATTTTATTCATAATTATTTTTTCAGGCACGGGCACAAGGATTCGAACCCTGATCAAAGGTTTTGGAGACCTCTATTCTACCATTGAACTATGCCCGTAAAGCATTTTAAGAACTTCTTATTTAGAAACAAAGTACCTGGACAGTATCCAGATACTTTGCAAAAGTATACAAACCTTCCCAATTTTTTGGTACTTACCTAAAAGGGGTGGCTATTTTATGATTTCGGTTACCTGACCAGCGCCTACCGTACGCCCGCCTTCACGAATAGCGAATTTAAGCCCTTTTTCCATAGCAATAGGCTGAATCAGCTTAACCGACAGTGATGTATTATCACCGGGCATAACCATTTCAGTTCCTGCCGGTAATTCTACTTCGCCGGTAACATCGGTTGTACGGAAATAGAACTGAGGACGGTATTTATTAAAGAAAGGAGTGTGACGTCCGCCTTCTTCTTTGCTCAGTACGTATACTTCTCCCTTAAATTCTGTGTGGGGAGTGATAGAACCGGGTTTACAAATTACCATGCCTCTGCGGATCTGGTTTTTTTCAATACCACGGAGCAGCAGGCCTGCATTATCACCAGCTTCACCTTCATCTAACAGTTTGCGGAACATTTCCACACCTGTAACTGTAGACGTTAATGGCTTTTCCATTAAACCAACAATTTCAACACCTTCCTGTATCTTAACGCGGCCTCTTTCAATACGGCCGGTAGCAACAGTACCACGACCGGTAATAGAGAACACGTCTTCAACGCTCATCAGGAACGGCAAATCAACAGGACGGGGAGGTAATGGAATATAAGAATCCACCGCATCCATTAATTCATCAATAGCGCCAACCCATTTCTCATCACCCGCCAAAGCGCCTGTAGCGGAACCTTTAATGATGGGCGTATTATCGCCATCGAAACCGTTTTTGGTTAACAGTTCGCGGATTTCCATTTCTACCAGCTCCAGTAATTCCGGATCATCTACAAGATCAACCTTGTTCATAAACACCACCATACGGGGCACACCCACCTGGCGGGCCAACAGAATATGCTCTCTGGTTTGAGGCATCGGGCCATCAGTAGCAGCTACAACCAGGATGGCTCCGTCCATCTGGGCAGCGCCGGTAATCATATTCTTTACATAGTCAGCGTGACCAGGGCAGTCTACGTGCGCATAGTGCCTGTTAGCTGTTTGATACTCAACGTGCGCAGTATTAATGGTGATACCCCTTTCTTTTTCTTCAGGAGCACCATCAATGTCGTCGTATTTTCTTGCTTGCGCCATTCCTTTTTTAGAAAGTACTTCTGTAATGGCAGCAGTAAGCGTTGTTTTACCATGGTCAACGTGACCGATAGTTCCAACGTTAACGTGGGGTTTGTCCCTCTTGAAGGTCTCTTTTGACATCTGTTATCTGTTTTAAAGTTGCGGTTTAAAAATTGTAGCTGCATCCCGCAAACATTATATTACAGGCTGCAAACTGGTTTGCTTTACTCTATTTTATTTATAAACCCCGGTTAGAGGGAATTATACGTTTAAAAGTTCAGAGCCGTTGATGAGAATTGAACTCACGACCTCTTCCTTACCAAGGAAGTGCTCTA
>CALMQS010000116.1 GCA_937871285.1 uncultured Sphingobacteriales bacterium | reverse complement strand
CCGTTGATGATCCTGGTAAATCAGTTTATCAGTCCTTTTATGTTGTTACTGGCAATTGCGGCAGGGCTTTCGTTTTTCTTCCAGGAGTGGCTGGATGGTATTGCTATTATGGCTGTTATTGTGATCAACGGGGTAATTGGATTTTTTATGGAATACCAGGCAGAACGTTCTATGGAGGCGCTAAAAAAACTTACCATAGTTCCTGCAAGGGTCTTAAGAGAGGGCAGGTTATCTGAAGTGCCTTCGGAAGAATTAGTGCCTGGTGATATCATATTTATAGAAGGTGGAGATATGGTCACTGCTGATTCCAGGGTCATAAAATCGACACAATTACAAACCGATGAATCTGCGCTGACCGGAGAGTCCCTTCCCATAGAAAAAAATATGTCTGATCTACCAGAAAAAGCTCCACTTGCCGAACGTCATAACATGCTTTACAAAGGCACTTTTGTTACCAAAGGAAATGGCTATGCTATAGTGATTCAAACAGGCATGCAAACAGAATTGGGAGCTATTGCCAGCATGGTTCAACAGGCCGACCAGGCAGCAACACCGCTGGAGAAAAAGATCCAGTCGTTTAGTAAAAAACTGATCTGGATGACGGTGATCTTGCTGGTTATCATCTTTATTGCGGGAATAATAAACGGGCAAAATATAGTGCAAATGATGGAAACTTCCATTGCGCTGGCGGTTGCGGCCATTCCGGAAGGGCTGCCCATTGTGTCAACATTGGCCCTTGCGTTTGGCATGTTGCGTATGGCAAGGCATAATGTACTTGTAAAAAAATTATCATCAGTGGAAACGCTGGGAGGTACCAATGTGATTTGTACGGACAAGACAGGAACGCTGACTCAAAATAAAATCGAGGCAGCCTTTATTCAGATTAACGAAGCCGCATCAAGAATCAATCTGGATATTGCAGGCGCTTCAATCAAATGGGTGGATGGAAATGAGATTGAAGGTAAGGGGGCTTATGATCAGCTGTGCTGTGTTGCCGCTTTATGCAACACGGCTACGTATTATTTTGAAAATAACACCCAAAAAGAATCAGGTGATCCTATGGAAGTAGGATTACTGAAAATGGTTTATTGCGGACCTACCAAACAGCAGGAGTATATTAAAGAATATCCAAAGTTGGATGAAGTTCCATTTTCTTCTGACACCAAAGTAATGGCTACATTTCATGGCAATAAACAGGGATATTATATTGCCGCCAAAGGTGCAGTAGAAGAATTACTGCATTACTGCACATTTGTGTTGGAGGGTGATGAAGTTGTAACGCTTGATGAATCTAAAAGAAACGCCTGGCTCAATTTTGCCGAGCAAAGGGCACAATCTGGTTTGCGTATGCTTGCTTTTGCTTACCGGAATACCGACGAAAAGGAAAGTGAGTACTTAAATCAGTTAACCCTGGCAGGCATAATTGGCTTTATTGATCCTCCACGGCCCGAAGTTTCACAAGCCATTAAAGAATGTAAATCCGCTGGAATTAAAGTCGTAATGATTACAGGCGATCATCCTGCCACTGCAAAGAATATTGCGCTGCAGTTAGGTCTGGCTAATCAGGAAGATGAAGTAATGCATGGCAATGCTATGAAACCCTATGAGGAGCTTACTGAAGAAGATAAAACGAAGTGGCTAAATACCTCGGTCTTTGCAAGAGTTAGCCCGGCACAGAAATTAGACCTGGTATCCTTATACCAGGAAAAGAAAATGGTGGTTGGTATGACTGGTGATGGTGTAAACGATGCACCCGCCCTGAAGAAAGCAGATATAGGAATTGCCATGGGACAAAGAGGCACACAGGTAGCGCAGGAAGTGGCTGATATGGTATTAAAAGACGATGCATTTTCATCCATTGTACTTGCAATAAAACAGGGCAGGGCCATATTCGACAATATCCGGAAATTTATCATTTTCCTGCTTTCATGCAACATGAGTGAACTTTTTGTAATTGCAACGGCAGCAATCCTAAACCTGCACTTTCAGCTTTTTCCTATACAAATACTTTATATAAACCTTATAACGGATGTACTGCCGGCGCTTGCACTGGGTGTTACCAAAGCGGCTCCGCACATCATGGAACGTAAACCGTTTTCCTCCTCTGAACCCATTATTGACCCCAAACGATGGAAGGCACTATTTGTTTATTCGTCTGTAATTGCTATTGCTACAATAGGCGCAGTGTTTGCCAGCCATGAATTATTGCACGCTGATGAGGCATGGAATGCCGAGTTATGCAATAACATCCTTTTTTATACGCTTATTTTTTCGCAGGTACTGCATGTATTTAATATGTATTTCGAAAGAGGTGTGTCCTTCTTCAAATCAGAGGTGTTTACTAACCGTTATGTGTGGTATGCTGTGGTTGCCTGTATTATTCTGGCCCTTTTAGCATACTGGATTCCAGCAGTTAGTAAAGTTTTGAAAATAACCATTCACGGCTGGAAAGACTGGAGTATCATTATCGTCTTTTCATTCCTTTCACTGTTGATTAATCAACTTCTAAAACGGTTTAAAGTTATTATTTAATCAGTGAAGCATTTGCTGACTATAACGGTAACATTCAAGTAGGGAATAGCTATTATGAACGAATATTATGGTTTATGAATAAGAAAACATTTCAAACAAATCAGTTCTATGGCCTTTTACCATAATATCTTTTCTACCTATGTTTACTAACATTAACAAAGACAATTTAGCCGATTTTCTTAAAATAACTATACCTTTGTGCCGATAAAATGAAGAAGTTTCTCATTCTCATATTAACATTTACATACTTCGCCTCTACATCTGGCGCTACTGTTTACATGCATTATTGCATGGACAAGATGGTGGAATGGAATGTAGTTGGGAATGAGAAAGAAAAGTGTCCTTCATGCGGTATGGACAAAAGTAAAAAGGGCGATAACAACTGTTGTAAGGATGAACATAAGCACTTAAAAGTTACCACTGATCACAGTATAACAGAAACCTTTTTCCAGGGATTATATTTAACTGCTTTAGCCCTTCCTGTTTCATTTATCGAAGTTCCTACCATCGCGTTGTCTTCCATTACCGAAAAAAACCCAACAAGCAATGCCCCGCCACAAAGTAGCGGCATTGCCATCTACAAACGCAACTGCGTTTTCCGTATTTAAAGTTTATCTCCTTTTTTGAGCCGGGCAGTATGCTGTCGGGCTAAAGGCATTTCTATTTGCCATCATTTTCCATTTATTATAACACAAAATATATTTTATGAAATCTCTCAGGTTCATACTCATTGCAGTATTTGCAATAGCTACATCTCCTTTGTTTGCTCAACAATCAGCACCGTCTAACACCGACACGATAAAAGTATATGGTGAATGTAGTATGTGCAAGAGCCGAATTCAAAAAGCTTTAAAGCTGGAAGATATTTCAGCCGCTGAATGGGATACTGATACAAAGTTATTAACCGTTACCTATGATCCTGGCAAGATCAGTAACAATGAAATTCAAAAGAAAGTGACTGCTGTAGGTCACGATACTGAAAAGTATAAAGCAGATGATAAAGTATATGACAAACTGCCGGGCTGCTGCAAGTACGAAAGGAAAAAAGTTGAAGCAAAACAGGACCATTTACAGCACCACTAATAATAAATAAGATTTATGGTACATCGTATTATAGAATGGTCGCTGCGTAACCGGTTCATCGTGCTTGCGCTTGTAGCAGGCTTATTTGTATGGGGCGCTTTTGCCGTAAAAAACAATCCCATTGATGCCATCCCCGACCTTTCGGAAAACCAGGTTATTGTATTTACCGAATGGATGGGGCGAGGCCCGCAACTGATAGAAGATCAGGTAACTTATCCGTTGGTAACAAACCTGCAGGGGCTTCCCAAAATAAAATATGTAAGAGGTACTTCCATGTTCGGGATGAGTTTTATTTATGTGATTTTTGAAGATGATGTGGACGTTTACTGGGCAAGACAAAGAGTGCTGGAAAGATTAAGCACCATTTCGCGAAACCTGCCGCAAGGCGTTAGTCCGCAGTTAGGTCCCGATGGGACCGGTGTGGGACATATTTTATGGTACAGCCTTGATGCCCCAGGTATGGACCTGGGCGAACAAAGAGCATTACAGGACTGGTACATAAAGTTTGGTTTGCAAAATGTAAAAGGCGTCAGTGAAATTGCATCATTCGGCGGTTTTCAAAAGCAATACCAAATAACGCTTGATCCTAATAAGCTTTTATACTACAAGCTCTCTGTTAGAGATGTCATTAGTGCCGTACGTGCCAACAATAACGAAAGTGGCGGTCGCAAATTTGAGCTAAGTGACATAGGTTATGTTATAAAAACTTCCGGCTATTTAAAGTCCATTGAACAAATACAAAATATTCCGGTAAAAACAGCCAATGGTATTGCGGTAAAAGTTGCCGACATAGCAGCGGTGCAAATGACTGGCGAAACGAGGCTCGGTATTTTTGACCAGGATGGAGAAGGTGAAAGAGTGGGCGGCATTGTAGTGATGCGCTACGGCGAAAATGCTGATGCAGTAATTAATAGTGTAAAAGAAAAAATGCTGGAAGTGGCAAAAGGCTTTCCCGAAGGCGTAAAGTTTGATATCGTGTATGACCGTGGCGAACTGATTAAGCAGACAATTTCCTCTATAAAAACGACATTGATAGAAGAAATGATAGTAGTATCGCTCATCGTTATTGTATTCCTTTTTCATTGGCGAAGTGCCTTTAGCATCATTATCCAAATTCCCATCACCATTGCCATCAGCTTTATCTTGTTGAATGCCTTTGGCATTTCCTCCAACATCATGTCTCTCACCGGTATTGCACTGGCTATTGGTGTTATTGTGGACAATGGTATTATCATGAGCGAAAACGCTTACAAGCACCTGGCAGAACGTTATGCGCTATGGCAGGATGAACAAAAAAATAAAACAATATGAACTGGTTCCGGAAAAATAAAAAACCAAAAGAGAAATGGATAACCGAAGAAGAACGGTTGTCCATTATTGAAAAATCAAGTAAGCAGGTGTCACGGGGTGTGTTCTTTGCAACGGTCATCATCATTACCTCGTTTTTACCCGTTTTCATGCTTACGGGGCAAGAGGGGAAATACTTTCACCCCGTGGCATATACCAAAACGTTTATCATGATTGTTGATGCGCTTTTGGTGTTGACATTAGCGCCTGTGCTTATCTCTTTCTTCATGAAAGGAAAGTTTAGGCCTGATAATGCTAATCCGGTGAACCGTTTTTTGGAAAAAGTATATGAACCTATTATTCGATGGGTTATGAAATGGCGCAAAACAACACTCGCCATCAACATATTGGCACTGCTCATTTCTATTCCCTTATTAAGAAGCCTGGGCACTGAGTTTATGCCGCCGCTGGATGAGCAAAGCATTCTTTTTATGCCGGTTACTCTTCCCGACATTTCGAATGCTGAAGCAAAAAGAATATTGCAGGTGCAGGATAAGATCATAAAATCTGTTCCTGAAGTTGACAAGGTTTTAGGAAAAGCCGGAAGGGCAAGCACCGCTACAGATAATTCACCCATCAGCATGATTGAAACCATTATTATGTTAAAGCCACACGATCAGTGGCGGGAAGGAATTACTAAAGCAGACATTATAAAAGAACTGGATGGAAAGTTGCAAATTCCAGGTGTGGTCAATGGATGGACACAACCCATTATCAATCGCATCAACATGCTGTCAACAGGCATCAGAACCGATGTAGGTATAAAGGTGTATGGGCAAAGCCTCGATACACTGGCGGCTGTTTCAGAACGAGTGAAAATGGCACTGGAAGGAACCGCAGGCATCACCGATTTATATGTGGAACCCATCACCGGAGGCAAATATCTTTCAATTGATGTGCGTCGTGAAGATCTCGGCCGTTATGGCTTGAATGTGGATGATGTAAACCAAACGGTTGAAACAGCATTGGGTGGTGCACCCATCGGGCAAACCGTTGAAGGTCGTCAGCGTTTTTCCATCAATGTTCGCCTGGCGCAGGAGTATAGAAACAGCGTCGAGCAAATAAAAAGAATACCGCTTCAATCTACCGGGTTTGGCGAGGTGCCATTGAGTGCCGTTGCCGATATAAAATTTGAAGACGGTCCACCCATGATTAACTCTGAAAACGCATTGCTGCGGGGAGCCGTATTGTTCAATGTGCGTGACCGGGATTTAGGTAGCACCGTAGAAGAAGCCATGGAAAAACTCAACAAGCATAACGACATTTTACCTACCGGTTATTTTATTGAGTGGAGCGGTCAATACGAAAATTTAATCAGGGGGAAGCAAACTTTGATGTGGATTGCACCTATTGTACTGGTAATTATTTTCTTCTCCCTTTACTTCGCTTTTCATTCGGTACGCGAAGCATTCTTAAGTCTGATCACTGTTCCCTTTGCGTTGATTGGTGGCGCTTATATTATTTATTTCTGGGGGGTAAATCTATCGGTAGCTGTTGCCGTTGGCTTCATTGCGCTGTTTGGTATAGCAGTAGAAACGGGTATTGTAATGGTGATCTACCTTAATGATGCCATGCAGCAGCTAATCAAACTAAAAGGCAATTCAAGCGAAACTATTACAAAAGCCGATTTAAGAGAGTATGTAATACATGGTGCTGCAAAGCGCTTGCGCCCAAAGATCATGACGGTATGTGTATCATTGTTTGGTCTGGTGCCTGTTTTGTGGTCAACAGGTGTTGGAACGGATGTAATGAAACCGGTTGTGCTTCCTATGATCGGCGGGGTATTCACTTCTGCTGTGCATATTTTGCTGGTAACACCTCTCATCTTTTTAATGAGCAAAGAATATGAATTACGCAAATACGGTAAACTGGAAA
>CALMQS010000115.1 GCA_937871285.1 uncultured Sphingobacteriales bacterium | reverse complement strand
TGCATAATAGTACCCAGTTCCTGAAGCGTCATTTGAAAACCGCCATCTCCGATTATAGCTATTACGCTTCTTTGTGGTGCGCCAAACTTGGCTCCTATTGCAGCAGGCAATGCAAAACCCATTGTTCCCAGTCCACCGGAAGTAACGTTGCTTTTACTTTCATTGAAATTTGCGTAACGGCAGGTTACCATCTGGTGTTGTCCCACATCCGTTACAAGAATGGCGTTGCCTTCTGTAAGTTCATTCAATACATTTATTACTTCGCCCATGGTCATTACTTCTCCGACAGGGTTCAGTTCTTCATTTATAACAATTTCTTCTTCCTGCTTTTTCATATCCTTAAACTTCTGCAGCCATACAGCATGCTGCTTTTGCTGAATCAAAGCGGTTAGTAAGGGAAGCGTTTCCTTACAATCGCCCCAAACAGGCACGGCAGTTTGCACATTCTTATCAATTTCCGCAGGATCAATATCAAGGTGGATCACTTTTGCCTGCCGGGCATATTTGTCAAGCCGGCCGGTAACACGGTCATCGAACCGCATACCTACCGCGATCAATACATCACATTCATTGGTTAATACATTCGGCCCGTAATTACCATGCATCCCCAGCATGCCTACGTTAAGCCGGTGGCTGGTGGGTAATGCGCTCAACCCCAGCACCGTCCAGGCGGCGGGCAAGCCTCCCTTTTCAATAAAATCCTGAAATTCCTTTTCGGCTTTGCCCAGAATAACGCCCTGCCCAAAAATTACAAAAGGCCGTTCCGCAGCATTAATTAAATCCGCAGCCGCTGTTATATATTCTTTACGGATCTCAGGCTTGGGGCGATAGCTGCGTATGTGATTGCACGGTGTATATCCGGGATAGCTGAACTTTTGTACCTGTGCATTTTTGGTAATGTCTATTAACACGGGTCCGGGTCTCCCGGTACGGGCAATGTAAAAAGCCTTAGCCAGCACACCCGGAATTTCCGTAGCATCTGTTACCTGGTAATTCCATTTGGTTACGGGTGTTGTAATATTAATGACATCTGTTTCCTGGAAGGCATCGGTACCCAATAAATGAGCGAATACCTGGCCGGTAATACATACCAGCGGCGTACTGTCAATTTGCGCATCGGCCAGCCCGGTTACCAGATTGGTGGCGCCCGGCCCGCTGGTGGCAAACACCACGCCTACTTCTCCCGATGTGCGTGCATAGCCCTGCGCTGCATGTATTCCTCCCTGTTCATGGCGAACGAGAATATGGTTTAAAACGTTTGTATAATCATACAAAGCATCATATATAGGCATGATGGCTCCGCCGGGATAACCAAAGAAATCGGTAACATTTTCAGCTACTAAGGCTTCCATCACCGCCTGCGCTCCACTGATCTCTGTTCCTGCGGCATACCGTGCAGGCTTTGCTGCGGGTTTCTTTTGGCCGGTTATTTTTTTTACTTTTTCTGTCAATAATGTATCGCTCATTATGATTCTTTTTTATCAGAAATTATTAATTGGTCCATGGGTATCATTCATCCGTTACACATCCCTCACTCGCATCCTTCACACTGGCGGCATATTTGAATAAAACCCCTCTGGTAACTTTTAACGCGGGTTGTTTCCATGCCGCCTTTCGCCGTGCAATTTCTTCAGCGCTTACTTTTAAAGAGAGCAGGTTTTTTGTTGCATCTATTTCAATGATATCGCCATCTTCCACCAAACCTATCAATCCGCCTTCGTAAGCTTCGGGAGTAATATGTCCGACGACGAACCCATGTGTGCCACCGCTAAACCTGCCATCGGTAATCAATGCAACCGATTTACCCAAACCAGCGCCAATGATGGCCCCTGTAGGTTTCAGCATTTCTGGCATGCCCGGCGCGCCTTTGGGTCCTTCGTTTTTTATGACGACGACATCTCCCTGTTTCACTCTGCCGGTAGAAAGGCCTGCTATCAGGTTCTTTTCGCCGTCAAACACCCTTGCCGGCCCTTCAAACCGTTCGCCTTCCTTACCGCTGATCTTGGCTACGCTTCCTTTTTCGGCCAGGTTGCCATATAATATTTGCAGGTGACCTGTTTTTTTAATGGGCTTTTCCAACGGATAGATAATATCCTGCGTTTCAAAATCTATGCTTTTAATCTCCGCTAAATTTTCGGCTACCGTTTTACCGGTTACTGTTAAACAATCGCCATGCAACAAGCCTTTTTCGAGCAGGTATTTCATTACCGCAGGAATACCGCCGTGTTCATGCAGGTCCTGCATTAAATATTTCCCTGAAGGCTTGAAATCGGCCAACACCGGCGTTTGATCACTCATGCGCTGAAAATCGTTCTGGGTTATTTCAACCCCCACACTTTTTGCAATGGCAATAAAATGCAGCACGGCATTGGTGCTTCCGCCGGTTATAATAATTACTCTCAGGGCGTTTTCAAATGCCTTCCGCGTCATAATATCAGAAGGCAAAATATTTTTTTCAAGCAGCAGGCGGATCGCTTTACCGGCAGCAAGACATTCCGTTTTCTTTTCGGGGCTAAGCGCCGGGTTAGAAGAAGAATAAGGCAAGCTCATGCCTAACGCCTCAATAGCCGATGCCATAGTATTTGCCGTATACATGCCACCACAGGCGCCGGCGCCCGGGCAACTATTCATTACAATACCTTTAAAATCGCCTTCGCTCAGGTTACCGGCAATTTTTTGTCCTAATGCTTCAAATGAAGAAACAATATTCAGATCCTGCCCTTTATAATGCCCCGGTGCAATGGTGCCACCGTATACCATTATCGCCGGACGGTTCAGGCGGCCCATGGCCATAATGCTTCCGGGCATATTTTTATCGCAGCCCGGCAAGGCTATCAAACCATCATAATATTGTGCACCGCAAACCGCTTCAATGCTGTCTGCAATAATATCGCGACTAACCAGGGAATAGCGCATACCGTCTGTGCCATTACTGATACCATCGCTCACACCTATGGTGTTGAAGATGAGCCCTACCATTTCGTTGTCCCACACACCCTGCTTTACAATCTTCGCCAGGTCATTGAGGTGCATATTACAGGTATTACCATCCCATCCCATACTTGCAACACCTACCTGCGCTTTTTTAAGATCATCATCCGTAAGCCCGATGCCGTATAACATAGCCTGAGCGGCGGGTTGCGTTGGGTCTTGCGTAATCGTTTTTGAATACCTGTTTAATTCCATTGCTTTATCTGTTATGTTTATTTGGGATTCATTTCAAATCTCAAATTTCAAATTATATGATCGTTGACCCCCTCAGCTCCATATCCGATCCATACGCTTCCCCCGGTACTTTATTGTTAACGTATTCGCAGATCAGCTCGCCAATGGTAGTGGTTAAATAAAAATTAACCGGGTCAATATCTTTGGTTACAAAATTGTGTTTCAGCGTCCAGTCTACCGCTTCCCTCACCAGCGCGGCTTCTGATTTTAAGCCGAAGTGATCCAGCATCATCGCTGCCGATAAAATGGAGCCCAGCGGATTGGCAATGTCTTTACCGGCTGCCTGGGGGTAAGAACCATGGATGGGTTCAAACAAAGCCACCCCATTTCCAACAGATGCCGAAGGCAATAACCCCAGCGACCCGGCAATAACACTGGCCTCATCGCTGAGGATATCGCCAAACATGTTTTCCGTTAACAGCACGTCAAACTGTTTGGGATTAACAATGATCTGCATGGCGGCATTATCAACAAACATATAATCTACCGCCACATCAGGGTAGCCTCCTGCTAGCTCCTGCACCACTTTACGCCACAGCCTTGAAGTTTCCAGCACATTGGCCTTGTCTACCAGGGTAAGCTTCTTACGGCGCTGCTGCGCATGCTGAAAAGCAAGATGACCTATCCGTTCAATTTCGCTGCGGGTATATACACATTCATCGGATGCCTGAGTTCGTTCCTCATTCCACGCTTTCTTACCGAAATAAATACCGCCGGTAAGCTCGCGGAAGATCACAAAGTCAACACCTTCCGTATGCTTCGCTTTTAAGGGCGACAGGTGCTGCAAAGTGGGATAGGTGGTAACGGGACGGATATTAGCGTATAGCTGCAAGACTTTTCGCAGTTGCAGCAAACCCTGCTCTGGCCGCACTTTGGCTTCGGGGTCATTATCGTATTTGGGATGCCCGATGGCGCCGAATAATACTGCATCACTGTTCAGGCAGGCCGCTATGGTTTCCTCGGGCAAAGGGCTGCCGGTTTTATCAATAGCGTCTGCTCCCATCAGGCAATAGGTATATTCAAACTCGTGTGAGCCCGTTTTAGCTACAGCATTAAGCATGTTTATGGATTGTTGTGTTACTTCCGGTCCAATACCATCGCCAAAAATGACTGCTATCTTTTTTTTCATCCGTGTATTTTATGCTCTTACAGGGTTACGGGGGTTACGCATGAATTAATTATACCTATTGCTTTTCAAACGCTTCAATCTCAGCTTTCATGTTTAGCAAATAATCTATATCATCGTAACCGTTTAACAGGCAGGTTTTTTTATAGCTGTTAATCTCAAATGATTCCTTAGCTCCTGTTGCCACAATTTTTATATACTGGTTTTCAAGATTCACTTCTATTTCAGCAGCAGGATCCTGATGCACCAATTCAAACAACTCCTGAAGAAAACTTTCCGGTACCAGCACCGGCAGCAGGAAATTATTTAAGGCATTGTTCTTGAAAATATCCGCAAAAAAGCTGCTTACTACCACATCAAATCCATAATCCTTGATAGCCCAGGCGGCATGTTCCCTGCTGGATCCGCATCCGAAATTTTTACCGGCTATTAAAATTTTACCGCTGTACGCGGTATTATTTAAAGGGAAATCCGGTTTGGGTTTTTGCTCATCACCATTCTCATAACGCCAGTCGCGAAACAGGTTTTTCCCGAAGCCGTCTCTGGTGGTAGCTTTTAAGAAACGGGCAGGAATGATCTGATCCGTATCAATATTTTCTATTGTTACAGGAACAGCCGTGCTTTCTATTATATTGATTGACTTACCCATGTTTACATTTGAGATTTCAAATTTCAAATTTGAAATTTAAATCAGCTCACGTACATCCGTTATTTCGCCGGTTACAGCAGCCGCGGCAGCGGTTAAAGGACTAACCAGCAGCGTTCTTGCCCCGGGACCCTGCCTGCCTTCAAAATTCCTGTTGGATGTAGAAATACAGTATTTGCCCGCAGGTATTTTATCTTCATTCATCCCCAGGCATGCCGAACATCCCGGTTGCCTCAATATAAATCCCGCATCTTCAAATACTTTATGGATGCCTTCTTCAATAGCCTGCTTTTCTACCTGCCTGCTTCCTGGCACCACCCACACTTCTACATTTCCGGCCTTTTTTTTACCTTTTACAAATGAAGCCACCATTCTCAGGTCTTCTATGCGGCTATTGGTGCAGCTTCCTATAAACACATAATCTACTTTTCTACCTTTAATATGTTCTCCCGGGTTCAGCCCCATATACAGGAGCGATTTTTCAAAAGAAGGTTTTTCCCTTTCATCAATTTCACTCAGTGCCGGCACATGCCCTGTAATACCTATGCCCATACCGGGGTTAGTGCCATAAGTGATCATTGGCTCTATATCTTCCGCTTTTATATGCAGCTCCTTATCAAATACCGCATCCGCATCGCTATATAAAGTGCTCCAGTTGCTTACTGCTTTTTCCCAGGCATTGCCCTGCGGGGCAAATTCCCTTCCTTTTATATAGGCAACCGTAGTTTCATCGGGCGCTATCATTCCGCAACGGGCGCCCATTTCAATGCTCATATTGCAAATGGTCATACGGGCTTCCATAGATAAATTCCTTATAGCAGAACCTGCATATTCCACGGCATAACCTGTAGCGCCACTTGCGGAAATCTGAGCAATGATATAAAGGATAATATCTTTTGAAACCACTCCTTTATTAAGGTTACCCTCCACATTAATGCGCATGAGCTTCGGCCTGGTTTGCATCAGGCATTGGGTAGCCAGCACCATTTCCACTTCACTGGTGCCAATACCAAAGGCGATGGTACCAAAAGCGCCATGCGTTGAGGTATGGCTGTCGCCGCATACAATGGTCATGCCCGGCTGTGTAATGCCCAGCTCAGGGCCAATTACATGCACAATGCCCTGGTAGGGATGTCCTAAACCATACAGCTCAATGCCAAATTCTGCACAATTCTTTTTCAACTGCTCTACCTGAATACGCGATAATGCTTCTTTTATAGGGAGATGCTGGTTTAAAGTAGGTACATTATGATCGGCGGTAGCTACCACCTGTTTCGGACGAAATACTTTAAGCCCTCTTTGCTCAAGTCCTTTGAAAGCCTGCGGACTGGTTACTTCATGAATAAAATGTTTATCAATATACAACACCGAAGGCCCGCCGGCAATGGTTTTCACCACGTGCCTGTCCCATATCTTATCAAATAAAGTGTTACCCATCGTTCCTTTTTAAAGAAGCGTGACGCCGAAGCGCCACGCCAATCAGAGTGCTTAACGCAACATGAGAAAACATCTGCTTATTATGCAAGTGCTACTTCCGGATGATTATTGGCTGCCAATGCCTTCAGGTCCTCGTCCCCCACTTCTTTTTTTACATCGGCTACCTTAAGAAAAGCCTGGTACAATACATCAATATCATTGCGGTTAAAATCGTACCCTAACTTCTGAAAACGATGTGCCAGTGCGGATCTCCCGCTTCTTGCCGTTAATACAATTTTTGAGCTGTCGGCCCCTACTTCTTCCGGCCGGATGATCTCGTAATTTTCGGCGTTCTTCAAAAACCCATCCTGGTGTATGCCCGAAGAGTGCGCGAAGGCATTGCTGCCTACGATGGCCTTATTAGGCTGCACGGGCATCCGCATGGTGTCGGCCACCAAACGGCTCATCGGGTTAAGCTGTTCAGCTTTAATATCTGTATATAAGCCCAGCGACTCGTGCTGTTTTATGATCATTACCACTTCTTCTAAGGAAGTGTTACCCGCCCTTTCACCCAAACCATTAATGGTGCATTCAATTTGCCTTGCACCACTCATTACGCCTGCAATAGAATTGGCTGTTGCCAGCCCCAGGTCGTTATGGCAATGACAGGAAAGAATAGCTTTGTCAATATTAGGTACATTATTTACCAGGTAGGCGATCTTTTCACCATACTGGTGGGGAAGACAATAACCTGTGGTGTCGGGAATGTTTACCACCGTGGCACCCGCGTTAATCACCGCTTCCACCACTCTTGCCAGGAAACCCAGTTCAGCACGTCCCGCGTCTTCGCCGTAAAACTCCACATCATCCACAAAATTACGGGCATATTTTACCGCCTCTACCGCACGGGCCAAAATATCTTCTTTATTAGAATTGAACTTAGTGGCAATATGCAGATCAGAAACCCCGATGCCGGTATGGATGCGGGGACGTTTGGCGCCCTGCAAAGCTTCGGCTGCTACTTCAATATCTTTTTTTATGGCACGGGTTAAGCCGCAAACAGTAGCGTTTTTAATAACAGCGGAAATATTGCGCACCGACTCAAAATCACCGGGACTGGAAACGGGAAAACCTGCTTCAATAACATCTACTCCAAGATTCTCCAGCGCAAGCGCAAGCTCTATCTTTTCACCAGCGTTTAACTTGCATCCCGGAACCTGCTCACCGTCGCGCAGCGTTGTATCAAAAATATAAATCTTGTTTTGAGACATAGATGGATTTTAGATGATTAAATCGGCCCCACCGTAAAGGCAATTACTTCATATAACTGTTTTTATTAAAAACCGGATATTTGCAATCCGGTACGAATGTACTGGCAGATAACAAAGGAATAAAACCAAATTAAACATTATATTACGGTGTGCAAGGCGGTATTTTTTTACTGGAAGCCTTTACGGATAAGGATTTAAAAGCAATTTGATTACGATGCCCAAACGGTCTACAGACGAGTTATTTCAGTTGGTTAAGTCGCTTGAAAAGGCTGAAAAAAGGAATTTTAAGCTTTTCGTGCAGCGTAATGCCACTTCCCCCGACATGAAAACGGTGCAGCTTTTTGATGCGCTGGATAAGCTGGAGGATTATGACGAGGAATCGCTCCTGAAGCGCAATACGGATATCAAAAAACAGCAACTCTCTAACCTTAAAGCACACCTGTACAGACAGATATTAGCCAGCTTACGTATATTAAAGGATGATAATAACATCCAGTTGCAGTTGCATGAACTCATGGACTATTCCCGGATTTTGTATGATAAAGGGCTTTACCTCCAAAGCCTTAAAACATTAGACCGGGTAAAGGAGTACGCCAGGGAACAGCACCAGGTTACTTACTGGCTGCAAACCCTCATCTTTGAAAAGAAAATTGAGGCCCTGTATATTACGCGGAGCATGGAGAACCGGGCGGAAACACTGGCGAAGGAAGTTGAGGAAGCCGGCGACAAGCTCACCATGATGAATAAGCTTTCTAATCTTTCACTGCAATTATACAGTTGGTATATTAACTTGGGACATGCCCGTGGCGATAAAGACAGGATGGCAATAAAGGCTTTTTTTGAATCCAACCTGCCAACCGCCGCCGGACTATACAATGGGTTTTACGAAAAACATTACCTGTACGAAAGCTACTGCTGGTATGGGTTTATTTTGCAGGACCTGCTGATGTATTACCGCTATTGCCAGAAATGGGTGGATGCTTTTGAGCAGGAGCCGCTGATGAAAAAAGTGGATACCCCGCTATATATTAAAGGGCTGCACAATTTGCTGAACGCTCATTTTGTGCTGCAGAACTACGACAAGTTCAATACCGTATTAGACAAATTCGAGCATTTTTATCACTCCAAACAGGCTAACAGCAACGACAATAACCGGGTGCAGTGCTTTATATACCTGTATACCGCCAAGCTCAATAAGCATTTCCTGGAAGGTAGCTTTACAGCGGGCTTAAAGCTCATTCCTGAAATTGAGACCAAGATCGCGGAATTCAGGCTAAAGATGGACCGCCACCGTATTTTAGTGTTCTATTATAAAATAGCCTGCCTGTACTTTGGCAGCGGCGATAATGAAAAAGCCATTGAATACCTCAACCGCATTATCAACTGGAAAGTAGACCTGCGTACCGACCTGCAATGTTATTCCAGGTTATTGCATCTTATAGCGCACTATGAGCTGGGCAATTACGACCTGTTAGAATACCTTGTAAAATCGGTATACCGCTTTATGGCTAAAATGCAGAACCTGAGCGTGGTGGAGGAAGAGATTTTCCGCTTCCTGAAAAAATCATTTCATCTGGATAAGAAGCAGGTTAAAGCTGCATTTATCGTGTTGAAAGGGAAGTTAGAAAAATATAAGGACAACCCGCTCGAAAGTCGTTCTTTCATGTATTTGGATATTATTTCGTGGCTCGAAAGCAAAATTAAAAATGTGCCGGTGCAGGAAATTATGCGGGAAAAGTACAAGACGGCCACGGGCACAAAGAAAAGGTGATTTCAGGGCCGTGATTTTTATGTAGCCGGCAGCAATAGCCCCATGGAACTGGCGTTGCGACGCTCCTTTCAGGGTTTTGTTCGCTGTTGATCTGATAAAGACGCTGTCCGAAGTCTCCGGACTTCGGACTCAATATGTTCTTCCGGGACTCCGTCCCGCAAAATTAACATACGGTCTGGCGATCCCTGTCTCGCACCGGCCGCATCGGGGAATATTACTACTCCTGCTCAAAATAATATACGCCGTTTTTATTGGCGATAACAATGTCCGGCCTGCCATCCTTATTCATATCTTCCGTAACGAACTGTATGCCAACGCCCGAATTATCATCAATGAGATGCCGTACCCACACGGGCCGGTTCTTTCCGTCTTTCAATAATTCAAACCAATACAATACTGCCGGTTCCAGTCCGCCGGGACCTTTTCCCTGGTGAGAGAAAAACCGTTTGCCGGTAATAAAATCCGGCAGGCCATCGCCGTTAACATCCTGCAATACGATGCTATGGGCTTCAGAAAAAGTAGTGTCAATGGCATGTGTTTTAAAAGTGATCCGTCCCTGATCATCACGTATTTGTTCATGCCACCATACGCCATAATCATGCGCCGAGCTGGTAAGCACATCATTATCACCATCGCCGTCAAAATCATAAGTGATCATTTGCGCGCAGGATGCTCCCAGGTTGGCCTCATGAAATGCCCAGGGGAACACTTTCATGTCTTTGGGCGCTTCCCACCAGCCGCCGCGGATCATCACGTCATTAATGCCATCACCGTTAATATCTCCCCAACCCAATCCGTGCGAGAACATACCAACGCCCTGGGCATTTGCTTCGCTTATAGGATGCCGTTGCCAGCTCACTTTATTGTTCTTTACCACCGCGTTGAACCAGGCCATTTGCCCCAGCTTTTCGTTCCCGAATACCAAATCTGTTTTGCCGTCATTATTAATATCAACCGCCATTGGCGACTCGTTGGAAGCAATGGAATCAATCAGGTATCTTTTCCAAAGCACATCAGCGCCTTTCGGGTTTTCGAACCAATACACTTCTTTACCCGGGAAGTCGAAGCAGATCAGATCCATCCAGCCGTCTTCATTTACATCAATGGCAAAATTGAGGAAGGAATCGCTGTATCCTTTGGTATAGTCAAATTTTTTATGCTTCCATATATCATGCGCTTTCCAGTCCGGTGCTTCAAACCACCTGGCGCCGGCTATGATATCCATTCTGCCATCCCTGTTCACATCGGCCACCGTGGCGCCTTCTGTATAAAACTCATCCCATAAATGATGTTTTGTAAACCCCACCTCACTGCCTGCCGTTTGTGATACCGCATGAAAAGCAACCAGGCAAAACAGGCATAAGCCAATGGTGCGGATAGTAGTCTTTTGTTTAAACATGATGTAGGTTTATTATTTATGGTATCCGGCAGGTATGAGGTGTAGGGTATAAGGCATAGGGTGTAAGGTTTGAGTCCACTAATGACAGGCTGAGTACTTCTTCTTCCGCTTCGGATTTGATATTTATTTATTTCTATGATTTGGCTTCTTGGTATTTTGTATTTCCTTCGGATTTAAATTTATGGTTTATAGTTTGTGGTTTATAGTTGTATCCCGCTTCTGATTTGAAATTTGAAATTTATCCGCCCCGGCGGACAGGTTTGGTTCTTGTCATTTGTTTATTGGTGCTTTGTATTTCCTTCGGATTTTAAATTTATTTGGTTCTTGTTATTTGTGATTTGGTTCTTATCGCTCTTATCTACCCTGCGATTCCATCGCTTCCTTTACGCTTCCATATTTTACCAGCAGGGCTTTGGCTTTGGTATAATCCGTACCCGGCAATTTTTCCATCAGCATTTTAGCGCCCCTGTCTAACAGCTTCTGATTGCTCAACTGCATATTCACCATTTTATTATCATCTACCCTGCCCAGTTGGATCATAATAGCGGTAGAGATCATATTAAGCACAAGCTTTTGCGAAGTGCCGCTTTTCATGCGGGTGCTGCCGGTTACAAATTCAGGTCCAACAGCCAGCTCAATAGGGTAATCGGCCTGTTCCGTTAAAGGAGAGCCGGGGTTGTTGGTAATACAACCCGTTATAATACCATGCTGCCGGCAGCTTTTTAATGCGGCTATCACGTAGGGCGTGGTACCGCTTGCCGCTATACCTATCACCACATCCTTATTATTTACATTATGCTTCTGCAGGTCTTCCCACCCCTGTGTTAAACTATCTTCCGCAAATTCAACCGGCTGTGTCATTGCTTTTTTACCGCCTGCAATAATACCAATGACTAAGTTGGGCGACACACCATAAGTAGGCGGACACTCACTGGCATCTACTATGGCAAGCCTTCCGCTGGTTCCCGCTCCAATATAAAACAACCTCCCGCCTGCCAGCATCTTATCTACCGCAACCAATACCAGCTTTTCAATTTCGGGAATCACTTTTTCTATGGCGTAAGGCACTTTTTTATCTTCCTCGTTGATATGGGTGAGAATTTCGGCTACGGGCATTTTTTCGAGATGCCGGTAATCAGAAGGTTGTTCCGTGATCTTTATAAAAGAACCCATAAGGCATTTTAAATTACAATTTTGATGTATGGCTGTTAATAACACCCTTTGTTTTACTTCCGGTGTTGTTACTGATGATAGGTAACAAGACCCTCCATTGGATTTTTTAATATTTTCCCGGGAGTAAATTCATACGACCGGCAAAGCTCTTTCAGCACATCCTGGAAATAAAAGGAAATGCCGCCAACAAAGCTAACAGGCATGGTCCAACTCTCCCTGAATTTACAAATATGATGAAAGAAAAAATCGTTCAGCCCATCTTCTATAATATTTTCAATCATGTAATGCCCCCTGTTTTCAGATAAAAAAGGAGTAAAAGACGCGAGGTAGCGGTTAGCCAGGGGTTTTTTATATACGCTTTCCAAAATAGCCGTGCTGCTGATATTGTATTTGATAGTAAACCGCCCCGCTAACTCCTCATCAAATGTATTATATAAATAATACTGAAGCACTTTTTTGCCAAGATAAGCGCCGCTGCCTTCATCACCCAGCACATAGCCCAGGCCGGGTTTATTTACTACTATTTTTTTTCCGTTATAATAGCAGGAACTGGAACCGGTTCCCAGAATACAGGCCACTCCTTTATCATCGCCATACAATGCCCTGGCCGCAGCCATTACATCGTGCGTAACTTCAATGACCTTTAAATTTTTAAAAACATTTTTGATGGACTGCTTTACAATACGGTTATTATTGGGGTTAATACATCCTGTTCCGTAATAATATACTTCATCAACCTTTGTGCCTTTAAGAGAAGGCAGTAATTCCTTTTCCAATATTTCCGTTATCTGGGCGGTATCAAAAAAATAAGGGCTGATACCCTGGGTAAAAATGGTTTTCTTTTTTTTGCCTTCCAATAAACACCATTCGGCTTTGGTGGCTCCGCTGTCGGCTATCAATTTTACAGATGACATCTTTAATTGAACTTATTTTGTGAAATTCGTGCTCGGAAAGTCAAAGATAATATACAAATACAGACTGATGGGTAATAATAAATTAAAGCTCTGGCTGCCGCTGATCTTCTCTATTGTAATGATCGGCGGAATGTTTTTGGGGTACAAGATGAAAGAAAAAATGCCGGTTACAGCCCGCTTTTTTTCTGCAGAGCGAAAGGGAACAGTGCAGGAGGTGCTTGATCTTATTTCGAAACGGTATGTTGACCCTATAAAAACCGACACCCTTGCCGATGCTGCCATTGAGGAAATGCTAAGCCACCTGGATCCTCACTCCATCTTTATCCCGTCGAGCGATTTACAGGAGATAAATGAAGATCTGGCGGGAAAATTTGAAGGCATTGGTATTGAATTCAATATTTTCAATGATACCATTAATGTATTGACCGTGCTAAAAGGCGGTCCTTCAGAGAATGCCGGGTTGCAGCCGGGCGACAAGTTTTTGAAAATAGGCGATTCTGCTGTAACAGGTCATCGTATGGATGCCAATCAGGTAAAACAATTGCTGCGCGGCTTACGCGGCTCAAAAGTACAGGTTACCATGCTCCGTGGTAAAGAAAAAAAAGAACTTACGATCACCAGGGGCATTATCCCGCTTTACTCATTAGACGCGGGATATATGATTGCCCCGGCAACGGGTTATATCCGCCTTAACAAGTTCTCTGAAACAACCTATGAGGAGTTTATGGAAGCGATGCAAAAACTAAAAGAAGATGGTGTACAAAAACTGATCCTCGACCTGAGGGGCAACGGAGGCGGCATTTTACAGGAGGCGGTAGAAATTGCGGATGAGTTTTTAGATGGTAATAAGCTTATCGTTTACACCCAGGGAAATCATATAAAAAAACAGGAATTCCGTGCAAGACGGGAAGGCATCTTTGAAGAAGGAAAATTAATAGTGCTTATAGATGAGGGCTCTGCTTCTGCCAGTGAAGTGCTAACCGGGGCTTTACAGGACTGGGACAGGGCCGAAGTGATAGGCAGGCGTACTTTTGGGAAGGGGCTGGTGCAGGAACAGTATAACCTTAATGATGGCTCTGCCCTGCGGTTAACGATCGCTCGCTATTATACGCCACTGGGCCGTTCTATTCAAAAGCCCTACGATAAAGGCATAGAAAGCTATAATGAGGAACTGTATGACCGCTACCATAATGGCGGGATGATGAATGCCGACAGTAACAAAATGTCCACGGGGCAGGCTTACCATACACCCAATGGAAAATTAGTGTATGGCGGTGGCGGTATAACGCCCGATGTTTTTGTGGCGATGGATACAACCGGTATCAGCAATAAAGTGGCCCAGTTGTATACCAAAAATACGATTGGCAATTTTGTATACCGGTACTATGTAGATAACATGGATCATTTTAAACTATTTGCAAATCCTGCCGGTTTTGAAAAGGGATTTGACATCAACAACAGCATCTGGAATGCGTTTGCCGCATTTGCGTTGCAGGACAGCATTAAAATAAATATGCTGTCTGAGGCAGATAAGCAGTTTACAGCACGGAGGCTCAAAAGCCTTTTCGCCCGGCAGCAATGGCGGAATGAGGGGTTTTATGAAGTAAACAATGTAAATGACCCCATGGTTATAAAAGCGTTGGAAGCGCTTGGGGAGTGAGGGTGCAGGAGAGATAACCGGATTGGAGAGTTTATGGTTTGTAGTTTATGGTTGCATTCGTTTCGGATGTAGCGTTTCCGGCTTCGGATTTAAATTTATGGTTTATAGTTTGTGGTTTACTGTTGGAGTTTTCCTTCGAATCCGGATTTACGACTTCGGATTTGAAATTTGAAATGTATTTGTTTTTTGTGATTTGGCATCTTGGCACTTTGTATTTCCTTCGGATTTCGAAATTCCGGCTTCGGATTTTTTAAATTTGTGGTTTTATAGTTGTATCCCGCTTGGGATTTAAAATTTTATTTGGTTCTTGTGATTTATGATTTGGTTCTTTGTATTTCCCCCGTATCCCTTCGGATTTAGGATTTTCCCGCTTCGGATTTAACTTTATCTTTACTACTACAGAAAATTATAGCATGGATATAAAAAACAACATACTGGAAACCATTGGTAACACGCCTTTGATAAGATTGAATACAATAACCAAAGGACTCCCCTGTATGGTGACCGCAAAAGTGGAGTATTTTAACCCCGGCAACTCTATTAAAGACCGGATGGCGCTGAAGATGATAGAAGTGGCCGAAAAGGAAGGCAAATTAAAGCCCGGCGGCACCATCATTGAATGTACTTCGGGTAACACAGGAATGGGGCTTGCTTTAGCGGCAAGCGTAAAAGGATATAAATGCATATTTACTTCTACAGATAAACAATCCAAGGAAAAGTTCGACATATTGAAAGCAGTGGGTGCAGAAGTAATTGTTTGTCCTACCAATGTTGAACCGGATGATCCTAAAAGCTATTATTCGGTTGCCAAAAGGTTAGCGAAAGAAATACCCGATGCTTTTTTATGTAACCAGTACGACAATCTTGCTAATCGCGTTGCCCATTACGAAACCACGGGGCCCGAAATATGGGAGCAAACAAACGGCAAAATTACACACCTGGTATGTACGGCGGGCACGGGAGGAACGGTTACGGGTACCGCCATGTACCTGAAGGAGAAAAACCCCGGTATTAAGATCTGGGCTATTGACGCCTACGGCTCTTTGCTTACCAAGTATTTCCGTACCGGGGAAATTGATATGGAAGAAGTGCATCCTTATATATCGGAAGGGTTTGGTGAAGATTTTGTTCCTGCTAATTTTGACATGAGCGTGATTGATCATTTTGAGCAGGTTACCGATAAAGACGGCGCCTTAATGGCCAGGCGCCTGGCTAAAGAAGAAGGTCTTTTTTGCGGCTACAGCGCGGGAAGCTGCCTGCAGGGATTATTGCAGTTGAAGGAAAGCCTGCAGAAAGACGATCTTGTTGTGTGCATTTTGCACGACCATGGCAGCCGCTATATAGGCAAAGTGTATAACGATCAATGGATGCTGGAAAGAGGCTTTCTTGAAGTAAAAACCTTTAAGGATATCATAAGCGGAAAAGGTAATCAGCCCATCGTAACGGTTAAGCCTACCCAAACTGTTGCAGATGCATTTGAGCTGATGAAAAAATATGATATTGAAAATATACCCGTGCTGAAAGACGGTATGCCGGAAGGTTCTGTTTCCGAAAGTGGATTGTTCAGTAAAATGTTTGCCGCTCCCGGAATTAAAGACCAGGAAGTGCATACGGTAATGGAGCCCCCCTATCCCTTAGTGGCATACGATACCCCTGTTGAACGGCTGGGCAAGCTGATCAACAAGGATAACGGCGCCATACTCAGCAGGGATGAAGCAGGAGATTTACACATTATTACTAAATATGATATAATACAATCCCTCACAAAACATTAAAATACTGTTTCTCTTAAGTCTTTTCTGTGTGTATGCGTACAATCCAATACACTACTGCATTACAGCTCATTTTTATCACTTTATTGTCAGTCCGCGTTGGGGTTAACTGCAATTTTTACGACAATATTTTAGTACATATACGATATTAATAATTGGCTATTTTACGCATAATTCAGTAAAAAACATAAGCAAAAAATTGGGGAAAAGCGCTCTTGCACGGTGGATAACTGGTTAGTATTTTTGTTATGAAGTTGATTGATGAGGAAGCTACGCCTCAACCGTCCAAATAGTCCTGAAAACCGTCCTGAAAAAAAATTGAATTCCAAATCCTTTGAAAAGGGTAGAATAAAATCCAGTATCAATCAACTTTCTTTTTATCATTGGAACCTATACTAACCCAATATCCATAGAGAAGCCAGTAAGCCATTATCCAAAGAAAAACCAGTTTCCCGAAACCGAATGATTTTATCAAAATCCAATGTCCGCAACCAGAAAAACCACCCCGATTCTGATCCAATATCATTAACCTGAAAACCACAACCTTGGACAACGAAATTGAATTGATTATTAATTGTTGACCCCAAAGTCCAATCCTTCGAAGCCTGTCTATTCCTAGCAGGGCCGATCAAAAAGATTCCTCCACCTGTTTTTTGGTGGAGGTTTTCATTTTCAGTACCTGCTCTCCCTTTTTCTGTAACGCTATGCAGCTTTTCCGCCCCGCAATTACATCTCTGAATCTGACGGGCTTTGCTTCCCCATTCCCACATTTTCACATTTTCAAAATTCCCAGCCATCCTGTCACAAAAAAGAAACTTGTACATAATTTGATGCAATAAGTCTTTCCCGGTCGTAATCTCTTATTACTTTTAAGTATGAAAATTCTTTTCACCTATCTGAAACCATTCAAATGGCTGGTATTCCTGGTGTTGCTGTTAGCAGCCATGAATATCGGTTTTTCCCTGTTTGACCCGATCATTTTCGGGAATTTAGTGAACCTCGCAAATGATTATGCCAAAAATACCGGGAATTACAGCCAGGCAGACTTTTTCTTTAAGCCCTACAACAGCGTAATGTGGCTGCTCCTTGCCTCCATAGGCGTTGCCATGATTAGCAGGATCGCAAAAAATTTCCAGGATTATTTTTTGAATGTTGTTATTCAGAAATTCGGGGCTAAGGTATTTACCGAGGGGCTTCAGCATGCCATGAAGCTTCCCTACCAGGAATTTGAGGATCAGCGCAGCGGGGAAACCCTCAGCGTTCTGCAAAAAGTAAGAACCGATACGGAAAGGTTCATGTCGTATTTTGTGAACGTACTTTTTACGGTAATAATAGGCATAGCTTTCGTGGGAACGTTTGCTTTCAGCATTCACTGGTCATTGCCGCCCATTTATTTCGGAGGTATATTTTTATTGGTGATTATAACCAACCTGCTCAGCCAAAAAGTAAAAATCATTCAGAAAAATATTGTTGCCCAAACCAATTCCCTTGCAGGCGCTACAACAGAATCGCTGCGTAATATTGAGCTCGTAAAAAGCCTCGGTCTTACCCAGCAGGAAGTAAACCGCTTAAATACCAATACCTACAAAATACTGGGACTGGAGATCACTAAAGTAAAGCGTATAAGGAGCATCAGCTTTATACAGGGCACATTTGTGAATACCCTGCGGCAGGTAATATTATTCATGCTGCTTTGGCTGATATTTAAAGACAGGATGAACGCCGGACAATTGGTAACGATGCAGATTTTTTCCTTTTTTGTTTTTGGCCCCCTGCAGGAAATAGGGAATATTATACTCTCCTACCGTGAAGCGGAAGCCTCGCTGAACAATTTTAAATCATTAATGCAAAAAAAGCCGGAACTGCAACCCGATAAGCCTGTGCATTTGGGAGAAATCAATACACTCGAATTCAGGAACGTTGCGTTTAAGCATCAAACCGCCCAGCAAAATGCCATCGCCAATATTAGCTTTACAGTAAAAAGAGGAGAAACCATCGCCTTTGTGGGGCCTTCGGGAGCAGGTAAATCTACCCTCATGAAACTATTAGTAGGGTTATACCGCCCGCAGGAAGGCAAAATATTATATAACGGAATTGATGAAACCGCTATCAATTATGAAGACATGCGCAACCAGATCGGGTTTGTAACGCAAGATACCCAGTTATTTGCGGGAACCATCAAAGAGAACCTCCTGTTTGTAAACCCCGCTGCCAGTAATGATGATCTATTAGATGCGTTGAACAAAGCCGCCTGCACCAATTTACTGAGCAGGGCGGAAAAAGGAATAGATACGATGATAGGGGAAGGAGGGTTAAAGTTATCGGGAGGTGAAAAACAACGTCTGTCTATTGCAAGGGCATTACTACGGCAACCCAGGCTGCTTATTTTTGATGAGGCCACTTCCGCATTAGATTCGCTTACCGAAGAAGAAGTTACAGGTACGATCAGACAGGTATCATCCCGGGATAACCAGATCACCATACTTATCGCTCACCGGCTTTCTACCATTATGCATGCCGACAGAATTTATGTTCTGGAAAAAGGCGAAGTAGTAGAAGGAGGAACGCATGAGGCATTGGTATCGGAAAAAGGATTGTATTATGCTATGTGGCGGCAGCAAATTGGCGAAAGAAAAAAGCCTTTCATTTTACCCAACCCATCGGAAACACCTGCTGAAACAGTTTAGGAGAAAAGTACTCCCCCGGCCGCTGCAATTTATTTTTGAAGTATTACTGTAAACAAGCTCCCTTTGCCGGGCTCGCTTTCGCATAATATTTTACCGTTCAACTCTTCAACAAGCCTTTTTACAATAGACAGGCCAAGCCCGGTAGAATATTCGCCCTCAGTAGGCATGGAGGATATTTTCCTGTATTTGGAAAAGAGATACGGAATATCTTCCGCGGCTATTCCCACACCTTCATCTGCTACTTTAATATGCACCGCATCTGCGGCATCTGAAAGGCTCACCCAAACTTTTTTTCCACGGGGCGTAAACTTAATGGCATTGCTCAGCAGGTTTTCACATATACGGCTTACAATATAGCGGTCGCTCATAAGCAGTACGCTGTTTTCACCGGCGGAATAGTGTATGCTGATCTCTTTCTGTTGCGCCTGCGGCTGGTACATGTGCACAATGTCGTCTAAAAAAGCATTTACATCTAACTCCTCTAAGTTTAATGTGTGATGCCTGATCTCTTCCTTTTCAATGTACAGGATATCTCTTATTAAAAGCTCCCCGTTATCAGCAGACGACTGAATACGGTACAGCGCTTTTTTCTGATCGGCCGTAAAATTGGAAACATCCGACAATAATATCTGGCTCCACATTTTTATACTGGTAAAAGGCCCGTTTAAATCATGAGACACTACACTAATGAGCGAGTTTTTTTCGGCATTGAATTGCGCAAGCTTACTATTCTGCTTCTGGATCAGCTCATTCTGTTTTTTCAGCAGGCTGTTTTTCCGGCGGATGAGCAGCAGGCTAACAAAAGCAGAAAAACCCAGGGCGGCTATGCCCAAGGTTAGTAAAATAATATTCCTTTTCCCCAGCTTTTGCCTGTCTATTTCGAGCTCCAGCATTTTATTCTGCTGTACTTTTTGTTTCAGGTTATACTTTTCCTGAAGCTGGGCAACCGTTTGTAATGTCCGCTGATTAACAAGCGCTGTATCTAAGTTATACCAGTCGCGGAAAGAATAGTAAGCAGCTTTATAATTGCCCCTGATGGAATAGTATTTAGCATACAGGAAATGCACATCTGCCTCCTTTCGCTTGGATCCCTGCGACTTTGCCAGGTCAAAAGAAAGGTCAATATACTTGCGGGCCGAATCAAAATCCCGTTTTTCTATATAAGCATCCCCGATATTCAAACAGTCGTACCAAAGCATTTCCCTGTCTCCGTTAGCCAAATTGTCGTTATAGTTGAGCTTAAAAAAATGAAGCGCTTTATCCCATTGCTTTTTGTGAAACCAGGCATTACCTATATTGTTGTAAACCGAATGAAGATCGCTCTGGAGATTATACTTTTTAGCGATGGCCTCTGCCTGCTCCAGGAAAAGCAATGCACTGTCCGGGTAGCCGAGACGATTGTAAATAGAACCAAGGTTAGAGCCGTTTATAAAGACAGACGCCACTTCTTTTCGCACAGTGGCCACATGGAAAGCTTCCTTAAAAAAATCCTTTGCCTTTTGGGGCTGGTTAATATTATTGTATGCCATGGCAAGATCGCTCAAAGCAGCCGCTTCATAATCGTTACTTTTAAGCACCCGCGCCTGCTCTAAGGCCTGGTAATAATAATTTATAGCGGAATCGTACTCTTCCCTGAACTCCTGGTATATACCTTTAAGCCTTAACGATAATACAGCGCCCTTATCAAAACTGAGCTTTTGTGCCTCGCTTTCAATATAGTTGGCATAATATAAAACAGAGTCTGCTTTGGCACTATTAAAATCAAGCACCCTGTCGTATAAAGTTTTTAAATAAGCGGTATCATGTTGTGCAAAAGCTTTCTGAAAAATAAGAGAAATGAACAGTAGATACAATGCAGTTGTAAGTCTTCTCATATTGCAATCAGGAAATTCAATTGAAGATATAGATTTGCCAATAACCATCCAGTATCAGGACTTATGCGCCACAAAGCGAACGGTCATTGATCTGGCACTTAATTCCCTGCCCTAAGTTATACATTAAACAACTGGCCGCTTCCCTTTACTGATCCTTCGTATACAGTAAAGATAAGGTAAACCGATCTTTTAAAGGTTGGCCACCTTGAGGCAATTGCATTTAAACGGCTATTTTACTTTCAGTACGGGTCTCACCTGCTGTAAAGGTCCATTCTGCAACCGCAGGTAATATACACCGGTAGCAAGACCTGTGCTATCGAACGGTATGGTATAGGTATTGCCATCCTGTACTTTATCAACCAATATTTTTACTACCCGTCCCATACAATCTATAACCTGCACCAGCACATGCCCTGCCTGTGTTATGTATTTAACCTGGGTTTGTGTTGTAAAGGGGTTAGGATAGTTAGAGATGAGGCTTACGCCTGCCTTTTTATTAAGATCATCTATGCCCGAACAAGTGCCGTTCTGAATAAGCGGAAGCGATTGGAAGTTCTTTAGCAATACGGACTGCAGCGCAACGGTATCGGCGCAAAACCATTGCTCCAGAATAGAAGCATATACGCTCCGGTAATCATATTGATGAGGAATATTGTCGTTAACGGAAATACCCGCCGGTATATCAGGGTTCTTGCCTAAAACACCGTTTTGTACTTTGCTTCCAAATACAAGCATGGGAGCAGCCACGCCATGATCGGTGCCTATGCTGAAATTAGATTTGATCCTGCGGCCGAACTCGGAAAAAGTAAAAGAGATCACCCTGTCTTCAATGCCCATAAATGCAAGATCGTCCTGGAATGCTTTTACACTGTCTGAAAGCTCTTTCAGCAATTCGGCATGTTTACCTATTGTGGGATCCGCCTGGTCGGTTTGCATAGAATGGGTATCAAACCCGTTATAGCTTACCATGTATACGCGTGTTTTCAATCCTCCTTTAACCAGGCGGGCTACTATTTTTAACTGATCTGCCAGACCGTTATTTTCAGGGTAAGGAAGCTGCTGTGCCGTATTGGAAGCCGCCTTTTTAACAGCGTTGGCAAAGAGCTCGGTTTGCCTGGCAATTTCGCGTACATAAGTCAGCTCTTTTCCCGCACGTGTAGGCGGCGCGGGATCCTGCACATCATCCACTATCCTGTAAAAAGATGTAGGGTTGGTTATGCTCATTGACATACCCATAGACGGACCGTGAAAGGTTAATGATGATACCGCGCCTATCTGGATGGCCAACGGATCGGGCATGGTAGCGTTGGGATAGCCATTGGGGAAATTGGGAAATTCATAATTCAAATAGCGGCCAACCCACCCGGTATCTACAACCTCTTCGCTGTCGGAACCACTCATCCAGATATCTGTTGACCTGAAATGAGACAGGTTAGGCTGGGGATAACCTGCAGACTGGATAATGGCGGCCTTGCCACTATTGTATAGTTCCTGAATGCCGGTCATTGCAGGGTGAAGCCCTGTTTTATTATTTCCCTGCAGGGCCAGTATCTTACTTTCCGGGATGGCGATATTGCTTCTGGCATTAAAATACCCGGAATAGTTATCCTTTGGTATAACCATATTCAATCCATCATTACCTCCGTTCATCTGAATGATCACCAGCACATGATCCGTGTCGGTGGTAAAATTGGTAAGCGCATTCAGCAAAGGTGAAGGCGACAGTGCCGTTATAGTATGCCCGTTAACAAAAGCGGGCAAAATGGCAGCCGGTACGGTGTGTCGTAAAAAATCTCTCCTTTTCATCCGTATATCTTTTATTTTTTAATGGTCGGCCAGACGACCTGATCAATACACATTATGACAGCTGGTATTCCGGCAAAGCCAGCAAATACCGGTATAATTCGTTGAGCCTTGCATGCACTGTCTGATACGCCATCATATCGCCGGGATTGGCTATATAAGTATTCCACGCGTTGGTCCAGTAATAATCATTGGTTTGCCCCGTAAGTAAAAGGTCTCTTTTCAACTGTTCCTTTGCGGCATCCGACAATGCTATCCTGTACAGGATAGCCAGTGAATCATCCAGTAATACTTTAGGGTCGCCCGGGTTACTCAGCGACCTGGCGAAGGCGATGGTATCTATTTTTAATTCAAAGCCAAGCCGGGTAAACCCGTTATACACCATAATGTCTGTAAACTGGGTACGCCGGGGATAGGTATCATTATTGATCCACAGCTCATGAAAAGCCGGTATCTGGTAATAAGCGGGCCAACCCGATACACTTGGCGGATCACCGGGAGATTGCTGCAACAATTCAAGCTGGTACAATAACCCGTCAAGCGTTGAATACCATGTTATATAATCCGCGCTATCCGGAAGAGGTACCTCACATTCGCGGCAAAGCCCAACAACAAAATCTACGGGGCTTTTTATAAGACATCCCTGGTTCAGGGGATCAAAAAAATGCTCGCTTTTCAGCAGCGCAGCCAGCACCGGTTTTATTTCCCAGTTGTAATTGCGCAACATTAAAGCAAGAGGCTCTATTACATTAGCTTTTGCAGCATCGTCAATTTCATAATAAACAAACCAGCGGTATAATTCCCTTACAATATATTCCGATGCTTCCCGGCCGTTACTGAAAATCATGTTTATCAGGTCATCTAATTCCTCGTCCCCTGCATTATTCCCACTCCTGCCTGCTATGGTTGTATGATTATAAAAAGAAGAAAAAGTTTTATTGCCGGTATCATGCCTTTCAGGATCGAAATAAGAAGTATTGGTTTCCGCGTCATTTCTCCACCCGGTTAATACCCGGGCCGCGGCTTTTACATCATCTTCCGTGTAATTAGGATTATTTTCTTTTCCCAGCGTAAAAAGCTCCTGCAGCTCCCTTGCAAAATTTTCATCGGGAGCGCCTTTCCGGTTCTGCTCCCCGTTCTGGTATACCAGCATAAGCGGATCAACCGATATGGCTCTTGCCAGGCTTTTAAAGTTACCCAGCGCATGGGTGCGTAGCAGGGTATGATGCTTATACGCATACCGTGCGTTAGTGCTGGAGGCCATTTCGGTAGCAAAATGGTTGTGCCAGAACAACATCATTTTCTCCCGTATATTCCTTGGCTGGTTAAGCATTACGCCTACCCACCACTTTTTAAAGGATTGTTTTCTCAACCCTCCGATCTTATCATCTTCATTAAAATCATTTATCCATGTAGTTCCGTGATCAACATTGCTGTCGGGAACCAGCGCTTCCGCAGTGTCATATTCCTTAACAGGCGGATCGGGCAAAGGTGATGTGATATTCAGCAATTCGTCTACCGCGGCTTCCATTGTTTTGCCTGCGAAATAGTGGATATCGCCGGGCTTTGCACCAAACATTGTTCGTTTCAGCAAATGGATCACTTCATTCCCTGTCCATGCGCCCGTATAGGGTTCAATGCCACTGCTCGTTCGTCCCGTAACAACAGCCCGGGTAATGCTTTTCTTTTTTGTACCGGAAGCGGTTAAAAATGCTCTTCTGTTCATAGGATATGAATATTGAATTAAAAGAATAACCCGGCACGCTATAGCAAACTTTTTGCCGGTTTCTCTTTTAGCGTATTTATTCTGACTCTTTCTTCAATAGGTAAAACACCTTAGTAGTATTACTAATGAGGTGCGGGCATAAAAAAACCGGGAGATGCTCCCGGTGTAAAACATAAAATCACACCTTTTTATTATCTGCGGCGGTAATATTTAATTGATATTTTCGATGATTCCCGCTATTCCCTGTCCCCCGCCTACGCAGGCGGTAACAATACCATATTTTTTACTCAGCCGCTTCATATCATGTGTAATTTGTATAGTAAGCTTGCAGCCGGTGCAGCCTAAGGGATGCCCTAACGCTATAGCGCCCCCGTTTATATTAACAATGTCCGGATTAAGCTCCAGCTTGCGGATTACGGCAAGCGACTGCGACGCAAACGCCTCATTTAATTCAACGAGATCAATATGCTGTAACGACATGCCTGCCTGCTTCAATACTTTGGGTACCGCTTCAATGGGTCCAACCCCCATAATACGGGGATGCACACCCGCAGATGCACAGGCTACCAGGCGCGCCCAGGGTTTCAGCCCCAGCTCTTTTACCATGTTTTCGCCCATCACTATCACAAAAGCAGCGCCATCGCTGGTTTGGGAAGAATTGCCGGCGGTAACCGACCCGCCCGCCGCAAAAACGGGCTTTAACTTTGCCAGCACTTCAACAGATGTGTCCTTGCGCGGGCCTTCATCCGTATCCATTACATAGCTCCTGCTTTGTCTTTTTCCCTTAGCATCTAAGTATATGTCTTCAACCGTTACAGGTAATATGCCCGTTTTAAAATAGCCGTTTTGTATAGCGGTAATAGCCTTTTGATGAGAATGATAAGAAAACAGATCCTGGTCTTCACGGCTTACTTCATATTCTTTAGCAACGGCTTCGGCGGTAAGCCCCATGTTCAGGTAATAATCCGGCTCATCTTGAGCGATAGAATAGGCAGGAACCGTTTTCCAGCCCGCGGTTGGCACCAAGCTCATGCTCTCTGTTCCGCCCGCAACAATACATTCTGCCATACCGGTACGAATTTTGGCCGTTGCAATGGCTATGGCTTCCAAACCCGAAGCGCAATAGCGGTTAATGGTCATTCCCGGCACCTCAATACCCAATGCCCTTGCAGCTATGATTCTCCCCACCTGTAAACCCTGCTCCGCTTCAGGAACGGCATTGCCTACAATTACATCATCAATCCGTTTGGCTTCTAACTGGGGCACGGAAGCCAGCACATTTTTGATCACTTCTATGGCAAGGTCATCGGGCCTGGTGAACCGGAATCCCCCGCGTTTGGATTTTCCTACGGCTGTACGAAAACCGGCTACTATGTATGCGTCCTGCATGGTGTGTACGTTTAGTTGTTTATGCAACTTTGTAGTTCAAAGATAATTGTTCCGGATATGGATACCAAAATCTTGCAGACTCAGTGATACAAAAGAGAACTTATCCAATTTCGCCTGGGTCTTGCCCCACGCTTCATATCCTACCAGGCGAAGACCCCGGCGGGACAAAAAGACTGATAAAGCCGGATTCAAAACAGGCATCAGTTTTATGATACTCTGTTCCATTTATTAACTTCGCGCGGTATGTATATATTATTACGCAAGATTCTTTTTCTTTTTCCGCCGGAAAAGGTGCATTATTTCTCTATGAACGTACTAAAATGCCTGTGCAGCGTGAAATGGATCAGGAATGGCATCAAACAATATTTTACACCTCCTGAAAACGACCGTTTAACAACCATTTTCCAAACCCGGCATGCTACACTCACTTTTGCCAACCCGGTTGGACTGGGAGCAGGCTTTGATAAAAATGCAAAATATTTGCGCGAACTGGAGTGCCTGGGATTCGGGTTCGTTGAAATAGGAACGGTTACACCAAAGGCCCAGGCGGGAAACGATAAACCAAGACTGTTTCGTTTACCCAAGGACAAAGCGCTGGTTAACAGGATGGGGTTTAATAACGACGGCGCTGTAGCTATTGCTGAAAGATTGGGTAAATGGAAAAGCAGGCAGCCTTCTGCAAAAAACACTTTACCATTATTGGTTGGAGGGAATATCGGAAAAAATAAATTAACTCCTAATGAAGATGCATGGAAAGATTACGAAATATGCTTTACCGCTTTGTTTGATTGCGTTGATTATTTTGTTGTGAATGTTAGCTCACCCAACACGCCCGGTTTAAGGGCATTGCAGGAAAAAGACGCACTCATGAAGATATTGTCAAACCTGCAAAGCATTAATAAAACAAAACCAAATCCCAAACCTATATTGCTGAAAATTGCACCCGACTTAAGCGATGAACAAATTAATGATGTTATAGATCTCGCTGAAGAAATTCAATTGGACGGCATCGTGGCTACAAATACCACCATCAGCAGACAGGGATTAAATACTGCTGTATCCGCAATTGAGGCAATAGGTGCAGGCGGGGTAAGCGGAAAGCCGTTGCAGCAACGCTCTACTCAAATTGTGCAACAAATTACTCAACAAACCCATACAGTTATACCCATTATCGCCAGCGGAGGCATATTTAATGGTATAGACGCCGCAGAAAAGCTGGCTGCAGGAGCAACGCTGGTACAGGTATGGACCGGTTTTATTTATGAAGGACCGGGGATCGTAAAAAAAATATGCAGGGATCTAATATCGGGTAGCCCCTTCCGTTAATGCCGCATCAATGGAATGTTTCCTGTTATCGCTTTCCCTGAAATCACGCAGCGCATGCAATAATACAATAGCAACGATAACCAGTAATAAGGTGATCATGCTTCCCTTCTTTTTTTTGCTTCTCATGTTATAGTTGTGCTTAATAAGCCGTAGCCCTTGTGCCATTTTTTGTAATCGTGCAAACCATCCCGCTACTTATAACAGCAACTATTAGGCCAACACTAAAAATAAAAAAGCAAGCGGAATTAGCTGCTTTTGTAAATTTCCAGCAATCCATCCGGCAGATCAACAAATACTTTTTTGTTTTTATTATCTACGCTTTGTAATGTTTGTTCATGCAGGGGTATTAATACCTCTTTCCCTTCTACCAAAATTTTACATAGCACCTGGTGTGGCTGTTCTATTATTTCGGCTATCTTACCAATATCTTCACCCTTGTCTATCAAATGATAGCCCAGCAAAGCAATAGGCGCCGACGGAGCGGCAAATTGCTTAAAATCCTTTTCTTCCATCCACACTTCTTTCTGCACTATTTTTAATGCAGCTTCCCGGGAGGTAATGTCTTCCAGCTTAAGGTATATTTCCTTATCGCTTTTTATACGTGCGGATTGAACAAAATAAGGCAGGAACGATGTTTTGCGATCTTCCATGAAGATGGCTTCTATCCCTTTAAGCGAGGTTTTTTTACCGAGACTGTGTAAAAGGATGGTTTCCCCCTCCAGTCCAAACGCAGAAACAATTTTTCCTATTTTAAAATATTCTGGCATTCCCTGCATTCATTTTTTTGCAAGATGGCAATGTGCCAATAAAAAAAAGCCCTGCGTAATGCAAGGCAATTTAATTCAGTTGAAGCAACTTTATGATCAGTTACTTTCTTCTTCTTTTTGCTCAGTTTTCCTGGGCACAACCGGTCTTCTCGGCCTTCTTGCCTTTGCGGCTTCTTCCTGTTTCTGCCTGATGTTGCCTTCATGTTCTTCGTGCCATTTCTGGAACTTGCCCATGGCAGTGGCTTCATCAAATAAACCCAGGCTTACGCCCCGCAGCAAATGTTTGAGATACAATACGCCTTTGTAAGATAAAATGCGGCGAACCGTATCTGTTGGCTGAGCCCCTTTTTGCAGCCAGTCAAGCGCTTTTTGCCTGTCTAACTGAACAGCAGTAGGTTGCCCCAATGGATTGTAGGTACCGATCTTTTGGATGAATTTTCCATCCCTTGGCGCACGGGCATCGGCTACCACTATAAAATAGAAGGGTCTCTTCTTGCTCCCGTGACGTTGTAGTCTGATTTTAACAGCCATAAAAAATAAACATTTTAAATGGGTGATGATTATGGTTTCTTTCTTAAGGTTTGCGAAGATAAGTCTTGCAAACTATTTACAAAAATTAAAAGTACAAAAAATCAACGTTTTCCCAAACCCATTCTTCCCATCGGCATCTTATTCATCATTTTCATCATTTGTTTCATTTGTTCAAACTGTTTCATAAACTGGCTAACCTCCGTAAGGTCTTTCCCAGCTCCTTTGGCAATCCGGGCCCGTCTGCCCGGATTTATTACATCCGGATTGGCTCTTTCAAAAGGCGTCATAGAATTGATCATCGCTTCTATTCCCTTAAAAGAATCATCGCTTACATCAACATCTTTAATAGCCTTGCCCATTCCGGGTATCATTCCCATCAGGTCTTTTATATTGCCCATCTTTTTTATTTGCTGCAACTGGTCTAAGAAATCCTGGAAGTCGAACTGGTTCTTCCGCATTTTCTTTTGCAGCTTTGCGGCCTGCACCTCATCAAACTGCTCCTGGGCCTTTTCTACCAAAGTAGTGATGTCGCCCATTCCCAGAATACGCTGGGCCATTCTTTCCGGGTAAAACACGTCCAGCGTATCGAGCTTTTCGCCGCTGCTGATAAACTTTATCGGCTTCTTAACGGTATATTTAACAGAAAGCGCGGCGCCGCCACGGGTATCGCCGTCTAATTTCGTTAGCACTACGCCTGTGAAATCAAGGCGGTCGTTAAACGTTTTAGCCGTATTCACCGCATCCTGCCCGGTCATGGCATCTACCACAAAAAGGATCTCCTGGGGTTTAACCGCATCTTTAATATGCGCTACCTCCTGCATCATCACCTCATCTACAGCCAAACGTCCCGCCGTGTCTATAATGATTACATTTTTATTTTTGCTCCTGGCCTCCTTAACCGCGTTCTGCGCGATAGCCACGGCGTCCTTATTTTCGGGCTCGCTATATACTTCCACCTGTATCTGCTCCCCTAATATTTTCAACTGATCAATTGCTGCAGGGCGGTAAATGTCGGCGGCAACGAGCAGCGGCGACTTCCCTTTTTTTGTCTTAAGATAATTGGCCAGCTTGCCACTGAAAGTGGTTTTACCACTTCCCTGCAGCCCGGCAATTAAAATAACAGCAGGATTGCCGGTAATATTAAATTCACTTTCCGAACCTCCCATCAGCTCCGCCAGCTCATCCTTCACTATTTTAACCATTAGCTGGCCCGGGCTTACCGCCGTAAGCACTTTTTCACCCAGCGCTTTGGTTTTTACCGTGTCGGTAAATTCTTTGGCTATCTTATAGTTCACATCAGCGTCAACCAGCGCACGGCGTATGTCCTTTACCGTGTTGGCGATATTCAGCTCGTTAATTCTTCCTTCGCCTTTTAGCTGCTTAAAGGCTGTATCTAACCGTTCAGACAATGACTCAAACATACACTGCTTATTTAATCATTTTTTAAAAGCGGCAACACCATAACGATTACTATACGGGACCCGCTTTTCACACAAAAAAAGTGAACAGCATTTTATTGTTCACTTTTGAAAACGTTGCAAAGTTAAGCAAAGTAAAGATGAGTAGAATTATGAACCCAAATAAGTTTTTAACAGCTTGCATCTTGAGGTTGTTCTGAGCTTGGTAATGGCTTTATCTTTGATCTGCCGAACTCTTTCGCGGGTAAGATTGAACCTTTCCCCAATATCTTCGAGGCTCATGGGATTATCGAAGCCTATGCCAAAGAAGAAGCGTATCACATCCTGCTGACGGTCTGTTAAGGTGTGTAACGATCTTTCTATTTCCTTCTTCAATGACTCGTGATGAGCGATTTTCATGTCCACACTGTCGGCATTAGGGTTTTCCATCACATCAACCAGTGTGCTGTCTTCTCCATCCGACAAGGGGGTATCCATGCTTACATGCCTGGCGGCCACCCCAAGCGTGGCTGCAATTTCATCAGAATCTATGTCGAGCAAATCCGCCAATTCTTCCGCGGAAGGTTCCCGTTCATATTCCTGCTCTAATTGCTGAAAAGCTTTGTTGATCCGGTTGGTAAGCCCCACCTTATTGAGCGGAAGACGCACAATACGGGATTGTTCTGCCAATGCCTGCAGGATACTCTGGCGGATCCACCATACGGCATATGATATAAATTTAAACCCTCTTGTTTCATCAAAACGCTGGGCGGCCTTGATAAGCCCCAAATTACCTTCATTAATGAGATCCGGTAGCGATAAGCCCTGGTTCTGGTATTGTTTGGCTACAGAAACCACAAAACGCAAATTGGCTTTGGTAAGGCGGTCCAGCGCATGCTGATCGCCCTGTTTAATAAGTCCTGCCAGCTTTACTTCTTCTTCAGGACTGATCAGCTCTACCCTGCCGATCTCCTGCAGGTACTTTTCAAGACTCTGTGATTCACGATTGGTAATGGACTTCGTGATTTTGAGTTGACGCATACTCATATGCAGGCATATTTAAGAGGTTTACTAGAATACGTATACTTACGGATTCATCCATAAAACGCTGGCTACCATAAGAAATTGCACTTCATCAGCAATTTAAGCAAATAGCAGGTATCAGAAAAAAATATTATTCCCTGAGGATC
>CALMQS010000114.1 GCA_937871285.1 uncultured Sphingobacteriales bacterium | reverse complement strand
GGTAGCCAAGCGGGACGGATCGCTATTATCCGCACTTCGCCAACCTGTACCGTTGTGCGGCACCTTTTCCTGACCATTTAATTCTTAATGAAAATAAAGTTTCAAAATATGGAAACTTTATTTAACTTTGCATAAACGGTTCCCTTTGCAATACTTTCAGACACGGTTTTTAGAAGAGGCAGACAAATTTATTGCCGGACTTGATCCCAAAGCAGCAAGGAAGATGTTTTATAATATTGATCTGGCTGAACAAAGCAATGACCCAAGACTTTTCAAAAAACTGCAAAATGGCATTTGGGAGTTTAGAGCAAAATTTGGCGGACAACAAATCAGATTGCTGGCATTTTGGGACAAAGAAACGGAAATTGAAACATTAGTCTTTGCAACTTACGGCTTTATTAAAAAGGTAGACAAAGTCCCTAAAAACGAAATTGAAAGAGCAATTAATATCAGGACAAAATATTTTGAAAGCAAACGTAAAAAATAACATTATGGCAAAGACAGCAATGAAATCATACTCGCTTGCCGAAATGAAGGACAGATATATCGGTAAAAAAGGTACAGCAGACAGAGACGAATACGAATATGAACTTCGCATGGACGTTTTGGGTAGAATGATTAAAACTGCAAGACAAGAGCGCAATCTGACACAAGAACAATTAGGCCAACTTGTAGGTGTACAGAAAGCTCAAATCTCTAAACTTGAGAGCAGTGCAAATAGTGCGACAATTGATACAATTCTCAAAGTTTTTAAAGCTTTAAAAGCTGACATTCATTTTAATGTTACGCTTGAAAAAAAGCACTTACAACTTATGTGACGATAAGGCGAACGCACAACATTCAGGTTGGCAGTAATTCTTTTGACACTGGAAAATGAAATTGGATTTTTAACTTTCAGGGTAGTACTATTTTCCCCAAATACTGTAACATGTACAACACTTATGACTTTAAGGTTGCGCATCCGGATATTATCAAACAGCTTGCTGTAAAAGACATGCTCTTCGTATATTATCAATGCCCTCAGGTTGATAAACAAGTAAACCTATTTATTCACTATAACTTAATTACCTATACAATCAGAGGGAAAAAAACATTTTATCACAGAGAAAAATCCTGGACGCTTACTGATAACAGCTGTTTGTTTACTCGAAGAACCGCTTATAACCAGGAAAAGGATGATCTGGAGGGTTGGGAAGTTATAGCATTCTATTTTGGAGATGATTTTTTGCGACAGGTATTCCGAGAATACAGGCAATATTTGCCGTTAAAAAACTTGCCGTCTCCACCTATAGATATGCTGATTGAAATAAACGTGAACGAAATTACCCGTGCTTTTTTTTACGGTATGATTCCTTACTTTACGCAAAAAATTCCACCCTCTGAAAGTCTGCTTGAACTAAAATTCAAAGAGCTTCTTTTCAATGTTTTTTCTGATCCCTTAAATGCGAATTTCCTCGCTTACATTAACAGTATTGATGATCAGTATAAAACTCCCCTGTGGCAAATCATGGAAGCCAATTACACCTTTAATTTATCTATTGATGAATTTGCTCGTATAGCCCAACGAAGTGTAGCAACGTTTAAAAGAGAGTTCTATGCGTACTATCATACAACTCCTGGAAAATGGCTTACAGAGAAACGATTGGAATATGCAAAACTCCTATTAGAAACAAGCAAAAAGAATGTCGGTGAAATTGCTTATGCCAGCGGTTTTGAAAACCTAACCCATTTTAGCCGTACATTCAAACAAAAGTATTTGTTATCCCCGCTTCAATATCGTAATGAGAGTAGGTAAGCTTCCCCAAAAGAGTAGGTTTTTATTCATATTAACAGATACGCGAAAAAGAAAAGAATTTGAACGTTTAAGCAAAATGAAGCGTTGCTTACCAAAATAGTTTTGGTGTAAAATCATTCATTCACTAAAACTTGTTTTATGAAAAAGCTATTCTTATTTGTTATCTGCTTTTTAGCTTTTGTTATTTATGGAAAGAGCCAACAGAAGAGCTCTCCGACCGACACTATCAAAGTAATTCTTGAAAATGATAAAGTAAAGGTTACAGAGTATTTCAGCACACCAGGCAAAGATGTTTGTGGAAAAGGTACACATACTCATCCCCCACATCTTTCTATTTTTCTCACAGACGCTAAGGCGAGACTAATAATGGCGGATGGAAAAACGCAGGATTTTGACTTAAAAGCAGGAACTGCATTTTGGAGTGAAGCAGAAACACACATGGTAATTAATAATGGCAATAAGCCTGCAAAGGTTTATTTAGTCGAAGTGAAATAAGTGAATTAAAACTACTGCCATTGTATTGGCAATAGTGGGGCAGACAGTTATAAACTCAACATTTGTAATTCTATTGGGCATTTGTGCAAATGTTGGGCTGACATTTTTAAAATGCCCCACCATCGCCAATACGTAAACCGTTATATGGCACTCAAATAATTTCCTTTCGCTATGGCAAGTGGTGACAGGACAAAACTTAAATTAAATACTGCCAGCTTCGGTGGACTGGACGCAAATGGTAGTTCACTATAAGTTCCAGCAGGTTTCGTACGACAGTTTCCTGATAGGTGCAACAGGGCGGTTTGGCGGCAGTCGGCTTTTTTATCTGGGAGGGCTGTTAAAGGAACAAAAAAAAGAGACGATTCGAAGGGATGGGGCTCATGTCAAATCTCAAATCTAATTGTATTTCTTTTTCATCACGGTTACCTGCTCCTGCAGGTTGCTCACCAATGATGCCAGTTGGTTTACATCCCAGCGCTGCTGGCTGGCAACCTTGGTGATAACCATTTGCGCCTGCCATAATTCTAAAATATCTTCCGCGTTTACCTGGTAGGGCTGGTAGGATGGATTGTCGCTTACCAGGGTTATCTTGCTTTTATTGCGGTTGCTTTTTTCAATGCGCTTGTATACGATCCCTTCACTGCGCGATATTACAATAAACGCATTGCTGCTTTTGGCATCGTCAAGACTGTTTATTTTTTCACCCACAATAACAGAACCGCTGGGTGTGGGCAGCATGCTGTCTCCGATAATTTCAAAAGCACGGTAGTTACCGCCTGCCAGCATAGGCAGCGTAAAAGTATTCAGCTCATCAATGAATTCCGTATCTGCATAACCCGCCAGATAACCCGCAGCGGCCTTTACCGGCACAAAGTGGATCAGGTTATTTTCCGACATCAGCTTCTGCTGCCTGCGTTTGGCTAAATAATTACCCTTTACCTCGCTCAGATCTTTCCGGAGCAAATCATCAAGCGTGAGCTTAAACATATCGCCTAACTTTTCAAGCACGTCAATGCGCGGATCCGCACGTTCCTCCTCATAAGCGCCCACCAGAGAGCGCTTAATGCCTAATTTATTAGCAAACTCTTCCTGCGTCCAGCCACGCAGTTTGCGAAGGTATTTCAGGTTTTGTCCTGCAAGCGATTGTGCCATACTAATTATTTTAGTACACAATAATACTAATACTATTAGTTATAACAAAATATTTTTGCTAAAAACTTAAGATACCCTTAAAATCTTTATCGGGAGACCTTCGACGGGGAGACGTGAAACGTCAAACGGGAGAAGTAAGGCACACATTCAACCTTTCTCCTTTCACCCTTTACCCTTTACCCTTTACCCTTTACCCTTCACCCTTCCTGTTTATTTCACTGCAATTTGGGCAGCAACCAAATAATCATGATTTTTACAAAATAAACATACGCTTCTCAATGGCAACAGCTAAACGTAAGAAAAAAGAACCTATTATATTAGTTACCAATGATGATGGCGTGATGGCGCCGGGTATCCGCAACTTAGTGGAAGCGGTAAAAGGCCTGGGCAAAATAGTAGTAGTAGCGCCCGATAAGCCGCAATCGGGCATGGGGCATGCCATTACCATTGGCTCGCCACTCCGGCTGCAGCAGGTGCATTTAACGGAAGGAGCTGAAGCGTGGAGCTGCAGCGGCACACCTGTAGACTGTGTAAAGCTGGCCGTGGATAAAATATTGGGGCAAAAGCCGGATATATGCATCAGCGGCATCAACCACGGGCCCAATCATTCCATTAACGTTATTTATTCCGGCACCATGAGCGCGGCAATAGAAGCTTCTATCGAAAGCATTCCTTCCATTGGCTTTTCGCTGCTCGATTACAGTATGGAAGCGGACTTCACGGCCGCCCGCAAATATGCAAGAATAATTGTGGAAGCCATCATGAAGCGCAAAGCGGATAAGCATCTTTGTCTGAATGTAAATTTTCCGGCTATACACGAAAGTTTAGTGAACGGCATAAAAGTATGCAGGCAGGCTTACGCCAAGTATGAAGAAGATTTTGATGAAAGGAAAGACCCCACCGGCAAAAAATACTACTGGCTTACCGGTGCATTTGTAAATTTTGATAAAGGAAAAGATACCGATGTGTGGGCATTGGCGAATAACTATGTGAGCGTGGTGCCCGTACAATTTGATCTTACCAATTACGTTCTAAAAGCCAAACTCGAAAAAACCTTTAAACAGTGATTTTTAAAAAAGACGACCTCTTGTTCGGACTGATCTTAGGATTTATAGGACCTTTGCTGAGCCTTATTATTTACTACTATGTTAAATTCTACCCTTTATATAGTATGGGTGAAATGTTTGATGCGTTTCATCAAAACAAAAGGCTGGTTACCGCCATCAGCATCCCCTGCCTTTTTTTGAACATCGTTATTTTTACATTATATATCAATTCCCGTAAAGACCGTACTGCAAAAGGCGTTTTTGCTGTAACCCTGTTATATGCCATTGTTGCGCTGCTGTTTAAATTTGTGGGATGAGAGGGGATGGAGAGAAGTGGCAAGTGGTAAGTCGTAAGTGGTGAGTAGATAACGAAATTTTCATTAAGATAGTTGCAGGATTTTCTTTTATCCTCCTTCAACGGAAAGTAAAAAATGAAGTATTATATCATAGCAGGAGAGGCATCGGGCGATTTACATGGCTCCAATCTTATTAAAGCGTTAAAGCAACAGGATGCGCAGGCCGATATCCGCTGCTGGGGTGGCGATATGATGCAGGCCGCCGGCGCCCGCCTGGTAAAACATTACCGTGAGCTGGCCTTCATGGGTTTTATTGAAGTGGTGAAGAACCTGCGCACCATCCTCCGTAATCTTACTTTCTGCAAAAAAGATATCACCGGCTTTAAGCCCGATGCGATCATCCTTATTGATTACCCCGGCTTTAACCTTCGCATTGCCCAATGGGGTAAAGCGAACGGATTTAAAATCATCTACTATATTTCTCCGCAGGTTTGGGCCTGGAAGGAAAACAGGGTACATACCATTAAGCAATGCGTAGATAAGATGCTGGTGATCCTTCCCTTTGAAAAAGATTTTTATAAAAAATGGAATTATGAAGTACAATACGTAGGGCACCCGCTGGTGGAAGTAGTGGATGAATGGCAGGCACAACACCCCAACACAGTAAAAACGAACATCATCGCCCTGCTGCCCGGCAGCCGCAGGCAGGAGATACTGAAAAAGCTACCCGTTATGCTTGAAGTAAGCAGGTATTTTACTGATCACGAGTTTGTGGTTGCCATGGCGCCGGGGTTAGATAAGGAATTTTACAACAACATGCTCAGCGGTTACAGCAATGTAAAAGCCGTATCGGGAAAAACATACGATCTTTTAATGCAGGCAACGGCAGCCCTGGTTACCTCCGGTACGGCCACTTTGGAAACCGCGCTGTTTGCCGTGCCCGAAGTGGTTTGTTATAAGGGCAGCGCCGTTTCTTATGAAATTGCCAAACGGGTTATTAAAATAAAATACATTTCATTGGTGAACCTTATCATGGATAAGCCCGTGGTAAAAGAGCTGATACAGCATGAGCTTACGGTAAGCAATGTAAAAAAAGAATTGCAGGAGGTGCTCGGCAACCAACAACGGATTCAACAACTGCAGGAAGATTACAGCGCGTTAAAAACATTACTAAGCCAGGGCGGCCACGCTTCCACCAATGCGGCAAAAGCCATCAGCAACTTTTTGCAAAGCGGATGATCATAATGATAATCGCGAACAGGAAAAGAAAGATGGAAATGCGGTTGATGCCGTGCATATACTTTATCAATGAACCAGGTTCTTCATTCTTCTCTTTCTTTTTAAGAAAGAGATACTGCGCGATTTGATGCCATATGCCCATAGCATTATGTTTAGCCTGTAAACTACAAAGCTAATGCCTAAAACGGAAAGTCAAAGTTTTGTGTGCTTTGAGCCTTCTTTCCGCACTTTGCGGTTATACACTACGTGTAAAACTTTCATACCTTACGCCTCACACCTTACCGCCCTTTATTTCGTATTTTTGCTCCTTATGAAATATCAGATTGGCGACACGGTTTTACTGCTCCATTCGGATGAGGAAGGGCAGATCATTGATATCATCAATGAAAAAATGGTAATGGTAAATGTAAAAGGCGTTAAGTTTCCCGCATACCTCGACCAGATTGATTTTCCTTATTTCAAAAGATTCTCTCAAAAGAAAACAGATCTGAAAAAGCCCAGGCAATATGTTGACGATATAAAAAAAGAAAAGAACAATGCAAAATACAAGGTAGATGAAGGCGTGTGGCTTGCCCTTTTACCGGTATTTGATAAAGATGTATTTGACGATGATATTGTGGAGAAATTCAAGCTCTATCTTGTTAATCAAACAGCAAATACTTTTTCCTTTACTTATGAGCTATCGCTTGCCGGGGAAACCGGGTTTGAATTGAAAAATGAAGTGCTGCCGCTGAGCGATTTTTACCTGCACGATGTGCCTTTTGAAAATCTGAACGATACGCCTAAGTTCTGGTTTGAATTTTCATTAACGAAGCCGGATAAAACCAAAGCGGAATACTATGAAACCTTTTTAAAGCTGCGGGCCAAGCAGGTTTTCCAAAAAATTGAAGAAATGAAGCTGAAGCAGGAAGCCAGCTTTTCATACCCTTTGTTTGAAAAATATCCCGACCGTATCATAGAAGAAAAACCCGACCTGGATAAGTTATCAGCCGCCGGGTATAAAATATATGAGTCTGCAAAAACAAAGGCAGGCGCGCCTCCCCGAACCGTAATTGACCTGCATATTGAAAAGCTCACCGATCATTGGGAAAAAATGGGCAAGGCCGAAAAGTTAGACCTGCAGCTAAAAACTTTTGAAAAATATTATGACCTTGCCCTGCAGCATCACCAGTCTATGCTAATTGTTGTACACGGGGTTGGCACCGGCAAACTGCGCGATGAGATTCACGCCCTGCTGCGTCATAAAAAAGAAGTAAAATCCTTTGTCAACCAGTTTCATCCTTCTTTTGGCTATGGTGCAACGGAGATCTATTTTTAATCTATCTACAAAATAGAACGTATCAGTCCCCCGTCTGCACGTAGTGCCGCGCCATTGGTGGCAGATGCCAGCGGGCTTGCAATATAAACTACAAGATTCGCGATCTCATCAACCGAAGCAAAACGCTGAATAAGGGAGGTTGGCCGCAGATCCTTAAAGAAATTCTTTTCTACTTCGGCAACAGAAATATTGTCTGCTTTTGCCATATCATTTATAAAGTCGCCAATTCCTCTTGATTTTGTGGGACCGGGTAAGATCGTATTAACCGTAACACCGGTTCCTTTTGTTAATTCCGCAAGACCCCTGCTTACCGCTACCTGCGCGGTTTTGGTAACGCCATAATGAATCATTTCATCAGGAATAAGAACAGCCGATTCGCTCGAAATAAAAATGATACGCCCCCGGTTCCGTTTCAGCATTCCGGGGAAATAATGACGCGATAAGCGTACACCGCTCATCACGTTGATCTCAAAAAAACGGAACCAGTCTTCATCCGGGATCTCAGTAAAAGGTTTGGGTTCAAATATACCGGCATTGTTAACCAAAATATCAATTTCAGGAAGCTGTGCTATGATGTTATTAACCTCATCCACTTTTGAAAAGTCGGCCGCTATACCTGAAACACCTGACCTGCCGGTTAATGCTTTTAACTCCTGTACAGCCTTATCCACACCTTCCTGCAACCGCCCGTTTATAACAACAGTGGCATCTTCTTCCAGCAGTTTTTTAGCAATTGCAAAACCTATGCCTGCTGTTGAGCCGCTGATAAATGCAGTTTTATCTTTTAATTGTAAGTTCATGTTGAATGTTCTTTTGCGTCATCAAAGTCTTAAGATTATTTTGCACGGTTTGCACAAACAGGGGCAACGCGGAAAGATCAGTACCCCACAGGTTGCTATCGCTTAATACCTGTTGTACCAGTTCGTTCGCTTCGTATTTTTTCCACTGCTCAAAAAAGTAATCCGCTTTGTCATCATTGATGGGATAGGATTTCCCGTTCCATTCACCCATATACCCATCTTTTTCTTTTTTTACCGCTTTCATAAACAGCAAATAAGCGGCAAAGCCCAAAGCAATATGCTGCGGAACTGCATTATGATCAGCAACATACTTTTTCAGCACCGGCACCACCCGCATCTTCATTTTGGAAGTATACTGCATGGTTATGCTGATCCACTGGTGCCTGATATACGGATTGCTGAACCTGTCTAACACCTGCAAACCGAACCGTTCCGCTTCCTCCGCATCCACTTCAGCGGGAATGGCGGGAGCAATTTCGCTGAGCATAAGATCATGTACGAACTGCCCGAATGCCTGGTCTTCCATCGCGTCTTTCACGGTATTGAAGCCAGACAAAAATGCCAGTGCACAGCTTAGGGTATGCGTTCCGTTTAGTAAACGGAGTTTAAGCTCACGGTACATTGCTATATCCGGCGCAATGATCACCCCGTTATCGGCAGGTGCAAAAGACAATATCTTTTTTACTTTGTCGTCACCCTCAATGGCCCATAACCGGTATACCTCGCACATAATCAGCAATTCATCTGTGTAGCCCAGGGCCTCTTCTATTTTTTGCTTTGTTTCAGCAGCCGGCTTTCCCGGCACAATGCGGTCTACAAGTGAATTACAAAAACTATTGTTTGCCTTCAGCCATTCCATAAAAGCAGGCTCCATTTTGTTGTATGCAGCTAATTTGGAAACAATAGAAAAAAGCTGGTCGCCATTGCCTACAATTAATTCAGTAGGAATAATAACCATACCTCCATCTGCCTTACCCCCACAGGCCTTATACCTTTCATATAAAAAGGCCAAAAGCTTTGCAGGAAATGAAGCAGGAGGCTTTTGCCGGATATCTTCTTCCACTAATGTTATGCCCACCTCCGTGGTATTGGAAATAATGATCTGCAGTTGAAGGTTATGCGCACATTTTAGAACTTCATCCCATTGTTGCGTTGCAGACAATACGCGGCTTATAGCCGAACAAATATGATCCTCTTCTACTTTTTCTCCTTTATCTATGCCACGCACACACAAAGTATATAATCCATCCTGCGCATCGAAGGCATCGGCACCGCCGGTACCTGTTGATTTTACCACCACTACCCTGCCGTTAAATATACCCTGCCGGTTGGCTTTATCTATAAAATAATCCGGTAACCCGCGCAATAATACACCGGTGCCAAATTGTAAAACCTTTTCCGGCAATTCAAACACATTAGTTCCCGGTTTTTGTACCGCGTTGTTTTTGATAACAGAAAGATTGCTTTTGTTTAATAGCATATGTAAAAAGTTCGAAGCGTAAAAATCGAAATCTGAAAAGAAAAATCAACCAGGGAACAGGATTCTCATCTTTCACCCCTCCCTTACCACTTACTACTTACCACTTACTACTTATCACTTACCACTTTCAACACCTGCCTGATACGCCTTTGTTTATAGGTAAGATCTTTCCGGTCTGCGCTCAAAATAGTAACATGCCCCATCTTTCTCCCCGGCTTTGTTTCTTTTTTCCCATAGATGTGTACAAACACGTTATCCATTTGCAGCACATCTTCCAAACCATTATACTGCGCCACACCGCTGTAATTTTCCTCTCCCAGCACATTAACAATAGCCGCCGGAAGAATCGCTGCCGTATTGCCCAAAGGATAACCCAATATAATGCGCCAGAGCATATCAAACTGTGAGCTGTAATTTCCTTCTATCGTATGATGTCCGCTGTTATGCACTCTGGGCGCGGTTTCGTTCACATATACCTCTCCTACTTTATCTATAAACAATTCCACAGCAAAGATACCCGGACTTGCCAGCGCTTTTACAACCTTAAGCGCTATGGCTTCTACTTTCCACAAAATGGTTTCGGCAAGCTCAGCAGGGCTTACCTGGTAGTCGAGCAAATTCAACTCCGGATCAAATACCATGTCTACCGGTGGGTACAAAGTGGTTTGCCCGGTATCATTAACCGCCACAATTTGTGCTATCTCTTTATGAATATTAATCTTTTTCTCCAGTACCGCCGGCGCGTCAAACCCTTTGCCCGCCTCTGTCACAGATGCAATAACCTGAACCCCCCTGCCATCATACCCGCCTGAGCCCAGCTTATGCACCGCCGGGAAAAAATCTGCATGCCGCTCCAACTCCTGCAACGACCGGGTAATTACAAAATCTGCCGAAGGAATGGAATGAGCCGCATAGAACTGCTTTTGCTCAATTTTATTTTTAATGATGCGCAGGGCTGCTGTGCGGGGATATATTTTTATCCCTTCTGCTTCAAGGGCCGCCAGGGCATCGTCGTTTACGGATTCAATTTCAATGGTAAGCGCATCTACGCTTTTTCCGAATGTATACACATCGTTATAGTTCCGGATGTCTCCTTTCACAAAATGATGGCAAAGATGCGCCGCCGGACAATCCGCATCATTTTCCATAACATAGGTTTCAACCGGATAGTTGGCGGCCGCCTGCAATAACATTCTGCCTAACTGACCTCCGCCTAAGATTCCAACTTTGAGCATAAATCTTTCAAATAAGCCGTGAAGATAACAAACAGATGGAAATGTAGCATTGAAATGAATGTTTGCCGATCATTTCGTAAATTTAATCTTTAACAGTTCTTTCAGCTCTTTATGCAGCGTTTTAACGGTATCGGTAAAATAGATGACCGCTTTTAGCGTTGAAAGAAAGCCGCCTGCTTTAACAGTTTAAACAGCGGCGAAAGCTACCCATACTTTTATAGACGATACATAGGCCATCGTTACTGAAAAGAAACTATAAACACAGGCATTGAAGCAATACAGGCAAAAGAGGAAAAGCGAAAATTTGTAACATCGTATGATAATAAGCATGATATTTGCGAAGCAAAACTGCCGGGGAAATTGTGAAATGATAAAAGGCTCAGGTAAGTTATAATCAATATTAATGAATAAACTGAAATCCATTCTCACAGCATTCATTGTCATCGCTTTCTGCTGCTCTGTAAACGGGCAAAATTCATTTGTTGATTATCAAAAATCATTTGCCAAAGTTGCCGATGTGTTCCGGCGAAAAGAAGATACCCTGCGTAAACAATTTGAAGCAAAAGGCTTGAAGTGGCCTGCGAAATATATCTACATCCGCTCATTTAAATACGACAGCCAATTAGAAGTATGGGTAAAAAACAGCACCCGTGAGCCGTTTAAATTATTTAAGACTTTTAAAATATGCGCAATGGCAGGGTCCCTGGGACCTAAAAGAATGTCGGGCGACTACCAGGTACCGGAAGGCTTTTATTACATCAATGAATTTAAGCCTAACAGCGCTTACCATTTATCGCTGGGGTTAAATTATCCGAATGCATCAGATAAAATGCTGAGTGACTCGCTTTATCCCGGTGGCGATATTTTTATTCACGGATCATGTGTAACAGAAGGCTGCATCCCTATAACCAACGATCAGATTGAAGACCTGTATGTTGTTACAAGCTATGCACGCGCCATGGGACAGGATTATATTCCCGTACATATATTTCCCATACAATTCAATAACCCCAGGAGTGTAAGCTATTTAGAACGTTTCCTGAAAATTTACCGCAATTACAAGCCCCTGGCAGATAACTTGGAAGCCGCCTATAACTATTTTGAAAAAAACAAACAGGTGCCTGTTGTGATGGTTAATGCGAAGGGAGAATACTTAGTTGAAAATGAGCAGCCGGCCGAGGTAAAAGTAGTTAAAGTAAAAAGAACACTACCCGAAAAAGAGATACCTATACCGGAACATGAATTGGCGAAAGTAGTTAACAATCAACCCGTTTATCCCGGCGGTTCAAAAGCTTTCCAGCATTTTCTTGATGAAACAGGAAAAGAACTGGCCCCGCTTTTAAATGAAGGACAAAGAGCCGCATATCTTGTAGTGGATTACATTATTGATAAAGAGGGCAAACCGGTGTATGCCCGTGTGGTAAAAGGCGGTAACGATGACATCAATGAAATGATTGAAAAGAAATTTGAAAATATGCCGCAATGGAAACCTGCCATACGCCAGGAACAGCCGGTTGCCTTCCGGTTAAAGCAAACCATCGTTATTGAAGCCGCCGCTCCGGGGTCCTAACCGGTTGTAAGTTGCAGGGCCTCCATGTTACAAGTTATATGTTCGCAAGCTGCGAATTTCAGTTTTGCAACCATAATCTGCCGCCCTGTCATGCAACCTGCACCCTGCACCCTGCAACCTACTCTCCTGTATCATAATCATACTTTAAGTGTATCAAAACCGTACAGTATGCAACGCAAATGCTTTGTAATAACCTGATTCCCATACGCTTAAATTCATGGCACTAATTTTATACCAATCCGGGTTAAAGTGAAAGACAGGAACAGATGCAACTGATCCTTCACCTGCTACCTGAGTACCTTTTAAAAAAAACAGTATGATTGAATTTACCAACATTGCAAAAACGGTTAACATTGGCGGCTCAAAAACCTATATTCTTAAAGACATTAACCTGAAGGTAAACCAGGGCGAATTTATTTCTGTTATGGGCCCTTCGGGCTCCGGCAAGTCTACCCTGCTGAATATTATTGGCATGCTCGACGACCCATCCGAAGGTTATCATTATTTTATGGGTGATGCCGTGCATTTACTGAAAGAAAAACAGCGTTCCCAGCTATACAAAAAATACATTGGCTTTGTTTTTCAGGCTTATCATCTTATTGATGAGCTAACGGTTTATGAAAATATTGAAACGCCGCTGATTTACCAGGATATGAAATCATCCGAACGGAAAGCCGTCGTTGCCGATGCCCTGGACCGTTTTCAGATCGTAGGCAAAAAAGATCTTTTCCCTACCCAGCTTTCGGGCGGGCAACAGCAACTGGTGGGCATTGCCCGTGCATTGGTAGCCAGGCCCAGCCTGCTGCTGGCAGACGAGCCTACCGGCAATCTCAATTCAAAGCAGGGTGAAGAAATAATGGAACGCTTCAAAAAATTAAACCAGGAAGAAGGCGTAACGATTATCCAGGTTACCCATTCAGAAAAGAATGCGGAATATGGTTCCCGTATCATTAACCTGTTAGACGGCAAAATCGTATAAAGCCTGTTGAAATAAAAATCAATTTTACAATGCGAAAGTTAATGCAAGGAATAATAGCATGCATCATATCAATAAGCAGCTATGCGCAAAATGGAAGTTTCTCATTACAACAATGTGTTGAAATAGCGCTGAACAATAATATCCCGGTTAAACAAAATGAGTTATTGCTGCAATCGGCCAGGGCCGACTGGCAAAAAGCTAAAGCCAATTTACTTCCCGATGTAAATGGAAACTGGGGCTATGGATGGAACCAGGGGCGCGCCATTGATCCTTTTACGAATAGCTATATTGACCAGCGGTTCTCTTCTTCCGGCGCCGGACTGAGCGCAGGACTTACTTTGTTCGGCGGCTTGCAGTTGCAGAACCTGATCCGCCAAACGGGCTATGCCTACCATGCCAGTGAAATGGAATGGCAGCAATCTAAAGACAGGCTCACATTAGATGTGCTGCTTGCCTATTTAACCGTATTGAACAATGAAGACACGTGGAGGATCATGTCTGAACAGGCCGAAGTAACCCGCAGGCAGGTAGAGCGCCTTACGGTAATGGTAAAAGAAGGAGCCGTGGGCAGCTACCTGTTATCTGATATGAAAGGCCAGCTATCTGGCGATGAGCTGGCAGCAATTAACAACTATAATGCATTGCAAACGGCCAAACTGGATCTCAGCCAGTTGATGAATATCCCTTATAACAAAGACATGCAGGTAGAAAGACTGACGGAAGCCGATTTATTAGAAATGTACCCCACCAACGCAGCGGAAATATATACAGCCTCTCTCCAAAACCTGGCTCAGGTTAAAGCGGTTGACCTGCGCGTAAAAAGCATGGCGAAGGGTGTGCAGGCAGCAAAAGGCGGCTACTACCCTTATTTGCGGCTAAACGGAAATCTCAATACCAATTATTCCAGCGTTTCATCCATGTCGGTACCAACCACGCTTGCGGAAATTAATACAGGACAATACGTAATGGTAGACAATATTAAAAACCCGGTGCTGGCACAACAACAAAACTATACATCTCAAAAAATTTCGTATAACAACCAGTTCAAAAATAACCTGGGAACCTATGTGGGGCTAAGCTTAAATATTCCCATCTTCAATAACCTGCAGGTATCTACTAATGTAAAAAAGGCAAAGCTCAGCGAAAAGAATGCGGTATACGAAGCCGAGAACACCAAACTCATCCTGAAACAAAGCATAGAGAAAGCCTACCAGGACATGGCATCTGCCTACGAACGTTACAAAGTGCTGCAGGAGCAGGTTGCGCAATATAAAGAATCGTTCCGCTCTGCGGAGATCCGTTTTAATCTGGGCACTATCGTATCCACCGAATACCTGCTCACCAAGAACAATTACGACAGGGCCAAGCTCAATCTTACACAAACCTGGTACGAATATATTTTCCGTACCCGTATACTGGATTTTTACCAGGGAAAACTCGCGCTATAGTTTTCACAAAGGAAAATAATACATTTGTTTTTCAAATAAACAGCTATGCGCAACACAATGAACCTGAAAAACATAACACTGCTCTTTTTACTAACGGTAAACGTAGCATTTGTACGGGCCCAGATTACCCCCGCGGATAAGCTACCCGTTGATACCGCTGTTACTATAGGTAAATTACCCAACGGGCTTACTTACTACATCCGTCCCAATAATAAACCCGAACAAAAAGTAGAGCTGCGCTTAGTGGTTAACGCCGGTTCAATTAATGAAGATGCCGATCAGCTTGGCCTGGCGCATATGGCCGAGCACATGGCTTTTAACGGCACAAAAAACTTTAAGAAAAATGATATCATATCCTTTCTGCAGAATATAGGGGTTGGTTTTGGCAGCGACCTGAACGCATATACAAGCTTTGATGAAACAGTATATATTTTACCCATCCCTACCGATAAACCCGACAACTTAGAAAAGGGATTTAGTGTGCTGGAAGACTGGGCGCATAACGTTACTTATTTAGATGAAGATATAGATAATGAGCGGGCGATTATCCTGGAAGAAAGCCGTTCTGGAAAAGGAGCCGGGGAAAGAATGTTTAAAAAGATACTGCCTAAGCTGCTCAGCGGTTCATTATACGCCGAGCGTTTGCCCATCGGCAATGACAGCATCATTAAAAATTTTACACACGATGCCATACGTCGCTTTTATAAAGATTGGTACCGCCCTGAACTGATGGCGGTAATTGTGGTGGGCGACATTACCAAAGAAAAAGCAACCGCACTGATAAAAAAGCATTTTGGAAGCTTAACCAATCCTGCCACCGTACGCCCGCGGCAGTCAACACCGGTACCTCCCTATGCCACTAATGATGCACTGGTAGTAACCGATAAAGAAGCTACCAGTTACCAGGCCATAGTTGAATTTCCGGCCTACCCGTCGGAAAAGATCATTACCTATAATGATTATAGAAAAGACCTGGTGAAAGACCTGTTTGTAACCATGCTGAATAAACGTATGCAGGAGCTTACCCAAAAAGAAAATCCGCCGTTTGTATATGGCGGCGGCTCCTTCAGCGGCTTTGCACGGGGATACGAGAACTTTGAATTGTATGCGGTTTCCGGCGACAAAGAGCCAACCGGCGCTTTACAGGCTGCGCTGGAAGAGCTGGAAAAAGTAAAGCGTTTCGGGTTTACAGCTCCCGAATTAGAAAGAGCCAAAAAGAATATGTTAGCCACATACGAAAAGAACTACAATGACAGGGACAAAAGGGAATCTTCCAATTTTGTACAGGAATACATCCAGCACTATTTGCAGCAATCGCCCATACCCGGTATAGCAACGGAATATAAAATGACCCAGGATTTTTTGCCGGCAATAAGCCTGCAGGAGGTAAATGCCGTTGCAGGCATTCTGAAAGGAGACCAGCACCTATTTGCGTTTATTATGGGACCACAGAAGGAAGATGTTCAGCTTCCTTCCCCCCAGGCACTCTTACAAACAGTAACGCTTGCCGAAAAAGCCGATGTAAAACCCTATGAAGAAAAAGCCGTAGCTACAGAAATCTTATCGGCATTACCCAAAGCAGGGAAAGTAACAGGTAAAAAAAACAATGCAGCCACCGGCACAACGGAGCTCACGTTATCCAATGGCATTACGGTTACGCTTAAGGCCACAGATTTTAAAAATGACGAAATACTGATGTCCGCCTCCCGTTATGGCGGCACCAGCAATTACCGGCAGCCCGATAAATACAATGCCGCTTATGCCATACCGGTAGTAAATGCCATGGGGTTTGGCAACTTTTCCCCCACCGACCTGCAAAAAGCATTGTCGGGTAAAACCGTTTCGGCCACGCCATTTATAGGCGGCACTACGGAGGGCATCAACGGAAGCTCAACCGTTAAAGACCTCGAAACCATGTTTCAACTGGCCTATCTAAAGCTAACACAGCCCCGAACAGACAGCAGCCTGTTCAAATCGTATGTACAAAAAAATCAAACGCAACTGGCGTTATTAGGCTCCAACCCGCAGGCAGCATTTATTGATACGGCTTTCCGCGTTTTTTATAACAACAACCCCCTTGCGCCTATTCATGTGCCTAAGGCTGCTTACTTCGACAGTATACAAATCAATAGGACTATAGATATATACAAACAACGGTTGGGTGATGCCGGGGGATTGCATTTTGTGTTCACGGGTAATTTTAAGGAAGCTGAAATCATTCCGTTCATTGAAACTTATATTGCCAGCCTGCCGGCTACTCTTAGGAAATCGAATTATGTTGACCAGCATGTAAGGCCCATACAGGGAAAACGAGCGCTAACGGTTTATAAAGGCGAAGAGCAGAAAAGCCTTATCCTTTCCTTTTATTACGGAGATATCTCTTACTCCGAAGACCTTGCATTTAAAGCAAACGCCCTTACCGAAGTACTCAACATTCGTATCATTGAAGAGCTCAGGGAAAAGATACAGGGCATTTACGGCGGTGGCATTTTTGGCAGATTGAATAAGGCGCCCTACCCTTCTTTCCAGTTTGTGGCGCAATTGCCCTGCGGCCCTGAAAAAGCAGATACCCTGCTGAAAGCCCTGCAAAATGAAATAAACAACATTGTTAAAAATGGGCCGGACGCGGAGACCCTTAATAAGGTAAAACAACAATGGCGCGAATCGCATAAGCAGGAGATGAAAGAAAACGGGCCATGGTCTGCCCATCTTTTGGCTGCCAAAGTAGAAGGAGAAAACATTGACCGCTTTATTCACTTTGAAAAATATATAGACCAGCTAACCCCCAAAGATGTACAGGAAGCTGCCAGGTTATTACTGAACGGTAAAAATAATTATACCGCCATTCTTATGCCTGCCGATGCGAAGAAGGAATAGCAAGCGGAAAAAACTACTCGTGTACCCGGAACAAAGATGCCTGAACAATTTTATTTTAAAAGTTCCGTTGTTTTAAATAACAAAATTAAATATTATATACACCACTATTTATTTTAACAAAATTCAACCTCTAAACTTTAGAAGATGAAAAAAGCTAACCTCAAACTCCTGGTCGTAATCATTTGTATTACGTTAACTACAGCAGCAAAAGCACAGGTTCAGTTAAGTGCCGGCCCGGAAGTTGGTTTTACCGCTGCAGGTATTTATAGTGCCGACGATGATGTATTTGCCGGAATAAACGGGCACTTTGGCGGCACCCTGCGCCTGCAATTTGGAAATTACCTGGCTGTAAGACCATCCGTATTATTTAAATTGGGCAGCATGACCAATACAGACTATGATGACACCAAGATTTCAATGACCCGTATTTCCGTTCCCATTCCTGTTATGTACTCGCAAATTTTTGGCAACAACAGCAACCTGTTTGTTGGCTTAGGGCCTAACCTGATGTATGCTTTATCGGGTAAAATGAAAAACAGCTACGGGAGCGGAGATATCTCCTTCGGCAGCAATCCGGGTCAATGGAAACCTTTTGATGTAGGTTTGCACTTAAAAGGTGGCTTCCAATTCCCCGTGGGCATAGCGCTCAGTACTTTCTGTAACTTTGGATTTACCAACCTGGCTAACAACGGTGATAAAGCGCATACCCTTGACGCGATCGGATTTTCAGTTGGCTATATGTTTGGCGGGAATGCGGAATAATGTGCAAAACCGCAATGCTTCTGAAGCATGCACATCTTTCACCAACGAACTGTTCCTGCTATTTGCCAGTACATTTATTTGGCAAGCAATATGCCTTCACAGAGGCATATTGCTATAATTTAGTACCCTCATAAATATCATGCAACGGTAAGGCAATCTGCAGCACGGGGATAGAAAGTGTTTCGTTTAATGATTTATATTCTTCCAGCTCCCAGTGACCGGAAGCATTTATGTGAAATGCTTCAATGGCAATGCTCTCCGAATCAATGAGAATATACGCTTTGAGCGAAGGAATATCGCGGTAAAGCCTGAATTTTTCACCACGATCGTAACTCTTAGTGGAAGGCGACAGTATTTCAATGAGCACAGTTGGCTCAACGGCATAGTCATTGGGTGCTTCTTCAACTATATCGCGGCAAATAATGGAAATATCGGGATAGGTAAATAATGTGTTTTCAGGAATATGAATACGCAGATCGCTGCCATAGGGCTGGCATTGCTTTCCTTTGAGCTGCGTACCAATGTCTATCATCAGGTTCTTTGCAATTACGTTATGCCGTGCTCCCGTTCCGGCCATAGCAAATACCTCTCCCCTGTAGTATTCATGCTTTTGCGGAGCATCCAGCTCCCATTCTAAGTATTCTTCCAGGGTTAATTTGTTTTTGCCGTAAGCAACGGCAGGTTCGCGCAGTTCCATCATACTACCAATTTACAAAATTATCTCAAAAAAGTCCATTATTGTCAGACATACTAATCCTCAACCCCGATTTTACATTTTTATTCGTTATATTCCTGTCAAAAAATATCAGTTGCTCCTGTTCCTGAGATATTATAGCGATGTCAATAAGTTCAACCTGCTTATTTCACTCATTGTGTTAATAACCGGTCAAAGCCTGCCGGTGAGCATTATCAGTTTCTGCAGTGTTGGAATGGTAGCTTCGTTTATTATATACCGTTATTATTATAAGATTCAATACTACTTTTACGCCAACGCGGGACTTTCCAGAAATAAATTAATGTTACAGGTAGCAGTTATCAATGCCATACTTTCAACGCTTATACTTTTAATAATCGTATGACCCACCAGCTAAGGATAAGCACAATCAGCCATTGCTATGGCAGGAAAAAGATACTGGAAGACATCAGCTTTGAATGCCGGACAGGCGATATAACAGGGCTTTTCGGGCAAAACGGCCGCGGTAAATCTACCCTGCTGAATATACTTTTTGGAACGTTGAAGCCGGCATCAGGAAGTATACGGATAAATGATACGCTCCTGCGGAATAATATTACCCAAAAACAAATAGGCTATAGCCACCAGGAGATATTCCTGCCTCAGCACATTACCGTAAGAAATGTGATCCCTCTGTATTTCCCCAACGGGGAAGATCAGAATAAAATATTTTATTCTCCCGGGATACATCGTATGGAAACTACCAAAGTGGGTAACCTTTCGTTGGGAGAACAGCGCTACCTGCAATTTTTACTGGTTATTCATTTACACCACCTCTTTGTTTTATTAGATGAACCCTTCTCCATGGTTGATCCCTTATATAAGGAGATCATTAAAGAAAAAATAAAAGAACAGAGCGCATCAAAAGGGTTTATTATAACCGATCATTACTATAAAGATGTATTGGACATCGCCACAAAAAAACTAGTGATAGCATCCGGGAAAATAATACCTGTTAATGATGAATATGATCTGGCTGCCACGGGTTATCTCTCTGGCAGGCAGTATGGCAACAACAGATAAATTCCATAACAATACATACACTTTCCTTACCTGAACTGCACCGCTTTGGCAGGTTGTATCCTGCGGCTAACCAATGAAGGGATCAGCAAGGTAAGGGTGCATACCAGCAGGGTGCCGGCAACTACCAGCGCCACTTCCCACCATATTATTTTAACAGGCACCACCAGCATGTAATAGGCATTCTCATCCCAGAAGGTAAGAAAGCCTGTTTTTTGCTGTATTACACAAACGCCCAGACCTATAACCAGCCCCAGGAAAATGCCCACAGTGGTAATAATAACACCCTGAAGGGTAAATATTTTTTGCACCGTCCAGTCCGTGGCGCCAACGGCTTTTAAAACACCGATCATCCTGGTGCGTTCCAGCACCATTATAATGAGGCAGGTGATCAGATTAATGATCGCTATAATGATCATTACGCCCAGCACCACATCCCGGTTCATATCCTGCAGACGCAGCCAGTCGAAAATATTGGGATAAATATCCTTTATGGTTTTGCTTCCCCATTCGCCTGGGAGTGATTCAAATATTTCTTCATTCACCTTGTCCATGGAATGGTAATCGTTCAAAAATATTTCGTACCCCCCTATCTCATCCGCGCCCCAGTCGTTCAGCCGTTGCACCAGCGTAAGGTCGCCAATGGCATACAGCTTGTCGTACTCCTCCATATTGGTTTTATATAGCCCCACAATGGTCAGCTTATCGGGACGGGGCTTTTGATCTTCCCCTTTAAAAAAGTAGATCAGCACCCTGTCATTCACTTTCAGCTCCAACTGGTTAGCGGTATACTCTGATATAACGATCTCACGGCTGTAGGTACTGTCATTAAAATCTATCCATCTTCCGGCGGTAAGAAACTGCTGCATGGAACTGAAGTCGTATTCTTTTCCCACCCCTTTAAAAAGAACGCCTTCAATAGATTCGGGCGTTTTAAGAATAGCATACTTGGTAGCAAAGGATTGCACCTGCCTTACCCCTTCTATTTTATATAATCCGCTAACAACGGTATCATTTTTCTGAATAGGCGCTTCTTCCGCGATAGCTGCCTTATATTGCTCATAATGCTGTACCCGCAGGTGGCCCCAGAAGCTGAATATTTTCTGGCTAACCGCTTCCTGGAAACCATTTACAAAAGCCAGCGTCATGATCATTACCGCTACACTGATAGCGGTTGCGGCTATGGCCAGCCTGATAATGAAACGCGAAAAGGAGCGCTGCCGGTTAAATGCTATTCGCCTTGCTATAAATGAAGCTGTATTCAATCCCTGCTATTTTACTAAATTGTGAAGATAAAAGAATTAGCCGATGTATAAACGTTACTTTACTGCGGGTGGCATGCTCCTCCTGTTTTTTTGCGCTGAGCTGCAGGCGCAGCGGGAGCCCGACAAAATATTTCAAAAGAATATTAAAACCGTTCAGCTTAATCCCTACGGCGACCAAACCGCTTACCCCGTAATACGACTGAACAGCAGCGATCTGCTGCAATTGGATTTTGATGATATGGACGGCGATATTAAAAACTACTATTATAATATTGAGCTGCGTAATGCAGATTGGTCGGCGGTGCAGATGGGCTATTTCGACTACGCCAAAGGATACCCCAATCAGCGCATATCTACCTACCGCCGTTCGGCGCAGGTGCTCACCAGGTATACGCATTACCAGCTCACCTTCCCGGGCAGGGATATTATGCCCACCAAACCGGGAAATTATGTAGTGAAAGTTTTTTTAGACGGCGATACGTCCAGGCTTGCATTCACGAGGCGCTTTTTAGTTACCGATGCAGGTATAGCGGTGTCGGCCCAGGTTCAGCAGCCTTTTGGCCAGGAGTTTTTCAGATCCCATCAAAAAATACAATTTACCGTAAATGCAGGACGATTAAATGTAAGCTACCCCCAACAGCAAATTAAAGTGGTGATACTGCAAAACAACCGCTGGGATAACTGTATACAAAATATTAAACCCAGTATTGTTAGGAACAATGTATATGAATACAATACCGAAAAGGATGGTATTATGCCCGCCATGCGGGAATGGAGGTGGCTTGACCTTACCAGCTTCCGTTTGCTCAGCGACAGGGTACGGCGGCAGGAAAATACCAATACCGCCTATGACCTGTATGTAGTGCCTGATCTTTCGCGCAATACACAACGGTATATTTATTATAAGGACTATAATGGTATATACGCGGCATTAACCAATGAAAACGTAAATCCTTACTGGAATGCCGATTATGCTACCATTCATTTTACATACAAAACGCCCAACAACGGACCTTATGCAAAAGACCTGTATCTCACTGGGCAGATGACCAATTACGGAACGGACGACAGCGCTAAAATGCGGTGGAATCCGCAGCAAAGCGTATACGAAACCACGCTGCAGTTGAAACAGGGCTATTACGATTATGCTTACGCCCTGGCAGACGGTAAAAGCGATCCGCCAAAATTCATTACAGATGAAACGGAAGGCAATATCTGGGAAACAGAAAACCAATATACCATATTGGTGTATTACCGGGAGTTAGGCGGGAGATACGACCAGTTGATGAATGTTACGGTAATCAATTCAATGATGAACCGCCCCGGGCAGTTTTAGGAATCAGTATTTGAAATTTAAGATTGCATCCCACTCCTGAGTCATACATAAGCAGTGATTTGCTGCTCACAGCTGATCTGACAACCCTTTTCGGATTTCGGATTTAGTGATTTCGGATTTTATTTGCTTCAGGGAATTTGTCTTTTGGTACTTCCTTCGTATCTTTGCAAAGGCAAGTCTTATACGACCAGCTCCTGCTGAACTCCCCCAGGACCGGAAGGTAGCAAGGGTAGGCGGTTGTAGCGGTGCGATGTAAGTAACTTGCCTTTTTTTATTCTTATATTCGTTCCTTTATTCCAATACAGCATTTAAAACATCAAGCAAATAACAGGTTATGAAATTTTTTATTGATACAGCCAATCTTGCCCAAATTAAAGAGGCCCATGAATTAGGTATATTAGACGGCGTTACCACCAATCCTTCCTTAATGGCCAAAGAAGGCATTAAAGGAGATGAGGCCATAAGAAACCATTATAAAACTATTTGTGAGCTGGTAGACGGAGATGTGAGCGCGGAAGTGCTATCCACCGATTTTGAAAGCATTGTTGCCGAAGGAAAAGTACTGGCGGCTATTCACCCCAATATTGTGGTAAAAGTGCCCATGATTAAAGACGGTATAAAAGCGCTGAAATGGTTTTCGGATAATGGTATTAAGACCAACTGCACACTGGTATTTTCGGCCGGACAAGCTATTTTGGCCGCAAAAGCAGGCGCTAACTATGTTTCTCCTTTTATTGGCAGAATAGACGACAGCAGTTGGGATGGCATGGAACTGATAGGTCAAATTGCACAGATATATGCCTTGCAGGGATTTAAAACAGAAATACTGGCGGCTTCTATCCGCAGTTCATTGCATATTGTAAGGGCCGCCGAACTGGGTGCCAACGTATGCACCTGCCCATTAGAACCCATCTTAGGTTTATTGAAACATCCTTTAACCGATATTGGCTTAGCCAAGTTTTTAGATGACGCGAAGAAAATGCAGCACTGATAAAACACGAGTGAATAGTGAGTGGTGAGAAGTAAAAGATTTTAATAAGAGGCTGTCTCAAAAGTAATATTTTGCCACGAAGTCACGAAAACACAAAGAAAATAAAACCTGAAAATCAGGGCTTTGTGCTCTTGTGTCTTAGTGGCATATCTTCTATACCGGCCCTTTTGAGACAGCCTCTTTTTTTATGGCTGCCTCCGAAAGTACGCTCCTTTACTTCCCGGTTGAATACGCCGTAGTATCTATATTGCCGCGTATGGTACCCTTCAGCCGCTTCCACCAGCTTTCCCTTTCTTTGATGGAAACAAAATCCGGATCAAAGGCCTCTTCAAAATGAATTTCAGGATCAGTCATTGCCGGCTCAATAGCTTTCATGGTATCTATTACCATTGGAATAAGCGCCATATCCTTATTTACCTTTTTGCGGATATAGCGCCTTAATAATTTCGTTTGAAAAGGATCGGACGCCAGCGCTACACGTTTAAAACCCAACTGTTGCGCTCTCTTATATCCGTAATAAGCATTTTCAGTGCTATGCTCTGCTTTTGTTTCGGTATAAATATTTTTTGCCGGAATACCAATGGCTTCTGCATACAGCGCCATGATCTTCGCTTCATAATACGCAGTATAAACAGCCGAGCCGGAATAGATTATATTTTTGGCAATTCCTTTATCAAACAGGTAGTTGGACCAATAGATCCTTCCTTTCATCGTACGATCCCATTTGCCGTCTTCAAAAGGAATACCCGGAACAATAATAACATCAAATGGCCCGCTGTTTCCTGCTTCCTGTAAAAGTTGCCGCGTAGCTTTAGCCGAAAAAGTGCAGGATAACAGGCTAAGCATCATTACAGCGGGAATGGTATATAAAACAATCTTAGGCATATCATGATCATGCAGCAGCAAATGCAGTATTTCCTTACATCGTTGCTAAAATTCTGATATTACAGGAATTAAAGTAATATAAAAGGTTTTTTTATTTACTTTTTAATTTTTTCATAAACGCTACAAAAGCGGGCTGCATATCTTCAAATAATGCCAGATCACGATTGCGCATTATAATATCACCAAATAGTTTTAAACCAATGGCAAATTGGATGGTTTGAGCATTATCACCGAACAAATCTTTTTCTTGCAGAACTTCTAAGATTTTATAAATATTGTCGTGATTTTGAAACAATAGTTCGATTGGCTTTTCCTGCATTTCTTCCCCCTTACTGTTTTTTAAATATTCTAAGGTAAGCTTGTATTGATTTACTCTTTTTTCGCTCATATTTTTAATGCTTAACCTGCAAATTTAGTAATAAAAAAGCGGTCTGAAATTACTTTTCCCAGACCGCTCTTCTACTTATAATAGCTTATTAATAACCTACCCGTTAGTTGAATTGAACTTATTTTGACCGTACTATCGCGTTGTGGCTGATAATGTTATTAACAATACTTACCGTTTCGTTAAGATAAATATCCGACTTCAGGTTTTTGAGCCATTGCTGCTGCCGCTCCAGCTTCACTTCATCGTTTGAGAACCTGCTCACATCAGAGGGCAGCAATTCAACCGGATTGGCTTTATCTGTTTTTGTGAGCTTGTCAATTTGCCGTACAATTTCCCTTATCTGTTTCTGTTCTTCCTGGTATTTTTTCAGGTTGAGTGTGTATACCTTATCATTCAGTTCAGAAAGCAGCCGCGTATTTGCTTTGATTTGTTCAAAAACACTGTCACTTTTTATCCTTCCCCCTTCTGTTTGCTTTATAGTGCTGATGTCTGCGCCGTTGCTCCAGGGCGTATATTTTGCCCGGGCTATCTCATCCCATTGCAACGCATCAGGATTGTCTTTTTCACGGTACTGCAGATATTCAAACTGGTCGGGTAGCACAATATCCGGGGTTACCCCTTTAAGTTGTGTTGAACCGCCATTGATCCTGTAAAATTTCTGCAAAGTCAGTTTTACTGTTCCGAGGTTGGCAGAGGCGTCATCATCGCCGGAGGCTAAAAGCCCGCTGCGTCCACCCTCTAATCCTATATTCCTTTGAACGGTGCCTTTACCATAGGTAGACGTGCTGCCTATAATAACGCCACGCTTGTAATCCTGTATAGCCGCTGCAAAGATTTCAGAAGCGGAGGCGCTGAATTCATTTACCATAACAGCCAGCGGCCCGTCGTATAAAACGCCTTTATCTTTATCGCGCAAAACCGAGGGAACACCCTGCCTGTCTTTTACCTGCACCACCGGCCCTTCGTCAATAAACAGTCCTACCATCTGTATCACATCAAACAAAGACCCGCCTCCATTATTGCGCAGATCTATAATAATGCCGTCAATTTGCTCTGCTTTCAGCTTTTGAATTTCCTTAGCCACGTCTTCGGCAGACTTTGCACCATTGGGGCGTTCCCAATCGGCATAAAACTCAGGAAGATAGATGTACCCTATCTTTCTTGATCCTTCGTTAACGATAGCGCTCCTGGCAAAAGTTTCATCCAGTACAATCTCGTCTCTTATCAGTGAAACCACTTTTGTGGTACCATCGGTTTTTTTTAATGTTAATCTTACTTCAGTGCCCTTCTTTCCGCGTATGATCTTAACCGCATCCTCCGTATCGTAACCCGCCATATCGAGCGGTTCTTCATTACCCTGCCCAACTTTGGTAATGATGTCGCCAACCTGTATTTGGCCCGATTTCCATGCAGGGCTTCCCGTTACCAAGGTCATAATCTTTATATTACCTTCTTCCTGCCTCAGCGAAGCCCCGATGCCATAAAATCTTCCGCTCATCTGTTCGTCGAACGACCGTTTTTCAATAGGAGGAAAGAAAGTGGTATGCGGATCCATGCAGGAGGTAATGGTATTCACAAATTCATTGAAACGATCTTCTTCGGTAAATTTATTTCTCAGTCTTTCTGCTATGCGGTTGGTGGATTGAAGTACTTTTTCCCTTGCCTCCTTTTCCATCTCCGCATTTGTTTTGGACTTGTAATCTTTCTGAGCCTTGTTTTTTTCGTTGGTAGCCAGAAGGTCTGCATATCTTACGAGCGCCTGGTATTTTAAACGTTTACGCCAGATTTCAGTACGTTCTTTTTCAGTAGCAGCAAAATCCATTTTCGATTTATCGTCCACCAGCGTTTCATCCACATCGAAATTAAAAGGTTTATCTAATATGCCTTTGTAAGCAGCCAGATACTCCAGCAGCCTTTGGGCATACACATCACTAATGGCCTTAAAAGATTGCAGTGGAGAACCGTGGATCTCATCATCAATCTTATCCTCAAACTGCTTCAGTTGCGCTACATCAGGCTTTAAAAATATTTGCTTTTCGGGATCAATGGCTTCAAGGTATTTTGAAAAAACTTCTTTTGAAAAGGCGTCATCAATTTTTTTCGGACTGTAATGTCCCTGCTCAAGCATTACGCCTACCTGCTGTAAGATTTTTTCATATTTGGTAGCAGGAGGTTTACCTAACCCTATGGTTTGAAATGCCGCGAAAATACCTGCAACAAAAATAACCAGTACTACTGGTAAAGATTTTTTATTAAACATAAGTTTCAACACTTTTTGCATAATCAAAAATAACGGAAATAATACATTTATGTTGCCGGTTGCATCAATGAATTAGCCAAGGATTTGCAAAATGTATATGAAAGGCAAAAAAGCTATTCTTAATGCGATCAGCACATTTGCAGAAGCCGGTTGCCGGTATAAAATAAAAGCGGCATATGTGTTATGCCGCTTTTCATGAAATACTATGGGTGGCTAATGGGGCTCGAACCCACGACCCTCAGAACCACAATCTGATGCTCTAACCAGCTGAGCTACAGCCACCGTTTTACCGGGCTGCAAAAATAGAAGAAAAATACATGCATGCAAAATTTGAATAGCGTCATTTCTGATTTTGACATGTTTTGTGACCGGCCGGCTATTGCCTGCAGTAAAAAGAGCCAAAAAGGGCGGCTGCTGAACAGGAAAAATTCCTTTAACGTTCATTAACCTAAATCCTTTATCAACACCCTTTTATAAGCGTATTTTTGCCGTTGATACCAATGTAATGAAGCTTCGTAATAATAACATGAATTTTGAGTTTCAAAAAAACGGCAGGTTATTAAATTAATATAATGAGGTTTTATTATATCGAAATGAAGCTGCAGATTAAAAACACAATAACAATGAGATTTTTTTTATCTTTTTTACTTTGTACACTTTCGGTTAGTTTATTTGCCCAGCAGCCGCAGCGCAGCGGTAACCGGGGCGCGCAGGGAGCGGGCATGATGAGCACCGGCAGGTTTTACGGTAAAGTTGTTGATGCGGCGGGCAATAAAGGCATTGACGCGGCTTCTGTTCTGCTTATTCAATCTCGCACAGACTCTTCCGGTAAAAAAAAGGACGTTACCGTTGGTGGGCAGCTTACCACATCCAAAGGAGAGTTCAGTATGGAGAACCTTCCCACCATGGGCCAGTTCCGCCTTACGGTAACGGCTATCGGGTATACCCCTTTTGAAAAAACCGTGCAGTTTGATGCACGGAACCCGGATAAAGACCTGGGCAATATAAAATTAGAAGCAGATATCCAGCAGTTGGGCGAAGTAACCATAGTAGCTACAAAACCCATGTTCCAGATGGGGGTTGACAGAAAAATCTTTAATGTAGACAAAAACATTACCACTACAGGACAAAGCGCTACGGAAATCATGAAGAATGTACCCGGCGTTAATGTTGACATAGACGGCAACGTTACTTTGCGCAACGCGGCGCCCACCATATTTGTTGACGGCCGGCCAACTACACTTACTTTAGATCAGATCCCTGCGGATGCTATAGAGAGTGTTGAAATTATTACCAACCCATCTGCCAAATTTGATGCTTCGGGCGGAACCGCCGGTATATTGAATGTAGTGCTTAAAAAGAACCGTAAAGCCGGCTATAACGGAAACGTAAGGGCAGGCATTGATTCAAGAGGAAGAGTAAATTTTGGGGGAGATATCAATGTAAAGCAGGGAAAGTTCAACTTCTTTCTTGGATTGAATATGAACCAGCGTAAAAGCCTGAGTAACGGACACACTTACCGTGAAAATATTTACGCGAACAAGTTGCAAAATACCATTCTTGACCAATCGAGCAATTCAACCAATACCGGGCAGTTTGTATTTGGAAGAATAGGATTTGATTACCTGATGGACAACCGCAACTCCTTTACGCTGTCTATGGCCTTACCCAATGGGCAGTTCAACAATAATCAAACCGATATCATTCACATAGATACCATGTCTTCTCCTGTAAAAACCCAGGATGCTGTAAGAACTACGGTAAACAAGCGTAATTTCAGGAACTTTGGACCGGCGCTGGGGTATAAGCATTTGTTCCCTAAGCAGGGACGTGAGCTTACCGCCGATTTCAATTACAATACCAGCTCCAATTCGGGAAGTGGCAATTATACCACCCAATATTATAACAGCGATGGAAGTATTTTAGGCGATCCGGCTTTGCAGCGGCTCATCTCTTCCGGCAGCAGTACCTACTGGACTGTTCAGTCTGACTACACCACCCCGGTTGGAAAAGGAAAGTTTGAAAGCGGTTTACGCGCCGCGATAAGAGATAATGAAAATGTTAATGAAAATTCCGCTTTTAATTACGCGCTCAACCAGTTTGTTGTTATTCCTTCCGCCAGCACCAATTATAAATACAACGACCAGGTATATGCGGCCTATTCCACATATTCTAATAAGTTAGGCGAAAGTTTTTCCTACCAGTTGGGGTTGAGGGCGGAAAGCTCGCAGTATAAAGGTACATTGCTCAGTACCGGCGAAACTTTTTCCAATAATTATCCTATACAGTTTTTCCCCAGTGTGTTTGTAACGCAAACGTTAAGTCCGGGTCAGGACCTGCAGTTGAATTATTCCCGCCGTATTAACCGGCCTAATTTCTGGCAGCAGATACCCTATTATGATGTATCCGACCTGCTGAACATAAGCGTTGGTAACCCCGGGCTGAAGCCCGAATTCACGAATTCCTTTGAGTTAAATTATAGCAAATCGCTGGGCAGCGGGCATAGCCTTCTTACCTCTGTATATTTTAAACAAACCAACAATCTTATTACCCGTTATCAAAGCAGGCAATACGATGTTCCCCTGCCGGATGGCAAGCTCGATTCGGCCATGGTTATTTCCTATATTAACGCCAATTCAAGCCGGTCGTACGGCCTGGAGCTCACTTCTAAAAACCCGCTTGCCAAATGGGCTGATGTAACCACTAATCTTAATTTTTATAATGCCCGCATTGATAACAGCGGCTTAGACGAAACTTTGGGGGTAAATGACCGCTGGGCTTTTTTTGGTAAAATGAATTTCAATTTCAAGCTTCCTTCTAATTTCACCATACAGCTTTCGGGCGACTACCAATCCCGTACGCTGGTGCCCCAGGGCGGCGGCGGACGCGGAGGTGGCTTCTTTGGCGGTTCTAATGGCGCTGCACAGGGATATATTAATCCAAATTACGGAGTAGACATCGCCATACGCAAAGAGTTCATGAAAGACAAAAAAGCGGCTATTACGCTTAGCGCAAACGATATCTTTAAAACCCGGATATATGACGCGCATTCAGAGAACAGCGTATTTATCCAGGATATGTGGAGAAAAAGAGACGGACGGGTGTTCAGGCTTAATTTCTCTTACCGCTTCGGGAAGTTTGATGTATCGCTTTTCAAACGCAAAAACAACAGAACAGGAACTGACGGCGGGGATGATATGATGCAGTAACAATGTATTATATGAAAAACCATTATACGGCAAAGCCATTGGGTTTAACTCAATGGCTTTGCTGGTTATTGCCATTCCCGTTTGTTTTGCCTTTCAGCATGGGCACAAACGAAAAGAAATCAAATTTTTCTTCCGCCAGCGTTCCATCAGCTCTTTTGGTAAGCCGCAGCATACGCTGCGAATTGTTTTCATCAACAGGAATAACCATTTGTCCGCCGGTTTTTAACTGCTCTACCAGCTTTGGCGGTATTTGCGGTGCAGCAGCCGTTACAATTACTTTATCAAAAGGCGCATAGGTAGGCAATCCTTCAAAACCATCGCCATAAAAGAATTTTATACCCGGGTATTTTTTCAGGTACGTAAAATGCTTATTGCTGTCGAACAATTTTTTTTGCCGTTCAATAGTATATACCTGTGCGCCCAGTTCTGCTAATACTACACTTTGATAAGCGCTGCCCGTACCAATTTCCAAAACTTTATCAAAAGGTTTTACTTCCAGCAACTGGGTTTGATAAGCCACCGTATAAGGCTGGGAGATGGTTTGTCCCTCACCGATAGGAAAAGCCCTGTCTTCATAAG
>CALMQS010000113.1 GCA_937871285.1 uncultured Sphingobacteriales bacterium | reverse complement strand
TCATCGCTAGAAGGGAAAGGTGAAACGTGAGCATTTCACTTCTAACGTCTGTCATCTTACGATTAACATAGCACTAAGAAAAAATACACAAGAACACAAAGCCTGCCCAACTGGTGGAATTATATTACTTTTGACAAATTTTATACGATATTCAACATCTAAACGATACACATGGCTATTTTAAAATTCAGGGCTTACTTTGAAGAAGATGACAGTATTTACCGTGATGTTGCCGTAAAGCACACACAATCTTTTTTGGATTTGCACTTCATTATTTTAAAAAGTTTTGAATTTGATTCGAAGCATCAGGCTACATTTTACCGCAGCAATGATAACTGGCAGCGGGGGCGTGAAATAAGCATCGAGAAATATGATAAGCCCTATAAGGCAGAGCCCCTTATTATGTCGGTAACCACCATTGGTTCCGAAATACGCAATCCTAACGAAAAATTTATTTATGTATACGATTTTACCCGGAACTGGACTTTTTTGGTAGAGCTGATCAGCGTATCCAAAGATGAAAACCCCAAATTATCTTACCCTGCCATCATCCGCAGCGAAGGAATAGCCCCCAGCCAGTACGGAACAAAAAGCATACTCGGCGACCGGTTTGTAGATATAGAAGAGAAGTACGACCTCACTAAGGGCGTAGAAGGTTTTAGTGAAGAAGGAGAAGCCGGAGAAGCCGGGGATACCGATACCGAACCGGAGGAAGAAAGCGGAGCAGACGATAAGGAAGATGTATAACCTTGCCACTCTTTTTGATGTTCAATAAAACCTGTATAGTAATCTCCGGTCCTACGGCAGCAGGTAAAACAAAATTGTCTCTGCAATTAGCCGAACATTTTAAAACGGATATCATTTCCGCGGATTCGCGGCAATGCTACCGGGAGCTGCATATTGGCGTGGCTAAACCTGCTGCTACAGATTTAAAGAAAACCAAACACTATTTCATTAACACCCACAGCATACAGGAAGAGATGAACGCCGGCAGGTTTGAATCCTACGCGCTTCAATCGGTAGCTGAAATTTTTGAACAGCATGATATTGCTATAATGGCAGGAGGCACGGGGCTGTATATAAAAGCATTTTGCAAAGGAATGGATGATATGCCTGAAGTGAAGGAAGAAGTAAGGCAATGGATACGGCAACAGTACGGGATACTTGGTTTAAGCTGGTTACAGGAGATGCTGCAGCAACACGATCCTGTATTTTACAGCAGAGGAGAAATGCAGAACCCGCAAAGGATGATGCGTGCGCTGGAAGTAAAACTGTCGTCCGGGAAATCTGTTTTGGAGTTACATTCCCTCCCGCATAAGCAAAGGGGCTTTTCTATTATCAACATTGGTATTGAGCTGCCGCGTAAGAGCATCTATCATAACATCAATAAAAGAGTAGATGATATGATGGAGGAGGGGCTGCTGGAAGAAGCCACTGCACTGTATCCTTATCGCCACCTCAATGCACTTCAAACAGTGGGCTACACAGAGCTTTTTGACTATATAGACGGTAAATGCACGCTACAGGAAGCCGTAGATGCCATAAAGAAAAACACCCGGCATTATGCCAAAAGGCAGCTTACCTGGTTTAAAAAAGACGAAAACATCCATTGGTTTGCCCCCGATGATGTGAAAAGCATAATTGATTTTATTGAAGAACGAACCAATACAAAACGGCAAAATGCGTTTTGAAATGAAAGGGAATGCTGTAGCTGCATATCCCCGTTCTGTTAATTATCTTTACCCGCTAAATGTCCAGTATGGAAGATGTTATAAATGAAGTGAAACTTTTTTTTGAACAGTGGACGAAACAGCCCGCAGGTGCGCTGTATACCCTGAAGCAGGCGGGCAGCAACCGCCAGTATTTTCGCGGACTTGCCGGTGCGCATTCCTATATTATTACCAGCAACCCCAATAATATTCCCGAGAACAATGCCTTTATAGCGTTTGCAAGGCACTTTTACAGTAAACAACTGGCTGTGCCTGAAATTCTGCATACCGATGGAAATAAAACCATGTATGTGCAAACAGATTTTGGCGATATTTCTTTGTTTGATATTATAAAGGAAGAGGGGTACAGTGCAAGAGCAAAGGAATTATACCGTAAAGCCTTCGCGCAACTGGCACGGTTGCAGGTGAAGGGTGGGGAAGGGCTCGACTATAACAACTGCATCGCCACAAAGTCTTTCGATAAGCAGGCCATCTACTCCGACCTGTTGTACTTTCTCTATTATTTTGTGCGGGCGCTCGACTTGCCTTACGACAAGAACTTATTGCTGAACGATTTTGAATTGCTGAGCAGCTATCTCATGCAGGAAGAAGCGAAATACTTCATGCACCGCGATTGCCAGAGCCGCAATGTGATGATCAAAGATGAACGGGTATATTTTATAGATTTCCAGGGCGGCATGCAGGGGGCTTTGCAATATGATGCAGCTTCCATGCTGTGGCAGGCCAGGGCCGCATTGCCGCATGAGTGGAAAGAAGAGCTGGTATCGTACTACTTCGAAAAAGTAAATGAATTACTGGGCAACAGGCTTGATAAAAAAGATTTTTTAGACAGCTACGATGGGTTTGTGCTGATCCGGATGCTGCAAACCCTGGGGGCTTATGGCTTCAGGGGACTGTTTGAAAGGAAGCAGCATTTTATTACCAGCATTCCTTTTGCATTAAAGCAATTGCGCTGGTTTTTGGAAAATAAAAAAATACCTATCCGCCTGCCCGAGCTGCAAAAAGTATTATGGCATATTGTAGACGACAGGATCATTGAACGGTATGAAACGGTAAAAGCCGCTCCCGATACGTCCCTGGTTGTGCATATCAACAGCTTTTCCTATCGCAATGGCATACCCGAAAGCAATGATAGTAATGGCGGTGGCTTTGTATTTGATTGCCGGGGCATCTTTAACCCCGGCCGCTTTGAAGCATATAAGCAGCTTACGGGAAGGGATAAGGAAGTACAGGAATTTTTGCTTCATAAAAGTGAGATGCCTGCTTTTTTGCAGTATGTGTATGGCATAGTGGACATTTCAGTAAGCGACTATATAAAACGGAATTTTGACAGCCTCGCGGTGAGCTTTGGCTGCACGGGCGGGCAACACCGCAGCGTATTTGCTGCCGACAGCCTGGCCAAACACCTGCAGGAAAAGTTTGGTGTTAAAATAGCCTTGCATCACCTGGTGCAGGAAGAAAAGAACTGGGTGAATGGGTGAGAGGGTGAATGGTGAATGTTGAGGGTGAATGATTTGTGGTTTCACGTTTACCATTTCACGGGGAGAAACGTGAAACGTGAGAGGGGGAAAGTGTTTTTAAAGCAATGATTTTGGTTAGTATGATGCACAATGCCAGCGAAAATTCTATACGGTCAAACAACGGGTTAACTACGGCTATGATCTTTGCCGCAGGTTTGGGCACACGGCTGAAACCCTGGACAGATCATCATCCCAAAGCGCTGGCGCCGGTAAATGGAAAACCTTTGTTGCAGCGCAATATTGAGTACCTGAAAACATTTGGTATAACCAATATCATAATCAATGTACATCATTTTGCCGGCCAGGTGATTGATTTCTTAAACGTCAATGATCATTTCAACTGCAATATCACTGTTTCGCATGAAAAGGAAGAACCATTGGAAACCGGTGGCGGGTTACAAAAAGCCGCACGGTTTTTAGAACAGCATAATCCTTTTTTTGTGATCAATGCCGATATTTTAACTAACCTGAACATAAAAGCTATGCTTGCATTCCATCAGCAGCACCAGCCATTGGTTACACTGGCGGTAACCGGCCGCAGCGCTTCCCGTACATTTTTGTTTACTAAAAAAAACCAGTTGTGCGGCTGGCGCAATAATGCATCAGGACAGGAAAAAATTTCTATCGCGGGTGTGGAAAGCATGCCCAAAGCATTCAGCGGGATACATATTATTAACCCGGCTATTTTTGCTTTGATCGCAGAAGAAGGAAAGTTTTCTTTGGTAGATCTGTATCTCCGTTTATCTGTCCGTCATGCCATCATAGGCTATGATCATTCCGGCGATATATTGATAGATGTGGGCAAGCCGGAAGCTATTGAACAGGCAGAAAAGCATTTTCATTAATTTTAGGTGTGGGGTATGAGGTGTGAGGTATAAGGTATAGGATATAAGGTATAGGTGAGGTGTGAGGGGAAAGCACCTGTACACCATAAACCATAAGTTTAAAAATACGAAGCCGGAATTTCGACATTCGAAGGAATATAAAACACCAAGAACCAAAAGACAAGAAACAAATAAAAGTCAAATATTAAATCCGAAGCCGGAAGACCGAAATCCGGAAAGAAGAACCAAATAACAAATCACAAGAACCAAAGAAATTACAA
>CALMQS010000112.1 GCA_937871285.1 uncultured Sphingobacteriales bacterium | reverse complement strand
GGCTTACCGCCTCCTTTAAATTTATCAATCAAGTATTTTTACCGGACACTAATGGTTTCAGGTTTTAAAGTGTTCAGATTTAGAGCTTAAGCTTTCGGGCTTAATTGGTATTTGTTTCTTGAGATTTTCCTGCCCATAGCTCAAAGCTGATTGCTGACAGCCCCTTCGGATTTCGGACCCGGGAGTGCATGGTTTTTAGTTTCTCGTTTGTCTTCCTTCGGATTTCAAGCTTAAGGCTTCGGATTTCTTTTAAATACCTGCACTGCGTCATTATTCTTTATAAAAAGAACCGCAGATCCCTTTTTATTGTGCAGCTGTATGATATCCCTTACCTCACCCTTTACGATCATACCCGTTTTTGAATTGGGTACAAAACTATACTTACCCTTTCCGTCTCCTTTCAGAAAGCAGCTATAGCTGGCGTCGTATCTTCCTATTTCGGGCTTTACACCAAAGAAATTTCCGCCCAGCAAAATATCGGTTAGTCCGTCGCCGTCGAGGTCGGTTATTACAATACCATACACGGGAGAGAACTGCGCCTGCAGGGGCAGCGGCTGCAGGGTAAAGTTTCCTTTCCCGTCATTGATCGCAATGCAGGTATTAAACTGCTCCGCTTTTTTTATAATGGCTCCTTCCAGTTCACTTTCCGAAAAAACCTGGTGAATGGTTTTACCCGCATAATCGGCATATTTCAGGAATTTCTTTTTCAACCCGGGCATCTGCATTACCATATCGCTGCGTAAGGGCAAGGGATAGGATACGCTGTCTGATTTATAATAGCACAGCACCGATTCGGTTTGCCCGTTCTTATCAAAATCCTTTACATACAGTTCTACCGGGTGAGCCACATCCCCTCTTATTTTTGAATTCAGCCCGAGGTTACCGATCACAAAATCCACATAACCGTCGCCGTTAAGGTCTGCTGCCTGGATGCAGTTCCACCATCCGGCTGAAGCAGGCAGCTCGGTCTTTATTAATTTTCCGTTTGTATTTTTAAATATCGTTAGCGGCATCCAGTCGCCTGCTATTATAAGCTCGGGCCTGCCATCATTGTCGGTATCGGCCCAGCGGGCATCTGTAATCATTCCTGCTTCTTTTAGTCCCGGCGCCAGGCGATCCGTTTCTTCCGTAAAATTTCCCCTGCCATCGTTGATCAACAGAAATGAAGCGGGGGTTAAGCCATATTCACCCGGCAAAACACGTCCGCCTATAAAAATATCCATGTCGCCATCGCCATCCATATCGGCAACCCTTGCACAGGAAGCGGTAGTGGTAATAACAGGCAGGTTTTGTGGCGCATATGAGAAATTTCCTTTGCCATCATTTAAAAACAAATGGGGACGTAGTGTGGCAGCCGCGCCTTTATCTTCATTGCCTCCATATACGATCAGCAGGTCGTTATCGGCGTCTTTATCGGCGTCAAAAAAAACAACCCCGGTTTGGTCGGCGCTATTGACCACATCAAATATTGTTTGCTGAGACCGTACCAGGCTTCCGTTAGCCTGCTGCAGAAACAGCTTACCCATATCTGATTTCGCGCCACCAATAAAAATATCATCCAACCCATCCCCGTTTACGTCGGCAACAGCACATTTCGGACCTTCCATGGAAACCATTTTCGGCATCAGTCTTTCCCTGTCAAAATCAATGAATAAATTTTCCCTGTGCGCTGAACTGCCGGAAATGAGCCTCTCAGAAACATCCGTATAGAGCGGGCGGGCCGGCGGCTGCGGAATGAATTTTTCATTCGCTTCTTCCTGCTTTACTAACACGGTAGTATTAATGCTGATGTTTTTCAGCGTTTGTTTGCGCATATCGGGCCATATTACTACCAACGAATCAATGGCTGTATTACTGCCCAACCCAATCGTGAGCACAGGATCAACACTCGATTGAAAACCACGGGAAAGCATCTGGTACAGTTCATATACCTGTTCATCGGCATGCGCCGTAACTTTTGCGCCAATACCATCCGTATTCTTTCCCTGCCCCTGCAGTTTAACCCGCAGGTAGCCGCTGTTCAGCTTTTGTGAAGCGTTGTTACGGTACACAAAAGCTTCCATATTCACATTATTCACTACCAGGTCCAGGTCGCCATCGTTATCCAGGTCGCCATAAGCCGCACCATTGCTGAAGCCAGGCATGCCCAATCCCAACTGGTAGGACTGGTTTAAAAACGACAGGTTCTTCTGGTTCACAAAAGCGTAGTTGGAAACAGGGTTGGAAGACATGGAATCGAGAAATTCCCTGAAATTGAATTTCCCCTCCGTTATCACGCGTATCCTGTTTTTGTCGTTCGCTAAAAAGTCAATAAAATCCTGGTTGGTAAGGTCTTTATAAATACCATTGCAAACCAGTATATCTTTCCATCCATCGTTATCAAAATCAAAAATTAAAGCACCCCAGCTCCAGTCTGTTGCCGCTACGTTAGCCAAAAAGGCGATCTCCGAAAAAGTATGATCACCATTATTCAAATGCAATGCATTCTGAAGATACTGGTAATAAAAATCACCTTTCACTTTCGCGTTAAACACGTCGTAATCGTCGAATTTCGTAACCGTTTTTAACCTGTAATCATTCTCCGGAAGCATTTCGGTGGTAAAGATATCCGGGCGGCCATCGTTATTGATATCTGCAATATCAGAACCCATGGAAGCCAGGCTAAGATGCCCGGTGCTTTCTTCTATGGATTCTTTAAACGTGCCGTTTTTTTGATTGATATAGAGATAATCTTTTTCAAAAAAATCGTTGCTCACATAAATATCCGGCCACTGGTCGCCATCTACATCGGCTACGCTAACGCCCAGTCCAAAACCGATCTCACTGCCATATATACCCGCTAATTCGCTTACATCGGTAAACTTTTCACCATCGTTCCTGTAGAGCTTATGACCGGCTTTGGGATCACGGATATTGCGGATATTTTTATTATAGCCGAAGCTGGCAATTGGCCGGAAGCTATTATTAAGTATATAACAGTCTAAGTCGCCATCGAGGTCATAATCAAAAAACACTGCGTGGGTGGTTAGCCCGTCCTTTTCCTCCAACCCGTATTGAGCTGCTGCTTCCTTAAAAGTAAGATTCCCCTGATTAATGAACAGCTCATTGGTTTTGTTGTCGCCTTCAATATTACCCGAATTACAAACATATATATCCAGCAGACCATCGCCGTTTATATCTGCCATCGCCACTCCTGTGCTCCATCCTTTTAACCCGCCCACACCTGCCCTGTGGGTTATATCTTCAAACTGCATATTACCCTTGTTAAGGTACAAATGATTCTTTCCCTGGTTGCTGGTAAAATACACATCCGGCAGCCCGTCGTTATTAATATCACCAATACCAACGCCGCCGCCGTTATAAAAATTCCGGTAGTTAAATACATTAAAGCCGGCATCTTCCTCCAGATCGTTACGAAAAGTTATGCCGGTTTGCACTTTATCCAGTTGGGTAAACAAAGGGTCTGCAGGCGGAACATAAGCGTCTTTTTTGTTTTTGCAGGCGCCGGACAGTATGATGCAGCAGGCTATATAAAGGAAAGGTGATTTGAGCATATGCAATACAAAATACAGACAAATGTAGTACCCATTATAAAAACAATCCTCAATTGCCGTTAAATTACGCTTACTGGCTATCCTGTTTAATTTGAGTTTGTTAATGCAAGAATTTACTTCCCTGTAAAATAGTGTTACATAACATTCATTTATTGGGGTTTGTAAATTTCAACACTACGGCGGTATCATCATTCCTGGCCAGAATAAAAGCATTCTTTCCTGCTATACTTATTGGCTTTATATGCCGAACTTCTCCTTTTATTACTATTCCATTTAAATTTTCGCTCTGTAATTTTCCATTTCCCTTATTAATTAATATCGTTCCGTAATCAGCATCATACCTGCCGGCAGCAATACTATTGGCGTAATAATTGCCACCCAGCAACAAATCAGGTAAACTGTCATTATTGGCATCTACAATCGTGGCATCTCTGTATGTTGAAAGTTGCGCTTCCCAGGGCAAAGGCTGTATGGAAAAATTTAAATTACCATTATTTACTAATATGGCATTGGAGAAATAATCAGCAGATAATACCGCCGCATCTTTTATTTTCCCGGAAGAAAAAATATCAGTCAATGTTGCTTTAGCAAAATCCTCTGCATAAAAATATTTGTTTTTTAACAAAGGTATTTGTTTTTGCAATTCATCTTTACCGGCAAAAGGTATCTCTTTCCCCTGTACATAATAAGTAAGTATTTGTTCTTTCTTACCATTGTCATCAAAGTCATTAAAATAAAGACGTACAGGTTCCTGTGCCGATGCATGCAGCCGGCTATTGAGGCCAAGATTACCCGCAATAAAATCCATATCGCCATCCGCGTCAATATCTACGGGTAATATAAAATTCCACCAGCCTTTTTTATCAATCAAATCCTTTTTGGTAAAAACCCCATTGGTGTTCAGTAACACGCTAATTGGCCCCCATTCGCAACTAATAACAAGGTCATTGTCGCCATCCTTATCCAGATCAATCCATAATGCGCTTGTTACCATGCCAATTTTTGACAACGCTTTCGCATTGGTATGGGTTACATCCACAAATTTGCCCGTTCCGTCGTTTTGCAATAAATAAGAGTCGGGAACTTCCCCATAATTCCAGGGCACTGCCCTTCCTCCAAGAAACAAATCAATAAAACCATCACCATTAAAATCACTGAATGCAATACATGATGCGGTAATATATTGACTATTGAATGGATTTTGTGATTTTACAAAATTTGCTTTGCCGTCATTCAGATATATACGCGGCAACAAATGTTCGTTGGTACCATAATATTCGTTGCCGCCTGAAGCAACGATCAAATCCATGTTCCCATCATTATTTACATCGCACCATACGGCGTCTGTATCTTCATACATACTATCCTGCACCAGGCAGTCCTGCGGTACTTTTAAGAACACACCACCGGGTTTTTGTAAAAAAATAGCACTCTGAAAAGTTTTGGAAGCACCGATAAAAACATCCTCCAGCCCGTCTTTATTGATATCCGCTACCGCCAATGCGGGACCTTCGGTGGAAACCATATGCGGCATTAGTGGTTCCCGGCTAAATTCATTAAAGTTGTTTTCTTTATGAACAAAACCAAGCTGCACCTCCCGGGTGATGTCTGTAACAGGCCTGCTTTTCTTTTTATTGAAATCAGCAATTAAACTATAATCAAAAAGAGGCAGCCCCTTAGTGTATGTATACGCTATGCGTCGGGTTGCCGGCTGTATCGTAATTTTTTGGAAAGAATGATCGGGCCACACCAAAAAAACAGAATCAACCTTTGTTTGATAAAGCCCGATATGCACAGGTGTTGCCATACCCGACATAAATCCTTTTTCGGGATAATTTTCATACGTGCGTATTTCCTCATTGGCAAACAAAATCAACTTTGCACCAATGGCATTCCTGTTTTTTTCAGGGCCTTTTAATGTAACAGATACAAAATCTTCATTTCCATTTTGAACAGCTTTGTTTTCGTATAATAATACAAAGTCATTAATATTATTCACCACCACATCTAAGTCGCCATCGTTGTCAAAGTCCGCATATACCGCACCGTTTGAAAAGCATGGAAGGTCATTATCTATAGCAAACTCCATATCCTGGAACCGCAGCCCGGATTGGTTTTTATAAAATTTATTCGGAATTTTTATTTCGGGATATTTTTTCATCAGGGCAATGTCCGAATTCTCTACAATGCCGTCTCTGCTCCTTTTTTGTATTTCACTGTTGTAAATGAAATTAACGTAATCCATATCATTTAACCTCGTGGGTATTCCATTAGAAATAAACAGATCTTTCAAGCCGTCATTATCAAAGTCTATCCATAAAGGGGCCCAGCTCCAGTCTGTTGCGTATATACCCGAATATAAACCTGTTTCACTAAACACGCCATTCCGCCTGTTGTACTGAAGGGTATTGCGCGAATACTGATAATTATAGCCAAAAGAGATTTTATCATAAAAAATATCGTAGTCATCGTCTCCTAAAGAACGTTTTAAGATATAGGGATCCGCCGGCAGCATATCAGCCGTCATTATTTCCGGGTAGCCGTCATTGTTTGCATCCGCAATATCCACTCCCATGGAAAATTTACTGGTATGCATAAGCATCTGCGTATTTTCATCAGCAAATGTTCCGTTTTTCCGGTTAATATAGAGATAATCGTTTTCATGAAAATCGTTGCCTATGAATATATCCGGCCAGCCATCAAGGTTGATATCGCTAACCGCTATGCCCAGTCCATAGCCGATAGCGGAACTGTTAATACCGCTTTGCCTGGTAACATCGGTGAAATAATTTCCATCATTACGGTATAAACGGTCTCCGGATAAGGAATCGTAAGTATTCAGAAATTTTTTACGCGGAGCGAATGAGCCGTCCTGGTGAACAGCATGATTGAGCAGGTACATATCAAGGTCTCCATCCATATCATAATCAAAAAAAGAAGCCTGTGTACTAAACCCCGAAAAATGTAAGCCGTATTGTGCTGCCTGGTCTTCATAAAACGGGATACCCTCTTTTATTCCTTTGCAAACCAGTAATTGATTTTCACTTTTTAAACCTGCAAATCGCCCAACCTTACAGATATAAATATCAAGCAACCCATCGTTATTGATATCAACAACAGACACACCGGTTGACCAGCCGTGGTCCTGCGGAACTTTTGCTTCTTCGCTCACATCTCTAAAATGCAGATTACCTTCATTCAGAAACAATTTATTGCTCCCCTGGTTGGAAGCAAAAAATAAATCAATCAAACCGTCATTATTAAAGTCTCCCGCTCCTGCCCCGGCGCCATTATAAAAGTACATATAGCTGAACATGTTGAGCCTGTTCGTTTGCGTAAGGGTGTTATTAAAATGAAGACCAGTGTTATCATGTTCCAGCACCTTAAAGGCAGGATGAGCTATTTGCCTGTCTGTCATGGTGCAACCAGCAGCGCAAACAAAACTTACAATAATGAACAGACAAAACAGATATGTAATCCGCATTAAAGGTTCTTTTTACTTTTAACCTAAAACCGTATAGAAAGTTATACCCCAATAAAAGCAATGGGGCTATATTCAGATAGTGAAATATACTAAAGTAATGATATTACAGGAAATAATTTATACTACACACTGAAAAAAATCTTTCTCAAATCTATTAACACATTTTCTGCCATATCATCATTATTTTGCAGCTACTGATTTGAGTTGAATAATATGAAAAGAAAAATTATTGTACTTGTTTTCATTGCCGCCATTTTATTTGCCGGGATAAACTTTTTGACCCCTTCTCAATTAAAGATAGATGAAACTGTTTTTGTCAAGGCAAAGAAAAATACGGTTAACCGGGCAATCAATAATATCCATTTATGGAAGCAGTGGTGGCCGCATGCTGCAAGCAGTACATCAATAAGCAATGCGCTAAGTTATAATAACACGATTTACCAACCGCAGTTGCCAGGCTTATATGCCATTGGCATTGAGGTAAGCCAAAACAGCAAGAGCTATAAAACAATTTTTTCTATTGTAGCATATAGTGCAGATTCTGTTCTGCTTTCCTGGAAAGGTTCAATTCCCGTAAACGGCAACCCTTTTACCCGGATCAGCCAATATATGCATGCGAAGAAGATTAATGATGATATGAAAGATATCCTGTATGCTGCACAAAAATTCATGAGTGATCCTCAAAATACCTATGGCATAAAAATAACAAATGAAATAGTAAAGGATACGCTTCTGTTAAACACACAGGCGGTATTTAATCATTCTCCATCTACCCATGAAATATATACGCTAATTAACAAGCTCACAAAAGCTGCAAATGATCAAAAAGTTCCTGTTACAGGTTACCCTATGATGAATATAGCAAAAGAAGACAGCTCAAAATATTTGCTTCGTGTAGCACTTCCCGTAAACAAAGCCATAAAAGAGGAGCATGGCATTGTGATAAAAAGAATGATACGCGGTAATATCCTGGTGTCAAACGATATTGCCGGGGGAAGCAGCGCTGTTGAACATGCATCGAAACAAATGATGAACTATGTGCAGGATTTCAACAAAACTTTAGCAGCGCTGCCCTTTCAATCTTTAATAACCAACAGGCAGCTTGAGCAAGACAGTACCAAATGGATAACGCGGATATATTGTCCTGTTATCTGATACCCGTTGCCGCATTTTTCATTTCATATTCTGCCGGGTAGTCATTATTTCTGAAAAATAAAAAGCGCTTGCTTTTTCCCTTATTAAAAGAAAGTATGTCTTTTATTTCGCCTTCAACCAATAATCCCGATGTTGCCGGACTTACCCATTTAAACACGCCATTGTCGTTAAGTAAAACATGTCCATAGCCCGCATCCTGCCGGCCAAACTGCGGCAGGAAGCCGAATTTATTGCCTCCCAGTACAAGGTCGGGCGATCCGTTGTTATCTATATCTGTAACGCATATCGTATTAATACAGGAAAGCTGCACCATTTGCGGGAGATGCTGTATTATAAATGTATTATTGCCCTGGTTGATGGCTACGCAGGAAAAAGGGAAATTGAATTGTTTAACGGCAGACGATTGGAGTAAGTCTTCAGGAAATAATTCCTGTATAGATTTTGTAGCATATTCTTCATGTTTCAGGTTCTGTTTCCTGATAACGGGAAGCTGATCCTGCATATCATTCTTTACAAATACGGGCATATCCCTGCCTCCTATGCTGTAAGTTAATATTTTATCTATACTGCCATTGTGATCAAAATCGTTCAGCCATAATTTTACCGGTTGTTCGGCAGAAGGCCGGAGGTAGAAGTTCTCTCCGATATTTGCGAGTATCAAATCCTGCTTTCCGTCATTATTAACATCCGCCACGGCAACGGACTGCCACCACCCAAACAATTCCGAAAGATTGGTTGTTGTTTCCCTGAACTGATTATCTGCAAATGTAAAAATCTTGGGGCTCATCCATTCACCGCAAATAACAAGCTCCTTTTTTTCATTTCCGTCAATATCGGCCCATATGGCTCCTGTAACCATGCCAATATGCAGCAGGCCGGGAGCTTTTGATGCTGTAACATCTGTAAAGTTGCCCTTCCCGTCATTTTCCAATAAATAACTTTGCGGCGATATACCGTATGCAAACGGTACGCTTCTGCTTCCTATAAAAAGATCGGGGTCTCCATCATTATCAAAATCGTTTGCTACAACTACGGAAATATTCATAGCATTAGATGGCAAACGCCTGTTACCAATACTAAAATTCCCCTTTCCATCATTGATATATAACCGGTGTTGCAGCTCAGGCATCCCCTGCTGGCGATTGTTACCGCCCGCACCAACAAAAAGATCCTGGTCTCCATCGTTATCACAGTCAAAGAACAATACGCCGGTATCTTCAAACATGGCAAAGCGATCAAAAAGCGGCTCCGCTTTTTTTATAAAGCTGCCATCGGGTTGCTGCATATATAGCTGACCGGGCTGGTTGGCAGCACCTCCCACATACAGGTCTGTCAGTCCATCATTATTTACATCCGCGGTATCAGCTTTTGGTCCTTCGCGCGACAACAGAACAGGGATATTGCGCTCATGATAAAAATCCACATAATTATCTTCCGCGTGTTTATCAAAAGAAGATGCAATGGGTTGCAAAAAAGTAGCTGTAGTGCTGTTATGGGGCAATCCTTTTTCGGTATGGAGGGGCTTAGTGATTATATAAGTGGTATCAACCGCCGGATTGTACTGCATGGAATAAGACCGGTCCGGCCATATGATCATCATTGAATCAGGTTTATTGTTGCCCAACCCAATAATATTTTTATAATCAACAGAAGATTGAAAGCCTCTGGTTGGTATAACCTCACGGGTATATATCGTATCTCCTGAAAAGACTTTAATGGAACTGCCGATAGCAAAGATATTCTTGTCAGCTTGTTTAAGTGTAATGGCAATATAGTGATTAGCTTTTTGCGCTCTTGCATTATTGCGATATACAAAAGCAGGTCCGTTTACATTATTCGTGACGAGGTCAAGATCACCATCATTATCCAGATCGCCGTAGGCGGAACCGTTGGAGAAGGAAGGCCGATCTAAGCCCCATTCGGTACCTGCATCTTTAAAAGTGAGGTTGCCATTATTTTTGAAGGCCTTATTCGATATGGGCACAGAAGGCATTTTATTAATAATACTTTCAATTTCTTCTTTCTTGCCGGTAAGTACCATTTTCTGAATCATATCATTGGCAAAAAAATTCATGAAATCAAGATTGGTCACATCGTGATAAATACCATTACATACAAAAATATCATTCCAGCCGTCATTGTCTGCATCAAAAATCAAACCACCCCAGCTCCAGTCTGAAGCGGCAACACCACTATAGTAGGCAATTTCATGAAATTTTCCTGCCCCGCTATTAAGCTGCAAAGTATTCTGCGTGAACTGATGATAAAAGCCGGATTTTTCTTTTAACTGATATACATCGTAATTTTCGAATGAGGTAGTAGTTTTAATGCGCTTATCCTCGTAGGGCAGCATGTCGGTAGTAAAAATATCCGGCAGCCCATCATTGTTAATATCACCGAGATCAGCGCCCATTGAGGCAAGGCTGGTGTGTTGCATCCAGTTTTGCAATTCATCTTTATATGTGCCGTCCCTTTGGTTTATATACAGGTAATCCCGCTCGAAAAAATCATTCGAAACATATATGTCAGGATAATAATCTCCATTTATGTCGCCTACCGTTGCGCCTAATCCAAAGCTGATCAGGCTGCCGTAAATTCCTGCTTCTTTGCTAACATCAGTAAATTTTCCATTGTCGTTTCTCAACAAGCGATCTCCCCCGCCTTTCAAAAAGTCGGCAACGGGCCAATCGGCTGCACGTAAATTCCTTTTATTGGCATAATTTAAAGTGTTAACAGGAATAAAGCTGTTATTGATAATAAAACAATCCAGATCACCGTCCATATCATAATCAAAAAAAGCAGCATGTGTTGTGTATCCGCCGCGGTTAGTAAGCCCATACTCAGCCGCGGATTCTTTAAATGTTAAATCATGATTGTTGATAAACAATTTACACTCTGGCAGACGGCCATCAATATAACCCGCGTTACAAAGAAAAATATCAAGCCAGCCGTCGTTATTGATATCTACCAGCACAACTCCGGTGCTCCAATCCTGCTCTGCCTCTATCCCTGCCTTATCAGAAACATCTTCAAAGCTCCAATTGCCTTTGTTAAGGTATAATTTATTACTCCCCATATTGGCTGTAAAAAAAACATCGGCGAGTCCATCATTATTGATATCCCCAATAGCCACCCCTCCTCCATTGTAAAAATTGCGATAACTGAAAATATTGAAGTCTTTGGTATTATGGATATTGTTTGAAAAATTAATACCGGTTTGCTCCATGGCTGTAAATAATAGGGATTGAGCATTATTCTTTTTATCCTCTTCCTTGCAGGAAAAAAAAGAGCATAGCATAAAAAAGAATATGGATAATTTATAAAGAAAACATGGTTGCATTAAAGGGCTTCAGTTTATACAGGTAATGAAAAACTTTCGTCAAAAATAAGCTGTATGATGATACACTAAGAAAGGCTGCTTTAAAGGCAGCCTTTGCATTATTATAATTCAGAAAAAACTAATATCCCGGGTTCTGAATAAGATTAGGATTAACCGCTAACTGATTAGCCGGAATAGGGAACAGCAAATTTTTAGGATCATCCGCTGTTTTTTCCTGCCAGGCATCATTGTATTTTCCAAAGCGAACCAGATCCTGGCGTCTCCAGCCTTCCCAATAAAATTCACGGCCTCTTTCATCAAGCAGGTTCACTTCGGTTAACGAAGCAAGTGCGGTTGCGCCACGCTTTGCTCTTAATGAATTTACAATTATAAGGCCGTCTCCCGCCTTGTCTGTTCTTAACAACGCTTCTGCTTTCATTAATAATACATCGGCATACCTGAAATAGGCCCAATCGTTATTTTTCTGGTCGCCTGATGTTGCATAATCATACGGGTATTTTATTGCTCTTATACCAGTCATTTCAAGATTGCTTCCTGTTTCACGCAGGCTAACTTCTCTTGTAAAAGCAAGGTTAACCCCCTGTCTGTCTTTCAATGGTGCATCTGTAGTAAGATTGTATTGTTGCCCGGCTAAAAGACCAACATTCTGCCTGTTACCGGGATTAGGAAGGGTTCCCGGATAAACATAGTTTATACCTCTTCTTTCGTCAGAGGCTTCAAACTTATCATAAAAATCAGATAATGTAGCAAAGCCATTCCATCCTCCCGGGTCCATATTATAGTGTGCAATCTGGTACCAGGCATTCCGTATGTCAGACCCGCGTATACCGTTTTCATTAAAAAAAGTGAATATATTTTCTTTAGATATATCATTATTGGTTGGAGCAAAATTATCGAAGTACTTGCCCGCATCGCTCAACGCATATTTACCGCTACCAATAATCTCATCAGCAAGTGTTATTACCTGGTTCATATCTGCCGGATCAAAAGTGGGATTAGTACGATCATCTTTGAAAACACCCCTGTTAAGATAGGTCTTCATCAATAAGACTTTTGCAGCATTTTTACTTGCTATATAAGCCGGAACATTATCAGGCAAATCATTCATGATCGCATTAAGCTCACTGATAATAAAATCCGTGGCTTCGGTTCCTTTGAGTGTAACAGGATCAAACCTGTAATCGGAAAGATCTTCCCTGAAGGGAACCTGGTTCCATCCGTCTACTACAGAAAACATAGTCAGGGCTCTTAAAAACCTTGCTTCAGCAGCCTGCTGTGTACTGGGGTTGAATTGCAGTACATTGGATGCATTAAACTGAGCAGACAGGAGGTCGCTGAAAGCACCGTTAATTTGCCCGTGATCTGCATTCCATGTGTGTGCATGTAAAGCGCGCCATTGCCCGTTATCATCCCAGTCCGGTCCTCTGGTTGGAGCAATCGCTTCATCGGATGTATGCTCCTGAAGATGCCAGAAATTACCATCCTGGTATGTAGCAAAGGAATTATAGGTTGAAGTTAATAAGCCTTCAGCAGTAACGCTGCTTAAATCATTCTGACTTATTTCACTATTGAAAGATTCTTCTAACTTGGTGCAGGAAAAAGAAACCACCATCAGAAGAACAAACAATATTTTGTTCATATATTTCATATAACTAAGTTTATTCATTTTGTTTAATGGCATGCTATAGTGAAAAATTAACCCCCAGTATAACCGTTCTTGCTGAAGGATAAGGAATATAATCTATTCCTATTGACGGTATCCCGTCAACAGAGCCATCTGTGCTTACTTCCGGATCAAACCCGCTGTATTTTGTTATTACAAAAAGATTTTGGCCGGTAAGTGAGATGTTTACATTTTTAAAAGCATTCCCGATATTCCCTATCCTGTAGCTTAGGGTTGCATTAGCCATTTTCATGTAGTTCCCTTTTTCAAGATAGCGGGTAGAAGGAGCCGGAGCATTTGATGTAGCTTCTTTTGCATCCGTATCAAATATTGACTTGGCAACATTTCTGCCACCTCCAAGATTGCCAATTCCTAATACTGTAGCTGCGGTATTGTTAAATAAATAGTGGCCAAACGTTCCGTTCATATTAATGGTTGCCGTAAATTTCCTGTAAGAGAAATCAGTTGATAAGCCCAGAAGCATTGTAGGATTAGGGCTGCCAACGTAGTATTTATATGCAGAAGGATCACCCTCCTTATAGATACTTTGCCCTGTTGCTTTGTCAATACCTTCAAAAACACCAAGATACCATACATTCAATGGTTGATCGCTAACAACTCTTTGACCATATACATCGGAGAAACCCTGTCCTCTTAATGCTCCTGTCTGGTAAAATCCCGAGAGGCCTTTCACGGTGTTTTTCAGGAATGACGCGTTACCTGTAATATTCCAGTTGATATTCTCATTTCTCATCAACGCACCTGTTAAAGTAATTTCCCAACCTTTATTTAATACATATCCATCAAGATTCACCCATATTTTACCATTTGGTGCAGGCTGAGCCAATGTTCTTTCAAACAAAACATCTGTGGTTTTTTTATAGAAATAATCTACGGAACCGTATAGCCTGCCATCCAATACTTCAAAATCAATACCCGCATTGGTAGTAGCTGATGTTTCCCATCTCAGGTCAGGATTGGCAAAATTGGTTTGAGAATATCCACCATTGTTACCTCCTATTGAGAAACGCGCTAATGATGCGCCGGATACAAATTCCTGGTTACCTGTTTTACCCCAGCCAAAACGCAGTTTAAGATTGCTGAAAATATTGTTCCCGTCCATGAAAGATTCATTGCTGATATTCCATGCAGCTCCCAGAGAGGGGAAATAACCGTATTTTTTATTTTCACCAAAACGGGTAGAGCCATCCGCACGGAATGTACCCGTGATAAGGTATTTATCCTGGAAATTCAGGATAGCCCTGGCAAAGTAAGATTGTAATTCTGTGGTGGGTGAAGCGTAAGAGCCTATCTCTCTGTTTGAAGTGATCCCCTGTTGTATATAGTTGTAATAATTGAGCCCTATATTTTGAAAATCTTTGCCGGACATACCATTACCACGGTTGTCAAAAATCAGCCATTCATGTCCTGCAACAGCATTCACATTGAATCCTGAAGCAACTTCTTTATTATAGCTTAAGGTATTGGTGATCTGCTGGTTGGTTTGCTCATCATTACCAATAAAGGCAACACCGTGATCAAGCACTCCATCAAGGTTTAAGCGACGATCAATCATTCCTTTTCTAACACCGGTTTGGCGGTTAACACTGTATAAGAATTTATATTCCAGGTCATCGGTTATTTTATATGACGGAGAAATACTTGCAATAATTGTATTTATTACCGCCCTGTCTTTATAATAAGCAAGAGATGATAATGGGTTAATGGTTGTTCCCTGAAGGGTAGTTATTGAATCGGCACTCTGCCTCACTTTTAAGGTAGGGTTCCATTGCAAAGCCTGTGATATAACGTTACCGGTAAATCCTACAAAAGCAGATATCGGTGCAATATTTTCGTTGGTTTGGGTAACAAGCACATTAACGTCCAAACCGAGCTTCTTGCTTTCCAGGAATTTAAAGCTGCTGGTTAAATTGGCAGTGATCTTCTTTAACTGAGATGTTTCAATTACACCTTCCTGGTTAAGATAACCCGCAGAAACACGGTACCTGCCGTTTTCCGTTCCACCGCTTATTGCTGTATTATAGTTTTGCGTAATGGCTGTTCTGGTTATAGCATCCCAGGCATCCTCATTTGCGCCGTAATCCCCACTGGCTATATTGTAATCCTGTAAAACCTTTCTGTATTCATCAGCGTTCAGCACTTCAAGCTTCTTCAGAACGTTTGATACTCCTACAGAGGCGCTGGCATCCAATTGGGGCGCTCCGCTTTTGCCACGTTTGGTAGTAATGATAATAACGCCGTTAGCTCCCCTTGAACCATAAATCGCAGTGGCAGAAGCATCCTTTAATATTTCCATTCCGGCAATATCATTAGGATTAATGAAGTTTAAAGGGTTACCTCCATCGCTTCCGTAATCACCGCCACCGCCTGTGCCGGGCCGGGATGAACCGCCGGAAAGCGGCACACCATCAATAACAAATAATGGCTGGTTACCTGATCTGATGGAAGAGCTGCCCCGTACCCTTATGGTGGTAGAACCACCCGGCTGACCTGTATTATTAATTACCAACACGCCTGCAGCCTTACCTTGTATAAGCTGGTCGGGGGCTGTGATAACCCCTCTGTTAAAATCCTTTTCCTGTACCGAAGCAACGGCGCCGGTAAGATCTTTTTTACGGGCAGTACCATAACCCACTACTACCACTTCATCTAAGCTGGAAGTAGAAGCAACAAGCAAAATAGTAAGATTATCGGAGTCAATAGGCACATCCTGGCTTTCATAACCAACAGCCGATACCGCTAATATTTTGGCAGCAGCAGGAACCGCAATAGTAAAATCGCCTTTCGTATCGGTAGTAGTGCCTGAGCGGGAGCCTTTAACCTGAATAGTTGCCCCTACTAAAGGAGAACTGTCTTTACTATCGGTTACTTTACCGGTAATGGTTTTGTTTTGAGCTAACGCGGTGGAGAGAGAGAAGCATAGCAAAAATATTGACAGGGCAATACATTGCAGCAAACGTTTTGGCAACATAATGAACAAATTAGAGTTTATAAGTATATAAGTTTTCTCTACAATGTGTATATATACACAAAACCGAGTATACAATATTAACCTTTTTTTTTTATAAAGAAAACTTTCTTGCCGTCAAACCCTGAAACCCAATAATGCTTATATTCGGTGGTTTTTTTCAACCCATCTTATATAATGCTCTTCGTATGTCTCAAACCTTAGGCTCACAGCGCCTGTATTCCTTAGATGCCCTTAGAGGCTTTGATATGTTCTGGATCATGGGAGGCGAACGCATCTTTCACGCGCTTTCCAAAGCAACAGACTCACCGTTCTGGAACGGTTTGTCGCACCAGTTTTCACATCCGGACTGGAATGGCTTCCGGTGTTACGACCTGATATTTCCCCTGTTCCTCTTTATTGCCGGCGTTGCCACTCCCTATTCCGTTGGCCGGCAGTTAGAAAAAGGCACGCCCCGCCAAAAATTACTATGGCGCGTAGTTAAGCGGGGACTGATATTGGTTGTGCTGGGCATCATTTATAATAATGACCTGCGCATACAACCCATTTCAGAAATGAGGTTTGGCAGTGTGCTGGGGCGAATTGGATTAGCATATATGTTTGCTAATATTATTTATTTGTATACCAAAAGCCAAAGAAGCCGGATAATATGGACAGGGAGTTTGTTATTGGGATATTGGTTCGTCTTGTTGTGCACCGCTGCCCCTGGATTTCCTGCAGGCAACCTTACTCTTGAAGGTAATTTTGCCTCCTATTTTGATCGTTTATTCCTTCCGGGTAAGTTGTATGTAAATAATATGCATGATCCTGAAGGGTTATTTTCTACCATCCCCGCTATTGCTACCGGACTGTTAGGTATATTAACAGGAGGCTTTCTGAAAAACAGCAAACTTTCACCTGATGTAAAAGTAGTACGTTTGATCGCCGCCGGCGCTGCGCTTATTGCAGTTGCCCTCCTATGGAACATTGTTTTTCCTTTCAACAAAAATTTGTGGTCAAGTTCCTTCGCAATCCTGGTGGGCGGCATAAGCATGCTGCTGCTGGCTGTTTTCTATTATATTATAGATGTAAAGGGATATAAAAAGTGGGCCTTCTTTTTTGTGGTCATCGGTATGAATTCCATTTTAATTTACATGTCGGGCCATTTTATTGACTGGAAATATACCACGAACGCTCTTTTTGAATGGCTTACCCAACTGGCCGGAAATCCTTACGGCCCGGTTGTTTTTGTGTTTTGCTTTATCGCTGTAAAATGGGCCTTCCTGTATTTTTTGTATAAGAAGAAAGTGTTTTTGAAAGTATAAGGCCTCGGAGTTTTTATTTTATCGTTTGTGGCTTATAGTTGCGCTTCGGAGTTCGCATTTGCCCGTCATTGGCAGCCCCCCCGCCGTGGTGGCAAACGAACCATATGTACTTTATCGCTCTTGTTATTATGATTTTGATTTTTGCTCCGGCCGCCGATGGCTTACTGGTGCCAGCCGGCACCTTATTTCACCTGTTGCTTTAACAAGTTTTTTTATTAAATTACACTAAAACAATTGTTATGAGAACCTTCACCCGTCAGCAGTTCTTACAGCACACTGCCATGGCCGGGGCTGCCATGCTGTTATCTTCTTTGGAGGGCTTTGCACGTACAAAGCCCGATAAAAAAATCAAGGTGGCCGTAATAGGCTGTGGTAGTGTTTCCGGGGTATACTTACCCCATTTATCAAAATCGCCTGCTGTTGAATTGGTAAGCGTGTGCGATATTGTTTTCTCCCGCGCCCAAAAAAGAGGGCAGGAATTCAATGTTCCCCATCAGTATGCGCATATTGATCAGCAATTGGCGGGCGCTCCTTTTGATTTGCTGGTAACGCTTACCGATATGCAGGAACATGGCCGGCTGAATAAGCAGGCGCTGCAGAGCGGAAAGCATGTGTGGAGCGAAAAACCCATGGCAAATACCTATAAAGAAGGGAAAGCATTATTGGATCTGGCTAAAGGTAAAAACCTGCGGATATGGGGTGCACCTGCAGTAGTAAACAGTCCGCAATTTGCATTTATGTCACAAGCCATCCGTGAAGGTAAGTTGGGGAAGATTTCCTCCGCACACGCGCATTACGGCCACCTGGGGCCTACCTGGTCGGCCTTTTTTTATGAAAAGGATGGAGGCAGTCTCCCCGATCTTGGCGTATATAATATTGCCACCTTAACAGGGTTACTTGGCCCTGCAAAACATGTGATGGCCATGACCAGTATTGTAACACCTGAAAGAACGGTAGATAATAAAGGGAAGATAAAGGTAGAAGCGGAAGATAACACCATGCTGTTAATGGATCATGGGGAAGGCATTATTTCACATGTACAATGCGGATTCAATTATTTTGATCCGTACGGCCATGAGGGAAAAGGGCAGCAAAACCCTACGATCACCATTTGGGGAACAAAAGGCAATATGGGGTTGATCGGATATGACTGGGCGCCGTTTGGTGTGGATCTGGCTACTTCATTTACAGAACCACCGGTAAGGCATGTGCCCGACCCCGGAACCTATGTATGGCAACAGGGAGCAAGTGTTGTTGCAGCATCGCTCATTACCGGCAATGAGCCGCTGATAGCTGCCGAACATGCATTGCATGTGCTGGAAGTAATAGAAGCGGCAAGAGCTTCCGGCGATACGGGTAAAAAAATACAGTTGCAATCTGCCTTTAAATGGCCGGTGGTATAGTTCATTGTTATCGCCCGGAGGCGATAACAAAACCGTTCGTGGCGAAGACGCCACGAACAGCAAATCATCGAACAGCAATAATAGCAATGCAATTTATTACAACATCATTAAATGTTGGTTATGATAAAGCTGCTTTCATCATCGCCCGTTGCACAGCAAAGCGGACTTGCCTTTATCCGCATCATCGTTGGACTGCTCATGGTTTATCATGGATGGGAAGTTTTTGATGCCGGTAAGATAAAAGAATATACGGAATGGGATTTCTTTAAAAAATTTGACTCACCCTTATTTGTGGTATATATCGGCAAGAGTGCGGAATTACTGGCGGGCATATTCCTGACTATCGGATTATTCACCCGGCTTGCTTCGCTGGTATTAATAGCTACCATGCTGTATATTGCTTTTTACGTAGGTAGCGGAAAAATATGGTACGAAGACCAGCATCCTTTTTTATTTGTATTGCTGGGATTGGTTTTCTTTTTTTCAGGTTCCGGAAAATGGAGTGTTGCCGAATGGCTTCAAAAGAAAAAAAAGTAGAAATAGATGTATAGATACAAGGTTTATTCATCGCTTAGAATAAAAACTATGAAACAACACTTTAATTGTGCTGCATGTAATGCAAACGCTGTATGAGGCGACCCTGACTGCCGTCAGAGAACGCTGTATGAGGCGTCCTCGCCTCATACGATAGTATTATCGCCTCCGGCGATGAACACAATTAGCCAACTAAAAACACCACCTATGAGTTACGAAAACGCTGATGGCTATAAAATTCGAAACCAGCACGGATTGCATTTTTTGACTTTTACTGTTGTAGACTGGATAGACTTGTTCAGTCGCCGGTGTTACAGGGACATTTTGGTAAAAAACATGCAGCATTGCAGGTTAAAGAAACAACTTTCGATAGGTGCTTATGTAATAATGACGAATCATATGCATGTTATCTGGCAGTCTGAATGCGGAAAGCTGAGTGATACGGTCAGGGATTTTAAATCCTTTTGCACAAAGGAATTCATTCATGCTATACAACTTGAAAACGAAAGCAGAAGAGAATGGTTGTTGCGTATGTTCCGGTTTCATGCACAGCAAACCAATCAAAATAAAGATTATAAAATATGGACGGGAACAAATCATCCGGAAGAAATTGTAACAGAAAAATTTTTAAGAACAAAGCTGGATTATATCCATAACAATCCTTTAAAAGCGGGTTGGGTGGCAGAGCCTGAAGATTATTTGTATTCCAGTGCTTCCAACTATATAACAGGCAGGGGAATAATGGAAATTGATTATTTATTTTGAAGATATGCTATCGCCCGGAGGCGATAATAGAACGGTTCGTGGCGATGACGCCACGAACAGCACAGCGGATCCACGAACAGCACAGCGGACCCACGAACAGCGTACGCATCTGCGGCTTAAAACATCACTATATGAGCAAAAAAATTACCGTATTCATAATGGTTATGCTGCTGGGAGGTGTCGCAACAGCGCAGCAGCGTACGTACTGTAATCCGGTTAATTTAGATTATGGCTACACGCCCATACCCAATTTCAGTGAATGGGGCCGGCACAGGGCTACTGCCGACCCGGTGATTGTTACCTATAAAGGCGATTACTATTTATTCAGCACCAATCAATGGGGTTACTGGTGGAGCAGTGATATGCTGAACTGGAATTTTATTTCACGGAAATTTCTAAGGCCCTGGAATAATGTATATGATGAGCTCTGCGCACCGGCAGTGGGGGTCATCGGCGATACCATGATCGTGTTTGGCTCTACCTATACCAAAAACTTCACGGTGTGGATGAGCACCAATCCTAAAACGGATGACTGGAAACCTTTGGTAGATTCGTTTGAGATCGGAGGCTGGGATCCCGCCTTCTTTACAGATAATGATGAACGGTTGTATATGTACAATGGCAGCAGCAACCGCTATCCGCTGTATGGCATTGAGCTGAACCGCAAAACATTTCAACCCATTGGCACGAGAAAAGAAATGTATTTTCTGGAAGAATGGCGCTATGGCTGGCAACGATTCGGTGAACATATGGACAATACTTTTTTAGATCCTTTTCTGGAAGGGGCCTGGATGACTAAGCATAACGGTAAATATTACCTGCAGTACGGAGCGCCGGGTACCGAGTTCAGCGGTTATGCCGATGGGGTTGTGGTGGGCGATAATCCGCTGGGGCCTTTCACGCCCCAAAGCGATCCTTTCAGCTACAAGCCCGGGGGGTTTGCACGGGGTGCGGGCCATGGCGCTACTTTCCAGGACAAACAAAATAATTACTGGCATGTGTCTACAACCGTGTTGTCAGTAAAAAACAATTTTGAAAGGAGGATCAGTATTTGGCCTGCCGGGTTTGATAAAGATGATGTGCTGTTCTGTAATACGGCCTTTGGTGATTACCCGCATTACCTGCCCGAAGGAACTGCTGTTGAAAACGTTATAAAAAGCGCAGCGCCTTCGGCGTATTTTACCGGCTGGATGTTATTGAATTATAATAAACCGGTTATAGTTTCGTCTACTCTTGGTAGTTATACTGCTAATAACGCGGTGGATGAAAATATTAAAACCTACTGGAGCGCCGCCACTGCAAATAAAGGTGAATGGATACAAACCGATCTGGGAGCAGTGAGCACCGTTAATGCCATACAGGTTAATTATGCCGACCAGGATGTGGACAGCAGCTTCCTTGGTAAATCATTGAGGGTATACCATCAGTACAAAATATATTACTCCGTGGATGGAAAAAGGTGGAAAATGCTGGTTAATAAAAGCGATAATAAAAAAGAAGTGCCGCATGATTACGTGGAGCTGGAAACTCCTGTGCAGGCGAGATACATTAAGCTGGAAAATATACAAATGCCCACCGGTAAGTTTGCTATCAGCGGGTTAAGGGTTTTTGGTAAAGGCAATGGAGCAAAGCCTGAAGTAGCAAAAGATTTTATTGTATTGCGCACGGAAAAGGATAAACGAAGTGCCTGGCTCAAATGGCGTCCCGTAAACGATGCGTATGCCTATAATATTTATTACGGCACAGCGCCGGATAAATTGTACAATTGCATTATGGTGCACAATGCCAATGAGTATTGGTTTAAAGCAATGGATAGTCAGAAAACCTATTACTTTAATATAGAGGCAATTAATGAAAACGGGGTATCGGCAAAAAGCGGACTGGTAAAAGCGGACTAAGTGTCAATCATTATAGCACGGATATCTAAAGACCGGACAGCGTCTGCTTTGGATTGTGATTTGGGGTCTCGCCAAAGCCGGAACCAGTTGTATTTTTGAAATTATTAATAACATACGAATGAAAATCATAACCAGGATCATTGCGGTACTCCTTATTGTATTTGCTGTTGCAAGTGTATATGCCCAGCAAGCCCCTTTCTATAATGATATACAGCAATTCAAAAAGCTCGACAGCGCTCATTTTCCTCCCAGGCAGGCTGTTTTGTTCATTGGCAGTTCATCATTTACCTTCTGGAAGGACGTACAGGAATATTTTCCACAACATACTATTATCAACCGCGGTTTTGGCGGCTCCTGCCTGCCCGATCTGATTCGTTATGCAGATGATATTGTTTTTGCGTATAATCCCAAACAGGTAGTGATCTATTGCGGAGAGAATGACCTGGCGGCATCCGATACGGTTAGCGCGGCAACAGTTGCCCAAAGGTTTATTACGCTCTTTACCATGATCAGGAATAAATATCCCAGAATACCGGTGTTGTATGTTTCTATGAAACCCAGTCCCAGCCGGGAGCACCTGATGCTCAAGATGGATGCGGGCAATTGGGCTATAGAAGCGTTTTTAAAGAAACAAAAGAGAGCTGTGTATGTTGACGCGTATCATTTAATGCTGGATGATAACGGGAGGCCCCGGAAAGAGCTATTCATTGAAGATATGCTGCACATGAATAAAAATGGCTATGCGATCTGGCAAAAAGCGATGGCACCTTACCTTAAATAGTTGGTTATGAAACTCCTCTTTATTGGTATTACTTTCGTTGCTTACCTGCCGCTTACAGCACAGGTGCAAACCGCGGCTCAGCAAACAAAGATGAACGCTTTTGTTTCATCATTGATGAGCAAAATGACGGTTGATGAAAAAATTGGTCAACTGAACTTACTTACCGGAGGGGAAGCCACTACAGGGTCGGTAGTAAGTACAGATGTGGAGAGTAAAATAAAAAAGGGACAGGTAGGTGGCATCTTCAGCATGGCTTCGGTTGGCCGTATCCGTAAAACACAGGAACTGGCGGTTACCCAAACCCGTTTAAAAATCCCCATCATTTTCGGTATGGATGTTATTCACGGGTATAAAACCCTGTTTCCCATTCCGCTGGGATTATCCTGCACCTGGGATATGGAACTGATAGAAGCATCGGCCCGAATCGCGGCCATAGAAGCTACTGCCGATGGGCTCAACTGGACTTTTTCGCCCATGGTAGACATTACCCGTGACCCACGCTGGGGACGCGTTTCGGAAGGATCGGGCGAGGATCCTTACCTGGGTTCTGCCATTGCCAAAGCTATGGTAAAAGGTTACCAGGGCAGTGATCTTTCTGCCCCTAATACATTAATGTCCTGTGTAAAACATTTTGCATTGTATGGCGCAGGAGAAGGCGGGCGCGATTACAATACTACCGACATGAGCCGTGTACGAATGTACAACGAATACCTTGCCCCGTACAAAGCTGCTATAGACGCGGGCGTAGGTAGCATCATGACATCCTTTAATGAAATTGACGGCATACCTGCTTCCGGTAACCGCTGGCTGCTTACTGACCTGTTACGTAAACAATGGGGCTTTAAAGGACTGGTCGTTTCAGATTATACTTCCATTAATGAAATGACAGATCATGGCATGGGCGATTTACAAACCTGCGCAGCTTTAGCTTTAAAAGCCGGGATGGATATGGATATGGTGGGTGAAGGCTTTTTAACCACTTTAAAACAATCGCTGCAGGAAGGAAAAGTTACGCAAAAAGCCATTGACGACGCCTGCCGTAAAATATTAGAAGCAAAATACAGGCTGGGTTTATTTGATGATCCATACCGCTATTGTGATAGTGACCGTGCTGCTTCAGAAATTTTTACTGCTGCCCATTTACAGAAAGCACGGGAAACAGCGGCACAAAGTTTCGTGTTGCTGAAAAACCAAAACAATCTTTTGCCATTGAAGAAGAATGGCGCCATTGCCCTGGTGGGCCCATTGGCCGATGCAAAAGAAAATATGACGGGCACCTGGAGCGTGTCGGCCGATTTTTCAAAAGCCATTTCCCTCTTAACAGGCTTGCAAAATGCTGCGGGCAACGCCGCGAAAATCTTATACGCGAAAGGTTCCAATTTAACGGAAGACAGTTTGCTTGAACAAAGAGCAACGATGTTTGGAAAATCATTGGGCAGGGATAAAAGATCCGATAGCGCATTGCTAAAAGAAGCGCTGTCTATAGCTGCACAGTCGGATGTAATTATAGCGGCATTGGGTGAAGCGGCGGAAATGAGCGGCGAAAGCGCCGGCAGAACAAATATTGATATCCCGGATGTACAAAAAAAATTATTGAAAGCGCTGGTTAAAACCGGCAAGCCAGTAGTGCTGGTTTTATTTACCGGCAGACCCCTTACGCTTGTTTGGGAACAGCAGCATGTACCTGCCATATTAAATACATGGTTTGGCGGAACGGAAGCCGGCAATGCCATTGCCGATGTTTTATTTGGAGATGTAAATCCTTCGGGAAAATTAACCGCTACTTTTCCGCAAAATGTAGGGCAGATTCCACTATACTATAATCATAAAAATACCGGGCGGCCTTTGCCGGAAGGACAATGGTTTCAAAAATTCCGTTCCAATTATTTAGATGTTTCCAATGATCCGCTCTATCCTTTTGGCTTTGGCTTAAGCTATACGAATTTCAGCTATAGCAATGTTACATTAAGCAGCACCATGCTCCGGCCAAACCAGAAAATAACGGCTTCCGTGGTGGTAACCAATACCGGCGACCGTAGCGGAAAGGAAACCGTGCAGCTATATATCCGCGATATGGTGGGCAGCATCACCCGCCCGGTAAAGGAATTAAAAGGATTTCAAAAAATTGAGCTGGAACCGGGGGAGTCCAAAAAAGTTGAATTCACTATTTCTGTGAATGACCTGAAATTTTATAACAGCAATCTTCAGTATGTGGCCGAGCCCGGAGATTTTAAAATTTTTATAGGCACCAACAGCAGGGATGTGAAAGAAATTGATTTTAAATTGCTGCCCTTATGATCAAAGCTGTTTGTTGTATGTAACTTGCACCTGCAACCTGTATCCCGAAACCTTAAACCACAAATTACTCAAATCCATGCTTCATATACAAAAAGACCCTTCAGCCGTAACTGCCGCATTAGCGGAATGGATAACACAAACCATTGAAACAGTTTTGCAAAAGCAGAACAGGTTTACCTGGGTGCTTACAGGAGGCAATTCGCCCAAAGCCCTGTATGGGCTTTTAGCTGCCAGTCCGTATAAAGAGCGCATTGCCTGGGATAAGCTGCATATTTTTTGGGGCGATGAACGTGCCGTACCATTTAGTGATGACCGCAATAACGCAAAGATGACCTATACGCATTTGCTGAATAAGGTTCCCGTTATTCCCGAACAGGTGCATGTAATGCGAACCGATATCCAACCTGAACAATCGGCGGTGGAATATGAAAAAGTGCTGCAGGGGTATTTTGGAGCGGAAGGAAATAGTTTCGACCTGGTATTATCGGGCATGGGCGACGATGGGCACACACTTTCTCTTTTCCCCGGTACAGCGGTCATTCATGAAAAAGCGGCCTGGGTGAAAGCGTTTTATTTAGCTGCCCAGCAAATGTACCGTATTACACTTACGGCGCCTGTAGTAAACCGGGCATCATCGGTTGTGTTTTTAACCTTTGGGGCCAATAAGGCAAAAGCTTTGTATGAAGTGCTGGAAGGCAGGCCCGATACTGATGTTTATCCCTCACAAATTATACAACCTGCTTCGGGTGAACTGCATTGGTTTGTTGATGAGGCCGCCGCTGCTTTGCTGAATGCGAAACCCCTGGCCGGACAATAAAATATAGGGCTGCGTCAAACGTGAAACCTGCCAGCCGGCAGGCTGCTGTGGAAAGAGAAACAGTTCTTAGCACAACAAAAAGTTAAAATCACTTAACGATTCGTTTTAATAGCTATCAATTCCCATCCTCTCCTGCATAAAACTGTATCTTTACTCTATCTCTCATATATATCCCTTTTATCACCTTAAGCCAGGAAACCGTATGCACCTTAAGCCCTGTGCTTAACTATAGATTTGGCGATAATTAGAAGTGTTTGTATTGATTTATCATCCCAAAAATAAAGCATGAAATTTGTTATACCATTGCTGGTTTTTATTGTTATTTCTTTTGAAGCCAATGCACAGGATCCTGAGCAGCAGCCAACAGGTGATCTGCCCACCCTGCAGGTGAGATCGAACAGGATATATGGTAAACTGGTAGATGAAAATTCAGGCAAAGGTATAGACGCAGCATCCGTACAATTGTACCTGGCACATAAAGACAGCCTGTATAGCGGAATGCTTACCAAATCCAACGGCAATTTCAGCTTCTCCAATATTTCAACTGCCTATGATTATAAGCTGATTATTTCCGCATTGGGATATGAACCCTTTGAACAGATCATTGCAGCTTCATCGGGTGAGAAAGGGCAGTTTGAGAAAGACCTGGGTAATATTACGCTTTATCCGGCTATCAAACAACTGGAAGGTGTAACGATAACGGCTACCCGACCGGCACTGGAAATGAACATAGACCGCAAAGTATTTAATGTGGCCAGAAGCTTAACCGCTACGGGCGGTACAGCCGTTGATGTAATGAAAAATATTCCTTCAGTTTCTGTGGATATTGATGGTAATGTGGAGTTGCGCAACAGTACTCCCCAAATATTTGTAGACGGCAGACCCACTATCCTTACTTTAGACCAGATACCTGCCGATCATATTGAAAAAGTGGAACTGATCACCAATCCATCGGCCAAATTCGATGCTTCCACTTCGGGAGGGATCATTAACGTGGTATTGAAAAAAGAAAAACGCTTCGGGTTAAACGGAATTGTGAGCGCCTCTGTTGGCGTACCCCGCGTGCTCAACGGAAATCTCAGCCTGAATCTCCGCCAGGGCAAATTAAATTTTTTCATGAGTGGCGGCTACAATCAGTCTGGCGGTAAGGCAAAGGGAAAAACATTGAGAGAAAACAAGCCGGGGGGTGTTACAAGAGATTATTTTAATCAATATTCCGTTAATACCCGTTTCCGGAAATTCAGCTCCATTAATTTCGGGTTTGATTATTTTATGGATAACCGCAATACCCTTTCTGTTACCCAGCGCTTTGGAGGCGGAAACTCGGAAAATGATGAAGTACAGGACCAGGAATACCTCAACAGCAGTAAAGTAGTAGAGTATTATGGCGACCGCCGGGGCGACAGCCGCTGGGGATTTAACCGCAACAGCACACGCGCCAGCTACAAGCACACTTTCCCGCAGGAAGGCCGGGAACTTACTGCAGATATTACCTATAACTATGGTAAAGGCAGTTCTAATTCAACTATTCTTAACCGGTATTTTTATCCCGATGGACTGGAATATAAATCACCCGCCACGGTTAATAATGACGGAAGAAACAACAATAACCAGTTTACTTTTGAAACCGATTATATTCACCCTATAGGAGAGAATGCAAAATTTGAAGCAGGGTTAAGAGCTTATTTTAACGATTATGAAAGTTTTTTCAATGTTTTTGGGTACGATAACGGTCAGGAAACCAAGCTGCCATTAAGTAATAATTACAAATACACCGAAAATGTAAATGCCGCATACGGTACCTATTCGCAAAAAATGGGAACGTTCTCTTTCCAGGCAGGCTTAAGAGCCGAGTATTCTAAATTTGACGGATTACTGATTGACAGCGCCTTCAAATTCGGTTACCAGTACCCCAAATCGCTCGGCAATATATGGAATGCCTTATTTCCAAGCCTTTTTCTTACCCAGCAGATTGGAGAAGATGATGAGATACAGGTTAATTTTTCCAGGAGGATCAGGCGACCCAATTTCTGGCAGTTAAATCCTTATATAGAGATCAATGACCCGGTTAACCTGCGGCAGGGTAACCCGCAATTGCAGCCGGAGTTCATTAATTCGTTTGAGTTCAATTACAGCAAAGGGTTTAAAGGCGGTAATCTTTTAGGCGTTTTGTACTGGAGAAATAATCCAAACGATATTACGCAATACAGCGATACCGTAACAGCCGTTCAGTATGAGCAACTGCAAAATGCCGCGGTAGATCCCAATGCCATTCTGAATACCTGGGTAAATGCCAGCACCACCAACAGGTACGGGGCCGAGTTTACACTGCAATATAAAGCGGGCACCAATTTTGACATTACGCCCAGTGTTAATCTGCAATACAGGAAAGTAAATGCCCGTATCAATGATATTGACCTAAGCAACAAAGGTTTTAACTGGGATGCCAGGCTCACGGCCAACTATAAAATTAAAACAGAAAAAAAACCGGTATTCAATAACCTCGCGTTCCAGGTGATGGGCAATTATGAATCGCCGCGGGTGATCCCCCAGGGTAAAAGACTTTCCGAATTCAGCGTTGACTTTGCTATACGCAAGGATCTTTTAAAAAACAACAGGGGCACCATTACCTTCGGCATCAACGATGTGTTTAATACCAGGCGCTGGGGAACCATTTACGATACGGAAAATTTTTACCAGGATTCATACAGGAGATGGAATGTGAGAAATTTTCGCATTACTTTCAGCTACAAATTCGGCAAAGCCGATTTTTCTTTGCTGAACCGTAACAACCGTGGCGGCGGTGGGGATGACGATTGATTTGAGATTGATGCAGGGTGGAGGTTATAAGTTGTAGATTATTGTTTGTTTCAAATTTCAGGTTTCCTGTTTTGAATTTAATATCCACAGCGGTCAGGTTACTTTGACCCTTAAAAATTATTACGCATCATTCAGATCAGTCTATGGTCCTTAACTGATCGCAGATCGCTGAAAGTGACACCTGATAGCCCCAAATCCGAAACACCCCCTGCATTTCTATAACAACGCTTTTACCAGCGCTTCCCATTCTTCCTGCAATGTAACAAGCGGATAAGGTTTGCCTGCCCGGTTATACCAGTACCCGGCGTTTGATGCATCGCCTTCTTTACGGTGCAGGTATGCGTGTATATGGGAAGCTTTACTATCATGGATATCCTGTATCAAATCATGCGCCTTGTTCCAGTTGCCCCGGGCGTCATACCATAAGGACTGCAAATAGGCAGAAACCATTTCAGGCGGCTTGCCGGCACTGAGACTGGAAATAAAATTTTCAAATTCCATACGGCAAAAATAAAAAGAAATCATATTTGCACAGAGGCTGGCTAAAACCAGTACGGCCTTAATTTATTTGACTTAGTTTTGCACGGTTTTAAAGCAAAGTATTGATCATTAAATAAATATATACTCATGTCTGTGATCGTTGTTGGATCCATGGCTTTTGATGCAATTGAAACTCCCTTCGGGAAAAGTAATAAAATTGTGGGGGGCGCGGCTACCTATATTGCCTGGAGCGCATCTAACTTTACGAGGCCCATTCAGCTGATTTCTGTTGTAGGAGGCGATTTCCCGGAAGAAGAGCTGCATGTATTGGAAGCCCGGGGCGCACAGATGGAAGGTGTGCAGATAAAAAAAGATAAAAAATCCTTTTTCTGGAGCGGGAAGTACCACATGGATATGAACACCCGGGACACGCTGGAAACCCAGTTAAATGTATTGGGCGACTTTGAGCCCGTTGTGCCTGCGGGTTACCAGGGGGCAGATATTTTAATGCTCGGTAACCTGTCGCCTGCCGTGCAGCTCAGCGTGATAGAACAATTAAAAGAACGGCCCAAACTGATTGTGCTGGATACCATGAATTTCTGGATGGAAACTGCCATGCCCGACCTCGAAAAAGTGCTGAAAGAAGTAGATATCCTGCTGGTGAACGACAGCGAAGCCAGGCAATTAAGCGCGCAGTATTCGCTGGTGCGGGCTGCAAAGGAGATCATGAAAATGGGCCCCAAATACCTGGTTATTAAAAAAGGAGAACACGGCGCTTTACTTTTCCATGGAGATCATGTGTTTTTTGCCCCTGCACTGCCCATAGATGAAGTATTTGATCCAACCGGGGCAGGTGATACTTTTGCCGGCGGTTTCGTGGGCTATTTGGATAATACCAAGGATTTTTCTTTTGAAGGTATGAAATCTGCCATTATTATTGGCTCGGCAATCGCTTCCTTTTGCGTGGAAAAATTCGGAACTACCCGGCTGAAAGAACTAAACAGGCAAATGATTGATGAACGGGTGCAACAATTTGTTGAACTGGTGAATTTCGATATCGCATTGGTATAGGCAGTTGGATTTCCTGTTTATAAAAATAAAAGAAATGCTATGCCGCTATTATTGCCGGTAAAAGGGGTGTTGCCGGTTTTTGGTGAAAACTGTTATTTAGCGCCTAATGCCACGATAGTGGGTGATGTAACGATGGGTGATGATTGCAGCATATGGTTCAATGCTGTTGTAAGGGGAGATGTGAATTCCATTCACATCGGCAATAAAGTGAATATACAGGACGGCGCTGTTATTCATTGTACCTATCAAAAAACAAAAACCGTTATCGGTAATAATGTTAGCATTGGCCATAATGCCATTGTACATGGCTGCACGGTGCACGACAATGTATTGATAGGTATGGGCGCTATTGTTATGGATAATGCCGAAATAGGCAGTCATTCCATTATTGCGGCAGGCGCGGTGGTGCTGGAAGGTACGAAAGTGGAAGCCGGCGCCATTTATGCAGGTGTACCTGCCAGGAAAATAAAGAATGTGCCCGAAGAGCTGATCAGTGGCGAGATTAACCGTATTGCCAATAATTATCTGATGTACAGCAGTTGGTTTAAAGAAGAGGGAGAAGGTAAGAAGGGTTAAGGGGATGCAGGTTGCAAGTTGTAGGGTTCAGGTTACAGGTTGTGCAGGGAGGTACCGGTTACTTTATGCAGAAGCGCTTTACAATACTACATTATTTTAATATTTGATCTTCATGAAACAAACCCCTTTTTCAGCAAAGCATATTGCCGCGGGCGCTAAAATGGCCGGGTTTGCCGGCTTTAATATGCCCATCAGCTATACCGGAATTAATGATGAGCATGCTGCCGTACGTAACAATGCAGGTGTTTTTGACGTTAGCCATATGGGTGAGTTTATTTTTAAGGGTGAAGGAGCGCTGGACCTTATTCAGCGCGTAACTACCAACGATGCCTCAAAGCTTGCCGGCGGTAAAATACAATACAGTTGCCTGACCAACGAAAACGGTGGAATTATTGATGACCTGCTGATATATTGTATTGAATACAATAAAGTATATATGCTGGTGGTTAATGCTTCTAATATTGATAAAGACTGGGATTGGATCAGTCATCATAATACCGGCAATGTGGAAATGCATAATATTTCAGACAAAACCTGCCTTTTAGCCATCCAGGGACCCAATGCGGCCAAAATTTTGCAACCGCTTACGGAACTGGATATATTGAACCTGAAATATTACAATTTCATAAAAGGCAAATTTGCAGGTATAGACAATGTGCTGATCAGCGCTACGGGTTATACCGGCGCCGGTGGGGTAGAAATATATTTTGAAGACAAAGATAATAATGCAGACATCGTATGGGATACCCTGTTCGAAACCGGCGCTCCCCTGGGCTTAAAACCTATAGGGCTCGGCGCAAGAGACACCCTTCGCTTAGAAATGGGTTATTGCTTATACGGCAATGATATTGATGATTTTACCACACCGTTAGAAGCCGGTTTGGGCTGGATCACCAAATTTACCAAGCCCTTTATGGCAAGTGCATATTTGCAAAAGCAGAAAGCAGCCGGTGTTGACAAAAAATTAGTAGGCTTTGAAATGACAGACAAAGGCATTCCGCGTCATGATTACCGCATTAAAGATGCCGAAGGCAACTTAATTGGACGGGTTACATCGGGCACTCAGTCGCCCACTTTGGGAAGAGCCATTGGAATGGGATATGTAACAACCGAATTTGCAGGCATAGACAGCGAAATATATATTGAAGTAAGAGATAAGCTCCTGAAAGCGAAAGTGTCGAAACTGCCCTTTGTGCAGCAACAATCATAATCCTTTATAAACAACCTTTTACATCCTATGGCTTCCATTCATCTTACCACATTTATTAAAGCCCCTGTTGAGCGGGTATTTGATCTTTGCCGTAATACCACTGTATATAAAAAAGCACTGGAAGGCCGGAACGAAAGCTTATCGGCAAGCGCTGCAGGAATACTGGTAAACGCAGGTGATACCATTACGCTTTCTGCCAAACACCTCGGTAAAACACGGGCTATCACTGCAAGAGTGCTGGAAATGATCATCCCCGAAAAATTTGTTGAGGAACAGGTAAAGGGTGATCTGAAAAGTTTTCGCCATGAGCATCATTTTAAACCGGTTGAAAATGGTACCCTGGTAATTGATCTGGTTGAAATGGAAGAGCCGCGGGATGCTGTGGGAGGCATGCTGGGCAAATTGTTTATGAAAAATTATTTCGAAACACTATTGAACAAACGCAATGCACTGGTTAAGCTTTACGCCGAATCGGAAAAGTGGCGTGCGGTTATGGGCTGATCTTTTGTGTAAATACTGCTTTCTTTCAGATATTTGCAGCTTTCGTAACAGCGTGGTATTAATAACAATATGAAAGGAAACAAACCTGCATTGCATACGGCGCTTTCACCGTCTATGCTGCATCTGTATGATGCAGACAATACGATCGTAGTGATCATAGATGTGTTACGGGCCACTTCCACCATAGCAACAGCATTGTATAACGGTGCAAGCTATGTGATACCGGTAGACAGTGTGGCCAGGTGCATTGAGCTGGGCAGTATGCCGGATACCGTTACAGCGGGTGAACGCGATGGCAGGATAGCAGAGGGGCTGCAACATGGGAATTCGCCATTTGAATATTCCCGCGCATTTATTGAGAACAAAGTACTGGTACTTACCACAACCAATGGCACACGGTTGTTATATATGGCCCTTGAAAAAGGGGCAAAAAATATTATTACCGGCTCCTTCCCTAATTTATCTGCTGTAACCGATCACCTTATTGTCCAAAAACAAAATGTACTGCTTGCCTGCGCCGCATGGAAAGATAGGGTAAACATCGAAGACACGCTTTTTGCCGGGGCGGTTATTGCCGGCGTAAAGGAACATTTTGATATCAACTGCGATGCTTCTATGATGGCGCATGCGCTGTATACAGAAGCGAAGCCGGATGTTTACGGGTTTGTTAAAAATAAAAAGGCATCACATTACCTCCGCTTAAGCGGTTACGGGCTGGAAAAAGATATCCATTACTGCTTTACACCCGATATTGCAAATATTTTACCGGTATATAAAGAAGGAAAGCTGGTAGCCGGAACCGGCAGCGCTGCCTGCAGTAAAGCCGGGCTTGCGGCTTCTTAACTTGGTCTCCTCTTTTTCACCTGAGCTTTTTTTTGTAATTTCGCCAATTAGCCTTTTTTGAAAGAAGGCTTGAATTATTGAATTATTCGCAAGCATGGCCTTACCACATTTAATCAAGTTTGTATATAATAATGGCACAGATGAAGTAATCCGGAGGGGTAAAAAAATTCATGCGATCAGCTATGTTGAGCTAATGGAACACGATGACCTGTTGGGTTCGGTTACGTTCAGGGTAAAAGATGACAGCTATGCCACTTACTATAAAGTATATGTGCAAAAGTATAAAGACCCCAAAGGCCTGTCGGTCCGGTGCACCTGCCCGTATAACCTCGGCGACATTTGCCGGCATGAAACAGCCGCTTTACTCCAGTTGCAGGATCTGTTAGATAAAAACGTACTGGGTGAAAAAGATGTTTTATATCACCAGCGCCATACGGTAATTAAAATGAAAGATATTGAGCTGAAAAGCATCAGGCTCTTAAGTTCACCCGACAGCTATGCAGAAGCTGAAAAAATACTGCAGACACAAAAAGCGAATATTATATCTGCGGCAAACGAAAGAGTAGAAGCCAGCTTGGTATGCAACGGCGAAACCTTTCCGTTGGTGATACAAAAAAATGAAGAAAGGAATTTTGATACCTCCTGTAAATGTGAGGAGCAGGAGCATCCGCTTTGTGTACATAAAGTAACGCTTTTCCTGCAATTGCTGAATGCCTACGGACCCTATTACTTCGATTCTATCCGCAACTGGGATAAGCAGAAGAATAAGCTGCTGGAAATTTACGGCTATTCCCTTGATGATGATCTGACCGGTAAATTTGAATTTACCTATAAAGACGGGAAACCCTTTTTACGGTTGCTTGATACCTCTATTAAAAGAGCAGACCCGGTATCCGGCAGTATGCTTAGCTCCCGTACCGTTGTTGCAGAAAAGGAAGTTGTAATGGCCGAGGAAGAAGCCCCCCCTGTTCATAATAATAGTAATATCAGCCGCATTGGTATCGTATTTAACGGAGCCAATGGCGTGTATCCTAATTTTGGAATAGATGCCGTTGGCGGTGAAATAAATGAAACCGGGGTAGGCTTTGCCGGCAAAGTGGAAAAGCTGGACCTCTCTAAATTTGTACCTACAGACAACTACCCCGACCAGGATAAACAACTGTTGCAGCAGATCCGAAAGCTGAACGAAACCGAAGTAAATAAATACGTAAGCCGTAATTCTCCTTTTTCCGGAATATGGGAAAACATCATTCATCACGAAGATGATGACCTTCCCGAAGAAACCAAATCACTGATAGTGGAATACTGGTATCCCAAGCTGCTTAAATTATTTAACGAGCAGAAAGATAACACGCTGGTATACTTTTTGCCGCAGGGGAAAAATTTTATTACCTCCAACCTGCTGCCTGTTCAGTTAGCCGATGAAACTGCCATTCCCGTTATTCATGTAAATACGGTAAAAGCCAAAATTGAAATAGCCTGTTATGTGCAGGTTAACGGCGTGGAAGTGCCTTTACAGGAAAATGAATGGAAAAGCAATATGCTCTTTAAATATGCCGACACTTTTTATAACTGGAGCCGGCAGGAAGATATACTGGAAATTGAAAGATTTGCCAATAAGGAAAATTTGCTCATCAGCAAGGAAGATTGGCCCGATTACCTGAAAAAGAATATTATTCCGCTAACCAAAGAATACAAAGTACGGTTTTCCGAAAAGCTGGTGCAGGAAGTAAAAGACGGCAACCCCGAAGTAAGGGTGCTGCTGCAGGAAAAAGGAGATTACCTGCTGTTTGTGCCGGTATTTTCCTACAAAGGCTTTGAAACACGGTTTAATGCAAAAGATATTATTACGCTGCCGGTAAATGATAAGGTGCTGGAAATTCACCGCAACCGGCAGGCAGAGCTGCAGTTCATCAAAAAGTTAGAAAGCCTTCACTCCAACTTCATCCATCCCGAAGGAGCAGCAACGCTGGCTTTAAAGGGTGCAGACGTGCTAAAGAACAACTGGTTCTTTTTGTTTGTTGACAGCATGAAAGAAATGAACGTGCCGGTAGTGGGTTTTGACGTGCTGAAAAACTTCCGTTTTAATACTGCCCGGCCTTCTACTGAAATTCGTATCAGCAACGGTGTAGACTGGTTCGATGCCAAGGTGAAAGTAGTGTTTGGGGAACAGCAGGTAAGTATAGATGAAATCAAAAGGGCGCTGCTGAACAAGCAGCAGTTTGTTCAGCTCAACGACGGCACATTGGGTATATTACCCGAAAACTGGCTAAAAAAATACTCCTTGCTCTTTAGGGTAGGCGAAGGAAAAAACAATGCATTACGCCTGTCTAAATACCATTTGAGCGTTATAGATGAGCTGTATGAAGAAAGGAATGAGGCTGAAGTGCTGATAGAGCTGGAAGAAAAATACAACAGGCTGAGAGGCTTTAACCGCATTAAAGAAATTGATCCGACACCCAGGCTGGCGCATATTTTACGTCCTTACCAGGTAGCAGGCTATCACTGGCTGAATTATTTAAGTGAAGTAGGATGGGGTGGTATTTTAGCCGATGATATGGGATTGGGTAAAACAGTGCAGGCGCTGTCTTTCCTCCAGTTTTACCTCGATACCCATCATTCCCTGAAAGCCATAGTGGTTTGTCCTACTACCCTGATGTTCAACTGGGAGAATGAAATAAAGAAATTTACACCCGACCTTACCTATCATATTCATCATGGGGCCGACCGGAGCCGGGATAAAGAAGGATTTAATGCCTATAACGTTATCATTACTACCTATGGCACGCTGCGCAGCGATATAAAGCTGCTAACCGAAATCCATTTCGATTATGTTATTCTCGACGAGTCGCAGGCTATTAAAAACCCGCAGAGCAAGGTAACCAAAGCCGCCGGCCTCCTGGTGTCAAAAAACCGGCTTTGCCTGAGTGGCACCCCTTTGCAGAACAATACTTTTGATATATATGCCCAGATGAACTTTTTAAATCCGGGCATGCTGGGCAGTGTGGAATATTTCCGCAATGAATTTGCTACGCCTATTGATAAATTCGGGGAGCAGGACAGGAAAGAGCACTTAAAAAAGCTGCTGTATCCTTTTATTCTCCGCCGCACCAAGGAACAGGTGGCAAAAGACCTGCCTGAAAAAACAGAAACCATACTGTTTTGTGAAATGCAGTCTGAGCAGCGGGAAATTTATGAAGCATTCCGCATGGATTACCGCAATAAAATACTGGGCGTAATCAATGAGCAGGGCATACAAAAGTCGCAGCTTACCATTTTGCAGGGTTTAATGAAGCTGAGGCAAATTTGCGATTCGCCCGCTATTATGAATGAGCCCGAGCAATACCCCAATCATTCGATTAAGCTGGAAGAGATAGCAAGAGAGATCACGGAAAATATAAGTAACCATAAGGCCCTTATATTTTCACAGTTCCTGGGTATGCTGGCCCTGATAAAGGAAAAACTGAAATCGCTGGACGTACCCTTTGAATACTTTGACGGAAGCACACCGGCCCACGAAAGGGAAAGAGCTATCAACCGTTTCCAGGAAGACGATACCTGCAGGGCATTCCTGATTTCGCTGAAGGCAGGTGGTGTTGGTTTAAATCTTACCGCGGCAGATTATGTATACATCGTTGATCCGTGGTGGAACCCCGCCGTAGAGCAGCAGGCTATTGACCGTACGCACCGGATAGGGCAAACCAAAAATATTTTTGCTTACCGCATGATCTGTAAGGATACCATTGAGGATAAAATACTGCAATTACAGGAAAAAAAGCGCTCATTGGCGAGGGATCTTATTGCAGACGATAATACGTTTGTTAAGAGCCTTTCTAAGGAAGATGTGGAATATCTTTTCAGTTGATGAGCGGTCAGCTATAGGGCGCACAAGGCCGGAGTTAGTATTTAAAGGCTTATTAATCCGCTAACCATAAACTTCCAAACCACAAACTCCCTAACCGCTATATGCTTTCCAGCTCGTTTCTTCCCCGCCTTCTTTTATGATAATACTTGATGGGATAAAAATCAGGGCGTTGCATAATTTTATTTAGTAAGCTGAAAAACAACCTGTTGAGGTCAATAAGTTTCCTTGAAGTTACCGTGTTCATGATGGCTATTTTAATGAGGATTGGATGAGCGAATGAATAAGTAACGAAGCCGGAAACATTTTATTATATTGTAACCAAAGATGTTAATTAAGGTTAATACAATCGCCCTGTGAAATAGGTAAAATATACTTTTGCGAACTATGACCCGGAAATTCAGCATATCAGTTAGTTTAATGGTAGCAGCCATCATTTTGATAGCGGCCTTCCAGGTATACTGGATCGTTATAAAAATTAATGAAGAAAAAAGAACGCTTCGTTTTCGTACCAATGTTATCTTCCGGGAATCGGTTTTCGACCTGCAGTCTTCCAAACTGAAATTAGACAGCACCACCAGGTTACGCTATGGCCTGCCACCCGATATAGCAAGGTTTACAGACATGGTTAGAAAACGCCTCAGCGATTCCTCCGCTGCCATGCCCTCGCAGCCTACCCGTAACTCCATTATTACAGTAGAAAGACCTGCCGGCGTGCCGGCCGATGATTCCTTATTGCGCAGAAGCTACAAGGCGGGAGGACGTTTCTTTGAATTTTTAATTGGTATTGATTCCCTGCAGGATTCCCTGAGGGTAACCGATATCAGGGAAGCCTATACCAATAACCTGCAGAAGGAAAATATTAATGTTCCTTTTTCTATCATACGAACGGAGGAAGCCGATATTAAACGAACCAACTCCCAGCGCCCGGAATGGAATAAAGCCACCATCGGCTTTACACATCCCATTAGTTACCAGGTTCAGTTAGGCAACACGTTTAATTACATTTTCGGAAAAGTTTTGCCGCAGGTTGTTTTTTCTGTTTTTCTTATCGGGCTCACCATTACAGCTTTTTCTGTGCTGTACAGGAATCTCAGGGCCCAGCGGCGGCTTACCGATATTAAAAACGATTTCATCAGCAATATCACTCATGAGCTTAAAACACCCATTTCCACGGTAAGTGTGGCCATTGAAGCCATCAAAAACTTTAATGTAATACAGCAACCTGAGCGCACAAAAGAATATCTTGATATAGCAGGAAACGAATTGAGCAGGTTGTCTATGCTGGTGGATAAAGTGCTTAAGCTTTCGATGTTTGAACAACAGCAAACAGAACTAAAATACGAACGGTTTGATGTAAAGCAACTGGCAACGGAAGTAATTGCTTCCATGGGACTGCAGTTTGAAAAAGCTAAAGCAAAGGTTGAGCTACACAGTTCCGGGCAACAATTTATGATAACGGCAGATCATATGCATATTACCAGCGTGCTCTACAATTTGCTGGATAATGCCCTGAAATACAGCAGGGAGAAACCGGAAATTGAAGTAAGCATCAGCTCCAAAGACAATAACTGGATGGAAATAAGGGTATCAGATAACGGCATTGGCATACCGGCAGCGTATAAAACCAAAATTTTTGAGAAGTTTTTCCGGGTTCCTACTGATAACAAACATAACATTAAAGGATATGGGTTAGGCCTGAGCTATGTTGCCCACATTGTTAACCAGCACCACGGTACTATTACCCTGCATAGCGAACCGGGTAAAGGAAGTGAGTTCATTATTAAACTGCCCCTTACCCATGAAGAAAACTAAGATATTGTATGTGGAAGATGAAGCTTTCCTGGCAAAAATTGTAAAGGAAAGCCTGGAAAGCAGGGGCTACGAGGTGCTGCTGGAGATGGACGGCGGGGATGTGATGCCCCAGTTTCAAAGCCTTAAGCCCGATATCTGCATACTGGATATCATGCTCCCCAATAAAGACGGGTTTGCCATTGCGGAAGAGATCAGGCAACTGAACACCACGATACCTATTATTTTTTTAACCGCAAAAACCCAAACCACCGACCTGGTAAAAGGATTTCATAAAGGGGCGAACGATTATATCCGCAAGCCTTTCAGCATGGAAGAGCTTATTGTGCGTATTGAAAACGCTTTGCGTTACCAGCATGAAGCGGCGCAAAGCACCGAACAAAAAGACGAGATCCGGATGAGCAACTATATTTTTAATCCGCACCGGCAAACCCTGTGCCACAACACGGAAGAAAAAAAATTGTCTTTCCGGGAAAGTGAATTGCTGAGATTGCTGTATGAAAACCGCGAAACCGTAATTGACAGAAGAGCCATACTGAATGTATTATGGGGAAGCGACTCATTTTTTAATTCCCGAACATTAGATGTGTATATAACCAAGCTCAGGGGATATCTTAAAAGTGACCCCGCGCTGGAAATCATTACGGTAAAGGGCGTAGGCTACCGGTTTGTGATGGAATAAAAATAGCCTGGTCTCCGTAGCAGACCAGGCCTCAACCTTAACCATTCTTATATTTACCTAACCGTTTAAAACCGTAGAAAGATTTAAATATTTTTTATTGGGCGAATAAATAAACAGGCAGGAACCCTCCTTGATAGCATCAATAATGGCTTTGTGATTTTCCATGGGAATGGCAGGACAGCCGAAGCTTCTTCCCAGCATTCCTTTTTGATGTAAAAAATTTTCGCCTGCATAATTTGCGCCATGTATTACGATGCTCCTTCTTAGCGCTTTATCATTAATATTCCTTTCCACTCCCTGCAAACGCAGCGAATACCCGTTTTCACCCCTGTAGGTATTTTGTGTTACATAAAAGCCCAGACTGCTTTTATGTGATGCCATTACGTTAGAAAAATGATGCGCATATTCCGTTCCCGAATTTTTTCCATGCGCTACGCGTATGTTAAACAGCAGTTCAATATTTTTCAGATCAATGATATACATTCTTTTTTCACGCGATGACCGTGAAAAATCAACGATAGTAAGAATGCTGTCCCTGTTGAGCTTGCCCTTATTGGATAACTTGCTGAATCCTTTCATTGCCAGCTCAAGCACATCTTTTTGAAGGCCCAGCTCATTTAAATGAATGCTGTCGTACAGCCTGTTTACAAATACTTTGCGGGCTTCCGCACTAAAATCAGCAGGAAGATAATAGGTAACTGTTGGAAGAACAGGAGAAAAACGATTCGCCTTAATAATGCCTGAAAGCAATACAGGCACAAGAAAAATAAGGCAAAGCCTCAGCTTTTTAGGTACGGAATGGAATTTCATCGGATTATAATTTCTAAGCCTCATATAAACGGCATTAGCTTTTGGATATTGTTAATAATAAACCAGCGAATGATGTCTCACCGCCGGTACAATAAAATGCTTAACCTTTTAAAATCAGTAGTATTACATGAATTTAAAGGATCACAAAGTTACTCATACCTGCTGCATTTTTAATTTTGTTTTGACATACATTAACAGATTTGAAACATCCGCTTCATATAGAAGGATTGATAATTTTTAAATTTAACGATTATTCCGGAGTTTGGCCCTGAAGGGTGCATTTAAAATTGTCGCCGGTTGGTGAGGACCCCAACCGGGGCGGCCTGCCGTGGGCGGTGTCTCCACCGCCCACACGAAGCAAAGC
>CALMQS010000111.1 GCA_937871285.1 uncultured Sphingobacteriales bacterium | reverse complement strand
TTACCGGTTTTCTAAAATGACCCCGGAACAAAAAAAAGCATGGAAAGAAAAAGGCATGAAATTCATAGATGAAAATTTTGGTTTGGGAAACCTGTTCGGTAAGAAAACCCCTGCACCTGATAACAATTTTCAACAGTCGTAAGCACACTCCTATCGACTAAACATAAAGGATATGAAGCGGGTATCCTTTATGTTTATTGTTATAATTTGTGCTTCATGAATGCATCTTACCTGGCAGCTTTTATCATCATAACAGCAGGCATGCTGATCAGCATGCTGAAAAAAAAATTAACGGTTGCGGCAGCGCTCACAGGAGGCTTGCTGTCGGTTATTATTTTTATAGGAGCAGGTTTTACAGGTATAGGATTATTAGCGGCCTTTTTTATTCTGGGTGTAAGCGCTACGGGATGGAAAGTCAGTGCAAAAATGAAGGATGGATTGGCTGAAAGCGGTAATGGGGAAAGAAATACAGGACAGGTTTTTGCCAATGCCGGCGCGGCCGCTATCCTGGCTTTGCTGGCGAAATACAACCCGGAGGCGGCCGAAGTACTGTACCTGATGATCGCGGGGTGTTTTTCTGCTGCCACTGCGGATACGCTGTCATCGGAATTAGGAAATGTTTATGGCAAAAGCTACTATCACATGCTCACTTTCCGAAAAATGCAACGTGGTGCTAATGGCGCGGTGAGCCTTCAGGGAAGCATTTATGGCATTATCGGAAGCATTATTATTGCTTTAATATATGTTTTGGGCACCGGTTGGAATGCGCAGCATTTCCTGGTTATCATTATTGCCGGCACAGCGGGCAATGCAGTTGATTCCATACTGGGGCTAACTTTGGAAAACAAAGGCCTGCTGAACAATAATGCAGTGAATTTTTTAAATACGGCTGTTGGGGCGGCGGTGGCGGGGGTATTGTATAAGCTGTAGACGGTTCTATCCACGAAATTCTTTTATGTACGACCCTGTTGGTGTCTTAGTTTGTTCCCTGATTAAAACTTATAGGATCAGATATAGAATTGTGGTTAAGCACGAACAGTCTTGCTGCTGCCAGGGCGGTATGGTTTAAGTTTAAAAGCTTTAACCTTTTGTGCAGCTTCGTGCAGATTATACTTCGTTTGTAAATTTGCCCATATCTCTGCTGTTCCTCCGAAAACCAACGCGATACGATAAGCCATTTCCGGGCTTATATCAGATTTTTCATTGGCGATATTAGACAGATTTGTCCTTGTAACACCAAGTAACCGGGCAGTTTCAGTAATAGTAAGCCCTTTGGCTTCTATTATCTCTTCCCTCAATACCTCACCCGGATGAATAACTCTCATTTTCCTTTTTAACATAACATTCTCCTTTTAATGGTAATCTATATAATCAAGGTCATAAGCATGGTGGCCATCAAAGCGGAATATAATGCGATAGTTCCTATTAACCTTCACACTCCAATAATCTCTTAGCTCTCCTGTCAACTTATGTATATTCCAGTTCTGAAATGTCCCAAAATCCTGCGGAACATCATTTGCTGAATCTATAACTTCAAGCATACGCTCTATCCTGGAAACAAGATCGGAAGGCAATTTATTAGGTTTAGCCTCCTCCCACAATAGCCGCAATCCTTTGTGTTTTATTGTTTTTATCATTCTATAACCATTTCCATCGCTATTGCATATTGTAAAGTTACACTTGTCAACAAGCTTTCACAAATATTATTTTACATTGTAATTAACACCCATGGAAAGCGACCTTTACTGCCACAGAATGACGGAAGGAAACTGAAAAGGCTTGATTCGGGATAATCAAAAAAAATTGAGATAACGTAAATACGTATTGATTGCCTCGTTATTCCAGATAATGCCACAATATATTTTAACTGATACGTTATATGCTAAAACTAATATCATTATGAAAAAAGTCTTTATTCTATCAGTGTTTACCTTTATTGGATTTGCCATTCAGGCACAAATAAAATACGGGATAAAAGCCGGGGCAAATTTTACCACCTTTTCAGGTTCCGACGCTAAGATGGAGGGTATATCTCCAAAATATAAAGTTGGCTTCGCAGGGGGCGGCCTGGTAAACATCCAACTCAGCGAAATGTTCAGTCTTCAGCCGGAAGTGCTGTATTCCCTGGAAGGGACTACTTACAAAGCCCAGGGGGAAAGTGTGCATTTCAAAACAGACTATGTTAACATACCGGTGCTTGCTCAATACAATAATCCTTCCGGCTTTTATGCTGAAACAGGACCACAGGTTGGTTTTTTAACAAGCGCTAAACTTTCGGCAGACGGCAACTCGGTTGACATAAAAGATGGCTTCAAAAAAATTAATTTTTCCTGGGGCTTTGGCGCCGGGTACAAGCTTTCGAACGGGCTGGGAATAGGCGCCAGATATAACCTCGGGCTTACAAGCATAGCGGATGAGGATGGTGGGGAATCCCCCAAAATTAAAGTAGGAGGCTTTCACCTTGGCTTATCTTACACATTCGGAGGAGCCAATGAATAGCAGACGACAGACAAACATATCAAAGCCCCGGCTGTACCGGGGTTTTTTGCTTTTACTGGGTTTTGAATTCTAAAAAATCCCGGATTGCTTTGCAATTGATCATAATCGCTACACCGCATCATCCAGCTCCCTCCTAATCAAACCCCGGCACTTTCATGCATTCCCCGCCTTTTAATGCCGACTGGTGGGCAACAATACCCGGCGCGGTATAGGCCAATGCCTCATGAATATTTACTTCAGGATTGCGGCTGTTGATCAATGCATCAATAAATTCATGGGTAATAAAAGTATGAGAACCATCGTGTCCGCTGTTGTGGCGCAGCGATTGAGGCAACATATCCGTTTGCCACCATTGGGGTTGCTTATATGTTTCTATGGTAGCTTCTTTGTGCTGAAAGCCGGCATCATCACGCCCTATCGTATCTGCCGCATGAACAATCGTGTGCTCCTGCCCTTCCTGCAGCGCGGAGAAAAAGCTCATCTTATCACCGCGCCATTCACCGCGTTCCACGCCTCTTAAAGCACCACGCCAGTTTACTTCCACCCTAAAAGGATTACCTTTATTGGTTTTAAAGAAAGCGGTTTCATTCCAGAACGGGTTATTATATGGATTGTCTTTCAGCAATGGGCTGCCATCACCCCAGCCCATGCCGCTCACTTCTGTAAGGCGCTCGCCGGTTACCGCAATTAAAAAAGCGGTACAGTGGGTAGGATAATGCATCGGTGGAAATCCATGCCGCCATGTTTGTACTCCATCTTCCCAAAAAAGCACTTCCAGCCCCGGGTGATTGTATTCCGCCGCGGCACTGAAAATATTACCAAACTTTCCCTCGTGGTACATTTTTTTTACGGAGATGGTATTCTGGCGATAAACAGTGGTTTCCGCCATCATATAGGTAAGTTCTGTGCGTTTTACGGCATCACGTAACGATGCACATTCTTCCAGCGTCATGGCCGCAGGCACGGCGCACAATACATGCTTGCCGGCATGCAGTGCAGCCAGCACATGACGGGCATGGTCGGGCGCACCTGTGGCGATGAATACCGCCTCAATGTTTTTATCCAACAACAGTTGTTCCAGCGATTCATACGACTTTTTGCAGTTGTATGTTTTTTGCAGCACTTCCCTGCGGTCGGTACGCAAATCGCTTACCGCCTCAACAATACAGTTGGGATGTTCATGAAAATAAAAGCCGGCGCCGAACCTGCCGCCCACAATGCCTATACGGATCTTGCGGTCACTAACAGGTTCCCCCGCAAATGCAAAACGCGGGCTCAAAGCCATTCCTGCTCCGGCAAGCGCAGCTATACTGAGGAAATTACGGCGATGTAGCAGCATATTATTGGGAGTTGACTTAGACATGGGGGTCATTTAATGATCGTATGCTTTATTTCAAAAAAGTATCCACATTTTCCTTCGTTACCAATTGAAACGGGATGAAGATTTCTTTCTTTTCCACCGGTTCCTTCTTTACCAGTTGTATGGCCATATCAATGGCTCCTGCGCCCTGCCCTTTGGCATCCTGGTAAACCGTAGCATCTAATCTGCCGTCTTTCACCGCCTGCAACGCATCGGCTATGGCATCAATGCTCACTACTTTAACCTTGTTCTTTAATTTAGACTGCTCCAATGCCTGCAAGGCCCCCATGCCCATTTCATCGTTGTGGGCAAATACGGCATTGATCTTATCGCCATAGCTTTGTATCCAGTTTTCCATTAGGCTCATTCCCTTTGCCCTGTCCCAATCCGCCGTTTGCTGCGCCAGGATATGTATGCCGGGGTATTTACCAAGCACCGTTTTTGCACCGGCCGATCTTTTGATCTGTGCTGCCTGGCCCATATAGCCTTCTATCATCACTACATTACCCTTCCCGTTCAGCAGCTTAGCGATTTGCTCCATGGCTATTTCACCGGCTTCCTCATCGCGGGAGCCTACAAATCCATCGGGCGCAGCGGCCGTTTCAGAATTTACATTAATAACGGGTATACCTGCCGCTTTGGCTTTTTCAATAGCGGGTGAGCTGGCTTCCACTTCGCATGGGTTGAGGATGATGGCGTCTACCTTTTGCGAGATGAAGGTTTCTACCTGCTGCACCTGCCTGTCGGCCGTGCGCTGCGCGTCATTTACAACCAGCTTCACGTTTTTCTCTTTGGCATGATCTTCCATAGCGTCTTTTACATTCACCACAAATTCAGACTGCAGGCTGAGCATGGAAGCGCCGATGACGATGCCCTTTTCTCCATCTTTATTGCCGCCCCGGTTACATCCTGAAAGGATAGCTCCCGCTATAATTACAGAAAAAATTGTACAAAATTTCATATGACCTGTTGTTGTTTTTTGAAGGGAGGTAAGGTATGTATTTTTTATGATTTTCAGCCACGAATAAACGAATGACCCCAAATAGCAGTTGTGCATTATTCGTGCCTGCCCGTCCGTTCAGGCGGGCATTCGTGGCAGCCCCTTTTCCAGCCACGAATGCGCGAATGAATTTTAAGTATAACAGGCAGCTTCTGTTGTGAAATGTACAGAATGTCCTTATATATAAAATTGAGTTATAACTTTAAAGTCATAAACCTGTAAAAATGCCAGAAATTTTTTTTAAAGAAGAGAGCTATAAGATCATTGGAATATGCATGGAGGTACACAACAACCTTGGAGCCGGTTTTTTGGAGATTGTATACAAAGATGCTTTAACCTATGAATTTTTGAAAGAAGACATTCCTTTTGAACGGGAAAAAATGTATGATGTAAATTATAAGGGAGCTATATTACCTCATAAGTTCTATGCTGATTTTGTTGTTTATGACAACATTATTCTGGAAGTAAAAGGCTGTTCGGGTATTACAGATGAATTCGTATCCCGGGCTATCAACTATTTAAAAGTTTCGGGCAGCAAATTAGCATTGATTGTCAACTTCGGAGAATTAAAATTGAGTTATAAAAGGATAATACTCTGATCCGGTCATTATCTTGTATGAATAAGCACACAAGTCCAATGAACAGCTACCACATTCGTGCATTCGTGGCAACCCCTTTCCCAGCCACGAATGCACGAATGGTTGTCGAATACAAGTGTCTCTTCTACTGCGCATTCTTCCTGTCGAGCAGTACCGCGCCAACAATGATCACACCTTTAATGATCTGCTGGTAGTAGGATGTTACGTTTAGCAGATCCAGGCCGTTGTTGATCACACCTATGATCAATACGCCAACCACTGTTCCGGCAATGCTTCCCCTTCCACCCAATAAGCTGGTGCCCCCGATCACTACGGCCGCAATGGCATCCAGCTCATATGCGATGCCCGCATTGGGCTGACCCGTGGTTATGCGCGAAGCAAGGATAATGCCCGCCAGTCCGGCCAGACCGCTGCACATCATATAAGCAAAAAGCTTCACCCCGCTTACCCGTATGCCCGAAGCTCTTGCGGCATTTTCATTGCCGCCTACCGCGTAAATGTAACGGCCGATACGGGTATAGTTTAAAATTACAGCCGAAACAATGATCACCAGCACAAACAACAATATAGGCACAGGAATATGCAGGAAATCGCCGCCGCCAATATAATTAAAAGCGGGCGACAGGTTCGTAACCGGCCTTCCATCGCTCCATACCAATGCCAGCCCTCTTGCTATCGTCATCATACCCAATGTAACAATGAACGGTGCAACCTTTCCCAGCGTAATGGTTAACCCGTTAATGGCGCCGATAATAACTCCGGTGAGTATACCCAGCATAACCGGAACAATGAGCGCATAGGTGCCGGGATGGGCAAAACTGGCGGCAACAACTCCGGTTAATGCCAGCACCGAGCCCAGGGAAAGATCAATGCCTCCGGCTATAATAACAAAAGTAACGCCGATGGCCAGTATACCGTTAATGGATACCTGCCGTAATACGATCAGGATATTCTGCGCCGTAAAAAAATAGGGCGTGGCAACAGACAGTATGATGCATATGGTTAGAAGAGCTATGAAAATGCCGTACTTAGAGAAGTAGCCGGATGATGATTTTATTTTCGTCAGGTTCATTTTTGAATATTTAAACTTTTACTTTTTTACCCTGATGCAAAAAAGTAACAAAAAAAATCAAGGCTGCAGAAAAACATTTCTTTAAAAATTGATACTTATTCTTCCTTTACCTGACTCACATCATCGCATATTGCATAATCTTTTCCTGCGTGGCTTCAGCGCCGGTCAATTCGGCTTTTATACTGCCGTCATGAACTACTATTATCCTGTCGCTCATGCCCAGTATTTCCGGCAGTTCGGAGGAGATCATGATGATCGCTTTTCCTTTTGCTGCCAGGTCATTCATAAGCCTGTATATCTCTGCTTTAGCGCCAATGTCTATACCTCTTGTGGGTTCATCAAGAATAATAATATCCGGATCATTGAGCAATACCTTTGCCAGCACAATTTTTTGCTGGTTGCCACCACTTAAAAAATTTACTACCTGGTTCCCGGATGGTGTTTTAATAGCGAACCGCTGAATTTGCTGCTCTGCAATGCTACGCTCTTGTTGCATTTCAATAAACGGGCCCTTGCAGCAGCTTTTTAATGCAGCCAGTGTAATATTATGCTTCACCGTTCCCGACAGCACAAGCCCGGTGCTCTTCCGGTCTTCAGTAATCAGTCCTATTCCATAACGTATAGCATCCTTTGGCGAACGAATGGTAACAGGCTTGCCCTTTACAGCAATCGTTCCTTTATACATTTTGTCCAGTCCAAATATCGCGTTTACAATTTCCGTTCGTCCTGCTCCCATCAGCCCCGCTATGCCCAATATCTCACCCTGGCGTACAGAAAAATTAATGCTCCTAAATTTTTCGCCGGTTAAACCCTCAACCGACAAAGCTATTGCTCCGAGTATAACATTTCTTTTTTCAAAAATGGCATTCAATTCCCTTCCAACTATCAGTGAGATCAGTCCTTCGTTGCTTATTGCGCCTGCCGGATGCGTGGCGATATACTTACCGTCACGCATAACCGATATGGTATCCGCGATGCGCAATATTTCATCCATTTTATGTGAAATGTAAATAACAGCAATGCCCTGCCGTTTCAGATCACGGATCATATCAAACAGCATGGCGGTTTCCCTGTCGGACAGCGCCGAAGTGGGCTCATCCATAATAATAACTTCCGCTTTATTGGATAGCGCTTTGGCAATTTCAACCATCTGCATTTCCGCTACGCTGAGCGTCTTCATACGCCGGGTAACATTTATCCGTAATCCTAATTGATCAACAAGCAACTGTGCATCCTTATTTCTTTTTTTACGGTTGATCCACCCGGGAATAGCTATAGTGGGCTCATTGCCCATAAAAATATTTTCCGCCACGCTCAGCTCCGGGAAAGGCAGCAGTTCCTGGTGGATCATGGAAAAGCCTGCCTTAAGCGCATCGTGCACGGAGTTAAAAGTGATGGGTTGCCCCTTGTAAATAATTTGTCCCGCATCGGGCGCATACATGCCGATCAGGATTTTCATTAAGGTAGATTTCCCCGCGCCGTTTTCTCCCATAACCGCATGCACTTTTCCTTTTTCAACATGCAGTTGCACATTATCGAGTGCCTTAACACCCGGAAAGGATTTTGATATATTTTCTGCACGCAGCAGGTATACAGGACTCATTAATGTAAACTGCTTAATTTATTTCTTCACAATATAATATCCTTCATCCGAAATGATCTGCTTATTATCTTTCAGATGAAAAAGATTCATGATGATCCGGGTATCCGGCTTATCAAACAGGTAGAGATGATGCCAGCCATACGCTTCACCGGGAACGGGATTATCCAGTTCATACCGCCCTTTGAAATAATACAGGAAAATAATGTTAGATGTAAACCATCCGTGCCAGTCGTTATGCAACGAGTCTTTTGCCGAAGAACGGCGGATCTTTATGGTAATTCCCGGAACAGGCGACAGGAAATTAGCCCAGCTATAAGATACAGTGAAAGTAACATCATCGGGCGCTTCGTTTGCGGGCGTAATATGGGCATACTTACCAAAAAAGCGGGATAGCCGCACGAGAGCAAACATCCTTATAACAATAACAAACAGGTACAGGGCAAAAAGAACAGATACAAGTGAATCCAAAAAAATGGAAATAGTGTGCATTAGATAAAGTTAATAGGAGTGCATAAATGATCTATAAAGAAATATTACTGCAAAAATCTTTGCAGATCCTCCATCATTTCCTTTGAGCCAATAAACAAAGGGCTGCGCTGGTGAATATGTTCAGGTTGTATATCCAGTATCCGTTGTTTTCCATTGGTCGCATTACCACCAGCCACTTCCGTTATAAAAGCCATCGGATTGCATTCGTAGCACAGCCTGAGCTTGCCATTGGGCTTGCCCATTACCTGCGGATAAAAAAATATTCCGCCCTTTAATAAATTACGGTGAATATCGGCCACCATACAACCATAATAGCGGTTGGAATAGGGCCCGTTCTTATTTTCCGTAGCGGAGATACAAAAATCCACATAGTTCTTCAGCTTCTGATCCACCTGGTTATAATAACGGTTGTCGAATGAATAAAAAGGGCCGTGCGAAGGCATTTTCAAATTGGGATGGCTAAGGTAAAACTCGCCGATAGCGGTGTCTAAAGTAAACCCGTTCACTCCCCTGCGGGTTGCATACACGAGTATGGTAGATGAGCCGTAAATGACATAGCCCGCCGCAACTTGTTTTGTACCCTGCTGCAGGAAATCTTCCAATATAGCCGGTTTACCCAGTTCGGAAACACGGCGATAAACACTGAATATACTCCCTATGGAAATATTAATATCAATATTTCCGGAACCATCTACCGGGTCCATGAGCAGCACATATTTCGACTGGTTGCTTTTGGCATCATCAAACACAACCATCTCCTCGTTCTCTTCGGAAACAATACCGGCGCAATTGATCCCGGATCGCAATACATTAATAAAAACATTATTGGCATATACATCTAATTTCTGCACTACTTCTCCCTGGATATTGATGCTTCCTTCCGCACCCAATATATCTGCCAGGGCCGCTTTATTTATTTCAAGGTTTACCTGCTTGGCGGCCAAACCTATGCCTCGGAGCAAACCTGATAATTCCCCGGTGGCATGCGGAAATAAACGAAGCTGCTGAATAGTGAATTCATCCAACGTAGTGAGGTTCTGGTATCTGGACATGCTTTTTAAATTAATAGTAATAACAGCTAACTTCTGCATTTTTATTTCAATGCTGCCGGAGGGGTTGTAATAAGTTCAATAAATCTTCTTTTTACCCTCTCTGCCTGCTCAGCATTTACTTTTAAATAGTGGTGTTTCCCATTTGTGCCGGGGTTAAAAGAAGTGAATGCATCAGCCATCACTTCAATAGTACCCGGCTCACTCACACTAAAATAATCCTTTGCACCTTCCACAGCGTATAACACAGCAGTTAAATCCCAGGTTTGACGATCGTAGGGCATTTTTGCATAACTTTTATAAGCAATCACCATGGGATGATGGGCTGCCCAGCTAAAATCATTGAGGATGCTTGTTGACGGGTACCTGATCTGCTCACCCACTTCAAAAGGACTGACCACTATTTCGGTTGGCCATTCCTTAAAAAGTTCCCGGGCGGCAGGCACATCTTTAATCACGTTATACTCTTTCATTTTCTTTCCTTCAAAACTTCCCGCCATTACCGATAAAAATTTTACCTTTTTTGCCACAAGCTCCTTTCCGCTCAAATTTGTATACCTGTCCGGGGGCGAATTGAGCAGCCTGGCCAGGTTGGTTGAAAACCCAACAGAAATAATAACAACGGAATGATCAGCAACTTTCGATAATATCCGGCGGTAAAGATTTACCGATTCCGGGTAAGCAGCAGTGTCTTTCATTGTTCTTTTGAAAGCAGGCAGGTAACCGGCTACCACCCGGGTATAATTAACGGCATCGTTTTCCGAGTTTGCGCCATTTACTACTTTTCCAGCCGGTACCTTCGGGTAGCCGTACCAGGTATTCATGATATCAACATATACAGCAGATAAGGGATTATTTTTATTAGAGCTCACCGCAAGCAGCTTAACCACTTTCTGATCGGCATACTTATACAGCATATCCAGCGCCAGGGCGTCATCAATGTCATTGCCCATATCGGTTTCAAAAATTACGGGTAATGGCTCATTAACCGTGGTTGCCGTTTTTGCACTGCTGCAACCGGTAAAAATGATATATGCGACCAGTAAAAGAAATACACAGTACTTTTTTTCAGTCATCCTAACCGTTTAATATGTGTGATGGAAAAATAATGATTATTAATGAAAGTTTCACGGATTACCATTACTCGGTACAATGCAAGCGCATCCTGGTGCAATTACCCGCCTGGTATTTTCAATGGCAGGCAATATATTCAACATGCATTATATATCCATCCTTTACCGTATGGTTTGTATTGTACGATCATGACTGTTAAGCGCTCCTTGCAGCCTGGTGGCCGGAAAGCTAAAAATAAAAGCCCGGCGAGATCAGCTTCCATGATCTTCACCGGACTTACAGTTAACGGCCCCAAAACGGAGTTTACTGTTTAATGTTTTTTATCATTTTTGAAAATGGGTCATATATTGTTTAAACAAATTAAAAATTAGGTGTTAGTGCCGACTCATCAGCAGGGAGACCGTAGTATGGGTCAAGATTTGTGAACGCATCGCTGGGTGGCTCATATCCTTCGGGAAAATAATAATTAAAAGGGTTTGATTTAATTTTCTGTCCGTGGGGTGCGATTATTTCCTGTATCCTGTCAGTTCTCCTGATATCATGCCATCTTTTATTTTCAAAAGCCAACTCCACTCTTCTTTCCTTAAAAATCGCTTCCCGCATATCAGCTTGAGAAGTGGCTGTTGTATTGCCCAATCCTGCGCGGTTACGAACCTTGTCAAGATATGTGGCGGCATCACCGGGTTTATTCTGTTCATTCAGTGCTTCTGCATAAAATAAGCATACTTCTGCATAACGGTAAACAGGCCAATTAATGCCTGTGTTGTTATCTAGTGCATGAGGCTTTGCATACTTTTTTGTATAAGGATATGTTTTAGGCGCCCACAAGCTTCCTGAAAGTGTAACATAGCCAATAGAAGCATCTTTACGTTCATCATCAGGCTCGTAAGCGGCAATCAGATCAGGCGTAGGTATATTTTTTCCTTCAACCGATATGCCCTGCTGATTCTGTGTAGGACCGAATATAGTGGCAACTTCAGAAGCGAGAATAGGCCTTGGAATAAAGGCGTATATAAAATTGCTTTGGTATCCTGCAGAGCCTTCCATATACTGGATCTCAAATATGGATTCACTGTTATTTTTATTACCGGTGGAAGTTGAGAATACATTTTCATATTCAGGAATTAAGCTGTACTCGCCACTGTCAATTATAGACTTGGCCATATCTTCAGCATCTTTCCATCTCTTCTGCTCAATATACAGATTGGTCAGCACTGTTTTTGCAGATCCGGAGGTAGCTCTTCCGGGTTCCTGCGTCGATTTTGGCTTAAGCAGGTTGGCGGCTTCCTTTGCATCGTTCTCTATCTGTATATACAGTTCCTCCGTCGTTGCAAGGGGTAACGCAGCACCGGCCCTGTCAATAACAGGCTCAAGATGTATAGGCACAGAGCCAAAAAAACGCACCAAATCGAAATAAGAAAAAGCTCTTAAATATAATGCCTGGCCTTTCAGGTTATTTTTTGAATCTGCATCAAATTCAACCTCATCAATTGTTGCCAGTATTTGGTTGCTGCGGGCTATTACCTGATAATATAAGCGGTATAAATCTCTTACCCGGGTGTTGGTTGTAATGCCCTGGTTAGTGGGAATATTAAAATCGGCAACATTTTGGGTTTGTTCTTCATTCCCAAATGCAACATTACGAGCGTAGTACGTATTGTCAGAATGTAATTCTGCCAGCACCCAGTTATGGTTGTTAAATATTGAACGTAAGGGTACATAAGCAGCGTTGACGGCCTGCTGAAAATCGGCTTCTTTCTGAAAAAAAGTAGTAGAGCTTAAGCTGGTTTCAGGAGGAACGTCCAGATACTTTTCGCAGGAAGCAAAACCCATGCTCATTAACACTAAAAAAAATATTTTTGCTTTCATATCTATTAATTTAGTCTCTAAGAAATAGTTATTTAAAAGTTTACATTAATTCCAAGCGTGTAAGTACGCGGAACGGGATAGTTTGACAGGTCAAGTCCCTGGCTTAGATTGCCCCCGTCTCCGTCACCATTCCCCTGCGCACTGGTTTCAGGATTTGGTCCGCCCCAATAATCAGTAAACGTGTACACCTGTTGAACAGAAGCATATAATCTTGCAGATTTAACAGGGCTCTTTTCTTTAAAATTAAAATTGTACCCTAAAGTGATATTCCTGATAGAGAAATACGAAGCGTTAGCTATGAAATTACTGTTCATCCAGTCTCTCTCAACGCCTGTTATTTGCCCACCGCCAACTGTTGTTCCAAATCGGCCCTTACCAGGGTTTTCCGGAGAACGAAACCTGTATTTAACTTCTTCCACCAAATTAAATACGCCATCCAGGTTGGCGGTACTATAGAGATGACGAACCAGGAGTTGATTACCCTTGGAACCTGAACCAATAATGGAAAAATCAAAGTTGCCGTATTGTAAAGTATTTGTAATACCGTAAATAAAATCCGGAAAAGGATTACCGATAATGGTACGGTCATCCTCATTGCCTCCGTAGGTAATTATGCCATCGTTGTTTACATCTTTGACCTTAATACTACCCACAACAGAGCGTCCCGGGATTTGAGGAGATTTATCTAAATCATCCTGATTCATATACACCCCCTGGGCTACAAGTCCGTAAAACTGGCCGAATGGTTTTCCTACCTGTGTTATGTGAAATGTTCCATATACCCTGTCAATACCATCTGCCAGGGATATTACCTTGTTTCGGTTAAATGAAATATTTGCATTGGTAGTCCATTTCAATTTCCCTACCATGTTCCGGGTAGTTACTGCCAATTCGTGACCCCAGAATTTTATTTCGCCAATATTATCATTAAAGCTGCCGAACCCTGATTCCTGCGGAACCTGTACACTATAGAGCAGGTTCGTTGTGCTTTTCTGATAATAATCATAGGTTAGCTGTACCCTGTCATTAAAAAATCCTAAATCTAAACCAATATCATACTGAGCTGTCGTTTCCCAGCCTAAAGCAGGGTTTGCTAATGATGTTACCGCTGCTCCGGTAGCAACGGAATTTCCAAACACAGTGTTCACGGTATTATTAACAAGTGCATATTGTGTATAATTACCAATGTTATTATTACCAATTACACCGTAGCTGGCGCGTATTTTACCAAATGAGATGGTATTTTGATCTTGCATAAATGCTTCATCGCTAAATACCCATCCGGCAGACACTGAAGGGAAAGTTCCCCACCTGTTATTGGAGCCAAAACGGGAAGAACCATCTGAACGTATAGCTGCAGTGAGCAGGTATTTTCCTTTATAGTTATAGGAAATTCTTGACAGGAAAGAAGCCAGTGTCCATTCATTTATAAAATTATTAGTGCCTCCCCTGCTTATATTTAAAGCGCCCTGAATGGTGGGAAGCCTGTCGTCTGTATAAGTATCCGCCTGTATCCTTTGTCCGTTTTGACGATACCGCTGGTTGGTAAATCCTCCCAGAATTTCAAAGCTATGATCACCAATGTCCTTATTGTAAGTGACCAGGTTTTCATTCAGAAAATTTACATTCTCCCAGCTTTGCCGGATGGAAACTGCGGTCGTTGGCACTGAAACATTTATCGCACTCGTTGCAGTGGAGGGATTAAAAAAGAAAAAGCGATTGCTTTGATATTCGAGATTTACTGTTGATTTTAAAGTAAGTCCTTTTATTGGTTCATACTGCGCGTATGCGTTACCTAATAAATTAATTGTTTTGGTCTCATTTGTCAGCTCTTCAGCGGCCCTTACCCAGTTAGGGTAATTAAAAATATTACCGGTACTTGCCGGGAAAGTATTATACAATGTTAATTGCCCGTTATTATCATATATAGGCATGATGGGCCAGGTATGCAATGCATTGAACAAAACGCCCGTTCCGCGATCCCCGTCTGTGCGCGGCGTGTTATCAAATATATAGGAAGGGGCCACATTAAATCCAATCTTTACCTGATCCGATACCTTGTAATCGGTGTTCATTCTCAAAGAATATCTCTTATATGCATTATTCAGTACTACGCCCTGCTGATCAAAAATACCTGCTACAACAGAGGTGTTTACTTTATCAGTGCTTGAAGATAACATCAGATTATAGCTGTACAACGGAGCTTTACGAAGTAAGGCATCGTACCAATCATTATTTTTACCAGCATATTGTTGGGGATTTTGAAACTCTCCCGGCACAGGCAACCCTTCATCTTCATAATATTCCTTTTTAAACTGGGCAAACTCCACAGCATCCATCATTTTAATTCTGCCCCGCATCGGCACTTCCTGTATTCCCGCATAGGTGTTTAAACTAATACTGGTTCGTCCGCTTTTTCCTTTTCTGGTAGTAACCAGTACTACTCCGTTAGCGGCACGCGAGCCGTATAATGAGGTAGATGCAGCATCTTTTAAAATGGCAATACTTTCAATCTCGTCCGGATTTAAAGCAGAAATATTGCCGGTCCATGGAAAACCATCCACTACATATAAAGGATCGCTTCCTGCAGAGACTGATAATTGTCCGCGGATTCTAACCGACATACCCTGCCCCGGTTTGCCTGTTGTTTGATTAATTTGCACACCGGCCAAACGCCCCTGCAGCTTTTGGGTCATCTGCGAAACGGGTATATCTTTAAATTCCTCTGCACGTATGTTTTGTACAGATCCTGTTACCTGTCTCCTGAGCTGATTACCATAGCCCACCACAACTACTTCTTCCAGGCCTTTCGTACCGGCAGTCAAGCTTATGCTTATGGAGTTGCGGCCATCAATGCCTATCTCCTTGGTTTCGTAGCCTACAAATGAAAAAACAAGCGTTTTACCCGTTCCTGCATTTATGGAAAATCTGCCGCCAGCATCTGTTTGTGTGCTTACATTGGTTCCCTTAACGGAAACCGTTACGCCCGGCAAGCCGTCAGAAGAACCTGCATCCGTTACCGTTCCGGTAATGGTTTGCTGCTGGGCAAGCGTGTGCAATGAAAAGAATGTTACAACCAGGAAGGTTGAAAAACATTTGATGTAAGAAATTGTTTTTTGTTGCATAGCAATTTTTTGAAGTAAAGTGAAAATTGTTTTGGTCCGATATGTAGTTAATGAAGGGCAATAGATCTCTGGTAGTAAAATTCCCGATCTGTATCCGCCTTCTCATTTTTGAAAACAGGGATGATCAATCTTACTAAAACACCCTGAACGGGGTATATGTAAACAGGTATCTATTTCATGTACTAACTAAGAAGTATTCGGATTTTTAACCGGAGGCTTTTGTTTTGGCATAGCAATTAATTTTGGAATAATGTAAGAAATAAAATAAGTGTTTCTAAAACATTTATTGAAAGTAAAACCATTAATTTGCATGCCCGTCCTGTACCTCCATGTTGCATCCTGTAGCATGCTGCTCTTTGGCTAGAAAGCAGCCCGTGATACTACCTATGGCACAAAGTGGCGGACCAAATCTTCACTATAATAAATGCATACTAATGGTAAATACGTATGTTACTGAACATATGCCAACAATAGTATACCGTTGGCATTAGCTTTCTTACAACAATACCTATATTAATACTTAATGGTTTACCATTACACAATGTAGCATTACTATTTGTAGCAGATTATATGCTGTTCCCTTGTAGTAACGGAAATGGATACTCGCTGTTTTAAGACAGCTTCGCGCGCTTTTCAAAACGCTAATATTCACTTTTTAAAATCCAGCTTCTGCGCATTTTTCTGCGCTTTCAATGCCAGTTCAGTGGCAAGGAAACAATGCTCCTGCGGCATAGCCGTTTCCGTACGGTTGATGACATCATTCACAAACAATTCGCCGAAAGGAAGGGGATCTTTGCTACAGTCAACATAGCGGGTTGCTGCCTGGTTTACAAGAAAAAGATGATTGCCACCTTCACGCCCGGCAATATCAATATTTTTACGAATTTCAATGTATCCTTCTGTACCAAGAATGGTGAGTCTCGCGTCTCCCCATGAGTTTAATCCATCAGGTGTAAACCAATCCACACGGATGTATCCTGTGCCATTGTTGCCTCTTATCATTACATCACCGAAATCTTCAAACTGCGGGTACTGGGGGTAATGCACATTGCCCACCTGCGCAGCAATAATATCCGCTTTGGTGGAACCCGTAAAAAATAAAAACTGGTCAAACTGGTGTGAGCCGATATCGGTAATAATACCGCCAAAATATTTTTTATCAAAAAACCATTCCGGTCTTGATGCGGGATTCATGCGGTGTGGACCCGTACCGATGGTTTGAATAACATTGCCTATGATGCCGGCTTTCACCAGCTCACCCGCTTTTACCGTTGCCCGGTTCTCTAACCGCTCGCTATACATGATCGTATACAGCCTTTGGGTTTCCTTTTGCACACGGCGTACCGCCTCAAGTTGCTCCAGCGTGGTAATGCCGGGCTTATCAACCAGGTAGTCTTTCCCATGCCGCATCACTTCAATGCCTAACGGGGCGCGTTCCACAGGTATACCGGAGCTGAGGATGAGTTGTACAGTATTGTCTTCGAGTATTTCTTTTTGATTACGGGCAGACTTTGCCTGCGGATACCTTTTTGCAAAAGCAGCCGCCAGATCAGGTTCTTTGGCATAAAAAGAAACCAATTGCCCGCCTCCCCTTGTTACCGCATCAACCATACCGTATATATGAGAATGGTTGATACTGATCACCGAAAACCTGATCCCGGGCTTATTCTGCGTCAAAGCAATTGACTTGTCGGCTAATGATGAAAACAGGGCTATGCCCGCGGCAGCTTTAGAGCCGGTTGTTATAAACCGTCGCCGGTTGAAGATGGATTGTTTCATGGGCTTCTTTTTTATAACAGGCGTTAAAGACTAAATTTAGTTTATTGTATTGCAACTGTTTTCATTTTGTGATTAATTTTGCGGGAAGTGAAACAGTAAAAGTGAAACGAAACTACATGCGTATCACCTTTATGCCTTTAGGTGCATCTACTGTAGTAACCACTTTCCCGTTTGGCTGTTTCACATGCTTTACTTTAACCAAACCATAGGGTGTGGGAAAGCTTCCTTCTGCAAATTGCAGATCGCCCAGCCGGGGTTGTATTGCTATTACCTTACAACCCGGAGCCAGTACTTTAATGCCCAGCACATGTTCGGTTAGCCACGGTGTAGGCCCGCTTGCCCAGCCATGACTTAAGCTGTGCCTGAAGCCGATGTAGCAATAGGCGCCATAATCGCCATGAATATCTTTTTGCCCGGGTTTTGGCAATTCATCAATACGCGATGCATTGGGCAGCCAATCCAAATTAAAATCTTCCCAAAACGAGGTTGCGCCGAGGTTCAGCATCGCGCCCCAATATTCCCTGATGGCATCTAAAGCACCCTGGTAATCGCCCGCTTTTGCTTTAGCCTGTAACATGTAGTATCCATAAAAAGTAGAAAAATTGTGTGCGCCGTTCACCGCCAGCACTTCTTCATTGGCCTTTGCGGCCGGCATCAAATCTGTAAGCGCCATAAGCGCCGCCCCCTGTTTTGAATGATTATGATCGGGAATGTATTTCTTTAAACGGCCAACAGCGGCTTCGCAATTTTTTTGAGTTGCCGGTTCATTTAAAATTTTGCACAACTCTGCACCTGCAGTTAACGACCACACCATCATGGCCTGTAAACCGGCATCCACGCCTTTTTTATTCTCGCTCGAAGGCCAGTCTAAAAACCGGGTGCCGTCCAATTGTTCTTTACCGTCCTTATCAATTTTGGTAATGATGTAGTCCAGCAATTTTACAAGGTAGTCCTTTTGCTGTTGCAGGTATTTTAAGTCGCCGTTATGATAATACCAGTCGCGGTGAATAATGATCCACCACATGGAATAAGTGCTGATGCCGTTCATCCAGCCGGGCAGCGGGGTTATATCGCGCGACAGATCAAGGCTCTTAGGCACCACTTCGTTATTGCCGAAAACGGCACTGATCGTAGAGGTTTCGGGATGCATATCGCCCACCCAAACCAGCCTGTCTCGTTTGATGCCATCCCACAAATAATCCTGCATATTCAGGTGCACGGTATAAGCACCAGTCATCCATATTTTATTCAGCAAAGTATCGCTGCTGTTGAATGATCCGAGATAAGGAATGTCCCTAAACACAAAAATGGCACGCACTTCTTTTAGCTGCAATTCTACATTTTCATCAAGCAGGTCAATGCGTACAAAACGAAACCCTGTATTGCCTACTTCCAGCTTGCCCAGCCAGGGTACTTCCACGATCATATCGCGCATAGCATGATCATTGGTGGCGTTTTGCTTAGGCTCAATATCGCTCATTGCTTCGCTGGCCGATTCTCCAAAACGTACCCGTAACTTAATGGGCTTTTCACCTGGGAACATGCCGGTTACTATTTGTAGTCCGCCGTGCAATTCCCTGCCAAAATCGAACAATAAGGCGGGTTTTATTTTTGCATCGCTTTTAAGCACACACATATCTTTGTTGGAAAGATCAGCCTGGCCGTTCCCCGGCTTCAGCAGTCTCTGCTCATTTTTAATGTTTGCCGGAGCATTCTCTGTTTGCCATAAAATTTTAACCGGCGACAGGTAACGGATTACTGTTTCGGTGGATTGTGCCTGCCGGGTTTGGTTAAATACAGGCGGCAACTGGGCATTTGCTGTTCCACAAGCAATAGCGCAAAGGAGCAATGCGGGTAATAATCTTTTTTTCATTTGTAAGTGCTTCATCAGTTTTTTGATGTGCGGGAATAACAATAGCAGTCGTTCCCTTCAGCGCTGAAGGTAGCAGCAATACAGCATAATTTCATCCTGTACCTTCCTGAGCATGTGCAAAAAAAGAAACCAAAAGCACTGTTGCTATGCATGGATAAAACGTATAGGAACATTATGACTGAACCTGCGTGCACTACAAGCGGCAAACAGAAAAAGGCAGTTGAAACATTATTCCAACTGCCTTTTATTTAAAATATTTCATCTGGAAAACTTACCTGGCGGCAGCAGCTTCCTGTTGCTTCTTTAAAAACTTCACGCCTTCAATGGCTATGCTTTCTTTTGAAGGCTCCATCTCCCTCCAGATGCATGCCGCCCGTGCAATGATCTCAATAGCGGGCGTAAAGGATTCGATGACTACATCACCATCATAATCTACCTGTTTTAACGCGTCGAATATGCCCGTCCAGTTAATGTGATCATTGCCGGGTGTGCCCCTGTCGCTCCCGCAGGCATGAAAATGTCCCAGCTTATTACCCGCTTTCAATATTGCTTTCGCGGAGTCTTTTTCCTCAATATTCATGTGAAAAGTATCTAAGTGCATCAACAGCGCCTTCTCATTAACATCATTCACCATCTTTAGCGCCTGGTCGCAGGTATTGATAAAGTCGGTTTCAAAACGGTTAAGTGGTTCAATAGCCAGCTTAACATTGAGTTGGCCTGCATGTGCAGCCAGCGTACGCAAATGCTTTACAACGGTATCCCATTGCTGCTTATAATCTTCCGGAGCAACCAAGTCTGCTCTCCCAACTTCTGAATACAAAGGTCCGATTAACGTAGGATGACCCAATACAGGAGACAGGTCAATTACCGCTGTTAAATAATCCAGCGCTCCTTTCTGCGCTTCGGCAGTGCCCCGCAGATCACGTCCGCCGCCCATGGCAGCGCAAATAGAACCACACACCAGCCCGTTATCATCCAATGCCTTTTTCACAGTAACCGGGTCTATATGCGATGCGTCTTCCAGCGCAATTTCAACGGAATCAAATCCCCATTTTTTAAACTGGGGGAATAACGAAATGCTTTCTGTGGTAAAAGGAGAGGTAAATAAAAACGTGTTGATACCAAATCTCATGAATCAAATATTTAATTAGTGAATGTTGATTCAATGTCATTCAGTTAAGCGGTTGGTGAAGACACCAACCATGGCGGCTCGCCGAGGCTGACCAAAAGGTTTAGTTTAAAGATATGGCACAAAGACACAAAGTGATGCTTTTCACGCTTCTATTTCTTTGTGGCTTGGTGGCTAAATATTACTTTTTGGTAGCCCCCCAATACTAACTAAACGACATTGAATATTGTTTGTAAATATAAGAAGGACAGACTGCTTTGCAAGTAGCTTTACTTTTTCTGCAAAAAAACATACACTCCTTTTTTATTAGATACAATAATATCGGGCAGTTTATCGCCATTAATATCTTCCACCACAAGGTTCAAACCGGAGCCGGAGTCATTATCCACTTCATGTTTTATCCATGCAGGTGTTTTCCCCGGTTTATATTCAAACCAATACAATACCGCGGGTTCATGTGCACCGGGATCTCCGCCGTTGTGCGCGAAGTATCTTTTACCGGTAACAAGGTCCGGATGCCCATCACCATTAACATCCACCAATGCCAGACTATGGCTCTGCGAAAAGCTGGAATCAATGTGATGATGTGTAAATGTAATATTCCCGTTGGCATCTTTTTGCTGTTCATGCCACCATATACCGTAATTGTGCGCAGAAGAACTGATGATATCCGCCAGTTCGTCACCATTTAAATCCATCACATACATTTGTGCGCAATCTTCGCTCAGGTCCGCAGCATGAAACGTCCAGTTGGGCTGTTTAGGGTCTGAAGGCCCTTCCCACCATCCCTTGCTGATCAGCACATCTTTTCTTCCATCACCGTTGATATCGGCATAGCCCAATCCATGGGTGTACATATGCGTGCCGGGTATCCCTTCATTACCATCTATTACTGTCAGCACCCAGGTGGTATCACCCTTTTTTTGCGGCGATTGCAGCCAGATGATCTGCTTCTTTTCAGGATCGTTGCACACAATATCTTTCCTGCCATCGCCATCTACGTCAACAAACAACGGCGCCTCATTGCCTACCGATGTATGGATAACATGCACGGGCCAATGCCCGGGCTTATTCTGAGGGTTCTCATGCCATACCGCTGTTTTCCCCGGCCAATCAATCCGTACCTGGTCAATCCACCCGTCCTGGTTTACATCCATGCTGAAATTCAAAAATGAATTGCTGTAACCCACTCCTACCACGTATTTTTCCGGCTTTGCTATCTCATGCTTTTTCCAGTCCGGCGCCTCAAACCAGAAAGCACCGGCTATCACATCTATTCTGCCATCTTTATTTACATCTCCAACGGCAGCGCCTTCGCTAACGAAATCTTTGCTAAGCACCTGTTTGCTGAATGTTACCGTACGGGATTTTTGTTGATTAGCCTGCGTATTACAGCCGGCAATCATTAAGCCCAATGCTAAACCGCTTATTAATACTTTACGCATCTCTGCTATCATAATTTTTATTTTAAACATTTATAAATTTAACGAACATATCCTTATTCCGGGGTGAAGACACGCACCGGGGGGAGATACTTATTCGCGAGTAATCAATGGTCAATAGTGAATAAATGCACGTTTCTCTTCTCACCTTTCATGTCGTGAAACGAATTCACCCTTCACCCTTCACCATTCACTTCTCACCTCTCACTTCACACTCAGCAAATACTTCATCAGCGCATAAAAATCTTCCTCTTTAATGGTATTCCTGAACTGGTCGGGCATCAAAGTGTACTGCGATGGCTTATTTTCTCTGATATCACTTTTAGCCACCGAAAATTCCTTGCCTGATGGATCAGCATATACCATTACTTCACCCTCTGTTCTGCGGTATAATCCACTCACCAGCTTTCCATTCTTCAAAGTAATGTTATAGGTACGAAAAGCCTGCGATATATTCCGGTTGGGATCAAGGATTTTTTCTGTAAGGGCCTTAACACCCCAATTGCCAATTCCATCTAACTGCGGCCCTACCAAACCTCCTTCGCTCTTTATTTGGTGACACATACTACAGTTCTGAACAAAAATGTTTTTCCCTGCTTCGGGGGTAGCAGTAGAAATACCTACGCCGGCTATCCGGTCTTCCATCAGTTTTTGTCTTTCTTCCGCATCCGTTTTATTGCTGCCCCAAAGTGCATCCAATTGCTTTTGCTGAACTGGTGTACTATTGGCAGCCAGTCTTTCCCGCACCACCGGCTCCGTTAATACCGTCGGATTAAACTGCTTTTCCTTAAATGCCTCTAATATATGATTTATACCCTCCTGTGAAGCGGCGAGATTAGAAATAATAGCCGTTTGTACTGAAAAACTGCTACCGGTTAATCCTTCCTGCAATATATGGTAAGTAGCGGCGGATGGGTGCTGGGCCAGCGCCGCAGCCATTTTTTGCCTGAGTGCAGGCAATGCTGTTTTATCATTAAACAGCTTCCCGACCAATGCTGTATTATTACCGGAAGCAATATGCATGAGCGCATTGGCTGCCGCTGCACGAACTTTATAATCTATCCATTCGGCCGCCACTATTTTTTGCAAAGCAGGCTGCAGCGCTGCTACTTTATATTCACCGGCAATTTCGGCCGCCCGTATGCGACGTTCATTCATTTCATCTGTTCCCTTGCCGGGAATAGGCACAACCGCCGGTTCCAGCTTGCCTATTCCAACGGAGCCTGTTTTTGTGCTGTCAACAACTTCTATATAGCCCAATTTCCCCTGCCATGCCGAAAGATCAAAAGGCACTTTTTCTTTGATGAGATCTTTAAATTCCATGGTTTCCTTCTGCTCCATCCGGTATTCCGCTACCACTTCATTACTACCCTGCAGGCGTATGCGAACAACATTTTTTGAGATGCCTTTTTTGGTATCACTGTTGTGTATATCATTATCAAAAACATTCATATGCAGGGTGGCAGGCAATGTAAACGGAACCGAATACAATACTGCCATTGGATTATAACCATGCGCCTCGCTGAAGATGATACGGAAAGCCGGCGCAACATTCGTTAAAAACTCATCAGACACCCGCCACGGATCTGCAGGCTCACCGGTGCTGTCGAGCGGACGACTTTTCCAAACATCACTGGCTTCGGAAATATTTTCAAGAAAATGTTTGGTTAACCCGATACCCCATTGCTGCATTTGATGCGAAGGCTTAGCTCCCTTTTGTGCAATACCCTGCCGTATGGTATTGTACAGCATAAACTGCACATCCTTATCTTTTTCAAACCGCTGTCTGATCAACGCAACAGCATCATCTACCTTCGAAGATGGAAGATAACGCCCCGCGTATTCAAAGCTGTGAATAAGCTGCTGCCGGGGCATCTCATGGCTTTTCATATGGTTCAGCACAAACCCTGCAGCTTCAGCCGAAGGCACATCCAGCATTACTTTACACAGGATAGCCAACTGCTCCTCCTTCCACTGCATGCCCAATGCTCTTTTTATTTCCGCATTGTCTCTCAGGTTATTTCGAATACCGAGCAACGCTGTATACCTGAGATGCGAATCCTTTTCATCTGTTCTGTTATACATATCCAGCAATGGAGCTATATTTTCAGCATTGGTAAATTTGGTGAGCACACCGGTTGCAATACGCCGTACATGAGGATTCTGATCATTCATCGCCTTCACAACCATACCACGATGCGACAGACTCAATGTATGCATTTCGGTGAGTATCCTTAGCGCATGCACCCTTATTACCGGATCCTGGTGCTGCAGCGCTTCATCAAGTTGCGTAACGGGCAAGGCATCTAAGCGATTCAGTATCCACAGTGCCTGTATATATACTTTTTCCGGTGAAGCAGCAGTCAGTAATTTTTTTAGAGGCTCAACAGCTCTTTCTTTCCATACATCTGCAATGCGGTTGGCAATAGCAAAGCGGGTAGTTAACTGTTCACTTTGCAAACCGGTTAACAATTCTTCCAGGCTGGCCTTCGACCAATCATTTGCTTTCACATCCTTATGCGCTTCCTTTCCTTTATAAGTAATTTTCCATATCCGCCCGCTTATCCTGTCCCGGCCGGGATGGTTTAAAGGCACTTCATAGTGACCTATAATCCGGTTATAAAAATCGGCTATATACAAGGCGCCATCCGGCCCTGTTTTTACGTCAACCGGGCGAAACCAGGGATCGTTACTCACCAAAAAGTCTTCCTCACGTTTAGCAACAGGTGTAGATCCGTTAAATGTCATGGTATTGCGGTTAACCTTGCAGGTTACCACATCACCCGAAAAAAAGCTGTTCCTGTATGCTTCAGGAAATTGTTCACCGGTGTAATAATCCAATCCCGCAAGGGCAGTGGATCCAAGTTCATAGCTGGTCATTTCGGGGGCAAACCCTATTCCGGCGGGGGCGATCTTTCCAAAATGAGGATAGTCGCCGCCAGGGATGAGCTGGTAGATGGGTTTGGTATGACAATCTAAAGAGTACAGATAACCCCATTCGTCGTAGCTATAACCAAAGGGATTCACCCTTCCAAAAGTAGTTTGTTCCACCCGGCTTCCATCGGGTTTAAACCGAAACGTATTGCCAGAAGTCATGGTAATGGAATCCCCATCCGCGCCGGCTATGGTAGATGTGTTGGTAAACCCGTGGGAAGAATGAATCCAGCCGTCGAATCCGCGGATGAAATTATTTACCATACCATGGGTATCTTTAAATCCAAAGGGGCCCAATAAAGCTTTTTGCTTGTCGGCTTTACCATCTTTGTTGGTATCGGTAAAGCGATAAACGTTGGGAATGCTGTAAGCAATAGCACCATCGCTTACGGGTAATATGCCGATAGGAATATTTAAGGTGTCTTCAAAATGAGTGAATTTATCCGCCTTTCCATCTCCGTTTGTGTCTTCCAGTATACTGATGCGGTCTCCGCCTCTGCCGAAACCTGCCGCCATCGGGTATTCCGATGATTGTGTAACCCATAACCTTCCCTGGTCGTCGAAGGCAATATTCATAGGTTTGGTGATATCCGGCTCGGAAGCAAAGAGCGTTATTTCAAACCCTTCCGGCAATATAAACCCGGCACGTTCCTGTTCGGGTGTTTGAAATGCTGTACTGCGTACATGTTCTGAAAATTTTTTCTCATCACGTTTTCCTGGTTTTGTGCCGGAAGACTGATCGCAGGATAAAAGACAATTACATAAAATAAAAATGCCGGAGATAGCAAAGAAATAGGGGCGCATATGAAATACAATCGTTTAATAAGATTATGCCTGTAAGTGTAAAATAGACAGTTTCTTTTACATGAGCATCCTGCACTAACCTTGTGGTGGAAGATATAGGGTTATAGGGTGTAGGTGTCAGTGGTAAAAATGGAGGTATCAGGTTGCAGGATTCAGGTACGCGGGTTCAAACTATAAGCACTTTGTCCCGAAGCTCTTACCCATTCTCCATTCCCGCATTCTTACATTTTCAAATTTTCAAATTAAATATTTCCCTTCTTCAGTTCTTCCACCGCAAAATTGGCTGCCCTTGCAGAAAAAGCCATGTAAGTGAGTGATGGATTTTGAGTAGAAGTTGAAGTCATACAGGCGCCATCGGTCACAAATACATTTTTACAGGCATGCAACTGGTGCCATTTATTAAGCATAGATGTTTTAGGATCATGCCCCATGCGCACACCACCCATCTCATGAATGTCCAATCCGGGAGCACCGGGACGCTTGCTGGTTTTCACATCTTTAAATCCTGCGGCCGTAAACATTTCACTAACCTGTTCAAAATAATCACCCAGCATTTTCGCGTCATTGTCATCAAAGTCTACAGAAATTTTTAAGAGGGGAACGCCCCAGTCATCCTTCTTATCCGCATCCAGCTTTATATAGCTTTGTTCTTTGGGAATGGTTTCACCCATCATGTGCGAACCCACATGCCATGAACCCAGCTTCCGGTTCAGCAAATTATCTTTCAGCGTTTCTCCTATCACAGATGTATCGCTGTAAAAGCCACGGCCCGCGCTAAACCCTGCTGCATAACCACGGAGGAAATCTGTTTCCTGTTTGTATACATTTCTAAAACGGGGAATATAGCATCCTGCCGGATTACGTCCATCTGTCCGGAACTTTTCCAACTGTCCCTCATACCGGCCGCTTACTCCTCCTCCATAATGATGAAACGCTACATACTTTCCCAATACGCCGCTATCGTTACCCAACCCGTTGGGAAAGCGGTTTGATTTTGAATTGAGCAGGATAAGGTTGGTATTGATGGCAGAAGCATTTACAAAAATGATCTTAGCAAAATATTCTATCTCCTCCTTTGTGTTGGTATCAATTACTTTAACACCGGTTGCCTTCCCTTTCTTTTCATCATATATAATGGAATGCACTACAGAAAAAGGACGCAGGGTTAGATTACCTGTTTTTTGCGCCCACGGGATGGTAGAAGCATTGCTGCTGAAATATCCGCCGAAAGGGCATCCGCGCTGGCACAGGGTTCGGTTCTGGCATTGTCCGCGCCCCTGCTCCAAATGTATAGGCTGTGGCTGCGACAAATGCGCTGCCCGGGCGCTGATCACATAGCGTCCTTTATATTTTTGACTCACCTGCTCTTTAAAATAATCTTCAACTGCATTGAGCGGGTAGCCCGGGAGAAATTCACCGTCAGGCAATTCTTTCAAGCCATCTTTATTACCGGCTATGCCTGCAAATTTTTCTACATAACTGTACCATGGCGCAATATCTTTATAACGGATCGGCCAATCTACGGCAAAACCATCGCGTGCCGGTCCTTCAAAATCAAAATCGCTCCAGCGCTGCGTTTGCCGGGCCCACAATAGTGATTTTCCTCCTACCTGGTAGCCCCTTATCCAGTCGAATGGTTTTTCCTGTATGTAGGGATGCTCATCATCTTTCACAAAAAAATGCATGGCGTCTTCCCTGAACGCATAACACTTACTAACGATAGGTGATTTTTCTCTTATTGTCAGTGGTACTTCGCCCCTGTGCTCGAATTCATAAGGAAGCATATTGGTGGTAGGATAGTCTTTGATGTGCTTTACATCCCTGCCACGTTCGAGCAGCAATGTTTTCAATCCTTTTTCGGTAAGCTCTTTTGCCGACCAGCCACCGCTGATCCCTGAGCCTATTACAATGGCATCGAATGTGCGTTCTTTAATGCTGTCTGTATTTAACTGAGGCATAATTTTTTGTACTTTATTAAACCTTATCTACAGGGAAATATCCGTTATACCTGCCGGGAACCATTTCATATTGCTTCATATCGGTCATTGCATATTTCGAATTGGTGAATCCCTGTATCACTCTTCGTTTGGTGATCTCAAAAAAAGTATGAAGCGCAGGATCACTGGTAGTATCCTCCAGAGTACTTTCAATAAAATGAATTCTGGTGGTAGCGTCTAACTGGTTGAAAGGTTTGTTGTTTTTTTCCAGCGCAACTTTATTCAGAGAAACCAGTCCCAATTTAAAAGCTTTCTGATCTTCGGCATTATGACAATCATCTACCATTTTTAAAGTAAATAAGTGCAGGTTAAGGTCCCTGGCGCCGGGCGCATCAGCCGTTTTGGGGATCATCGTTTCTGCAACCTCTCCCAGCAGGGCTTCTTCACCTACCAGTATGTCTAAGTTCTTAAGTTCAATGGATGACTTGCCATCGCCTGCGCAGGATGGGAGAAGGTATATCCCTCCCGCAAAAATCATGAGGTTTTTTATAGCAGATCGTCGTTTCATTACAGGTACTTTTCTTTGATCATGAATGCTTGTTTTTACACATAGGTACATAGTACACAAAAAAGAACACATAGCGTGTTGTTATGTATCCTATTGCTGACCGGTATTGATCCGTTATTATTGGTGGGTTAAGGTAAAAAAATATTTGCTAATAAACCTATCTATCTGAATAAGTGTTTTGTACGCTGTTTAAATCTGTGGCTAACAAAACCAGCCTTCACTCCTGCACAACACTGCTGCTACTGTATAAACCCGCTACCTTTCATCCATTTCATACAAATATCCATCCATTCTTCTACTGGCATTTTCAAAACAAAGCCATGATCGCCCTTTGGATAAATATGCATTTCTGCAGGCACTTTATTGTGCCGCAATGCTTCATAAAAAGAAATACTGTTATCAACATCCACTGCTTTATCATCGCCCGCATGGATTAAAAAGGCGGGTGGCGTTTGAGCCGTAACCTGCAGTTCATTGGAAAATAATTTTATTTTTTCGGGTGATGGATTTTTGCCCAGCAGGTTATTTCTTGATCCACGATGCCCCAGGCTGTCGGTCATGCTGATAACCGGGTACACCAATATCATAAAACCCGGACGAACGTTGACCTGCTGTTTATTAACGATAACCGGATGATTAAAATGCGTTCCTGCAGTAGAAGCCAGGTGCCCTCCTGCAGAAAAACCCATAATGCCAACTCTGCCTGTATCTACATGCCATTGATGGGCACGCTGTTTTATTAATTGGATCGCCTGCTGCGCATCCTGTAATGGACCGGTGCTTTTATCTTTCATAATCTTATCATCCGGCAAACGGTACTTTAATACAAATGCCGCCACACCCTGCTTTGCGAAATATTCGCCAATAGCAAATCCTTCTTTACCCATTACCAGGCCGCCATAGCCACCACCCGGACAAATTACTACTGCTGCACCATTTGCTTTTTCTTTTGGTGGAAGATAAACGGTTAATGTTGGCGTAAACACCTTAAAAGCAACCGCATTAACCGAATCATAGCGTTCTTCATTGGGAGCGTTTAATGCTCCCGGGATATTTTCTTCGTACAGGGGAATCGTTTGCTGTGCAAAAGACAACTGGCAAGCCATCATCAAAATCAATAAACAGACAGGTAATTTTAATAACATAAGCTTAAAATATTACAATATAAAAACGCGCATGGTTTTAGGACCATGTGCACCCAATACCAGCGATTGTTCTATATCGGCTGTTTTGGAAGGCCCGGCAATAAATACACCAAAACCGTAGTCTGTATTGCCAATATTCTTGTAGGCATGATGCATTGTTGGCACTATGTTTTCCTTTTTAATAATAACAGCCAGTTGCTGTGTAATAAAAGGCAATACCCTTTGTGGCAATATATTATCTGTTACCCAAACCGCCCCATTTTCGGCCACGCCAAATTGCGCAGGTATCACAGCAAGGCCTACCGTTTCCAGTTCATGCGCATCAGCATCCCTTCCCGCCTCACCCGGTATTGACAGTTCTTTGCATAACGATATTATTCTTTGAACTTCTTTATACTCCTGCCGGATAATATTTTCTATTTCGGCATAACTGTTTACTACATTTGCCACACCACCAATTGCTGTTAATACATTTATATATTTTTCAAGCACTTCCGTATCCGGCTTCAAAAAGGATTGCAGCTCAGGTAGCCCGCTTTGCGCCGGTTGATTATTTTTTATTGCGGTAAGGATTTTTTCTTTGCTGTTCATAATCGTATAAATAATAAAGTTCAAATATTAAATCCGAAGGCTAAAGCTCGAAATCCGAAGCCAAATGCATCAAACGATAAACCACAAACACTAAACTACAAACTCATACATTATCTTTCCTGTTCTTTTTATACCATTCACCAAATGATTGCTTTGGAGGCTCAGGCATTTCGCGTTGCTTATACCAGGGATTTAATTTATTATTTACAATAAATGGCATTTTATTCATCACCCAACGGCCTGCCTTACCCGCAAATTGATATACGCCCGGATGAGATAAGGTAAAGGTCATTCCCAGCATAGCTACTTTTTTTGCTGCGGGAGCGTAGCCTTCTTTTACCAGCACCTGCCGCCATTTATACAACTGATCATGGATATCAATTTTTACCGGGCACACATTGGTGCACGATCCGCACAACGTAGATGCAAATGGCAGGTCGGCATATTTACGCATATCAAGATTCGGCGCGAGTATAGAGCCAATCGGCCCTGCTATGGCCGTATGATAGCTATGTCCTCCGCTCCTCCTGTACACCGGGCAGGTATTCATACAGGCGCCGCAGCGTATGCATTTGAGGGAATTGCGAAAATCCGCCCTTCCCAACTGCACGCTTCTGCCGTTATCTACCAGCACAATATGTATTTCCTTTCCTTTTCGCGGCTTTTTAAAATGACTGGAGTACGTGGTTACCGGCTGTCCGGTAGCGCTCCTGGCAAGCAGCCGTAAAAAAACAGATAGATGGTTTCGTTGCGGTATGATCTTTTCAATACCCATACTGGCAATATGCACATCGGCCAAATGTGCGCCCATATCGGCATTGCCTTCATTGGTACAAACCACAAATTCGCCGGTTTCTGCAACAGCAAAATTAACCCCTGTCATAGCTGCGCGCCTGGTTAAAAATTTTTCTCTCAAATCCAGCCTGGCGGCATTTGTGAGGAACTGGGGATCGGCATTACCGGCCGGCGTACCCAGATGCTCGTGAAAGATGGCTCCTATCTCTTCTTTCTTTTTATGAATGCAGGGCAGCACAATATGGCTTGGCGGCTCTTCTGCCAGCTGCACAATACGTTCACCCAGGTCGGTATCAATTACTTCAATTCCCTGGGTTTGCAGATAACTGTTGAGATGGCATTCTTCCGTGAGCATAGACTTACTTTTAACAACCCTGCTTATTCCATTCGCATGTAAAAGATTATAAACAATTTCATTGTGCTCTTTTGCATCAGCCGCCCAGTGTACAATTACGCCGTTGGCCCTGGCTTTTTCTTCGAACTGCAATAAGTATTCGCTCAGGTTGGCGAGTACATTGTTTTTGATTTGCGAAGCCGCTTCTCTTAATTGTTCCCACTCCGGCAACACATGCGCTGCTTTATCACGCTTGGCGCGTACCCACCATAATGTTTCATCGTGCCAGTTTACCCGCGGCTCATCCTCATTAAACCGTTCGGCCAGCGCTGCATGATCTTTATTTCCTTGGTTCATGGTATATGATTATATATAATGCCTGATAAGTTAAGTTAGTGACTGTTCAGTATTTCAGCAATGTGCTTTACCTGCACTTTGCTTTTCTGCCGGCGTAAAATACCATCCATATGCATCAGGCAACTCATATCGCCGCCAATAATATATTCTACCCCGTGGCCCAGGTGGTCATTTACCCTGTCTTTACCCATTTTAACACTAACTGCTTCCTCTGCAACACAAAATGTGCCTCCAAAACCGCAGCACTCATCGGTTCGGGATAGTTCCACTATTTCCAGTCCTTCTACCATATTCAGGAGTTTGCCGGGCTTTGAAAAAGGTTCGGCTACCAGTTCACTCATTTGCGAAAGCCCCAATCCCCGCTGTCCATGACAACTTTGATGCATGCCTACTTTATGCGGGAATTTCGCATCCCACTGTTTAACCTGCACGATATCTGTTAAAAATTCGGTTAGCTCATACACACGCGTTCTAATATGCTCAGCTTCTTTTTCATTTTCAGCATCATGCAAATGTTCTTTCACATGTAAAGTGCAACTGCCTGAAGGACTCACGATATAATCGAACCCGGTAAAGTTCTTTATGAATAATTCATTACAACCCCGGGTTAAATGTTCAAAGCCCGAATTGGCCATGGGCTGCCCGCAGCAGGTTTGTTTTGAAGGATATACAACCGTTACCCCGGCTTTTTCCAATACCTGTAAGGTGGCTATGGCAACATGCGGATAAAACTGGTCTATGTAACATGGCACAAACAATGCTGCTGTCATTTGTGTAAATAATTAATAGGAGGGCGCTGAATAATATATGTCCGAAAGTAGCACAATTCCTTTTTGAAACCTCCCTGTACTTACCTGAAAGAAAAGGTTACCAAAAGAAGAGATGTTACTTATTAGTTTTATTTATCAGGTATACCACAGGGGGTCAATGTGCATATCTTTTCGCCATTTTTTTAACAAGATGTATAATATAACTCATTGCAATTTGCGTTATCATTACATTTCATGGGAGAAAACGGCAACACACATTTTTTTGCAAGGGGCCTTGTATTAAACACCATAGGATTACTGACCATACTTCCTTTGGCGCCTTTGATCAATCGCTTTATTCCTCCGGTTATTATAGGTTACTGGAATGTGGATCTATTAATATCTATTGTTGCCGCATTTGTTTTGGTAAGACTTGTTTTATGGATATTCAGACCGCTTATTATCCCTTCCTTTATTTTAGTGGCGGGCTTCGTAATATACAGCCAGTTTACAGAAGGCTATAACCTGGGTAATATGATCCTTGATTATAAAAACCTGGTAGTAAAAAGCTGGGATATCAGAGATAATAAAGAAAAGGACCTGTACCTCATTAAACCTGACCTGTTTGATTCCGGGGTAGAAAAGGCGGTAAAAGGCCTGAAGTCAAAGATCAATCCTAAAGATTCTGTTACCAGGAACTTTGCCGTGAATCACTCTATTGAATATTTTGATGATTACCATAAAAAATATGGACCTAAGGTTCGCTATCTTTCCCTGTTTAAGTATATCAATAATAACTTCAAATACGTGGCCGACCCGGACCGCGACGAGTATTTTGCTTCACCCAGGGAAACCATTGAAAATGGTATGGGGGGAGACTGTGATGATCATACGATTTTAATGATCTCGGCTCTCAAAGCTATCGGGGCCAAATGCAGGATGGTATTAACCGAAAACCATGTATACCCGGAGTTGTACTGTGGCGATAAAAAAAATTTTACTGAGCTGCAGGAAGCCATCACCCATTTATTTGCTTCCGAAAACTTTACAGGTTTATATTACAGGGAAGAGTCGGGTAATTACTGGATCAACCTCGACTATACGGCCCGCCACCCGGGAGGTCCGTATGTAGATAACAAAGCGTATGCCGTGGTAGAATTTTAACCGGACTGTTATATATTGCTGTTTTGCTGCTCCAGTTGCTGAATGGCTTTTTCAGCCCTGCTATACGCCTCTTTTACTTTATAATTATACCATTTATCCTTCAGCAGCTTTCTCATGGCATTATCAAAATTGCGGGTAAATACAAGATTGCTGAAACCCGTAACCCTGTCGCGGGCCGATGACAAGGCGCGTACGCTTACCGAATATCCTCCCGTTACATATTGTATATAATGCCAGTAACCGGCAGGCATAAATATGGTTTCACCAAAACGTATGGTGCACTGCCATCCGTTAGCATATTTCAAAGCAGGAAATTTTTCAAAATCCATGTTCTTCATATCCCCGATACCATGAAAATTATAAGGGAGCTTATACAGCAGGGAAGAGTTGCTATTGGGAAATAAGGTCACTTTCTTTTCACCATGGAACTGGGTGAGGAAAACATGCGACATATCAATATCAAAATGATTCCGGGTGCTGGACCCCCCTCCACCAAAGAACATCAGCGGCAACCAGGTTAGAATATTGTCGGCGATTTTATTAAAAACCAACTGCTTTCTGATCTCCGGCTTTTCTATCAGCAGGTTAAAAAGAAATAAACGGGATTCCGTGGGTTCACGTTGAATGAGATCCAGGTATTCACTGAATTTCATTTTGGCCATGGGGGCGCTGTGTACCATATCGGGATGAGCGTTCTCACTGCCATGTACCGGAACAATAAGGTCGCCGGCTACTGCTTTAAAATAATCATAATTCCAAAGATCCACGGCAGGTCCCTTAACAAAGTCTTTGAGAATGACAGGCGTTTTTGTTCTGATAAATCGCTCTGTAAACTCCTGCTTCGTCAGGCCTTCAACACGCTGAATAGGTTGTAAATTCATATGATGGCATCAAATTTAATATGCAAAAGCAAACAATGATAAAAATTATTTTTGAAACATCATACTAGTGGGCTGAAATTCCTTACAGATCTATAGGTTCCCGTTGTATGTAAGCTACATCAAATACACGTAATATCCAAAATTCCTTAGCAGCTACCCGGAGCAGGTGAGTTCCGGGTAGCCTGCAAAATAACAAAGGTTATCTTTCCTTTCCTTTAAATATCTTTTTTACAGCCCTGCTCAGTTTATTAATATTATCTATCTGGTCCTGTATGGGCGTAAGCACAAGGTCCTCCGGCTGCACACCCGTTTCCATATACTCTGCCTGTCTTTGCTCGGGATATAAAAGGATAAAGTTGTTCTTTTCAAAATGCTTTAGCAGTTTTGCAGGCATATTCTCCATATAGGAATTATAGGATATCGTTCCCTTCCTTGCGCTTACAGCAATAATCAGATCATTGCTGTGTATTTCTCTCGCCAGCACCAGAAAGTCTTCCACATCCTCAAAATGCCGGTAAGCCACTTCCGCGCTTCCCCTGTTTTTAGTTAGTTCTTTTGCAAATGCTTTTTGTGTAGCCAGCGTACAGCACACCTGGATACGTGCACCCGCCTGTTTAGACAGGGCAACGACCCTTTTTACCCAATGGTGAAACCCAATTTCATATTCAGCATTTTTGGTTAGCACCAAAACAATTTTACTTGTTGTGTTAAGCGGATATTCGAACCGGCATATAAAAACCGTTTCCCATACACTATTCAGGATATTCTGTGTTGTTGTACCAAATAAAGAATTGAATAAAAAAGCAGTTGCCGTGCTGCTCTTGTTCGACCATTCAATAACAACATCGGAAATAAGCATTTCCTTTACCGCCCTTGCAATACCATTTGCCATGTTGAGGTCTACCCTGGTAATGGTTTGCACTTTAGTATCGGTTTCCGCACCATGCTTTACTGCTTTTTCAAGATTCTTATTGTTCAATGCTACTTTTTCTTTCAGCCTGTCTTCATCCTGCATTACGGTAAGCATGTATATGGGCGCTTTTTGCTGCTGGGTATTAAGCATCACTGAAAAATCAAGCAAATCATCGGTTTTGTCTGGATCAATAACGGGAATAAGTATACGCTCCTGTATGTTAATAACATCGGGTATCTTACCGGCATCCACAATGGCCAGCTTTTTTCCTGCATTCGCCGTTACAAATGAGCCCACCATACAGGTAACCAATATCAGAATAATAGTGCCATTTAAAACATGCTCATCTATGATCTTCATATTATAGCCGATAAGAATAACGGCAATGGTAGCTGCCGCATGGGAGGTGCTTAGCCCGAACATCACATTACGCTGGATGGCAGAGAACCTGAGGATTTTTTGTGTAATAAACGCCGCAAACCATTTGGTGGAAAGGGCCATGGCGGTAAGTGCTCCGGCAATGATCAGCGCTTCGTTGCCCTTCAATAAAACCTTCAGATCAACAAGCATGCCCACACTTATTAAAAAAAAGGGTATAAATAAAGCGTTACCTGCAAATTCAATCCGGTTCATTAATGGCGAAGTATGCGGTATCAGTTGGTTCAGCGCCAGTCCGGCAAGAAAGGCCCCGATAATGCCTTCTACCCCGGCCAGTTCTGCTAAAAGCGCTCCAAGAAAAACCATCGCAAATACAAAGATGAAATGCGTTGTCTGGTCATCCTTGATCTTCTTAAAAAACCAGCGGCCGATCAACGGAAACCCAACAAGCACAATTAAAGCAAATACTAAGAAAGAAAAGCTGAGCTTAAGCCAGAACTGTTGATTCAACTCGCCTTCAATAGAACCCGTTATTACCGCGAGTATTAACAGAACCGCCGTATCCGTAATAATAGTTCCCCCAACACTTATGGTTACTGCTTCATTTTTGGTAATACCCATGCGACTGGCCAAAGGATAGGCCACAAGTGTATGCGTGGCAAACATACTGGACACCAGCAGGGAAGCCATAAAATTAAAATGAAGAAGATAATAACATAATATATAGCCCAGTCCCAGCGGAATAATGAATGTAAAGAATCCAAAAACAACGCTTTTATGCCTGTTCTTTTTAAATTCCGTCATATCCAGTTCGAGACCGGCCAGGAACATGATATACAACAACCCTGCTTTGCCAAATAAGTCAATGCTACCCTTGGCTATCAGATTAAAACCGTGATCGCCAATTGCCATGCCTGCCAGTATTAAGCCAATGATACTGGGGATACGTAACTTACGAAGTAAAATAGGCGCCAGCAGAATAATAAACAATACGATAACGAAAATTGGAATCGGATCATTTAAAGGGAAAGTCCATCCATTCAATAATACCATAATATGACACAATTACGCATTTATCGGGAATTGCGTCAAAAATAATAAAATATTGCAGAGCAGTAATTTATATTGTAACCAATATCAATACTATATTATTTAAAAAGTTGTTTTATAAAGCAGCTGTTGTTTTTATTACAGGGTGGTTGCAATTGATCAGTAAATGCTAATTTTGAAAAGAAAATAATTTCAATTATGCCAGTTGGGAATACATCTACAGCAGAAGAGAAAGAAACGCTGGTCATAACCGAAAAACCATTCCAGCTTATTGTATGGAATGATGAGGTGAATACCTTTGAATGGGTTATTGAAACCCTGGAAGAAGTTTGCGGTCATACACACGAACAGGCAGAACAATGTGCTTATATTATTCACTTTAAAGGCAAATACGCGGTAAAACAAGGTGAATACGATGAACTTAAACCGCAATGCGACGCTATTACCGAAAGAGGTATAGGCGCCACAATAGAAATAATGGTTGATTAACGCTCCTCTTCCTTCCGGGATTCACTGGTATTTTTCAGCACATCAAAGGCAGGCGAACGCATTCTATATGCGTTAATAGCTGTTTTCCCCAGCTTTCTGATCAGCCTGTAATTTACGATTGCTCCCACCGGCGCGCCAATTACGGGCACCAGTTGAGCCATTTTAGCTACATCAATATAGTCCCGGTATTCCTGTTGAAAACTCCGCCAGTTAAACTGGTGAATGTCTTCCGGCAAATACTGTTGCTGCTCTTCCCAGTTAACCATTCTCTGGTAAATGTTTTTACGATGCTGCGCACTGGAAAAAGCCAGTTGAAAAATGTATAAAATATATAGCCGTTCTTTGTAGTCGTTCTGGTTGTATCCATAAATGGCAGCCAGTTCAAAAAGAAGCTTGAGCTTGATGCCAATCAGTAAGGGGAAATCGGCCAACCCCAGCAATATTCCACCCGCGCCGGTAATGCCTCCTTCGGCAGCGGCGGTTTTCTGGTAAAGCCTTATTTTTTCTTCAGCAAGGGCGTCTTTTACCTGAAGGGATACATCTTTTTTGAACTTAGGGGTAGTAATATTTGCACCGTATAAAACACCCCTGATCATTTGTTTAATGGTAACCGTAATGGCCTCGTGTATTTTCTCGGGAATGAAACTATTCACTTTATTCTGAAAACGTTTCGAAAGGCGATCAAAAAAAGATGGTCCGGCCAGCATCCGGTACTGCCACAGTTTTAATTCCTGCAACACTTTTTGATCGTAGTACCGCTTCATTTATTAAATCATTAGAGCAGGCTCAACATCTGCAATGCCATCTTCCACAAACCAGAATGTCATACCTTCTGCCAACAGACCAATTTATGCAAAATTTATGGGAGAAAAACGAAAAGTAACTATATTTAGCAATAGTGTTTGGACGGAAATGAGATTTCAATAGGGCCACTGCCCGTACAGATACAGATTACCCGAAAAATAACGCTTACCCTTGTTATGACCAGAAAACAAATTTGCACTTACTGCCTGCCGGTATTTTTTATTGTGGTTTTTTGTGCTGCCTGCCGGCAACCGGATAAGCCCGTTGCCATTATCAAACAAATGGATTCGGCCGTGGTTGCCAGCTTTGCAGCCTCCATCGAAGCCATGGTAAAACCGGAGCTGGCGGAAGGTTTAACGCTCCGCTTATGGGGCACAGATTCATTAGTTATATCACCTGTTGCTATACAGGTAGATAATGATGGTACGCTTTATTATACTACTACCGACCGGCAAAAAAATTCAGAGTTCGACATCCGGGGTCACCGTGAATGGGAGATACCTTCCATATCGTTTCAAACGGTGGAAGACCGAAGAGCTTTCCTGCGGAGCGAATTGTCGCCCGAAAACAGCAAACGCAACGAATGGCTGGCCGATCTGAATAAAGACAGCTCGCACGACTGGCGGGATCTGACTGTAGAAAAGGAACTTATATACAAAATGCAGGACACAAATGGCGATGGCATTGCCGATAAAACACAATTGATCGTTGATGATTTTCATGACGAAGTAACGGATGTTGCGGGCTCGGTATTTAAACATGATAATGACCTGTATGTTGCCGTTGCACCTGACCTGTGGAAATTAAAGGACAAGGATGGAGATGGCATTCCCGATGAAAAAGTATCCTTATCCCATGGGTATGGCGTACACATCGGCTTTGGCGGGCACGGTATGTCGGGCATTGAAATGGGACCCGATGGGAGGATTTACTGGCAGATCGGCGATATTGGATTTAACGGCAAGGGTACCGACGGGCAGGTATGGGCATACCCGAACAGTGGCGTAATTGCCCGCTGCAATCCCGATGGCAGTGATTTTGAAATATTTGCCGCCGGGCTCCGCAACACACATGAATTTGCCTTTGATGAATATGGCAACCTGATCAGCGAAGACAACGATGGCGACCATCCCGGTGAAAAAGAAAGGCTGGTATATATCGTTAACGGCTCTGATGCGGGCTGGAGAAGCAACTGGCAATACGGCAAATACCGCGACCCTAAAAATAATACCTACAAAGTGTGGATGGAAGAAAAAATGCATCTGCCGCGGTTCGAAGGGCAGGCAGCCTATATTATACCCTGCATCAGCAATTTTGTAAGCGGTCCAAGCGGCTTTGTATACAACCCGGGTACGGCATTAAGCGCGCAATATAAAAATTCATTTTTTGTGTCGGAGTTTGTGGGCAATCCCGGCAATTCTGCTGTGCATAATTTTAAGCTCAACCCTAAAGGAGCGGGTTTCGAGCTGGGTGAAACCAAAAAAATACTGAGCGGCGTATTGGTAACCGGGCTGGACTTCGGTCCCGATGGTTCTTTGTACCTGGCCGACTGGATTGACGGCTGGGATACGCACGATTATGGGCGTATCTGGCGGCTGGATGCTCCGCAGGGGGCAGGTTCTCCCGAACGCATAGAAACAAAAAAACTATTATCCGAAAATTTTACCGGCAAATCAGAAGAAGAGCTGGCAGCAATATTGGAAAAGCCGGATATGCGGGTACGTCAAAAGGCACAGTTTGAACTGGTGAAGCGTGGCGGAGATGGTGCGGCAATTTTCCAGAAAACATTTTCCATATCGGGTAACCAACTGGCACGTATAAACGCCATATGGGGCATGAGCCAGTTGGCACGTAAAGACAAAAAATATGCCGTTCCGTTATTGTCTTTATTACAGGATAAAGATCCCGAAATAAGAGCGCAGGCGGCCAAATGGCTGGGCGATATGAAATACGAGGCTGCAGGAGAAAAGCTGCTCCCGCTTTTGAAAGATACCGCCAGCCGGGTCAGGTTCTTTGCAGCAGAAGCGCTGGGCAGGATCAAATACGCGCCTGCCATAAACGCGGTTATTACTATGCTGGAGGAGAACAATGATGAAGATGTTTACCTGCGTCATGCCGGTTGCCTGGCATTGGCCCGTATAGGCAAAGCAGACCCCGTTGTCGCCCTGGCACAAAACCCTTCCCGTGCATTACGGATAGCCGCCGTGGTAACACTCAGGCGGATGGGCAATGCCGGCATTGCAAAATTCCTTAACGATAAGGATGAGTTTGTGGTAACGGAAGCGGCAAGGGCCATTAATGACGACAACTCCATTAAAGACGCGCTACCCGCATTAGGCGATTTGCTCGGCAGCACCCATTTTACAAACGAAGCATTGATCAGGCGCATCATTAATGCCAACCTGCGCACCGGCTCCGGAAAAGCGATGCAACAATTAATCGCTTATACTTTAAAAGAAGGTGCTCCCGCAAAGATGAGAGCCGAAGCCATTGACGCCTTGAGCGTATGGGCAAAGCCATCGGTGCTGGACCGGGTGGATGGCTATTACCGTGGTGGTGTGGAAAGAGATTCCGTCATGTTGCAAAAAAATATGGCCGTACCGTTGGTACAATTAGTGAAAGATAAAGAACTGGTGGTACGCCTCAGCGCCGCAAAAGCCGTGAAACTACTCAACACCGGCGAAGCGCTGCCCCTGCTGTTTACCCTGGTAAAAAATGATCCGGCGCCCGACATGCGCGTTGAAGCGCTGAATACCCTGGTTGCGCTTGGCAACAGCCGGGCGGGTGAAGCGGTAAGCCAGGCGCTTGCCGATAAGGAAAAGAATGTAAGGGTTGCAGGACTTCACCTGCTGCAGCAAATGGATCTTCCTAAAGGGCTTATGGTTTCACTGTTATCGAAAGTAATAGCGGACAAAACCATGGAAGAAAAACAGGCGGCCATACTTGCGTTAGGAAAGCTGCCAAAAGAAAATGCGCAAAAACCAATAGAAGCACTGCTGCTTACCATGGCCGCCGGAAAGCTGTCGCCGGACTTATATCTTGAACTGGGTGAAGCTATAGACAGTATTGGTGTAACTGACTTAAAGACGAAGTATAAAACGATTACCCAAAAATTTTCTCCCGATGAGCAGATCGCTTCCTATGCAGGCAGCTTGTACGGCGGGGATATAACAAAAGGAAGAGCTGTTTTCTTTCGCAATCAGAATGCACAGTGCATGCGCTGCCATTCTTACGATGACAGGGGCGGCAATGCCGGTCCGCGGCTCAACGGTATTGCCGGGAGGATCAGCAGGCAACAACTCCTGGAATCGCTTATTAACCCCGGCGCCCGGCTTGCCCCGGGATATGGCATCGTTTCCCTTGAATTAAAAAATGGTACCAGTTTGTCGGGCATACTGGAGGCGGAAGACAAAACAAGCCTTACCCTGAAAATGGGAGGAGAACCCTTGCGTGTTATCAAAAAGGATCAAATAGCCAAAAGAACCAACGCACCATCCAGCATGCCCGACATGAAACTTATACTTTCAAAAAAAGAAATACGCGATGTGGTAAGCTTTCTGGCAACAATGAAAGAAGATCATTAAAAAAAAATAAAGTCTATAAATTTTGTGGACTAATAAAAAAATGATAATCTTGCATAATAATTAATGAACAGCCTCATTATATGACTCATATACACACTACGGATCAACGATGTTGACACTACATTGCAACGTACTTTTCAAGTAATTTTTTTTGCTTATATACTCTACAAATTTAGTAGACTACTGTTATTATTTATACCCGTCAATCAAAACTTAATACATGAAACATATTCTCCTGGTTTTAGGATATTTATTGCCCCTGGCAGGCTTCGCACAATTTACCGGCCGTGTAGTTAATGAAAACAATACGGGCGTACCTTACGCCAGCGTAACCATCAAAAAAACAACCACAGGCACCGTTACAGATTCCACCGGCCGGTTTTCTTTTGACAGCCACCAGCAATCATTTCCCTTTTCCCTGATCATATCTTCTGCCGGGTATGAGACCCGTGAACTGATTGTTAGAAACAACAACGTAAATAATGTATTGATACAATTGCAGCCGCTGTACCAGAAGGATACGATCATCATCACTTCCAGGCGCCGCAGGGAAGTATTACAGAATGTTCCTATTCCTATTTCGGTGGTAACCGGCGCGCTTGTTGAAGATGCCGGGGCTTTTAATGTAAACAGGCTGAAAGAGCTGATCCCTTCTGTTCAGCTCTATTCTTCCAATCCACGTAACACGGCGCTCAACGTTCGCGGGCAGGGCACTACCTACGGACTTACCAACGATGGCGTAGAGCCCGGCGTTGGCTTTTATGTAGATGGTGTTTACTATGCTCGTCCCGCTGCGGCAACGCTCGACTTCATAGATATTGAAAGGATTGAAGTATTACGTGGCCCCCAGGGAACATTGTTTGGCAAGAACACAACAGCCGGGGCATTCAACGTTATAACCCGCAAGCCCAGCTTTAAGCCTGGCGCTAACTTTGAAGTGAGCTACGGTAATTATGGATTTATCCAGGCCAAGAGCTCCGTTACAGGCGCTCTGGGTAAGAAACTTGCCGGGCGGTTATCCTTTTCAGGTACGCAGCGGGATGGGCTGATTGAAAACGTAGCCACGCAGAAGAAGACAAACGATGTTAATAACCTGGGCATTCGCGGGCAGTTGCTATACGTGCCATCGGACAGAATAGAGATCACGCTGGCAGGAGATGCAACCAGTCAGCGCCCCGATGGCTATGCACAGGTGGTGGCAGGTGTTGTAACTACCCAACGCCCCGCATACCGCCAGTTTGAGCAGATCATAGCCGACCTGAATTATGATCTGCCCAGCCGCAATCCCTTCGACAGGAAGATTGATCACAATACTACCTGGCGGTCGGGCAACGACCTCGGTGGCGCTTCCCTGAATGTTGATATTAAACTCGGATCGGGCACCCTTACTTCCACTTCTGCATGGCGTTACTGGAAATGGGACCCTTCCAATGACCGCGACTTTACCGGACTTCCGGTACTAACCTTATCGCAAGCTCCGTCCAAACATAAAAACTGGTCGCAGGAAATACGCTATGCGGGCGATTTATCTTCCCGTCTGAGTGGCGTATTCGGCCTGTTTGCCATAGGCCAGGATCTTAAAACAAACCCTTACCATACAGAAGAATCCGGCGCTGCACAATGGCGGTTTTCACAAAATACAACGAATCCCAAATGGAATACACCCGGGCTTTTTGACGGCTATGGCATCAGAACAACATCATCTCTCAACACCTTTAGCGGCGCGGCTTTCGGACAATTGGATTTTGCCATTACCGAACGTTTGCACCTGCTGGGCGGGCTGCGCTATAATTACGACAAGAAGAAAGTAGATTTTAACCGGGAAACCTACGGAGGAATGGAAACGGATGATCCAGACCTGATCGCTCTTAAGAACGCGGTGTATACTAACCAGGCTTTTAATACAAATACCAGCAACACTAACCTGTCTGGGTTACTGACCGTTGCATTCAAGGCTGCCAGCCAGGTTAATACCTACGCTACCTATTCTACCAATTACAAGTCTGTAGGACTTAACCTCGGGGGATTGCCTACTGCCGGCGGAGAGGTATTGCTGGACCTGGCTACCATAAAACCTGAGTATGTACAACATATAGAATTTGGATTAAAAACCACACCGGCGCCAGGTACCACGCTGAACTTAACGATTTACAATACCAACATTAAGGATTACCAGACGCAGGTACAAACCGCTGAGGTAGGCGTAAACCGCGGCTACCTCGCCAATGCGGAAAAAGTACGTATACGTGGCGTGGAGTTTGATGGAAATACGAGGCTCAACAGTCATTTTTCGTTATACGGCGCGTTAGCTTATACAGAAGGCATATACGTATCTTTTAAAAATGCCCCTGTTCCACTTGAAGAAACCGGCGGACCATCCGCATTTAAAGATATTTCAGGAGGCGATCTGCCCGGCATTTCCAAATGGACCACTTCTTTGGGCGGCGAATTTGCTACCCCGTCTATATTCCTGGGTAAGGCAGGAAAATTCTTTATCGCTGCCGACGGCTATTATCGTTCCGGCTTCTCTTCAAGCGCATCGCCCTCCCAGTACCTGAATATTGACGGCTATGCCCTGTTGAATGCCCGGCTGGGATTCAGGATATCAGGGGGATTATCAGCCTTTTTATGGGGGCGCAATTTATTAGATAAAAACTACTTTGAGCAACTATTGCCCGCAGCAGGCAATGCAGGACACTATGCTGCCGTACTCGGAGACCCCAGGACCTTTGGCATAACCCTGCGGTATGCTTTATAGCTGTTAACACATCCATCCGGTAGTGAGATGAACTTCCGGGCGAAGGATCATAGGTGAAATAATCTGAATTTTGGATGTTCGGAAATGAAAATCAGTTTGTTATTGTTTATGTTTTTGAGTATTTACC
>CALMQS010000110.1 GCA_937871285.1 uncultured Sphingobacteriales bacterium | reverse complement strand
CATGACCGCAACAACTGCACTATGCTTTTCTTACATAATTACTTCGTGGCTAAATTGCTTTTTATGATCGTCCCCCAAAGCAGGTTTAAACCGTCATCGAAAACAAACGGGTGGAAGGCGCTTTGGCGATCAGCCTCAGGTCAAAAGCCATGCAGATATTGCGTAAAAAAGATCGGCCTTTCGGCGTAACTATTATTTTATTTTCTGTTATGGTTACCAGTCTGTCATCCTCCAGCGCTTTTAACCTTTCCATAATGCCTGGAAAACGGTCTTCCGGCATCCACCCGGTTTCCAGGAAGCACATCAGGTTAAGAATATGACGGCGGATCTTCAGGTCTTCCGCTGTTAAAATATGTCCTTTCATTATAGCTAACCCACCGTTGTTTATTTTTTCATAATAGGCCTCAACTGTTTTTTCATTTTGGGCAAAGGCATACCAACTGTCGGATATGGCGGATACGCCCAGCCCGATCATTACCTGCGTGGCGGAAGAAGTATAACCCATAAAATTCCGGTGGATCTTTTTGCTGCGTACGGCCTGGTATAAACGATCGGAAGGCAGGGAAAAATGATCCATGCCTATTTCTATATAACCTGCCTCTTCTAATAATGCTTTAGCGGTTGTATAGAACTCCAGCTTCAGTTCACCCGGCGGCAGATCATGTTCGTCAAAGCCACGCTGCCCCACCCCTTTTACCCAGGGCACATGCGCATACGAATAAAACGCTATCCTGCCGGGCTTTAGCTCAAGGGTAAGCGCTATATTTTTACGCACATCTTCTAATGTTTGAAAAGGGAGGCCGAACACAAGGTCATGGCTCACACTTTCATAGCCGGTTTCTAAGGCCGTTTCCGTTACTTTTTTTACGTTTTCAAAAGGTTGAATACGATGGATGGCTTTTTGTACTTTTTCATTATAATCCTGCACGCCAAAGCTTACCCGGCGAAAGCCTGTGTTATATAAAGTTTGCAAATGTTCCCTTTCCGTATTATTGGGATGTCCTTCAAAGCTGAATTCTCTTTCCGGGTGCACAGTGCAGCCCGACAAAATACCGTCTAACAGCTTTTTTAAATGAGTTGGTGAAAAGAAAGTAGGCGTTCCCCCGCCTAAGTGTATTTCACGGATTACAGGTTTTTCCCGGAAGATATGCCTGTACATATCCCATTCTTTTAAAAGCGCTTCAATATAAGGTTCCTCCACGCTGTGCTGCCGGGTAATGCGTTTGTTACAGGCACAGAAAGTACAAAGGCTTTCGCAAAAAGGCAGGTGAATATAAAGGCTGATGCCTTCCTGCAGGTTGCTTTCTTTGAAAGATTGCCGGAGCCCCGGTATCCATTGCGAAATGGAAAACCCGGCTTCGTCCCAATAGGGAACAGAGGGATAGCTGGTATACCGCGGACCGGGAACGTTATATTTCTGAATAAGCGTTGTATCCATCATTTTCAGGCGGTAGACAGGATGTTGGCATTGGATGCATTTCAGGTACGACCGGCAATAACCCGTATACTTTAAATGCATCCTTTGCCGGATTTCATTATCAGTAAAGCAAAGTTTCCTGTTTTCCCGGAAGAAAACATTAACCAGGATCATGCACAGAGCTGAGATAGAACAGGACTTTTAATAATAGAGGATAAAAAACTCTTTTATTATGGAATTGTCTGTTAACTTTGCCTGCATAAACGGGTTATACATGTTTTCAAAAACTTGTGAATATGCACTAAGGGCAATGTTATTTGTAGGGCAAAAGTCGAAAGACGGAAACAAAACGGGGATCAGGGAAATTGCCGAGGGAATTGATTCACCCGAATACTTTATAGCTAAAATTTTACAGGAGCTTAGTCGTAAGAACCTCATACAATCGCTGAAGGGCCCTAACGGAGGCTTTTACCTCAACGAACAGGGGATGGAATGTACCCTGGCTGATATTGTTAAAGCGATAGACGGCGATAAAATTTTTTCGGGCTGCGGGCTGGGGTTACGGGAGTGTTCAGAAAAAAAACCCTGTCCAATACACAATGAGTTTAAGAAGATCCGGAAGGAAATGCACGACATGCTTCAGTCGGCTAAACTCAATGAGTTTAATGAACAATTGGAAAAGAAATTAACCTTTTTAAGAAGAGTATAATTTTTTATGAAAAAGAAATGGTACGTTCCGTTCATCAAAGGACTGCTCTCAACAGCAGGGTTGATCAGCTTTTCTTCACTATACGCCCAAACCGCAGGAAAGCCGGCTTTTTATTTTACGCATCTCAATGGCTTGCTGCTCTTCCTTTTTGTGCTGATATTTTTTATGCTCGCCACTGTTTTGTACCTGAAATTTAAAACCGGGGAAATGATTAAAATAAACAGGAGATTAAAGCAGCGGAATGCGGATAAAAATTTTGACAGGTATATCACAGATCTGAACAGCAAACAAATTGAAGCGTATTTGAATTATAGGAAGGATAACGCTTCAACCCGGCCTCCTTCGCCTGAAAATACCGGTACACTGTTTAAAAGTATTTTCATTTTGCTTTTGCTGTCGCTGAACGGCGGGTGGTTATTTGCGCAGGAAACCACGCCGGATAAGGGTTCTGTTCTGGGTGAAACGGGTATTATCATAACGATAGTATTATTGCTTATTCCTATTAGCGCGGGTATTATATTTATGGTCATCAAGGTGCTGAACCTCATTAAGCAAAACCGTAACCGGTTAAATCTTGCTGAAGCCGACCAGCTGGCCGAATATCTTTCCACGCCCCCTGGTGAGGATACACGCGCCGCTTTGCTTAAACGAAAGGAGGCACTGGATTATACGCTTACCCATAATGAATTGTCGGGTAACCTTCCCCCCCAGGATACGAAAGGGCTGATCAGCAGCATTAGCGTTAACAGTGCGCTACCCGTGGTGGTACAAAAGAAAAGAGCGGCAAAGCGCCCTAACATTGATCCTGAATTATCTAAGCTGGTACTATGGTATATAGGTTCCGCCACTTTTTGGTTATTGTTCGGTACCACTGTGGGTGAATACTTAGGCATAAAATTCGTAGCGCCCGATGCCGATCAGGTAAGCTGGTTAAGCTTTGGGCGCCTCCGCCCGGTGCATACCAATGCTGTATTCTGGGGCTGGGCTTCATTAGGTATGCTGGGATTAGCCTACTATACGGTGCCGAGAGTAAGTAATACAAAGCTGGCGAGCTTTAAAATGGGATGGTACACACTTTACCTCATTAATGCTTCGGTTTTATTAGGATCCATTTGCCTGATGGCGGGCATTAACAATGGCGGCGGCGAATACCGCGAATACATTTGGCCGGTGATGCTGCTGTTTGGAATAGGCCTGGTATTAACTCTCATTAATTTTTTACAAACCATTGCCAAACGCACCACTAAAGAAATTTACATTTCCAACTGGTACATTGTTGCCGCCCTTATATTTGGGTTGGTTATTACCGTGGTGGCTTATGTGCCCTGGTGGCAGGATGGATTGGGCGAAACCATTATACAGGGATATTATATGCACCAGGGTGTAGGCATGTGGTTTATGATGATGACCCTTGGCCTGGTATATTATTATCTGCCCCAGCAATTGAACCGGCCTATTTATTCCTACAGCCTGGGTATATTAGCCTACTGGACGCAAATACTTTTTTATACGCTTATCGGTACGCATCATTTTGTATTCAGCTCCATTCCCTGGTGGCTGCAAACCATAGCCATTGTGGGAAGCGTAGGAATGGTCATCCCGGTAGTAGCGGGCAGCACCAATTTTATAATGACCTTTAAAGGAGGCTGGCATAAAATTTCGGATAGCTATACGTTGCCGTTTTTCCTGGTGGGTATCATTTTTTATTTTACCGGTTCGTTGCAGGGTACCGCAGAGGCGTTCCGCTCTACCAACCTGATCTGGCACTTTACCGATTTTACGGTTGCGCATTCCCATCTTACCATGTACGGTATCATTTCATTTTTTGTGTGGGCGGGCATATATACCGTTATACCGCGGTTAACGGGCAGGGAAGCGCCCCAGATAACGGTAGGCGCTCATTTCTGGTTTGCTTTGATAGGGCTGTTGTTTTATACGGTTCCGCTTATGTATGGCAGTACATTAAAAGGATTAATGTGGATAGAGGGAAAACCTTTTATGGAAAGCGTGATATTTTCGGCGCCTTACTGGCTGTGGAGAGCCGTGGGCGGCAGCTTAATGTGGATAGCACACCTGTTCTTTGCCTATAATATCTATAAAATGTTAAGCGGCGGGGGAATTGTTGATGTAAAAGAGGCTGCTTTTGAAAAGCTGGCCCGTAAGGTGGAGGGCAATATTTGATTACGAATAGAAATACTGACATGGAATTTTTTGATAACTATAAAAAACTGTTCGGCGCCACGTTTTTGCTGTTCCTTGGGCTTACCCTGCTGGTAGCTATTTTGCCTGCGTTGCATAACCAGAAAAATAATGCGCCGTTGCCCAACGCGGAAGTATTGAGCGATGATGCGGCAAAAGGAAAAGCTGTTTTTATTGCCAATGGTTGTGTGGCATGCCACACGCAGCAGGTGCGTAATGTAGATATGGATAAAACCTGGGGCTCACGGCCCAGCATAGCCGCAGATTATGCCGGCATACACCGTACGGATATCTGGCGCAATACGGCAACGCTGATGGGAACGGAGCGTACGGGCCCCGATTTAACCAATATTGGTACCCGGCAACCCAGCCTGGAGTGGAACCTGGTGCATTTATACAATCCGAGGATCGTGGTAAAAGAATCCATTATGCCTGCCTACCCCTGGATGTTTACCATTAAAGCAGAACCGGCGCAGGGCGATGTGGTTGTAAATGTTCCGGAGGAGTTTTTAAAAGGGAAAGCGGGTAAGGTGGTGGCAACCAGGCAGGCCCTGCAACTGGTGGCGTATCTTCAATCGCTGAAGCAAACGCCATTACCGGATGGCCGGCCTGTTCCGGAATTTTTGTATAAAAGAGAAGTGAAGCAAACCGCAGCCGCCGGAGGTGAAGTGCAGGGCTTAGACGGGGCGGCTTTGTATGCCACCAATTGCCAGAGCTGTCACCAGGCAAATGGAGAAGGTTTGAAAGGCGCATTCCCTTCTTTAAAAGACAGTAAAATTGTACTGGATGATGACCCGCAAACAATGGTAGATATTATTATGAACGGCTATAGCGGCAGGGAGAAGGAAGGCTTTCCTCCCATGCCTGCAGTGGGTACCGATAATAACCTGAGCGCTGAAGAGATAGCGGCCATCATGAATCATGAAAAAACAAGCTGGGGTAATAACGCGAAGCAGGTAACGGCCGAACAGATAAAGGAAATAATAGACGCTGTTAAAGTAAAAGCTAACTAATGTTAAGTAAATGATGTTTCTGTGTTGTTATGAAAGTAAGAGGATAGAGTTGAACAGGCAATAGACAATAAGCAATAGTGAATTTTACATCTTACTATTCACTATTCACCACCTCTCACGTTTCACACAGCACCAATGCTTTATGCCGGGATGAAGTGAAAAACATATGCCGATAAGATTTTTAAAAAGACTGCAATGAAAAAAATATTACTGAGTGTTTTTGCCGTACTGCCGGCGCTTGTTGTTTTTGCCTGCCCGGTTTGCGAAAAACAGCAGCCCGAAATATTGCGTGGCATTACCCATGGCACTGGTCCGCAAGACAGGTGGGATTATGTTATTGTATGGGCAATGGTTATTATTGTTTTGTTTACCCTGTTCTTTTCGGTAAAATGGCTGATCCGGCCGGGTGAACGGTCGCATAACCATATCAAAAGATTTATTTTAAATAATGAATAAGTAAATGGCAGTACATGGAAGACAAAAGCACCATATTTATTTTTCTTGATGATGAGGCGGCTCCCATAGCCCGGCTTGTTTCGCCGGTAAATTTTGAGCTGGATACCCGTAAGCTGGTAGATGGCAGGCATACACTTAAAATTGTGAGTAAAGATCCCAGCGGAAAAGAAGGGCTGCGCATCATTCCGTTTGAAGTAAGGAACGGCCCTGCTATTGATGTAGCGGGCATACAGGAAAATGCAGTGGTAGACGGGGTATTGCCATTGATGATCAATGCCTATGGGAAGGGCGATGCTAAAAACTTCATGATCACCGGCAGCGAAACGCCGCAAAGCATTCCTTCGTGGGTGTGGATACTTATTATTGGTATTGGCGGATGGGCTTTATATTATCTTGTTGCCTATATAAATAT
>CALMQS010000109.1 GCA_937871285.1 uncultured Sphingobacteriales bacterium | reverse complement strand
ACCCAATAGTGCAATAACGTGAGGTAGTGAATAATAAACCCTGCCTCATTCAATATCCATTCAATAGTTTTTGCCATGTCGCATTTACTGGCTCGTAAAAACACGAAACCAGGACGGGATACCCAAAACTCACTTTAATTATTTTAGACACCAAAGCCTTACACCCTACACCTTATACCCTACACCTTACACCTTATACCTTATACCTCCACCCCCGCCACAACAGCACAGGCGGTGTTTACCATAGCCGGCGTAACATCCAGATGCAGCACCATACGTATACGCGTAGGCGAAATAGCGTATACCAGCATATTGCGCTCTTTTAATTTTTGGGTAAGCTGCAGGGCGGTATAGGGAGGGTTTACTTCAAAAATGATGATATTGGTTTCCACAGGCATAATGCTTTTTACAAAATCCCTTTCCTGCAACGTTTTTGCTATTTGCCGCGCATGCGCATGGTCTTCGCTCAGCCTGCTCACATGATGCTGCAATGCATACAGGCCACCGGCAGCGAGATACCCCGCCTGGCGCATACCCCCGCCTAAGATCTTTCTTATACGCCGTGCTTTATATATAAATTCCTTTTTACCCAGCAAAACACTGCCCACCGGTGCGCCCAAACCTTTGCTCAGGCAAATGGAAATACTGTCAAATAACCTCCCGTATGCCTCCGGCGTTTCATTGCGGGCAATTAATGCATTAAACAACCTGGCGCCATCTAAATGCAATTGCAGTTTTTCGCGGTTGCATAATTCCCTGATCTTTTCTATCTCCCTTATGTCATAACAGCTTCCCCCGCCCCGGTTAGAGGTGTTTTCAAGGCTTATCAGCCTGCTGGGCGCCTTGTGTATATCCTGGGGGTTGACAACAGCGCTGATCTCATCTGCAGTTATCCGTCCCCGGTTGCCATCAACCAGCTTTACCTGGCATCCCGAATTAAAAGCTATACCGCCGCCTTCATACTGGTAGATATGCGACTGGCTTTCACAAATCACTTCATCAGCCGGTTGTGTATGACATTTTATCGCAATTTGGTTGGTCATGGTACCGCTGGCACAAAAAATACCGGCTTCCATGCCAAACATACCCGCTGCAAAAGCCTCCAGCGCGTTCACCGCTTCATCTTCTCCAAAAACATCGTCTCCAACATCTGCCTTTATCATGGCTTCCAGCATACCCGGCGTTGGCCGGGTAACCGTATCTGAACGAAAATCTATAATCATATCACGAATATACAATGACTGTTAGCTTTTGTGGCGTATAAACCCCAATAGCAAATAATGATTGCATAGTAAGAAGAAAGCCCCCTCAACTGTATTGCTAAAGAAAAGTTAAATACCGGCTCTGCCCCGATAAGCCAACCAAGATGCTACAGGATGCGGGCAGCTACACAATCGTTTGCATTCAACAAAAATGTTAATTATACATTTTATTTTGCTTTTTTTATGTTCTTTTCGTATAAATCATTATGAGATGAAAATTTTGCGTATTACCTTTACCAATCGTCTCAGGCACAGTCTCGGGAATAAATAACATATCGTTTGCACCCATATTGCAACTCTTTAGCCCGCAAACCTGTCTCTATCCAGACGCACTGGCAATTTAGCTATTTCGTTTTCAATACGTAAAATACTTGTAAAAATAATTATATATTAATTAAAAGGATATGAGACAACTAAAAATTGCAACACAAATCACCAACCGCGATTCACAGGCGGTGGAAAAGTATCTGCAGGAAATATCTAAAATTTCTATGATCACACCGGAGGAAGAAACCGTGCTGGCCCAGCGTATTAAAATGGGTGATCAGAGAGCTTTGGATAAATTAGTGCAGGCTAACCTCAGGTTTGTTGTTTCCGTTGCAAAACAATACCAGCACCAGGGATTATCGCTGAGTGATCTGATCAATGAAGGAAACCTGGGCTTAATTAAAGCCGCACAACGGTTTGATGAAACCAAGGGCTTTAAATTTATTTCTTACGCTGTATGGTGGATCCGGCAGTCTATTTTACAGGCATTGGCAGAGCAGGGTCGTTTGGTACGTTTACCTCAAAATAAAATTGGCACCTACAATAAGGCCAATAAGGCCTATATGGCATTTGAGCAGGAGCACGAACGTGAACCAAGCACTGAAGAACTGGCCGAGCTGCTGGAAATGAGCGAAACAGAGATCAACAATATTTTCCAAAGCAACACCCGCCATACCTCTTTGGATGCACCTGTGCATGAGGCGGAAGATGTAGCCATGGGCGATTTGCTGGAAGGTGGCTCAGAAACAGATGATGATGTAATGAAAGACTCTTTGCGCAATGAAATTCGCAGGGTGCTGAAGTCATTGAGTCCACGCGAAGCTGAAATTGTAAATGCCTATTTTGGCCTGGATGGCGAAAATGGCGTAACCATTGAGCAGATAGGTCAAAAATACGACCTCACCAAGGAACGCATCCGCCAGATCAAAGAAAGAGCGATCAAACGCCTGCAAAAAGCGCGCTACAGCAGCTCGCTGAAAGCATACTTAGGATAAAGATTGATTACAGATTATAAGAATAAGCGAGAAAATATTCCCGGCATCTGAAAATTCAGATGCCGGGACTTTTTTTATTAAGCCTCATCATAACAATAACATTACCGGAGCAATACGCTGGTTATTCACATGATATTCAATGCTTATTACAAGCGCTGCCATCAATTGGATAAATACAGTTAATTTTGCAGGATTTATTGCTAATAAAAGACATGTGGTTTATAACACATAGCAAAATGGTTAAAAGGAAGCATTATGGAGAATACAGCAACGGAAAAAGTACATTGTTTAATTATAGGTTCAGGCCCGGCCGGATATACAGCAGCTATTTACGCGGCGCGCGCTAATCTGAAACCCGTTCTTTACCAGGGCATTCAGCCTGGCGGACAGCTTACCATTACCACTGAAGTAGAAAACTACCCCGGCTATGCCGATGGTGTGCAGGGACCTGAAATGATGGTTGATTTTGAGAAACAGGCCACACGCATGGGCGCGGATATTCGTTTTGGACTGGCAACTAAAGTTGATTTTTCAGCACATCCGCATAAAGTATGGATAGATGATGAAAAATTAATAGAAGCCGATGCAGTGATCATCGCTACGGGGGCCTCCGCCAAATGGCTGGGGTTAAAAAGTGAAGAACGCCTGAATGGCTTTGGTGTAAGCGCCTGTGCAGTATGTGACGGGTTTTTCTTCCGCGGGAAAGAAGTGGCGATAGTAGGCGCCGGCGATACCGCAGCTGAAGAAGCCCTGTACCTTTCCAAGCTATGCTCGGCTGTACATATGTTTGTTCGGCGTAATGAGATGCGTGCCTCAAAAGTAATGCAGGAAAGGGTTTTTAAAACACCTAACATTAAAATATACTGGAATACCGAAACGGAGGAAATAGTGGGAGAGCACAAAACAGAAGCCGTGCGTATCAGGAATACAAAAACCGGAGAAACACAGACTATCCCCGTTAGCGGATTTTTTGTGGCCATAGGACATGAACCCAATTCCGCTATATTTAAGGGATGGCTCGAAATGGATGAAGCAGGTTACCTGAAAACCATACCGGGTACCACCAAAACCAATGTAGCGGGCGTGTTTGCCGCCGGAGACGTGCAGGATAAAGTATACCGGCAGGCCGTAACAGCCGCAGGCACCGGTTGTATGGCTGCATTAGATGCAGAACGATGGCTGGGCGAAAAAGGATTGCACTGAGAATGGTGAATAAGTGAATGGTGAAAAGTGATGGTGAATAAAGAAGACGTACCATGCCCATCATTAACAATTTTAACTGTACCACCCCACACCTTACACCCCACACCTTACACCTTACACCTTACACCTCATACCTCTATGCTAAAGATTTCCCTCCATCACCTGAAATTTCATGCTTTTCACGGCTTGTATAAAGAAGAAAAGGCTACCGGAAACGATTTCGAAGTAAATTTAGACGTATATTTTACTGAGCCGGTGGATATGATCATTAAGCTGCAGGATACCATCAATTATGCCGTATTATACCAATTGGTAAAAGAGAGGATGAATATTCCCGAGCCGCTGCTGGAAACCATTGCAATGGATATTGCGCACCAGGTTAAAAAGCAATTCCCTGTAGTATGTGAAATTAACGTTTCTGTAAGCAAAATTAACCCGCCCATCCTTAATTTTCAGGGTGAAACCAGCGTTACCTATCACAAACAGTATTTCAACTAATATAATATCTATGCACATCATCCAAAAAGAAGTTTGTTTATGAAATACGGCGTTTTATCTGTAATGGCATTGCTGTTTGCCTGTATTGTATATACGCAGGATATGGGGCCGCTTATAGAGGAGGCCGCAAAGCTGGAAAAGAATTTAAAAGAAACGGAAGCATTAGATACTTATCAATCGGTATTGAAGATACAGCCCGGTAATATTACCGCCTTATGTAAAGCGGCAGAGCTAACAGGAAGACTTGGCAGCAGGCTTAAAGATAATGGCCAGAAAACCACCTGGTTTACTACCGCAAAGGCTTACGCCGAAACAGCGTTGAAACAAAAACAAAATTACGCAGATGCCTATTATGTGATGGCCTACACCACTATGAAGCTCGCTACGGTAACAAAAGGCAAAGAGAGAGCAGCAAACCTAAGAGATATGAAGTATTACGCTGATTCTGCCCTCCTCTTCAATCCCGCACATGCCGGTGCGTTATATATTTCCGGTAAATGGAATACCGAAATTTATAATTTAAATGCAGGAGAAAAAGCCGCCGTTAAAGTATTATTTGGAGGAATGCCTAAGGCTTCTCTTGAAACCGCCATCCTGGATTTTGAAAAAGCCCGTACTGCCAATCCGTGGATGCTGGTTAATTACTTAGACCTGGCGAATACCTATGTACAAAATCGCAGCACCGGTAAGGCCATAGAAGTGCTCAATAAAATGGTAAAGATGCCACCCCGCACCGGCGATGACGAATCGCTGAAAGCAGAGGGGAGGTCCCTGCTGGCGTCGTTACAATAATATACCATATACTATTGTTAAATCAAGCAAAACAAAAAGTTGATAATGAAGAAAACTATATTGACAGTAACCGTAATGTTAGCATTTACAGGGCTAATTGCCCAGGTAGCGCCCGGCACAGGCCCTGGCTTTGACTATCATAGCCTTTTTTCGCCGCTCTTTTATACCTATAACGGTAACGAATACCGTGCGGCAAACGGGGCGCCGGGTCCCGCCTACTGGCAAAACAGGCCCAACTACCAGATTAACGCCCAGTTAAACGACAGTAAAAATGAAGTAACGGCCACGGTTATACTCGACTATGAAAATAACAGTCCGCAACAGCTTTCCTATATATGGCTGCAGCTAGATCAGAATTTGTTTAACGACAGTTCCAGAGGACATGCGAAAATGCCGGCAACCGGGCATAGCCGTTATGGAGACGCGAACAGTGACTTTAAAGGCGGTTTCAGGTTTCAATCTGTTACACTTGTTAACGGACAAACAGAAACCAACGCAAACTATATGATAACGGATACGCGTATGCAGGTACGGTTAAACAAACCTGTTGCTGCAAAGGGCGGCGAGCTGAAGCTGAAAATGACCTACACGTATACCATACCGCAATATGGTGCAGACAGAACCGGTATTTTACCCACACGCAACGGGGCTATTTTTTCTGTAGCCCAATGGTACCCCCGCATGTGCGTATTCGACGATATAAGAGGATGGAACACCGATCCTTATCTTGGCGCAGGTGAATTTTACCTGGAATATGGCGATTTTGATGTAAACATCACTGCTCCTTCCGGCATGATCGTAGCAGGCTCGGGTGAATTACAGAACCCTAAAGAAGTGCTGACAGCACAACAATTAGAACGCTATAACCGTGCAAAGGAAAGCGACAAAACGGTGATCATTCGCGGAAAAGATGACGTTACTAACCCCAAAGCACAACCGCAAAAAGCAATGCTTACCTGGAATTTTAAGATCAGCAATGCACGTGATTTTGCATGGGCTGCCTCCCGGTCATTTATATGGGACGGGGCAAAAATGAATCTTCCCGGCGGTAAAAAAGGATTGGCCATGTCGGTATATCCTGCCGAATCAGACGGAAAGAATGCCTGGGGCAGATCTACAGAATATACCAAAGCCGCTGTAGAAAACTATTCCAGGCGCTGGTTCCCTTACCCTTATTATTCAGCGGTAAATGTGGCCAGCAATGTAGGCGGCATGGAATATCCTGCTATTGTTTTTTGCGGGGCAAGAGCCACCGCCTCCGGGTTGTGGGGGGTAACTGATCATGAGTTCGGCCATACCTGGTTCCCAATGATCGTGGGCAGTAATGAAAGAAGGTACGGCTGGATGGATGAAGGCTTCACCACTTTTATCAATGGTATATCTACGTCTGAATTTAATAACGGCGAATATCAGTCGCGAAAAAGAGATCCGCACCAGACCGGCTATATGTTTGGCCCGCAGTCGGAAGCCGTTTACAATACCCCCGATGCCATGAAAGAAAGAAATATCGGTAATCTGCTCTACTATAAACCCGGTTACGCGCTGGAGCTATTGCGCAACCAGATTTTGGGACAGGACAGGTTTGACTATGCATTTAAAAACTATATCAGCGACTGGGCATATAAGCATCCCACACCCTGGGATTTTTTCCGCAGTATGGAAAACAGCGCCGGTGAAGATTTAGCCTGGTTCTGGAAGGGTATGATCCTTAGCAATTATGCATTAGATCAGGTCGTCACGAACGTGGAATATATAAATGGCGATCCTAAGCAGGGAGCATTGATAAGCATAGAGAACGCGGCACAAATGGCAATGCCTGTTATAGTAGAATATACTACTGTTACCGGCAAAACAGCCCGGAAAACACTCCCCGTTGAAATCTGGCAGAATAACAATGCATGGACATTTAAAGTAAATTCTAATGAAGCTTTAAATAAAGTGGTTATTGACCCTGATCATGTCTTTCCGGATGTTGATAGCTCCAATAATACCTGGACAAAATGATTAGTGTGAATTTGGGATGTTTGTAAATAGGAGCCTGTTTGTTCAAAGAAAACACATAGACACAATAGAAGCACAATAGGATACAAACCTGTGTGTACCTATGTGCCTATGCTCCTATGTGTTCAAAAAACATAGGCATAGCAGAAACACGGCAGAAGAAAAGGAACCTACACACAATAAGTACGAAAAGGGCTTTGCTATAGAACAGATGAAGCATGTCGTTTCAATCTGCTTTCAGCTCGTGTTCGGGGCAGTCTATCCGGAGGTCTGTAACATGCAAATTTTGATTTAGTAATTTACAAAAATGCTTTTGCCCGTTGCCGGACGACTCATAATAGGTGCAGGTCATACACATGCGCGGAATGGTAATAATGCCGGCCTTGTTTAAATGCCTGATGATATTGAGCAGGCTCAGCAGCAGGTTCTCTTTATCATCAGCGTGTAATTTATCAATTGGAGCATGGATCTCCCGTGTGAAAAGTGAGGTTTCAGTGGCTATTTCCCTGCCCCTTTCCGTTAAGTGAATGATATAGCTCCTGGTGTCTTCCGGTTCATAGGCTTTCGCTATCAGGCCTTTTTGGTCAAGCGCTTTTACCGTGTCGCTGATAGTGGCTTTCGTCATGTTAAATTCGCCTGCCAGGTAGCTTACTTTTCTTTTTTCTTCGCTGTGATGCAGCAAAAAAATCAATACCTGCACCTGTATCGGGCTTAATGAAAATTCCCTGCTTTCCTGCCAGAGCAAAACACGGAAAGCCTGTGATATTTTTTCCAGAGAAGCCACTATCCTGCTTTCCATGCTCTGGTTCTGGTGTTCCAGATCAAAATCTGATTCTTTCATCCGTTACCATTTTCCATTTCATAAATGTAATATCTTATTCTTAAATATCCGGGGCGCTACTTTCATTAAAAAAACAAGAATGGCCAGGATCATAATAAGAGATCCTAACCATTCAAGGTAAAAATTTTAGCCTTTAACGTCAGCTATAGAAGCCCCAAAGTTGATGTGGAGCACATTTCCGCCGGGTGTTAGCAAAGCGGGAACGGATTGTATACCTGCTTTTTCAGCTTCCTCAATCCGGCTCCTGTCTTCGCCAATATGAACCACTTCCACATTGTCTTTGCCGATAAGGTTAATAATGTCGTATTCCGCGCTTACACAAACAGGGCATCCTGCGTGATAAAAAATGGGTTTGTTCATTTTTTTTCATATTATATTAATTATGGCAATATCGCCAGATCAAATATAGTTAGGATTCCTAACTATATAAAATTTAAACTAACATTTTTTGAATTCCCTTTTTAATAATGTAACCGGTACCCGGCGAAAGGAGGGTCAGACCGCACATTATGCCAGGTGTTCCCATAAAAAAATCCGTCATGCTTTTAACATGACGGATTTATGTTATTTCCTAACGGGGCAATTACTCTGCCGCCGGTGTTTCTCCGGGGGCTTCACTTCCGCCCTGCTCCATCTTTTTCTTCAGCTCTGCCAGTACGCCAAGATCACCTAAGGTTGTTTTTTCAACTTTACCCTGTATATCTTTTACGGCTTTCTTAGTTTTAGCGGCCTCTACTTTCTTTTCTTTATTCTCCGCTTCTTTTTCATCGGCTTTTGCCTGTTCCCAAATGCGGGTGTGGCTGAGCACAATGCGTTTCTCGTTCCTGTCGAATTCAATCACTACAAACTGGCTGGTTTCATCGGCAACAACCGTCTTACCATCTTCTTTAAACAGGTGACGGTTGGGGGCAAAACCTTCCAGCCCGTAAGGCAATTGAACGATAGCGCCTTTTTCATCTTTGCGGGTTACAGCACCTTCGTGAACAGAACCTACCGCGAAAGTATCCTGCAGCGCATTCCATGGATCTTCTTCCAGTTGCTTATGTCCTAACTGAAGCTTACGGTTATCTTTGTCAATACCCAGGATCATTACATCAATATCCGCCCCTACTTTAGTATACTCTCCCGGATGGTTAAAGCGTTTCAGCCAGCTCAGGTCGCTGATATGGATCATTCCGCCAATACCGGGTTCCAGCTCAACAAATACGCCGTAAGGTGTGATGTTCTTTACCAGTCCTTTATGACGGCTGTCAACCGGGTACTTGTTTTCAATTTCATTCCAGGGATCGGGCGTAAGCTGCTTAATAGACAGGCTCATCTTCCTGGAATCTTTATCAAGCGTTACAATTTTAGCTTCATGTTCATCGCCCAGCTTAAAGAATTCCTTGGCATTTATAGGTGTATTAGCCCATGTAATTTCACTTACATGCACCAGGCCTTCCACGCCAGGTAATATTTCAAGGAAAGCGCCATAATCTTCAATATTCACTACTTTGCCTTTCACCACTTTGCCTTCACCTACCGCTTCAGGCAGTGTATCCCACGGATGCGGCGTAAGTTGTTTCAGTCCCAGGCTGATACGCTTTTTGTCGTCATCAAAATCAAGCACAACCACATTCAGCTTCTGGTCCATTTTCAGCACTTCGCTGGGATGGCTGATACGTCCCCAACTGATGTCGGTGATGTACAACAATCCATCCAGCCCGCCAAGATCCAGGAACGCGCCAAAGTCTGTAATGTTTTTAATTGTTCCTTCCAGCACCTGGCCTTTTTCCAGCTTGCTGATAATTTCTGCACGTTGCGCTTCAATATCACTTTCAATAAGCGCTTTATGAGATACAACAGCGTTTTTAATGGTTTCGTTGATCTTAACCACTTTAAATTCCATGGTTTTACCCACAAACTGATCATAATCCGTAACGGGTTTCACGTCTATCTGCGAACCGGGCAGGAAGGTTTCCATGCCAAATACGTCTACGATCAGGCCACCTTTGGTTTTGCTGGTAACAATGCCGGTTACCACTTCTCCTGTTTTATGTATTTCTACAATACGTTCCCATGCGCGTGTAATACGTGCCTGCTTACGGCTAAGGTGCAGATGTCCTTCCCTGTCTTCCTTTTCCACAACCATTACTTCCACTACATCGCCCACTTTTAATCCGGCTAAATCGCGGAATTCATTTAAAGAGACCAAGCCGTCACTTTTAAAACCAATATTGATTACAACATCGGTTTTGGTAACGCCAACCACAATGCCTTCCACCATTTCATTATCCGAAATAGCTTTGAAAGTGCCTTCATAAACGGTATCATACTTTTCTTTTTCTTCTTTACTATAAGAAGAAACATTCCGTTTGTCTATGCTCCAGTCAAAATCGTCATGCGCAGTTACCGGCTCTTCGGCTACGGTTTCTGCTTTTACAGGTTCATTTGTTGTCGCTGCAGGCTCATGGGCAACCTCCTGTATATCAGCGTTTGTGCCTGCTTCGCCGGCAGGCTGGTTAATAATTTGATTTTCTTCAGACATGATAAATAAACCCAACGGTTTTAAATTGGGTCGGCAAAGTTAGTACATAATGCTGCAACAGGCAAGGATTTCACCTTTTTTTTCCTCGTATGCTGAAATACGAATAACAGGTATGCAGCGCTTTATCAAAAGATTAATTAAAATTTGTTACCGGATTTTAAAAAAGAAAATTCAAATTTGCACGGCCATATCAATGGAGGTAAGGGCTTTTGAGCAAAAGGGAACATCCTGTACTTACGATATTAGGGCAGTTTCCGGACGCTGATTGAACAATATGAAATGTACTATAATTTTTTAAGCTAAAGCCCGTTTGCCCAAAGACATGGTACAGGATTTGATAGCGAAACACGCCGAAATAAAATTTTTTTAAACCAGCAACGTTTGTATCTCACAACATAATCAAGTATGATCACCAAACATCTTATCCCGCTTTTTCAGAAAGATCTCGACAAGCTAAAGGAAGAAATCAGCCTTTATCCGAAAGACGAACAGCTATGGCAGATAAAGGAAGGCATCAGTAACAGCGGAGGAAATCTCTGCCTGCATCTCACCGGTAATCTCCAGCATTACATAGGGTCGGTATTAGGTGATTCCGGTTACGTACGCAACAGGGACGCCGAGTTCAGGGTAAAAAACATTCCGCGCAGCAAACTGTTAGAAGATATAGATACTACCCGTTCTGTTGTAACAGATACCCTGGAGCAACTTTCTAAAATTGATTTACAAAAAGATTATATACTGCCGGTATTAGATGAAAAAACAAATACCAGCTACTTTCTCATCTATCTCCTTTCCCACTTAAATTATCATATCGGACAAATTAATTACCACCGCCGGATCATAACCGGAGCTTCCATTTCAACTGTTTGAAATTAATTGTAACGCATTTTATAGCCTTCTCTGAAAACAGCCCTGATATGACCAAGGATTAGCAAGTGCATTTTGCTTCTCAACCGAATCTGTGGGTGGCGTTTGTGCCGCAGGTTTGTATATTTTATCTGCCCATTCACTATGGCTTTTATTATGCAAAGCCCAATTGCCGTACTGCAATATAAGCCATGAGCCCGGTG
>CALMQS010000108.1 GCA_937871285.1 uncultured Sphingobacteriales bacterium | reverse complement strand
CAAGCACGGTTCTGTGAGAGGCTCGCGGGTGAAACTCCCGCTTGCCTACTCGGCGATAAAATAACAACTAAACACACAGGCACAATAGAAACATAGGGCACAATAGAAAAGAACAAAAGCTATGTGCACCTATGTGCCTATGATCCTATGTGATAAAATAAGAACTGAACACACAGGCACAATAGAAACATAGGGCACAATAGAAAAGAACAAAAGCTATGTGTACCTATGTGCCTATGATCTTATGTGATAAAATAAGAACTAAACACACAGGCACAATAGAAACATAGGGCACAATAGAAAAGAACAAAAGCTATGTGCACCTATGTGCCTATGATCCTATGTGTTAAAAAAACAAGAAAAAACGCATAGGCACAGTAGGAACACATGAACACAATAGGTAATCTGTTTGTATAATGGAATTTGAGAACTTGTTTTTTTTAATTTTATCTTTGACCGCCACCGGTTCCCCTTCATTTTAAACAACATACGAGATGAGATACTTTTTATTCACTGCATTATTATTTGCCGGTTACACTTCCGCAACCGCCCAGCATAAAAAATATGTTCAGCCCACCGATACCGCTGTACTGAACAGCATTGCCCGCTGGCAGGATATGAAGTTCGGGCTATTCATGCATTGGGGAACCTACAGCCAGTGGGGCATTGTGGAAAGCTGGAGCATTTGCCCCGAAGATGAAGGATGGACCCAACGGAGAGGGCCATACGCCGATAATTATTTTGATTATGTGAAAGCGTACGAAAACCTGCAAACCACTTTCAACCCTGTACAATTCAACCCGCAAAAATGGGTAAATGCGGCTAAGGATGCGGGTATGAAATACATGATCTTCACTACCAAGCACCACGATGGTTTTAGTATGTTTGATACCAAGGAAACCGACTATAAAATTACAGACAGCAAAACACCTTTCTCAAAAAATCCGAAAAGCAACGTAACCAAAGAAATTTTTAATGCGTTCAGGAACCAGGGGTTTGCTATTGGCGCTTATTTCTCTAAACCCGACTGGCATAGTAAAGATTACTGGTGGCCTTATTTTCCGCCTAAAGACAGGAATGTAAACTACGAGCCCACTAAATATCCCGAACGCTGGGAATCCTTTAAGAATTTTACTTATAACCAGATCAAAGAATTGATGAGTGAATATGGTAAGGTGGATATTCTCTGGTTAGATGGCGGTTGGGTACGGCCGTTATCTACGGTTGATACTACCGTGGAATGGCAGCGGGGAATAAAAACCAACCAGGATATTGATATGAAAAGGATCGCCGAAATGGCAAGGAGCTATCAGCCCGGCTTGTTGATAGTAGACCGAACCGTAACAGGCCCCTATGAAAATTACACTACGCCCGAACAGGAAGTGCCGCATGAATTATTGCCGTATCCATGGGAAAGTTGTATAACCATGGGCAACTCCTGGAGCTATGTGCCTAATGATCAATATAAGTCTGCGCACAACATCATCCAGATGCTGATCCGGATCGTATCGCGCGGGGGAAACCTGCTGCTGAATATTGGCCCCGGGCCCGATGGAGATTGGGATCCCGTGGCCTATGCGCGGTTAAAAGAAATTGGCGAATGGATGAAAATAAATGCTGAAGCGATACACGGCTCCAAACCATTAATGCCGTATGAATCGGGCAACATACACTTTACACAGTCTGATGACGAAAAAACGCAATACGCTTTTTACCTGTCAGATAAGGATGAGATTATGCTGCCGGCGCAGGTTACCTTGCCGAAATTTGAGGTGCCTGCAAAAAGCAGGATCAGTTTACTGGGCAGCGGTGCAAAACTTAAATGGAAAGTGGAAAATGGTAATACCATCATTGAAATTCCTTCGCTGGTTAGCAATAAGTGGAATGGTAAGCACGCGGTGGTGTTTAAGATGACGAGGTAGGGGAATTTGAAAATGTGAGAAATGTGGGCGGTCGGTACGCGATGAAAGGAGCGTCAGACTGCGGATTAATGTGAGAATATGAAAATGTGAGAAATGTGCAAATGTGAAAGTGTAGCAGTTTGAGAATGTGAGAATATGGCAGAGTGAAAATGGGCAGTGAAAAGAACGCAATTTTCAGTTATTGAACAAAACAATGAACAATAAACTATAAACTCTAATAGTGTGAAAAGTGATTTATTAGATGAAGATACTTTGCTACTTTTTTTAGTATATTCTTAGTATCTTCGCTATCTTTTATGGCAAAAGCAAAGCAAAAGGCAGTACCGGTTACTGTTACCGCGGCACCTGATCATGAATATATTGAAGTGTTTGGTGCAAGGGTACATAACCTGAAGAATATAGATATCAGCATTCCTAAAAACCAACTGGTGGTTATTACAGGTATCAGCGGCAGCGGCAAATCGTCGCTGGCATTTGATACAATCTATGCTGAAGGACAGCGGCGGTATATGGAAACTTTTGGCGCCTATGCCCGGCAGTTTATAGGCGATATGGAAAGACCCGATGTAGATAAGATCACCGGGCTTTCTCCTGTTATTTCTATAGAACAAAAAACTACCAATAAAAACCCGCGTTCTACTGTTGGCACAGTAACGGAGGTATACGATTTCCTAAGGCTTTTGTTTGCACGTGCGGGAGAAGCTTATTCCTATAATACCGGTAAACGAATGGTAAAATGGAGTGAGGAAGAGATCGTTGAGAATATTTTTAAAAGATTTAAAGGGCAAAAAATTTCTATCCTGGCTCCGCTGGTGCGGGGACGTAAAGGGCATTACCGGGAACTGTTTGAAGATATACGGAAAAAGGGCTTTTTAAAAGTAAGGGTAGATGGCGAAATAAAAGACCTGGTTCCTAAAATGCAGGTAGACCGGTATAAAATTCATGATATAGAAGTTGTGATTGACCGCCTGAAAGCCACTGATGAATTTAAAGTGCGCATCAGCCAGAGTGTGCAGCAGGCCTTACGTTTGGGTAAAGACCTCCTGTTCGTAAGTCCGGTTAGTGACGCAGGCTCAAAAATATCAACGCCGGAAGCCGCTTATTCTAAAATGCTGATGTGTGAAGACACGGGCATTTCTTATGAAGAACCATCACCCAACAGTTTTTCTTTTAATTCACCTTATGGGGCATGCCCCGTTTGCAAGGGATTAGGCGCAGTTTACCAGGTAAATATGGATGAGGTAATACCTAACCACAGCCTCAGCATTAATGAAGGAGCCATTGCTCCCTTAGGCGAAGAGCGCGAAGCCTTCGTTTTCAGACAGGTGCAGCAGCTTGCCAAAAAAAATAAATTCAGTCTCGATAAGCCGGTAAAGGATCTGCCGGAAAAAGTAATGAACCTGCTGCTCTATGGTGATGAAGCGGGCACCGTGGAAATGGATATGAACTTTGACGGGACGGGAAGTAACGGTCAGGTATATGCGACCGAATTTGAAGGGGTTGTAAACCAGCTAAAAAGATGGTTCACCGGCGGATCCAGTGAAAGCGTGCAGCAATGGACGGAAAAGTTCATGGAGCTCAAACCCTGCGCTGCCTGCGGTGGAGCAAGGCTTAAGAAAGAAAGCCTGTGGTTTAAGGTAGACGGGAAAAATATTTCGGAACTGAGCGGGTTGAATTTAAATGCTTTAATGCATTGGTTTGAAGGAATAGAAGAAAGACTTTCTAATAAGCAAAACGCGATTGCCAAAGATGTGGTTAAGGAAATAAGGGAAAGGCTGCGTTTTTTATTGGATGTAGGGCTCACTTATCTTACCCTTAACCGTCCTTCACGTACCTTAAGCGGGGGCGAGTCGCAGCGGATAAGGCTGGCTACACAAATCGGATCACAGTTGCAGGGCATCACCTATATACTCGACGAGCCTTCCATTGGTTTGCACCAGCGCGATAACCATCGCCTGATAACAGCCCTGCAAAACTTAAGAGACATTGGCAACAGCGTGCTGGTGGTGGAGCACGATAAAGATATTATGCTTGCTGCGGATTACCTGGTAGATATCGGCCCCCGTGCAGGCTTTCATGGCGGTGAAATAGTTGCCCAGGGCATACCGGCCGAATTGCTGAAATTAGATACGCTAACCTCTTCCTACCTCAATGGGCACAGGCAAATTAAAATTCCTGGGGAAAGAAGGAAAGGGAACGGAAAAATACTCGAATTAAAGGGCGCCAGCGGAAATAACCTGCAAAAGGTAAATGTACAATTCCCGTTGGGAAAATTTATCGTGGTAACGGGGGTAAGCGGCAGTGGAAAGTCAACATTGATTAATGAAACATTATATCCTATCCTGAGCAAACATGCTTATGGTTCCAGGATGCAGCCATTGGAGTACGCAGCTATAAAGGGGTTGGAGCACATTGATAAGGTAATTGAAATTGACCAGTCGCCCATTGGCCGAACACCGCGCAGCAACCCTGCCACCTATTGCGGATTCTTTACCGAGATCCGCCAGTTGTTTGCATCGGTTCCCGAAGCTAAAATTCGCGGCTATCAACCGGGGCGTTTTTCCTTTAATGTAAAAAGCGGCAGGTGCGATGTGTGTGAGGGCGGTGGCATGCGTGTAATTGAAATGAATTTTTTGCCTGATGTATATGTGCCCTGTGAAAAATGCCAGGGTAAACGATACAACAGGGAAACGCTGGAAATACGGTATAAAGGAAAATCCATCAGCGATGTGCTGGATATGACTGTTGATGAAGCAGTGGATTTTTTCCAGAATGTACCTTACCTGTACCGCAAAATAAAAGTGTTGCAGGATGTGGGACTGGGTTATATTACTTTGGGTCAGAATGCGGTTACGCTCAGTGGCGGAGAAGCGCAGAGGGTAAAGCTTTCTACTGAGCTGGCTAAAAAAGATACCGGCAAAACTTTTTACATTTTAGATGAGCCTACTACAGGATTACATTTTGAAGATATACAGCATTTGCTTACGGTATTAAATAAATTAGTTGACCGGGGTAATACCGTGCTGGTTATTGAGCATAATTTAGATGTGATTAAAGTAGCTGATCATGTTATTGATATTGGCCCTGAAGGCGGCGACGGCGGCGGACGGATATTGTTTGAAGGAACACCTGAAGCATTAATTCAATGCGGGGAGAGCTATACCGGTGATTTTCTGAAAGGAGAATTCAACCATACAAGCTGATGGAATGGGTGAATGTGAAACGTGAGAAGTGAGAATGGTGAATGGTGATCTTTTGTTTGACGTTTATCGTTTCACGAAGAGAGCAGTGAGAGGTAAGTGGTGAGTTGAGATTCACTATTGCCCTGCTGCCTGTTCACTTTCTTTTACTTTTCACGGTAACATACAGAGATAATTTGCATGGCTTAACACTAATTTGTATCTTATAACCGGATAAATATGGAAAGAATAATCATTGACATGGATGAGGTAATGTGCGATACGATGGGCGGAATGGTGGCATGGTATAAAAAAGAATACGGGCTGGATGTGGATTACACTAAAATGAAAGGGTCATGGCAACCGGGTTTCCCGGAACAGCATCAGGCAATTATACGTGAAAGATTATACAGCCGCGGGTTTTTCAGGAACCTGCCTGTTATGGAAGGATGCGCGAAAGTAGTTGAACAACTGAATGAGCGGTATGAAGTGTTTATTGTTTCCGCTGCGATGGAGTTTCCGAACTCGCTGAATGATAAATTAGACTGGCTGAATGAGCACATGCCGTTTTTAACCTGGCGGCAGGTGGTATTTTGCGGCGATAAACGCATGATCGAAGGCGATTACATGATTGATGATCATGTGCGTAATCTTGTTCATTTTAAGGGGAAGCCCTACTTATACAGTACCGTGCACAATGCCGGGGAAACAGGATATGAAAGAGTTAATAACTGGAAAGAGATAGCAGGAATATTTTTGTAGCGCTTTTATTGTTTTCACATGGGGTTAGAGCCCGGAGCGGAACGATAAACCATAAATAATATGGATATTACCGACATGCATAGCTTACCCGAATGGGACGATCACCGGATGCTGCAACGCCGGTACGAAGGGGAGGAGTGGAAAATAGCGCCCCAGATGGAAGCCGCAAAGAACCTGTATAATAAATGGCGGGATATTTTTTTATACGTGGAATCTTATTGCGAAACATTACAGGATTCCAAAGAATATGATCACGCTGAAAAAAACAAAGAGCTGATCTGGCAGAATCTTTTTATTGTAGCGCCTAAAATCATCGGTGCGGCGGGAATTGATCAGTATGTGCAGAAAATGGAAAATGCTTCCATTATACGCAATAACTGCCGTGAACTGATGGAGCAGGTGAGCTTTACGGCCATGGTGGGGGCAGGTGAAGAACAATATGCCGAAGCCATTGAAATGGAAATGGATATCTTTAGGGGATTATTTAAGATATGGGTAGCCACATTTGTAAAGGATGAATATGAAGATGAATGGGGATTGTTTGTATAATAGCCGGCCCAATGATTTCTTTGCTGCGTAATATTGTATTAACATTGAGCTGATATATTTGCAAATCAGATAGAAAAAAAAATCTGGCAAAAGCAAAGTATAGTTTATTAATATTGTGCAGGATTACAGCAATATCATTTCTCATCACGCCAAAATTACCAAAACGGTGCTGACTGCTTGCTTACATAATGAAAGAGAATTGCTTTTAGGTATCGCCCGTGATGATGAGCATGCTTTTACCTGCCTGTTTAATTACTATAAAAATAAAATTTATACCATAGCATATAAGCTCACAGAATCGCCTGCCATGGCTGAGGAGGCAGTACAGGAAATATTTATGAAGCTGTGGATAAAAAGAAAGGAGCTTCCCGCCGTAGAACATTTTAATGCATGGTTTTGCACTGTTGCCCGCAATCATATGTTTACATTATTCAAGCGTAAGGCTGTAAATGCCTGCCGCGAATTCAGTGAAATTGATACGGTTTGCCTTTTTAACTATGACACAGAAGAAAGAGTGCTGCTAAAAGAAACGGAAACGATCATAAAAAAAGCATTGCATGCCCTGCCGCCCCAGCAAAATAAGGTATATCATCTCATTAAAGAAAAAGGGTATAAAAAAGAAGAAGCTGCGGCATTTCTGAACCTTTCTCCCGAAACGGTGAAGATACACCTTGCTAAAGCCATGAAAAATATTCGGGCCTATTGTCTTGCTCATATGGATAGTCCGGCTATGATATTGATTGCTTTTTGTTTTTTGTAATAAAAATGGCCGGAACGCTAACCCTTTTTTGCAATAAAGGAGTCTCTTGTATGGAGATGCATTCTATTTAACCCATATTTTAAAAATTATATGCCCAGTCCCAGGTTAGCGTATTTATTTCATAAGTATATAAACAAGGAATATACGCCAATGGAGAAAGAGGAACTGATGCGGCTGATAGAACAGGAAGAAAATGATGAAGTATTAAAATCATTAATTGACGGAATGGTGATTGAAACCCATGGGGAAATGGAACTGCCGGCGGAATCAGGAGAAATTATTTTGCAGTCTATCCTGGAAAAAGAACGGGCGCCCGGTATTATACCTATAGCACGGAAAATAAACAGGCTGAGGTGGGTGAGTATCGCTGCCGCTTCAGTAATAATGGCGGGTATGCTAACAACTTACCTGGTTAGCTACAGGTTTGATGAGAAAAAGGAAGTAGTAAGTCAAACGGCAAATTTACTGACGATGCAGGTGAATACAGGAACGGCACAAAGGAAAACGGTTCAGTTGCCTGATGGTACGCAGGTTTGGCTAAGTCCGTCTACTTTGCTTGAATATCCTGCTGCTTTCGAAGGCGATACAAGGGAAGTGACACTTTCGGGAGAAGCTTTTTTTGAAGTAGCCCATGACAGTATTCATCCATTTCTTATAAGGAGTGATAATATTCAGACAAAAGTGCTCGGTACTTCGTTTAATATCCAGGCTTATCACAACCAGAAAAAGATCGCGGTAATGGTAGTAACGGGCAGGGTAAAAATCAGCAACCTGGGCTCGGTGCAGAATAAAATGGAGAATATAGAAATATCTGCCAATCAAAAGGCTGTGTTTGATAAAAACACCGACCGGTTCATCAAAGAAGAGACGGATACCATTGAGGCGCCTAACATGCTGAAGCGGAAAGAAGGTGAATTTGTATATAAAAACGAACCGCTGTTAAAAATAGCAGAGGATATTGAAGAATATTTCGGAGTAAAAATAAAGGTAGCAGATGAAATAAGGAATTGTGAAGTAGTGGCAAGTTTTAATGTTACCGATAAGCCTGAAGATGTATTAGAAGTAATAGCCATAACAGTTAACGGAAAACTAGCAAGGAAAGATCAGCAATACACTATAGAAGGAAAAATTTGTTTGTAAATTTTATATCATAGAATCATATTTTTTATTTCAAACCCCAAAATATGCTTATCGCCAAACACTTATATCATCCAACTTAGTATAAATAAAACCCGGATACTACAAATACCCGGGCCTAAAATTATACGTATTACCAAAACTGTAGCAGCCGAAAGTTGTGGAAAGCCAACGGTTACTACGCATTTCTAACATATAATTCAGTAAAAGTATGCAAAAAAATTGTATAGGCAGGATTATACCTGTAATACTCAAGCTTATGCGCCTCTCTCTCCTTGCCGTAACTTTTATATGCTGTTCCCTCATGTCATTGTCGGCAAAAAATGCCAGGGGACAGGAAATCCTCAACAAAAAGATTTCCATTTCTCTCAAAAATGAAACCTTGTTTGATGCATTGGAAAGGATTGGCCGGCAAAATGATATTCAGTTCTTTTATGCTACCAATATCATTGATCCCGCCGACCGGGTTAATATCACGGCAAAGAAAACATCGCTGGGCGAATTCCTCTCCGAATTGCTGCAGCCCTACATGTTATATTATATTGTTTCAAACAACAAGATCGTGATCCGGAAGGATGGGTTAAAATTTCCCGGTTCCGATAATGAAGACGGGCCCCTGCCTCTGCCGGCATATGAAAATGCCCAGGCGCCCAATGCCGATGTGAGCGGGCGTGTTATGAACAGCGCCGGCGAGTACCTGCCCGGAGTAACCGTGCAGGTTAAAGGTGGCGGAGCAGCTACCAAAACAGACATTAATGGTTTCTTCCGCCTTTCTGTACCGGAAAACAGTATACTGGAATTTACATACGTGGGATACATTAAAGAAGAAATGGCTATAGCCGGGCGCAGCTCGTTTGATGTTGTGCTGAAGCCTGTAGATGCTAAAATGGAAGAAGTGGTAGTGGTTGGATATGGCACACAGAAAAAAGTGAATTTAACAGGTGCGGTAGATCAGGTAACCCAGGAAGCATTCAGGAACCGGCCCGTAAGTAATATTTCCCAGGCACTGGTAGGAGCCTCTCCGAACCTGAATATCAATATGCTGGACGGAAAGCCTACCCAATCTCCAAGCTTTAATATCCGGGGTACCACTTCCATCGGGCAGGGGGGTAGCGCGCTGATTTTGATTGACGGGGTAGAAGGCGATCCGCGGATGCTGAACCCGAATGATATTGAAAGCATCTCCGTTTTAAAGGATGCGTCTTCAGCTTCCATTTACGGGGCACGCGCCGCTTTTGGCGTGGTGCTGATCACTACTAAATCCGGATCCCGGAACAGAACTACTATTAGTTATTTAACCAATATTTCAGTTAAGTCGCCCACCGATGTTCCCGATAACATCACCGATTCTTATCCCTGGGCGCAGGGGTTCAGCGATGCATGGTCGAGATGGAACGACAACGGAAATACACCCACTGCGATAAACAAAACTTTACCCTTTTCACCCGCCTATCTTGCCGAGATAAAAAGACGGTGGGAAGATCCTTCTTTGCCAAGGATTGAAGTAAATCCTTCTACCGGCCAATACGAGTATTATTATAGCACGGATTGGTACAGGGAATTATATAAAGAAAGGTTTTATGCACAGGATCATAACCTCACGCTGTCTGGCGGCAATGATAAGACCACCTTTTATATAAGCGGACGCTATAACGGTCAGGATGGGCTTTTCAATTATAATTCGGATGTATACAAGATGTATAACCTGCGGGCAAAAGGAACTATTCGCCTGACCGAATGGCTGCAGGTGGAAAACAATACCGAATATTCACGGATGACCTATCATCAGCCGTTGAATGTGGGTGAAGGCAGCGGTATCTGGAGAAACATGGCTGATGAAGGCCATCCGCTGGCGCCGCTCTTAAATCCGGATGGTACATTATCCTTCCCGGCTGCATATACCGTAGGCGATTATTACATTGGCAGGAATGGTGTTGATAACGTACAGCGCTTCCTGAAGAACAGAGCATCGGCTAAAGCTGAGTTTTTTGACAGAAGCCTGATACTCCGTAGCGATTTCACTTTTCAGAGCACCGATATCAGCTCACAGCAAAACCGGGTGCAGGTACCTTACAGCCGTTATGAAGGAGTGATTGGATATACGGGTACCAATACCAATGATATAGAAGAGCGCAGGCGTACAACCGAATATATTGCTACCAATGTGTACGCCAATTATATAAAATCGTTTAACGATGCGCACAATTTCAACTTCCTGGTAGGTTATAATTATGAACAATCACTGTACAAAAACCTTACGGCAAGGCGGAATGGTATTGTTTATGAGGATGCAGACGACATTAACCTGGCGTTGGGGCAAAGTATTATAACAAGCGGTGGTTACCAGAAATGGGCCATTGCCGGTGGCTTTTTCAGGATAAATTATGATTTTAAGAATCGTTACCTGCTCGAAATAAACGGGCGCTATGACGGGTCTTCTAAATTTCCGTCTGATCAGCAATGGGCATTTTTCCCATCAGCATCTGTGGGCTGGCGTCTCTCCGAGGAATCTTTCTGGAAAGTAAGTCCGAAGGTATTATCGAATGTAAAACTGCGCGCTTCTTACGGGTCCCTGGGTAACGGAAACATTAACCCTTATTCCTTTACCGAAAACTTCAGTATAAGTCAATCAGGCCGTATCATCAACGGAATTCGCCCGCTGAAGACCAATCAGCCTAATGTTATTCCTGCCGGTTTAACATGGGAAACATCCACTACGGGCAATATTGGGTTAGATTTTTCAAGCTTAGATAACAGGCTCCAGTTCGTGGGTGACCTGTACCGGCGCTGGACGAAGGACATGTTTACCGTAGGGCCTACTGTACCGGCTATTTATGGCACTGCCGTTCCTAAAGGGAACTATGCAGATCTGAGAACTACCGGGTGGGAAATATCCATTAAATGGTCGGATGATTTTATGCTCGGTGATAAGCCGTTTAATTACGATGCGCGGTTTATGCTGGCCGACTACCAGGCTGTAATAACAAAATATAACAACCCCGATAAGAACCTTACGGATTATTATGTAGGGCAGCGGTTAGGAGAGATATGGGGCTACCAGGTAGAGGGGCTATTCCGGTCAGAAGACGAAATTGCCAAATCTCCTTCACAGGCAAATATTCCCAACACCAACACCCGGAAAAACTATGTAGGCGACATCAAGTTTAAAAACTTAGATGGAGATGACCAGATTTACCAGGGACTGAACCGCGTAGGCAATTCCGGCGATAAAACCATTATCGGCAACAAAGAGCCCCGCTATACCTATGGATTCAGCCTTAATGGCGACTGGAACGGGATATTCCTGTCGGCTTTCTTCCAGGGCGTAATGAAGCAGGATTATTATCCCTCACCCGAAGCGCGTTTCTGGGGGCAGTACAACCGGCCATATAATTCATATCCGCGCTGGCAGCAGGATAATATGTTCAGGGAAGAGCTACAAAATTTTGATGCATATCTGCCCAGGCTGGTAGGCTATATCGCGCAGGGAACCGGGCGTTCATTGAATTTACCTAATGACCGTTACCTGCAAAATGCTTCTTATATCCGTTTACGGAACCTCCAGGTGGGCTATACATTGCCTGAACGCCTGATCTCTAAGATACATGCCACTGATATCAAAGTTTATTTTTCCGCAGAAAACCTCTGGACATGGTCTCCTATGTATAAATGGACAAGGGACACCGATGTAACCAACATCTATGGCTCAGACCGTGATTTGAGCGGCGGCTCCAGCGGAGACGGCTATAACTATCCGATGCTCAAAGTGCTTTCGTTAGGGTTAACCGTAAATTTCTAATCTTATAGCTTAATATATTATGAAGACATTATATTATTACCTGTCAATAGTAGCCGCAGTCATGTCTTTTGCAGCCTGCGATCTTAAAGAGATTCCTGTTGATACCGGCACTAACCAGGCGATCTTTGGATCAACAAGTGGTATGGAATTATATACCAATTCTTTTTATGACCTTTTGCCTTCTACCGATGTAGGGGTGTTCCAGGGCGATGATGTATCGGACCTGGTAGCCCGTAACGGGGTGGATGATTTCCTGGCCGTAGGAGCGCTGAGCCCGGTAACAAGTTCGGGATGGAGCTGGAGTGATCTGCGTAACATCAACTATTTTATTGAAAATGCTGAAAAAAGCACGATAGCAGGGAAAGAACATTATCTTGGACTTGCACGATTTTTCCGGGCATTGTTTTATTTTGATAAGGTAAAACGCTTTGGCGATGTGCCATGGATTGATAAAACAATAGAAGTAAGCGACAGCGTTACGCTGAAAGGGCCCCGCACCAGCCGTTTTGAAGTAATGGATAAAGTGCTGGCTGATCTGAATTACGCTATCGAAAACATTACGCTTACCTCAGATCCCTCCTGCACACGGATTACGCAAAACGCCGCAAGAGCATACAAAACGCGTATATGCCTGTATGAAGCATCATTACGGAAATACCATACCAGCTACAACATGCAGGGTACGGCCAATACCTGGTACCAGGAAGTAGTGAATGCGGCCAATAATATTACCGGGTTCTCCCTGCACAAGGGAGCTACAGACGACCGCTCCTACAGGGAGCTGTTTATAACAAGAAACCCTTATACAGATGAAACCATCCTTGCTGTGGCGCTGAACGCCAGCCTGCAGGTATTTAGCTCGGCAAACCGCCGTTTTATAAGTCCTACTTACGGAAACCGCCCAAGTTTGACCCGCCATTTTGTGAATACTTATCTTAAGCTGGATGGAACAGCTTTCACGGATGATGCTAATTACAAGACAACTCCCTTTGCGGATGAAGTGGAAAATCGGGATCTGCGTTTGAAGCAAACCATCCGGCTGGGTGACTACCGCAGAACTGAAAACGGTGTTCCTGTGGTAGCGCCGCCCAATTTTAACCAAACGTTTACCGGCTATCAGCCTATAAAATGGTGCTACGATGAGCGGTTCCCTTATGACGATGAAAGCAGGAATGATAACGCCCATATCATCATGCGCTGGGCCGAGGTGTTATTGAACAAAGCCGAGGCGCTGGCGGAACTGGGTATGATGACTGATGCTGACTGGACTGCTACTATCGGCGCATTGCGCAAAAGGGCCGGAATTACAGGAGCAACGCTAACCACAATGCCTTCAGCCGCGGATTCCTACCTGATGGATTATTACAAAAATAAATTTACCGACCCCGTTTTATTAGAAGTAATGCGGGAGCGTACCGTTGAGCTGGTTTTTGAAGGACTCCGGCCGGATGACCTGAAAAGGTGGCATATTGGCGAACTGTTCCGGGATGCTCCCATGAATGGCATGTACGTGCCTGCGCTGGGTGAGTATGACCTTAACGGCGACGGCATTAATGATGTTGTATTTTACCAGGGTACCAAGCCTGCAGGCTCCAATCCCACCATTGCTTTTGTAGACGTGAGTCCTTCCGCTGCTGTGGGCCGTATACAGCTTTCCAACGGCACTTCGGGTGAAGTAATGTGGAATCCGGGGGCAAGAGAATGGCTGGATAAAAAGTATTTGTACCCGGTTCCCGAAAATGACCGGACGATGAACCCCGCATTGGGTCAGAATCCGGGGTGGAATTAAATAAGAATGTATTGTGAGCGGTGAGAAGACAAAGGTGAAACAAACCTGCAACGCTACTTTCACCTTTGGCAAAGCAATCCGGCACATTATAATTACCTTAGCAAATAGCAGCCGCCCTTTCAACGGGCGGTTACTATTTTCATACAAAAAATTAAAAAGATGAAAAAAATCGTTTTTACCCTGCTTGTTTGCATATGTGTTCAATCCGTTATTGCCCAGAAAAATATTCCGGTAACTATTGCCACCTATAATGTCCGTTACAATAATCCGGGCGACAGCCTAAATGCCTGGCCAAACAGAAAGGAGAATGTAAAGGCGCTGGTCCGGTTTCACGATTTTGATATTTTTGGCACGCAGGAAGGATTGATAGACCAGCTCAATGGCATTTCCGAACTGCAAGCATATGCACGTACGGGGCATGGGCGCGATGATGGTAAAGAAGCCGGCGAGCATTCCGCGATCTTTTATAAGAAAGAGAGGTTTAAGCTCATCGAATCAGGTGATTTCTGGCTAAGCGAAACACCGGAAAAGCCCGGCAAAGGCTGGGATGCCAAATGCTGTAACCGTATTTGCTCCTGGGGAAAATTCCAGGACCTGCAAACAAAAAAAACATTTTATTTCTTCAGTGTGCATTTCGATCACCAGGGGGTTGAAGCCCGCAGGGAATCGGGTAAGCTGATGGTGAAAAAAATACAGGAGATCGCAAAAAACACTCCCGTAATATGCGTGGGCGACTTTAACTCTACCCCCGAAACAGAGCAGATCCAAACCATGCAAACCATACTAAACGATGCTTATAATGTAACGCAGGATCCTCCTTATGGTCCTGTTGGAACGTTCAATTCTTTTAGGTTCACTGCGCCTATGAAGAATCGCATTGATTATATTTTTGTAAGCAAAGGCATAAACGTGTTGAAGTATGGCGTGCTTACCGATGCTAAAGATCAGCGTTATCCTTCCGACCATCAGCCGGTAATGATTAAGGCGGTGATCAATTGATAAAGTATGGAAGTATAGCTGCCGCGATCAATGCATGTCCCTTTTCATTGGGATGATTGATCTGCGACATATAAGCTTCCAGGTTATTGCCTGAATGGGCAACCTGCTTAAATGCGGCATAGCTGTCGGCCAGGCCTGTGCCGTATTTTTTTGCCAGGCCTTTTATCTGCAGGGCATGCTTTTCCAGCACATTGTCTGTCTCCAGGATATGAACGCTTGTGTCGGGCGATGGGGTTAGCAGTATGATTTTTATATTTTTTTCCTGCGCCTGTTTGATCATGGCTTCCCACGATGCTTTGGCTTTATCCAAACCGATGCCGCGGTCATTCAATGCATAATCTATAAACAGCACATCAGGCTTGTGGATCAATACATCTGTAGCAAATCTTTTTGCCCCGTTTTCGGAATTTTCTCCGCCAATGGAAGTATTTATAATATTGATAACGGCATAAGGATAAACGGCCTTCAGCGCTTTCAGCACCTGGTAAGGATAGGCCTGCAGTGTATTAACCACGGGCGTTTTAAAATACCCGGCCGGTACGGAATGTCCGTGAAAAACAAGGTTAATCGTGCGGTTACCCGGCCATTCTTTTTTGAGCGCGGTTTTTATTTCATCTAAGTAAGTGGCAGGGTCTGCCATATCTTTTTTAGGCGGGATCTGATGAGAACCAAGAAAGAAGAAGCATAAAAGCAAATAAAAATTTTTCATTGTATTACGTGATATTTAATAGTACTTGTTATTGATTTTAAAGGCCCGTCTTTGCAAGGCGTGAACGGATGCCGGAAGTTAGAACAATTATGCGTACCGAAGCCTGCCTGCCCAGGTAGACAATCCGCCTGAAGCGGAGTAACAGGCCAATTCAATACCTCTTGAAAACGCACCACTGCTCACTCGCCATTCTTGTATGCTGTGCCAGGTATGCTGTGTCAGGCGTCCTCGCCTGGCACTTGTTTATTATCGCCTCCGGGCGATTGTAATGTAAACGTTATCGTTGCACACCATTCATTATTATCGCCCGGAGGCGATATTATAATCGTTCGTGGCGAAGACACCACGAACAGCGATAGTTGAGACTGCATTCAGCTTCGAATTTTATATTTGAATTTTATCCGCCCCGGCGGACAAGCTTGCCTGCCGCAGGCAGGTTTGGTTCTTGTTTTTTGTTATTTGGAACTTTGCCATCAGCCGTCAGCTCTCAGCTATTGGGCGAGCAACGCTAACGACAGGACGGATAGCCCTTCTTTCACCTCTCAACTTTCTCTTCTCTCCGAATTTCGGATTCCCGGCTTCGGATTTAACTTTATGCGCCGCATCCTGCCGGATATAAAAATAACCTTATCTTAGAACCTGCTTACATTTAGTTTTACAGATTTTGCATAAGCCGGAAGCTGCCATGAAAAACCGGAGGATGAAGTGATTGCGATGCCTGCATGCCGCAACATTCGTCCGGGCAACTTGGTCGAACGGGGCAGGCAACGATGCTGCCATGAAATAGGTTGGCGGTATATATAAATGAAACGGTTTAAAAAATGAAATCCATACTTCAACTATCCTTTTGGGGACTCCTCTTTTGTTTTTCGGCTAATGCACGTGCAGAAAACATGCCAGTGGCTGAAAGTGACACTACAGCCTTGCGTACCCTCATCGTGGTATTTGATGGCTTGCGCCCTGATTATATTAAACCGGAGTGGATGCCTCATTTGTACGCGTTCAGTAAAAAAGCGGCCTATGCTAAAGATAATCACAGTGTGTTCCCCACCGTTACAAGGGTAAATGCGGCTTCTTATGCTACGGGTTCTTACCCGCAAGAGCACGGTTTAATGGGCAATACCATTTACCTGCCGGCGGTAAACAGCCAAAAAAGCTTAAGTACCGGTGACGCCGGTAACCTCAGGCATATTATGGATACTACTTCCGGCAAACTGCTTACTGCTCCTTCGCTTGGCGAAGTGCTGCGGGCCGCAGGGGAAAGGATGTTCGTGTATAGTTCCGGCACAACCGGACAGGCGTTCCTGCAAAATCATACGGTTAATGGCGCTATCATTAATCCGGATCTGATACTTCCTGAGTCTTTTAAAGCCGAAATTGCGGCTTCCATAGGATCGCCGCCTGAAGGTGCTACGCCTAACACTGCCCGGCACCAATGGATCACAGATGCCTTGTGCCGGTATACGCTGGCTGCCGGCGGACCGTTAGTAAGCGCTATCTGGTTTTCTGACCCCGATGGTACGGCGCATGAACATGGCATTGGCGTACCCATTACGCTAGGGGCTTTAAAAGCGGTGGATGCTCAGTTTGGCAGAATATTGGATACTATCCGGGCAAGAGGGCTGGAGCCTGTTTTTAATATTATTATTACAGCCGATCACGGCTTTGTTACCCACACAGGAAAACAGGGGTTTAGCGGTTTTTTAATACAAAAAGGACTCAAAGAGAGTAAAGATTCTGATGATATTATATTGGCTGACGGCGCCCTGTATGTAAAAGATCACAACCCGGTGCTTATTAAAAAAACAGTTGAAGCATTGCAGGAACAGGAATGGGTAGGCGCTATTTTTACAAAAGCCGCCAAGCCAGGCTCAATGAAGGGTATAATAAAAGGAACCCTGTCCTTTGAATCTATTCACTGGAATCATCCTCATAGGGCTGCGGATATTCTTGTTACGGAAAACTGGAACAACAATAAAAACAGTTTGGGCTATGCCGGAACGGATTTTGCCGGGGGCGTGGCAGGACATGGCGGTTCAAGCTTTTGGGAAATTCATATACCTTTAATAGCGTATGGGCCATCCTTTAAGTCTGCCCTTGAAAGTAATTTGCCCACTTCCAATATTGATATTGTACCTACTATTTTGCACATTCATCATATAGCTGCTCCAGCGCAAATGCAGGGCAGGATAATGTATGAATTGCTTCAGCACAATACTATAAAACCAATGACGCCCAAAAAAGAAACCATTTTGGCAGAAACGAAATTGAAACAGGGAAAATATCAGCTAATGCTGGAAAGAACGGTTTTAGGTAAATACCGCTATATCAATTATGTTAGCGTAACAAGAGTACGTTAGTGAAAAAATAGGATTAACAATAATACTAAAATCAAACTACGCATGAAACAAGGCAAATTAAAATTCCTTTGCAGCATTGTTATTGCAGTATGCTGTGTAATAAACGTTCTAGCGCAGCAGAAGTATATAGCGCCTGCCCTCAGTGATTCCAACTCATGGTCAATCATTATGTTGCCCGATCCGCAAACCTACCAGAAGTTTGAACGCAACCAGCCGCTATTTGAATTAATGACAGCGTGGATAAGCGAAAATATAGACAGGCTGAACATACAATTAGTAATGTGTACCGGTGACCTCGTAGAGCAAAACGAAATGATAAACCCAAATGGTATTGCGGCCAACCAGGCCAGCAGACAACAATGGGCTTCTATTGCCCGTGCATTCGGCAGGTTAGATGGCAAAGTACCTTATGTGCTTGCGGCGGGTAATCATGATTATGGGTATAGCAATATCAGCGTGCGGCGTTCTAACTATAACACCTATTTTCCTGTAGATAAAAATTTTAAAACGCAAAAATTAATTCGCGAAGCCGGGTTAAATGCGGAAGGAATACCCACTATGGAAAATGCCGCTTTCGAATTCACTTCTCCGCAGGGCAGGAAATTTTTATTGCTTACGCTGGAGTTCGCGCCGCGCGATACCATTATTGCCTGGGCAAAAAAGGTAACAGCAATGGAGCAATATAAAAATCATACAGGTATCATTCTTACCCATTCTTATCTTAATTCCGCTAACCAGCAAATTGAAAAAGAGAACTACCCGGTAACGGATGGCAATTACGGGGCGGCTATCTGGCACAAATTAGTGCAGCCTTCTTCCAATATACAGCTGGTGTTTTCGGGGCATATAGGCGTACCCAATGACGCCAAAGGACATGTGGGATTCAGAACAGATAAAAATGCGGCCGGGAAAAAAGTGAACCAGATGGTATTTAACGCGCAGGCAATGGGCGGTGGCTGGCATGGAAATGGCGGAGACGGATGGTTGCGGATACTCGAATTTTTACCAGATGGGAAAACAGTTAAGGTAAGAACCTTTTCCCCTTTTTTCGCTATATCGCCCACTACACAACAGTTTGCCTGGCGTACGGAGATATATGATGCTTTTGAGTTTCAGATGGATGAATAAAGGGTAGGGAGGTAAGGTATAAGGTATAAGGTATAAGGTGTAAGGTGTAAAAGGTAAGCTGCAGGGGGCAGGGTAGATAAGGATAGGCAATGGTGAACAGTGAATTCACTACTCTCCTTGTGAAACGATAAACGAAAGCTATTCACCCTCAACCCACCACCTTTCACCCTCCACCCATCACCCATTGGCCAGTAGGAGGATTTCTTTTCCTTCGTATCTTTGGTACATGCTAAAAGATAAGATAAAGCAACTCGCCTCACAATACGCTGCCGATTTAATTGAAATACGTCATCATTTACACGCTCATCCTGAGCTGAGCTATAAAGAATTTGAAACATCTAAGCTGGTGCAGCAACAGTTGGATGCTTTGGGCATTCCCTATACCATAAAAGCCACTACCGGTGTAATTGGCTTATTGAAAGGAAAGAACCCGGATAAAAGAATCATCGCGCTCAGGGCCGATATGGACGCGCTTCCCATTACTGAAGAAAATGATGTGCCCTATAAATCAAAGAATGAAGGCGTGATGCATGCCTGCGGGCACGATGTGCATACTACCTGTCTGCTGGGCGCTGCACGTATATTAAATGCATTAAAAGAGGAGTGGGAGGGAACCATTAAGCTGATCTTTCAGCCGGGTGAAGAAAAGAACCCGGGCGGCGCCAGTCTTTTGATTAAGGAGGGTGTGCTGGAAAACCCGCGTCCATCCGCTATTATAGGACTGCATGTGCATCCGCAATTAGAAACAGGTAAGTTCCGTTTCCGGGGTGGAAAGATCATGGCCAGCGCTGATGAAATTTATATTACCATAAAAAGCAAGGGAGGACATGCCGCCTCACCGCAGGAAACCGCCGATACTATATTGATCGCCTCACAACTGATCGTGGCGCTGCAGCAAATCGTTAGCCGCAACCGCAATCCCTTTTCGCCATCGGTGTTATCCGTTACTTCTTTTCATGGCGGGCATACCACCAACGTAATACCCAGCGAAGTGAAGCTGATGGGTACCTTCAGGGCGATGGATGAAACATGGCGTTTTAAAGCGCATGATCTTATACGTAAGTTATCTACCGAGCTGGTGCATAGCATGGGTGCTGATATTGACCTTGTGATTGATGTAGGCTATCCAACGGTATATAACAATGAACAACTGAACAGTATAACTGAAGCAGCGGCCGCTGCATATGCAGGAGCAGAAAATGTGGAAGAATCGGAACTGCGTATGGGTGCCGAGGATTTTGGCTATTACTCGCAGGTGATACCCGGTTGCTTTTACCGTTTGGGAGCAGGTAATGTGGCTAAAGGAATTACTTCCGGTGTGCATACCCCTACCTTTAATATTGATGAAGATGCAATACCCTTAGGCGCCGGAATGATGGCCTGGCTGGGCGCTACGGTGAATATGGAGGTTTGAAGTATACAAAAAACGGAGCCTTAATCCGAAATTCGAAGAAGGCTGTCAGCAATCAGCAATGAGCCATCAGCAGTACAAAAAAGAAGTAGGATTCATCCTGTCATTAATAATTATATCAAATCTAAAATATCAAATCACTATAAACTATAAACCATAAACCATAAATCATAACCCCCCTTTCCTCCACCAAACCTCCGCAGGTATAGTCTGCCTTTCAATACCCGGGCCACTGTAATACAGCTCTAAAAAAGCCCTGTCTAAGCGGCTGTTATAATAGGCTATTTTTACGGGATGATAACCCGCTTTTAAATAAATATCTCCTTCGTAGTTGATCTCGCGGTCTAATTCTTCAAACAGCATTTTATCGTGTATATCTAACCGTAATATATGATCGGCATGACCGGAAAAACGATAGTAGCCATCGGCAGGTACTTTTATATATCCTTCGTAAACAGCACCCCAGTATTGCCTGCGGTGTGGTATTTGCGCAAAGTTTGGGTGTGTTACCGTTCCTTCCCTGCTGAAGGGAAGGTTAAGGAATTTATCCGGATCATTGTCTTTTATGCGGCCGGTAAAATAACGGTAATGCAGGCCTTGCTGCGGGTGGGTTAACGTAATGGAGGCATACGCTTTTTCTTTGTTGAAATGAATGGTATTAGTGCGGCTTTTGCCAAGTTTATTGAATGAAGCAACTTTAAGTGTGGATGTCTTATCCAGTACAATTTTTTGTTTATACAATGGTGAATTTTTACCGGGCTCGCTTTTGTCCAGCGTATACCTGATGGTTTCGCCGGGTAAAGCAGTCTGTAATTGTACATGGATCGTATCCGTAAATATCTTTCGTTCATTGATGGAAACAGGCGCCGCGGGGGTATAATGTGCCGGCATTTTGCTTTTCCTGCTGCCGGTCAATAAGAAGCTGTCGAATAAAGCACCGTTTTCATCAATGGCCTGAAATTGAAGGGTATTGCCATTAATAGCCACATACCCGAAATGATGAACAGTCCTGAGCTTGCTGGTGAACCAGGAACGGATGGAGGATGGGTTTTCGAGCCTGCCGCCTGCGCCGCCCACGTTAAGGTAAATAACGCCGTTTTCAGTTACGGTTTTATTTTCCCGTACCGGCCAGGATCTTTCATAGGTATGAATATGTCCGTAAAAAACGATATCCACACCATATTTGTCATAGAGGGAGGTTAAGCTCCTGGCCTCATCATCACCAAGCGTTGATGCTTCAACGTTAGTATTACCAAAATCATCTTCATCCGATGAATAGGGTGGGTGGTGATGCACTACAAATTTCCAGTAAGCGGTTGATTGGGCCAGCGCGTGTTCTAACCAGTTGTACATATCCGTTCCTTCTTCCTGGTACTGGTTGGTATCGAGCATGAAGATTTCCGCGTTGCCATAGCGAAAGCTATAATAATAAGGTCGTGGTACGTACATGTAGCGATAGTAGAATGCAGCATCGTGCTCATGATTACCCGGTATGGAATAGATGGGAATGCGTTTCATTAATGCACTGGCAGGGGCGAAAAATTCGTTCACCCAATCGTCTTTCATATATCCCAGATCTACCAGGTCGCCGGCATGCAGGGCGAAGTTGGGACGTTCTTTCCATGCCTGCGTACTAACACGATTCCATGCGCCGGGGTCGGCAGCATCAAACTGGGAGTCGCTGAATACGGCAAAGGCAAAAGCAGTACTGTCTTTTACCGCGGTTTGAAAAGTGCTCACAGGCGATGCTAGCGTGTCGCCGCCGGGTAAAACCGAAACCGCGCTATAGAAATAATGCGTTTCGGGTTGTAAACCCGTTAGTTCAATATGATGCATGATGTTTTTGCTATCCGAATTTTTCCTGAGCGAAAGCACAGGTGTACCCGTATTGAATTGAGCGGGCCCGTAGGCAATGAAGCTGCTACAACTGTCGGAAGTTTCCCATGCAATACGGATGCTGTTTTGGGTGGTGTATTGCAAATAGGGCTCAATAAGAATGGGTCGGGCGGCATCTTGTGCAGAAACTGCAATTGACGTGGAAAATGCGAGAAGATAAAGGGAAAGCTGTTTCATGGCATGTTGATTTCTAAAAAAACCTGCAAGGTTACTTGAGTAAGCCTTGCAGGTTCTTAAAATTATACGTTGATGTGATTATTGCAATATCCACATCTTAACAGAGGCTATATCCTTACCTCCCATTGCAGATACGGCAGCATCATATTGTTCTTTATTGTTGCTCGATTCATCCAGTGGATACAGATACCGCATGGGGTATTCGTATGTAGAAAATGATGTAACTATTTTGCCAACGAACACAGGCTTGCCGGTCCTTCTATAGTCAGTATATGCTTCTGTGTGATTGGTCATAAGCATAGACAGCCATTTCTGGATAGCGATTTTATCAAGATCGGCAGCGGACCCGTCCAGTGCTACAGCAGGCTTTGCATAGTAGTTACTGAAATTATCCACGATCTTATCTGACCCGATATGCGTAGCCGGCTTGGTTCCGTTCTCGATCTGCCATCTTTCAAAAGACAACCTGATACCGTTTTCGTAGTAATCTTTAACAGTACCGGCAGATATCCATCCTTTCTGACGGGCTTCGGCAAGTAGAAAGGCCATTTCGCTTGCCTCCATCATCACTCCCTTGAGGGTGGGACCGTTGGTGCCTGCTATCAGCGTTGAAAGCCCTGTAATGCGGCGGTTGTCATAAAAACTGTTGGTTCCGGGAAGGCTGGTGGAGCTTGCATACTGTGTCTGAACGTTTATCGGGTTCGGAGCTCCTACCCATTTTGCATCCAGTGGATAAGGCACTGATATAACATTACCGTTCAGGTCTCTTCCGGATGCTACTATTTCCGAAGGTTCATACAGCGAAGAAGGATAATAGTCTATTTTATAAGTATAGCCATTTATCTTGATGTTTTCGCTGGACTCCGTGGCATTGGCCGATATCGGGGAAAGCGCCGGGGCAAAGATCACGTACATACGTGGGTCATCAAGGCCTACCATCTGGTCAATTAAATACTTCGAAGGCTTCTGCTCGGTAAAGTTGTTCCCGGTTCCCCATTTCGTTTGCAGGTACCACGATTCCCGCTCGCTAACGCCCGAAAACTCAAGCCCTGCATTATCGGCTACTGCAGACATATAGTTGTTGCCACCGGCAATGGTCTGCATTTCGCCGCTCAGGTCTCTTCCGGCTTTCTTAAATGCCTCATAGGAATGGACCATGAGCCTGAACTTCAGGGAATTGGCAAATTTTATCCATTTGGCCCTGTCTCCTTTGAACAAAACATCATGATCGGCAGGCAAACCTTTGCTGCCGGGATCCGATAAAATAGAAATCGCCTCATCCAGCAGGGTAAACATCTGCTCATATACTTCTTTCTGGGAATCGAATTTAGGAAACAGGTCACCACTTCTTCCCTCCATAGCTTCGCTGAAGGGAATATCTCCATATTTTTCGGTAAGAGATCCGCCTACAACGCATTTCAGGATATTAGCTACTGCTACATTCGCCATGTTATCTTCATTGGTTGCCAGCTTTGTGACTGCTCCAAGCGTTCTCAACTGCTGTGTATAAGGATTGCTACCCTGGTAATCCCAGTTCTGGGCAGCGTTGGTGTAGAGCGTAGCTGCCTGCGAGCCACCATTATAACATTCCAAAAAGTACAGGTTTGCTTCTTCAACCGGCTCATCAATTACACCTTTGCCATATTGGTATGCAACATCTACAATAGCCGTAGTAAGCTGGTATCGTGAATAGGTGAAGTAATTAACGTTGAATGACGTTTCCCGTTCGTCCATTCGCAGTTGATCTTTACTGCAGGATACACCGGCAAGTAGCAGCGATCCAAGCATGATATATTGTATTGTTTTCATCGTCATAATATTTTTACAAATTAATTTGATTACTCCTAAAAGCTAACATTCAGTCTTACACCCATAGTGCGGATCGGTGGTAATCCGAAATCTGCCACACCCATGCCTCTAACACCATCGTAGAAAGCCGTTTCAGGATCTTCATTCATTTTGTTTTTTGCCCAGAACATCACGTTCTTGGCGAAAACGGTAAGCGAAACATCCTGGCAGCGCAGCCGCTGTGCCAGCGACCTATCAAGGGAATAGGTGAGATTGATCTCCTTGATCTTAAAGGAAGTAGCATCATGCGTTCTGAACTGGGCGCCGGACCATAACTCCTGTCCTTCCATGTTATAAGGGTTCATAAAGAGGGTTCTGGTAGGATCATCCCCGTTCTTAATATAATCCCCATCAGCGAGGCTCAGCTTTTGTTCCGGGGTCATTTGAGACTGGTCAACGTTAGGGTTGATGAATACCGCGTTCCAGTAGCCGAAGTAACGTGGATCGCCATTGTACATGGTCATGAGTTCCTGCATTTTTTCCCTGTAGTTTTCGAAGCCAGGCCCGGTGAACATATCATCGGGGTTAGGCATGCTCGGTAAACCACCGGCGAAACGACCGCCTGTCCAGTACTCGTTATATTTATCGCCATAGAGCGCCATAATGTCTGCCATGCCATCGTCAATCATGATCTTCTGCGTTTCGGAAATGAATATACCACCCACTCTCATGCTGGCAACAACATTGAGCCGGAAGTTTTTGTACCTGGCGTCTGCCACAAACCCATAGATGGCTTTGGGATTCATATTGCCTAAGTACCCGTTCTTTTTAATATAGTCTGTAGTGGTAACGGCTTCCTCAATAATACCGTCAATACCGGTCAGCATCATTCCTTTGTATTTGCCGTTTTGGATATAGCCAATCGGTTGCCGTGCATACATGTCTCCTACACGTGAACCTTTGAACAAAGCCAAATAGGAAGCTCCGTCATAGTTATAAAATCGTTCTGAGAAGCGTGGGTCCAGGTCATCAATAACAGATTTGAAAGTGCTGATGTTACCGGTGAGGTTTACCACCCAGTTTTTGGTGCGTACAGGCGTTACCGTTAAGGCCGCTTCCAGGCCGGTTGATTTCACCGCACCCATATTGGTAAGTATGGAGCCAAATCCTGAAGACGTTACCACCGGCAGGGTCTGGATCTGGTTAATGTGATTTTTGGAATAGACGGTAAATTCTCCCGATATGCGGTTATCAAGCGCTCTGAAGTCTATACCTGCTTCTTTGGTTACGTTCAGCTCGGGCTTAATATTCGCGTCTACAGGGTCACCACCGATGGTTCCCATAGCAACGCCGTTCCATGTATTTCCTGAAATACCGTAGCTGTCCTGGTTAACAGGTCGTCCGATACCATATCCGGTTTGTGCATACCCCCCTCTCAGTTTGAGGAAGTTAAATACGTTACCCATATCAAAGGTTTCAGATGCTATCCAGCTTAAGGATGCACCGGGGTAGAAATGGTTATCCTTTTCATGGCCCAGTATACCTACCCAGTCGTTACGACCCGACAACTCTAAGTAAACCATATTTTGCCATCCGATGCTGGCAGTGGCATAAGCGCCGTAGTTGCGACTAGGGTAACCCCTGTTGAAATAGGCAGCCTGCCTTACCGCAGCGGGTAATGAACTAAAGGTAAAAGAGTTGGGAGTTGTCAATATTTCCCCGCCAAATCCGGAGTTGTTGGCTTCGCCGTAGTTAAACGAAAAGCCTCCTAAAGCATCGAGTGATAACCTATTGCCAAGAAAACGCTTGTTGTAGGAAAGCAACAGGTCATTTCTTACATTGAGATTATTGCTGTGTTGTTGTTCGTATATGCCTTGAGGTCTGCGTTCTGCATCCCATGGGCTTTTTCTTTCAAACGCAAAGTTTTCATGGCTGATACCTGAGCGCAACGTGAGCAGGAAAGGTTCACCTATTTTATAATCCAATTGTATCTTTCCGAAAAATACGTCTTTGGTATAGGTTCTGATAATGTTTTCAGCAGCAAAATAAGGTCCGTTTTTGCCAACTGCATTATACCTTAAGCGATTTTGTCCAGGTCCCTTCAGATAAGGTGTATTCTGATATTGTCCTTCCCAGTCGGTGATCCAGGGGTCGGCCTTTTCCCATTCAGACATTTTGGGCATATTGATAGGCATAGACATGGCATGTGCCAACGGGTTGTCTTCTCTTTTATCCTGAACGTGCGACTGGTTAGGCACAAAGGTATGAGACCATGATGCCTGGGAAGTAACTGAAAGCCTGTCGTTTATATTGTATTTAGCATCAAAGGAAACGCTGTTTCGGGTTGTTTTGTTGTCGGGGATTACGGCATTGTGTACCAGGTTGCCGAGGTTGAGCCGGTAGTTACCCTTGTCGTAGTTGCCGGTTACAGCCACGTTATTGTCGGTCATCACCCCTGTTCTCAGGAAGGCCAGTAGCGGATTTTTATCTCCACGTGCTTCCAGCACAGATTCTTCCCATTCCTGTGTAAGGATGTTCCACCTCCATACAGGTTCGTTGTTGTTCACCTTGTCATCTATAGCCCAACCGAGTCCCTTTTTATCTTCGGTCAATGCGCTTCCGTCCTCATCGCCCTGGAAAAATCTTCTTTGCACCGGAGGGGCGCTATAAGCCTGATCGAAAGAAGTAGCACTGCTTACCGAAATACCAAGCCCTTTTTTAGCTCCTGCGCCCGATTTGGTGGTGATCAGGATCACGCCATTACCTGCCTGGGATCCGTAAAGCGCTGCAGCGCTGGCGCCTTTCAGCACAGAGATGCTTTCTATATCGTTGGGGTTGAGGGTGGAGATAAAGTTGCCTGCATCAATACCTGCGGTAGCTCCAACGGTATTGGAACCCAGCTGTACGCCATTCAGCACGATCAGGGGCTGGGTTTCGTTGTTAATATTACTTGCCCCCATTATTCCTTTCAATGAGGTAGCTCCACGTATATTGAACATTACAGAAGAGGTGGGTGAGGAGGTAACGCTGTTCATTTGTACGCCCGTAACCTTACCTTCTATTGATTTTAATACGTTGGAAGCGCCGCCGGTTTCCATATCCTCGGCGTTTACGGAAGAAATGCTGTATCCCAACGCTCTTTTCTCCCTTTTCATACCGAGAGATGTTACTACGACCTGCTCTAATTCCCTGCTTGATGCATCAAGCGTGATATCCAGATTGGATCTGCCGGATACGGAAACTTCCCTGGTATCGTAGCTTACATGGCTTATTACCAGTACTGCATTGGCGTTGCTTACGCTTATTGCAAACTCGCCGTTACTGTTTGTTGTAGTAACATTGTTTGTTCCTTTTTCTGTTACAGTAGCGCCCGCTACACCACCGTTTTCATCACTTATTTTACCCCTTACGGCAAAATCAGCCGCATTGGCAACAGTAGTGATTACGGCAGCGGGAATAGCAAAATGCTGTTCCTGGTTGTTTTGCCTGTTCTGTTTAATAACATATACGTCTTTCACTTTTTCAAACACCAAACCGGCAGTAGCAAGCACTTTGTTCAGCGCGATATCGGGGTTACCCTGTGTGGTAACATCCTGCGCATCGTAGTTTACCTTTACCGATTTAAGGGTGTTCGATTCGTAGCTGTAGTAGATGTTTTCATAAATTTTTTTAAATTCATTCATGAACTCCTGCAGGGAAGTGGTCTTCAGATCACTATCCGGCACAGGATTGCTTTTGTTTACTAAGGAAGGGGAAAGAGCGGCTACATCCTGCGCCCATGCCCCGGTTGTGGCCAGTAAGAACAATACGGCCGGCAACATTGTCCCTAAGCAGCGTTTTGAAAAAGATGGCTTTCTTTTCATAACTGTTTTGATTGAGGGTTAATAATGATTAATTGTTGGTTTTGTGTTTGTATGCTGATGTTTAAGGTTTTCTCTATTACCTGTATCAATGTTGAAAAGTCGTTAACCGATACTACACCGGTAATCATGAGCCGCCGTTGCGCTTCGTTGGTAAAGACCATCTCCATTCCATAGTATTCTTTAATAAGCCGGGCAACGGTTGCCAGGGTAGTTTCCTCAAAATGCCATTCGCCCCGGTTCCATGCGGCAGTATACAGGGCTGTGTTGGTTTTGGCCGTAATAAGCTCATTGCTGACGGTATCTACATTAAGGACATATCCGGCCTGCATATACACCGTTTTTCCCCTGCCTTTTTCCAGGGTTACATTCACCCTGCCGCTGGTAAGCACCACATCGGTGGCTTTGGACCTGGCGTTTACATTGAACTCGGTTCCGGTTACATATATTTTCAGTTGATTGGCATGTACGATAAAAGGCGTGAGCGAAGCGGTTTGTTTTACATGGAAATAAGCATTGCCTTCCAAAAAAACCTCCCGGGCAGCAGCAGTTGCCAGATTGCTGTTATAGCGCACGGAAGAATTTCCATTGAGGATAATGATAGAACTGTCGGGCAGCAAAATTTTCTTCACCTGCCTTATTTGGGTAGTTTCCGAAGCCATAGACACTATGCCTGCTGCGGAATGGGTATTGAAAGGATAGAGGAACGGGAATGCAAAAATTACAGCAAGGATTGCCGCAGCCAGAAGCCACCATTTACCGCTTGTGGCGGGGGAACGCTTTAAAGAAGTGATCACAGGCGGCTTGCTGATCTGCTCAAAAATATTATTCCTGAGCTGTTGTTTCTCGTTTGGCGACAAGAAAGGGATATGAAAGCCGGTTTGAGCGAGGTGCTGCACGAGCTTAGCGGCATTGTTGATAGCGATCTGTTGTTGGGGATGCTGTTGAGCATAAAATGTCCAGTACTGCTGCGTTTCTTCATCGGGCAGCAGCACCCACTGCTGAAAATATTCATCAGCGGCAAACTCTTCTTCCGTGAAATGGCTGTAATAAACGCTATCCTGTCTCATTATGGGTAAGAGAGGATATGCAGAATTGGGGATACTCAAATGCGGTAACATATTTTTTACTTACATTAACATTTATGCAGGATTTTAATATTGATCCCAATAAAAGCGAACGGCAGGTATATACAGGTAAATTGGGCGTAGCAGAAGTGTAAGGCGGGGAGGGACTGGAAATAAGGGGCGTAATCTAAGCAACAGCCCCCTGAGGCCCTGCTTCAGTTTGATGTTGCAAAAACGGTATCGCTAAGCAGCTTTAATTGCAAAAAAGCATATCTGATACCATTGAGCTGTGTTCGGATAAGTGTTATACCGTTTTTTCATTTTTTAGCTTTATCTTCTTTTTGGTACTATTTTTACTAAATACGGGTGGGTGAAAGCTAGCCCGTAAACTTCTTTTCTTTCGTTTACTTTACCGGATCTTCAGCTTTTATTTTAAATATGCATGAAACGGATCATAAAAAAATTCAGGATTGATAAACGGATCAGGGTGGGCTATGGCTCCGCGTTCCTGATTTTACTTATTTCTTACCTGATCACCCTGTATATCAACAGGCAGGTACTTGAGCAGTCCAGGCTTATTGGGCATACAAATAAGGTAATTCATAACCTGGAAGATTTTCTTTCCCTCATGAAAGATGCGGAATTGGGTTTCAGGGGGTTTATAATCAGTAAGGACAAAAGCTTTTTAACGCCTTATCATCAGAGTAAGGTAAAGGCGGGGCCATTGTTTTATGATTTGCTTACACAGATCATTAACAGCAAAACACAGCGCGATATGATGCAGGAGGCCAAGAAGCTGATGGACCGGAAATACGACTTCCTCAATAATGCTATTGTTCAGTTTACCGAAAATGATTACCGCCTGACTGATAGTATACTATACTACGAAAAGGAAGGGAAAGCAAATATGGACAGCCTTAGAACCATTATTAAAATTATGCAGGACTCTGAACGCGATATCCTGGATAACAGAAATGATGATCTTCAATCCCGCAATCATTTACTCAACACAGTTGTTATTGTTTCCCTTATCGTGGCTTTATTGCTCTTTGTTTTTGGCTTTATTACTTATGTTACTGAAAACAGGGCACGGCGTCTTGCCGACAGGAGGGCCGAAACGTATCGCGAAGAGCTGGAAGAGAGAGTGAAGCAATTAGATAAAGCAAACAGGGAATTGCTTGAAATGCGCAGGATGGAAAAATTTACAGCTACGGGCCGCATAGCCCGAACCATTGCGCATGAGGTACGAAATCCCCTCACGAACATTAACCTGTCTGTAGACCAGCTCAGAACAGAAACGGATTCCGATCGGCAAGAAAGGAATGTTTTCTATGACATGATTACCCGGAACAGCCACCGTATTAATATGCTCATTACCGAATTGCTGAATTCTACTAAATTTATAGAGCTTACAGCGGAGGCAGTTTCAGTAAATGATTTATTAGATGAAGCCCTGCAGCTGGCGGAAGACAGGCTGACGCTGAATGACATTAAGATTATTAAAAATTACGACAGAGACATTTGTAATATTACTGTTGATAAAGAAAAAATTAAGATAGCTTTTTTGAATATTATCGTTAATGCCATTGAAGCTATGGAACCCGGTAAAGGGATATTAACGATATTAACTTATGGCGAACATGATAAATGTATCATTGAAATTGAAGATAACGGAAGTGGAATGGACAGTGAAACACTGAACAAATTATTTGAGCCGTATTACAGTAAAAAAGCGAAGGGAACAGGCCTGGGGTTAACCAATACCGAGAATATTATATTAAGTCACAAAGGCAATATCAATGTAGATAGCGAGCCTGGTAAAGGAACGCGTTTCATTATTTCATTCAACTTTGCTTAACCTGTTTAAATGCAAAAGGAGGAGTTTTCGCTCCCCCCTTGCGTTTATACGATGCGGTAAATTCAGGCCCTGTAAATTAGTGCTTCGAATTGCCGCGATAGAACCGGATACCCGTTGGCCCGGCGTTATAAACTTTCTATCCACTTTTTTACCTCTTCTTTTGTTTGCCCTATCTTTTGCTGGATCTTCCCTAACAGTTCATCATCTTTTCCTTCTTCATACAGGAGATCATCATCTGTAATGTTGCTGTATTTTTGTTTGATCTTTCCTTTTACTTCATTCCAGTTGCCTTTTAATTTTAATTTCCAGCTTTCCATAATAAATCTTTTTAGTAAAATAATAAATTTGCCTTCTTTATCGCGGGGTTAATTAATTGGCCGCGCCTCTTATTATCCTTAACAGAACAACTATCACGGCAATTACTAAGAGAATGTGTATTAATCCCGAAGCATGATAACCTAAAAAGCCGATAGCCCAGGCAATAACTAAAATTACCGCTACCAGGTACAGTAAATTTCCCATATTGAATAATTTAAGATGATTTTGAATTATCTATTCATATTAAAAAAGTTTGCCAAAAATTAAAACATCCCGGAAGGCTGATGTAATAAGGATTTGACGATACCGGAATAATAAGCCTGATGTGGCTTAAGCAGAAAAACGTGCATTAAATTCTACAGTGTGAGTAAATAAATACTATGCGGTTACCTGGCTGATGGCGGAATGGATCTTTTCTTTTGTAAATGGTTTGGGAATAAAAAGGTCCACGCCTTCTGCATAGGCTCTTCTATGTTCGGCGGGACTATCATGGGCGGTGATCATTATTATTTTGCTCACAGGGTACCTGGATTTGATAAATTGAATGAAATCAATTCCTAATCCATCCGGCAAATGATTGTCGAGGAAGATGATCGAAGGCGGGTCATTTTGTAGAGCAGCTTCCGCATCCGACAGGGAAGTTACATACCGGGTACTGAAATGCTGCTGTTTTAATATCCCGCTTAGTAAATAGCATATATCTAATTCGTCATCTATAATCAAAGCTTTCATACAAAGGGCTCACCTATTTTCAAAAGTACAATAATTCTTTCCGGGCTTTATTGCAAGTTACCTGCCATAGTATAACCGAAGAAATTTTTTAAATGAGATAACCAATTGCAGTATTTATGCATACGGTTATTTATTTATATATGCTGTAGGTTAATAAATATTTTTTTTCGGGTATTAATTTCCCCAATATGACGATTATACTCAACACGTTTACCAAAGCATTGAATATGCTATTGAATTCCATAGCAACTTTAAGCCATTGGCAGGGTTTTTAAGTTCATATCTGAAAAATAGTAAAATGAAAAGGGGTAGTTTCGATTATGTAATCTGCCGCCTGCTTGTTTTATTTTGAACAGGATGAATGAAGAGCGGCAAGTTGGGCCACTGTTACAGGCAGTGGCTTTTAAATTCAATATATGAGATACAGATACTACAACGATAAACAGGCTGTTTTAAAAGCCGGGATGGGAATTTAAATGTTTTCAACTAACTTAGTCATACTTTAAAACGAATCTGATATGAGTAGAATATTGGTAGTAGATGATGATATGGACATGTGCGCATTGCTGAGCAGGTTTTTACAACGTAAAGGTTTTGAAACGGAAACGGCATATACGGGAAATTCAGGATTATCTAAATTTAAAGAAAGCCATTTTGATATCGTACTATGTGACTTTAGACTGGGCGATAAAGAAGGACATGAAGTGCTAAAGGAAATAAAAACGTTGAAGCCTGCTACAACGGTTATTATTATTACCGGCTATTCCGATATTAAAACTGCCGTTGATATTATTAAGCAGGGCGCATTTGATTACATAGCCAAGCCGCTTATTCCCGACGAAGTATTGAGTGTTATTAAAAAATCACAGGAGTATGTTTCCAATGCGGGGAGACCTGCATCAGCTGCTGATGCAGGCAGCATTAACCATAAAGGAAAACCGGTGCCGTTAAATGACGAATACCTGATAGGCAGAGACCCCGCTACCAAAGAGTTGTATAAGCAGATTAAACTGGTAGCGCCTACGCCTTACAGTGTTATATTATATGGAGAAAGCGGAACCGGCAAGGAGGTAATAGGAAAAACAATTCATCAGTACAGCAACAGGGCAGGTAAGCCTTTTATTGCCTTAGACTGTGGCACTTTATCAAAAGAACTGGCGGGCAGTGAGCTGTTCGGACATGTGAAAGGATCTTTTACCGGCGCTGTAACGGACAAGGAAGGTCATTTTGAAATGGCAAATGGCGGCACTATTTTTTTAGATGAAGTAGCCAACCTCCCTATTGATGTGCAGGCCGCCCTTTTACGTGTAATACAGGAACGGAAATTTAAAAGGGTAGGAGGCACTAAGGAAATGAACCTGGACATCAGGATCATAGTAGCTTCTAACGAAGACCTGCAGGATGGATACCGTAAAGGAAAATTCCGGGAAGATCTTTTTCACCGCTTTAATGAATTTTCTATTTATATACCCCCGCTGAGGAATCGTAAAGAAGATATCCTGCTGTTTGCCGATTTCTTTCTGCAAAAAGCCTGTTACGAATTAGATAAGAATATTGAAGGGTTTGACGATGAGGTGCTGCAATTATTTATACAATACGCGTGGCCCGGCAACCTGCGCGAATTCAGGAACGTCATCCGCCGTGCTGCATTATTAACCAATGCCCCCTTTATCGGCTCTTCCGTATTGCCTGTCGAAATGATGCAACCGGCACCATTTGGTGAAATTTCAAAGGAACCTGTTTTTCATACGGCATCATTAAAAGGCCCCGACCTTAAAGGAGCTGCATCGCAGGCAGAGTATGAAACGATTTTAAAGGTGTTGAAACAGGTAAATTATAATAAAACAAAGGCGGCGGAAATTCTTAAAATAGATCGTAAAACCCTGTACAATAAGATAAAGGATTATGAAAGCCCGAAAACCGTGGAGGAATAATCGTGCTTTTATTTTCCTATGGGTTCCATCCCGGTATTTCCCTCAGCAGGTGGAATTTTTTTCCGGTTCTTTCAAATGCAAAACAATAGGAGCCGTTGGTAATAACCAGGTATCTTACAGGCAGGGAAATGTTATACCGTATAATCTGTTCTGCAGCCGCAGCATTAACGTTTACATCCATTGCCTTGCATTCTGCCATTAGCAGGGGAGTTGCGGTGTTATCGTAAATTACAATATCGCAACGCTTAACGAGCTCGCCCAGCCGGATTTCTTTTTCTACGGCTATTAATGCGCCGGGGTATTTTTTTACCTGTAACAAATATTGAAGGAAATTTTGCCTTACCCACTCCTCGGGGGTAAGCGCTACCCATTGTTTACGGATGGTATCAAAAATAAGCTCCTTGCCATTTTCGGTTTTGATCTTATACGGATGTGCAGGGTATGCTATTTTAATCATACTTAAAAATGAATTTGCTAAATTAGCCATTTAAAGAGGTATGCAAACAAAAGAGAATATTGTTAAAAACTGGCTGCCCCGTTATACCGGTGAAAAGCTTAAAAACTTTGGAAAATATATATTGTTAACCAACTTTAGCGGCTACGTCAGTTATTTTGCTGAATCGAATGGTGTTGAAGTAACCGGCAGGGATCGCCCGATGCCCTGTGCTACAGCAGAAGGGATTACTATTATAAATTTTGGAATGGGAAGCCCCGGAGCGGCAACCATTATGGATTTGCTTACTGCTATTGAACCCAGGGCCGTATTGTTTTTAGGTAAGTGCGGCGGATTAAAAAAAAGGAACAAACTGGGCGACCTGATCCTTCCCATAGCTGCTATACGTGGTGAAGGTACATCCAACGATTACTTTCCTGCCGAGGTTCCGGCCTTACCTGCCTTCGCGCTGCAGAAAGCTATTTCAACCACTATCAGGGATTATGGCGTTGACTACTGGACAGGCACGGTGTATACTACCAACCGGCGCGTATGGGAGCATGATGAGGAATTCAAGGCTTATCTTCAGCGCATAAGAGCATACGCGATTGATATGGAAACGGCTACTATTTTTTCGGTTGGATTTTACAATAAAATTCCTACCGGAGCGCTTTTACTGGTCAGTGATCAGCCTATGATACCCGAAGGCGTTAAAACGGAGGAGAGCGATAAAAAAATAACGGAAGCATTTGTGGCAACGCATATAAAGATTGGTATTGATTCCTTAAAGCAACTGATCAACGACGGCTTAACCGTAAGGCATTTGAGATTTTGATCCCCCGATGTTTCCGCTATTATCCATACAAAACCTGGGCATTGGCTTCCGGCAGGAGAAAAAACTAACGCCGGCATTGCACAACATATCGTTTTCTGTAAACCGGGGCGAAACCGTAGCTATAGTAGGAGAGTCGGGTTCCGGAAAATCAGTTACCTCGCTTGCCATCCTTCAGTTATTACCGGTACCGCCTGCCGAATATACCAGCGGCAGTATTCTATTTTCGGCGCAGGGTGAAGCGGGCGTTGATCTGTTGCGTTTGTCTGAAAAAGAAATGCAGGCCGTAAGAGGCAACCAGATTTCCATGATCTTTCAGGAACCGATGACCTCGCTCAACCCCTTATACACCTGTGGTAACCAGGTAATGGAAGCCATAATGCTGCACCAGGCTGTTAGCGCTGCGGCCGCTAAGCAAAAAACAGTTGAATTATTTGAAAAAGTTCAGTTACCTGAGCCTGCCGCCATGTTCAGCCGCTTCCCGCATGAAATAAGCGGCGGGCAAAAGCAAAGGGTAATGATTGCCATGGCCATGAGCTGTGAACCGCTGCTGCTCATAGCCGATGAACCCACTACTGCTTTGGATGTAACCGTTCAGCAAAACATTCTCCGTTTAATAAAAGCATTGCAGGCGGAAAAGGATATTGGTGTTATTTTCATCAGTCATGACCTTGGCCTGGTGGCTGAAATTGCAGATCGCATTATAGTAATGTTCAGGGGAGAAATTGTTGAACAAAATACAACACAGGCACTGTTCACCAATCCCCGTCATCCGTATACCAGGGCGCTGCTGGAGTGCCGCCCTGTATTGCATGCAAAAGAAGAAAGGCTTCCGGTGGTAGGCGACTTTATGGAAATGAATGAGGATGGCAGCATAATAAGGAAAGAGCGGCAACCCGGGGTTGCAAAAAGTAAAGCAGGTAATGGGTTGCATAAAGAGCAGAATAGCAATGCTGAAATTAAAGCCGTTCCCGGTAAAACGGAACAGGAGGGTACGGCATACGTTCATCCGCTGGTGGAAGTTCAAAACCTGAAAGTATGGTTCCCTTCGGAAAGAAAAAGAAGGGGTACACCCCGGCGTTATATAAAGGCGGTGGATGATGTGAGCTTTAATATATACAAAGGTGAAATGGTGGGCCTGGTAGGAGAATCCGGCTGTGGTAAAACAACATTGGGAAGAAGCCTGCTCCGTTTAATTGATCCTACAGGCGGGGCTGTTTATTTTAAGAAACAAAATTTACTGCATTTATCTCCTGCACAGTTGCGGCATATGCGCAAAGATTTTCAGATCATTTTCCAGGATCCTTATTCCTCCCTTAATCCGCGCCTTACGGTAGGAAGCGCCATACAGGAAGCCATGTATATACACGGGTTAGGAGGAAGCAATAAGGGCAGGAGAGATTGGATCATTAATATCCTGGAAAAAGTAAACCTGAATGCTGATCATTATAACCGCTATCCGCATGAATTCAGCGGCGGACAGCGGCAGCGCATAGGCATTGCACGGGCTCTGGCTTTGCGTCCTTCATTTATTGTTTGTGATGAATCTGTTTCCGCGCTGGATGTAAGCGTACAGGCCCAGGTGCTTAATTTGCTTAACGATGTAAAAGAAGCATTCGGGTTTGCCGCGCTCTTTATCTCGCATGATCTTTCGGTAGTTCGTTATATCAGCGATCGTATACTGGTAATGTACCAGGGAAAAATAGAGGAAACCGGCGTTGCGGAAGAGGTATATAACGCTCCCCAAAGCGCCTATACGAAAAGGTTAATAGCGGCCATTCCCCGCGGCATACCGCCCCCCGGATTGCTGTAGTAAAACAAGAATCAGCTGTTTTTTGAAGATTTTGTATTCAAGTTATTATTTCCTTACCTTTGCACGCTGTTAAATACAGCTATTTACATGAAACCTGATACCGTAAGATCAGGTTCAGGACAAACAAAGATACCTCGCCGCATTGATAAGGGTAAGTTTCATGTGACTGCAAAAAATAATAAACACTCAGATGAAATTATCACAATTCCGTTTTGACCTTCCACTTAATCTTATTGCACAACATCCTGCCAAAAAAAGAGAAGACGCCCGTATGATGGTAATACATCGTGCTACCGGCCAAATTGAAAACAAGCACTTTCGCGATGTACTTGATTACTTTGATGATAAAGATGTATTTGTAGTAAATAATACCAAAGTATTTCCCGCAAGAATGTATGGACGTAAGGAAAAGACAGGTGCAAAGATTGAAGTATTTCTACTCCGCGAGCTAAACCATCAGAATAAATTGTGGGATGTTATTGTTGACCCTGCGCGTAAAATAAGGGTTGGAAATAAGCTCTATTTTGGTGAAGCGGAAGACCTTGTTGCTGAAGTAATAGATAACACTACTTCACGCGGACGCACCATACGGTTTCTTTTTGACGGTAGCAATGAAGAGTTCAAACAGGTGCTCAATACACTGGGTGAAACGCCGTTGCCCAAATATATTAAGCGTAAGCCGGATGAAGAAGACAAGGAGCGTTATCAAACGGTATATGCCAAACACGAAGGCGCCGTTGCTGCGCCAACCGCGGGGCTGCATTTTAGCATTGAGCTCATTAAGCGCCTCGAGATCAAAGGCATCCGTTTTGCTGAAATAACGCTGCATACCGGGCTGGGTACTTTTCGTCCTATTGAAGTAGAAGATCTAAGTAAACATAAGATGGACGCGGAGTATTACAGGATTGAAGATAAAGCCTGTGGCATTGTAAATAAGGCGAGGCTGGAGGGAAAAAGAATTTGCTCTGTTGGAACTACTACGATGAGGGCACTGGAATCTTCCTTTACCTCCGATAAACTACTGAAACCTTCTGAAGGATGGACGAATACCTTTATTCATCCGCCCTATAATTTTTCCATAGCCGATTCTCTGATCACCAACTTCCATCTTCCCAAAACAAGCCTTCTAATAATGGCCTGTGCTTTTGCGGGATACGATTTAGCCATGGAAGCGTATAAAAAAGCTATAAAAGATAAATATCGCTTTTTCAGTTATGGCGATGCCATGCTGATTATTTAGGGGTTGCTCAAAAGCTATTGCGAAGACCATCATAAAAAGTAATTTAGCCGCAAAGGCCCGCCTGAACCGGACGGGCCGGCACGAAGCCACAAAGCGTTTTCCTTTGTGCTTTGTGGCAAAATTACCCATTAGCTTATAGCTGTACCAGCAGCATTTCCACTCTCCTGTTGGCAGCTCTTCCTTCGCCCCTATCATTATCTGCTACAGGATATGATACGCCATTTGCCGAAATAATAATCTGACTTTCATTCACGCCCAGGTCAAGCATATACTGTTTTATATTTTGGGCGCGCAGCAGCGAAAGTTGTTTATTATATTCTGCACTGCCCGTATTATCGGTAAAACCGGCAATGCTTATTTTTAAAGATTCATTAAAAATGAGCTGATCGGCAAACTGCAGAATCTGATTAAATGCTTTGGTTTCTATTTCTTCATACTGGTCAAAACCGAATTGCACCGTGTTCAGTCCCAGGTATTTTCCGGATTGTTTTATATTATGATGGAGCGCACTGTTCCTGCTGTTGCTTTGTGCTGCATTGTTGTTGCCCGTTTTTAATTTTACTACGGGTTTTTTTTCAATATGATCCGGCGTTGCCTTTACGGCAGCAGTTTCCAAAGCTATTGTTTCCAGTGAGCCCGCAACTGCATTATAATGAGCAGGTTGTACATCCCGCCCAGGCTCATGGATGGAAAGGGCGTTGCTTAATATCTCCATTTTACTGCTGTCACCGGAAAAATGGGTTACCAGCAGGCGGTCTATCTGAAAGGATAAGAGGATAATACTGGTAATAATTAATAAAGTTTTCATACGTGTTTTTTAGAGTGTGTGATAGTATTATCCCTGTAAGGGTTAGTAAAAATACTTACAGGGATGGTGAAAATCGCATGAATAACCATTAAATTAAGCGTAGAAGCAATTTCTTATCATACCGCAACAATATGCAGGAAAAAGAGGCCGTTGCGTTGATATAGATCAACTCCGGAGCTGGTGTTAAACGGAAGTGAAACGATAAACGTGAAACGATAAACTATTCACCATTCACTTCTCTCTCTTCTCACTCTACGCTATAGGTTCTCAACGTTTATAACGGCATCGAGGTTGAGGGGACCGTATATATGGGGGAATGTATCTTCAATGGCATTAGACCAGTCGTAAATTAACTGGCTGGTGAGTTTTTCGGTTTGAATCGTTAATTGAATGAGGTCTGTTTTACCACTGTAATACCTGTTCAGCACATCAGGTATTTGCCGCTCTTCACTGCAATGGATAAATCCTTCTTCTTTGAGCGCTTTGGATTCATAAAATCCTTTTTCTTTTGCATCATTCCATTCAGAGGCGGTAGTGATGTGGTAGATGACGGGCATAGTAATCGGTTTAACTCAAGTAAATTTATAATATCCGTGGTGTTTTTTGCGCGGTTAACATCAGGTCGGCTAAAACGATAGCAGTTACGGCCTCCAGCACAACAGGCACCCGCAAAGCTATACAAAGATCATGACGCCCTTTTACGGAAAACGCTTCTATATCTCCCGTTTCCCAGTTTAAGGTTTCCTGCACTTTAGGTGTGGAAGAAGTGGGCTTAACCGCAATGCGGAATACCAGCTCGTTGCCATTGCTTATACCGCCTACTATTCCCCCGGCATGATTGGTGCGGGTTTTCCCGTTCCGGTCAGTAATAGCATCGTTGTGCTCGCTGCCGAACATACCGGCGGCGGCGAAGCCTGTTCCAAATTCAATTCCGCGTATAGCGGGTATGGCAAAAACAGCGTGACTCAATAACGATTCTGCTGAATCAAAAAAAGGTTCTCCCAGTCCCGAAGGCAGTCCGTTTACCCTGCACTCCACAATACCGCCAATACTATCCTTGGCATCAATAGCTTTTTGCAGTCCTTTCTCCATATCTTTTTCCCCGCCAATTTCAAGCAGGGAGGCTATAACGGAAATGCCGCCGGTTACGGACTTGCTTTTTTCCTGAGGTAAGGCAAGTAATATTTTTTTGGCTATCACCCCTGCCGCTACCAGCGCTACCGTAAGCCGTCCGCTGAAATGACCGCCGCCCCTGTAATCTTCAAATCCGCCAAACTTCTGATGTGCTACAAAATCTGCATGACCGGGCCGGGGTACAGCCCGCTGCTTCTGGTAATCTCCCGAACGGGTATTGTTATTTTCAAAGAGTATGGTAATGGGGGCACCCGTTGTAGTATCGTTAAAAATACCGCTCTTAAAAATGGGCAGATCCGATTCCTGCCTGGGCGTTGTTCCTTTTTGTGTGCCTCCTTTCCTCCGTTCTATATCGTTCAAAAAGTCATCCACCTTCAGGGGCAAACCGGCGGGGCAGCCGTCAATACAGATGCCCACACTTTCACCATGCGATTCTCCAAATATATGTACGCGAAATAGTCTCCCAAAAGAATTCATATGCGAATTTACTTAAAGCTAATGATTGGTTATTGAATATGAGCGGACTGCTGCTTTATTTTTACGTTTGCTCCCAGCTTAACGAGGTCTTCATAAAAATCGGGATATGATTTGCTGATCGCGCCGGCTTCTTCAATTGTAGTTGCTCCTTCAGCACGCAGCGCAGCCACAGCGCAGGCCATGGCAATCCGGTGGTCATGACGGGAATGCACCGTTGCACCTTTTAATCCCTTTCCGCCATGCACATGCATGATATCATCCTGTAAATCTATCTGCAGTCCCATTTTTCCAAACTCATCCTGCAGGGTTAGCCCGCGGTTGCTTTCTTTATGCGCTAACCTGCTTACGCCTTTAATAACGGTTGTGCCGCTGCTATATGCTGCCAATGCTACCAACGGGGGGAAAAGATCGGGGCAGTCGGTGGCGTCAAAGGTAAATGCTTTTAATGCACCCGGAACTAACCTGATCCCTTCATCGCTGATGACTGTTCCGGCGCCTGCATCCTGCAACGCTTCCAATATTTTTTTATCGGCCTGCGCAGAATTCGGATCAAGTCCGCGTACTGTTATCTCTCCGGCGATAGCGCCTGCTACCAGCAGGAATGCTCCGCCGCTCCAGTCGCCTTCCACGGTATACGTGGTTTCGGATGGCGCAAGACGTGCGGGCGACTGGTCAAAATAAAATGCCTTATAATTGTTGTTTTCCGGTGTTTTCAAACCAAATAGCTGCATCACCTTAAGTGTAAGATCTATGTAAGGCCTGCTTTTTAAATTATTTACTTTGATGGTAACATCACGGGCTTCTGCAGCAGCATAGGCCATCAGCAAACCCGTTAAAAACTGGGAGCTCAGTGAACCGTCAATTTCAATATTACGGGGCTGCAGCGGCCCGGAAAGAACAACGGGCAGCCTGCCGTTATTTGAACTAACGGTTACGTTTAAACGCGGGAATATTTCATCAAAAAAGTCCATCGGACGCGACAGTAAACTTCCTTCTCCTTTTATAGTAACAGGCAGCCTGCTTAATGCTATAACCGGAGCAAACATGCGTATTCCTAACCCGCTTTCCCCGCAATTGATGGTGAGGGCATTGTTTTGACTGATGCCCGGAGAAGACAGGTTGACGCCGCTGCTGTCTGTTTCTATAGCTCCATCGCTGCGTGTATTCACTTTTGCGCCTAAGGCTGTAATTACCTGCAGGGCAGCCTTATCATCATTGGAATGTCCGGGGTTATAAATAATACTTTTTCCCCCGGATATCAGCGCCGCAGCGCAAGCCCTTTGCATAGCACTTTTGGATGCAGGCGCCTGAACCGTATCAGAGAGTACTGAAGGTTGAATGGTTGCTATCATAACGCTGCTATTATTTTTTCCAATTGGGGTAAAGGTATTGACTCCATCACAGCCTTACCTTTTTTTTCCAGTAATACATAATTCATTTCCTTGCGCTCTCTTTTTTTATCCATTTTCAGCACTTCTATAACCTTCTTTTTATTAAAATCTGCATAAGTAGGCAGTCCGTACTGCGCTAATAATTTTACTACGCTTCCGGTATCTTTAAAGCCTCTTAACTGTGCTGAAATATGACAGGCATAGGTCATGCCTATGGAAATAGCCTGTCCGTGCGACAGGTCGTATTGGTTTTCCAGCGCATGGCCCAGCGTATGCCCGAAGTTAAGCAGCCTCCTGTCGCCTTTTTCAAATTCGTCTTTCTGTACTACCCGGATTTTGATAAGCGCGTTTCGCCGCACCAGTGAGCGCATCGCCGTTTTCTTTTGCCGGTAGGTTTTAAGCGTACCGGCTTCCAGTTCCCTGAACATGGCCGCGTCTTTTATGCAGGCGTGTTTGATGATCTCAGCAAAACCATTTTCCCATTCATTTTGGGGCAGTGTTTGCAGGAAACTATAATCATGTAAAAGAAAAGAGGGCTGCCGGATGGTACCTACCATATTTTTATATACGCCAACATCAATCCCGTTTTTTCCGCCAATGCTTGCGTCTACCATTGCCAGTACCGATGTAGGTACAAACGCAAACGGAATGCCCCGCATGTATACCGATGCCGCATATCCCGTAATATCCGTAATTACGCCTCCGCCAACGCCAATGAGCGTGGTCTTCCGGTCGGCCGCCAAAGCGATCATTTGCTCAATTACCGTATCCACGGTAGCCTGCACTTTAAAGGCTTCCCCCGGTTTCAGCACAATGGTATTCCAGTTCCTGAATTTTTTAGTATGACCGCTGTACAGGTTTTCATCGGTAACAAGAATGGCCGATTTGGGATCAACGATCTTTTTTAACTGCGAAAAACTGCTGTCGAAATAAAAACGGGAAGAAGCATTACTGAATTTATATTGTATCGAATCCATTATGAATAGTTCTGATTTTGAGATTTCGGATTTTAATGATAAGCCCTCAGCTTATGTGCACTACCATCCGGTCAAATGCAGTCAGCTCTTCTTCTAAGGTCTTTTCCTGGTGATATGCTTCCTGCCTGCTTATATATTCGGCAGCTTTATCAACAGTGGAAGGGCTGACAGACCACGCTGAGTAAATATCATTCCATTCGAATGGATCTGATAAAAGCTTATTGTTGTTCACCCAGTTTTCCGAATCGCTTTGCAGCTGGTTTATGATTGCTGAAACAGACTGGGCAGGCATTAGCTTAAAAAGGCAGTGAACATGCTCATCGCCGCCATTTACCACCATTACCTGGATACCGCTCTCTTCCGCGTTTTTTTTCATGTAGGCGAATAATACTTTCCGTACTATGCGGGTAAGCACAGGCTGTTTGCCGGCAGTACACCATATAGCATGGATATAAATAAAAGTAGAATTGCTGCCCTGCATATTATCGCTGCGGAAAAATTCAGGCGTTCATGATTTTATTTTGATGGTTGATAGATTCCATATGTACCGCATCAAAATATTTAGTGATAAACTCATTGCTCAGGCCGATCTTTTCTCCTTTTCTAAAAGCCCTTTCTAGAATTTCGTTCCACCGGGAAGTTTGCAAAATCGTGATGTTGTTCTCCTTTTTGTATTGTCCTATTTTTTCAGCAAGGCTCATACGCTGACTGAGTATCTGCATCATTTCATCGTCAAGATGGTTGATCTGCTGACGCAGTTGTTCTAATGCGGCATGAAATTCCTTTGAATCTGCATCCTCTTTTCTCCAGGTAATGGCGTCTAACAATTCTGCCAGCTTTTCCGGTGTAACCTGCTGTTTGGCATCGCTCCAGGCCTTATCCGGGTCAATATGGCTTTCTATCATCAGCCCGTCATAGTCGAGGTCAATGGCTTTTTGCGCTACTTCTAAAAGAATGTCCCTGCGGCCGCAAATATGCGAGGGGTCATTTATTATTTTCAGTTCGGGGTTACGTCTTTTCATTTCAATGGCCAGGTGCCACATCGGGGCATTGCGGTATTCCGTATTACCATATGCGCTGAAACCGCGGTGGATCAATCCTATTGTTTTAATACCGGCCTTGGCTATGCGCTCAACTGCGCCTGTCCACAGTTCCAGGTCGGGATTGATCGGGTTTTTGATAAACACCGGAACATCCGCACCGCGCAATGCATCGGCTACTTCCTGTACGCTGAACGGGTTAACTGTTGTACGCGCTCCTATCCAAAGCATATCTACTTCAAAATGCAGGGCATCCTGGGCCTGTTTTCCTGTGGCCACTTCAACTGTGGTGGGCAGACCGGTTATTTTTTTTGCCTGTTGTAACCAGGGCAAACCTTTTGTGCCTACTCCCTCAAAGCTTCCCGGGCGCGTACGGGGTTTCCAAATACCGGCCCGGAGCATATCCACTTTTCCGGTGTTGGCCAGGCGTTGTGCTGTTTCCAGCACCTGCGCTTCGGTTTCTGCACTGCAGGGCCCGGCAATGATCAATGGTTTTTTATTCAGCTTTTCCAGCACTGCAGCTTTTGTATTGGTTTCAACCGCTTGCATATAATAATGTTTTATTTGTTACTTAATTGAATTATTGAAATTATTCCTGAAACTATCTTCTGTGATCGGCTTCGTTCATCCTGATATTTCTGCCCTTATATTTTTTGCCGTCAATAGACCGGATCATCTGGGTTGCCGACTTTTTGTCTACTTCTATCCAGCTATTCATTTCTTTCATATCTATCCTTCCCAGTGAGTCTTTCCTCAAATCGCTCATATCTAAAATAAACTGCAGGAAGCTGGCTTTGTAAAAACCGTCTTTAGTGCCCAGGTTTACAAATAATTTGGTAAAGTCGCCGCCGCCATTTCCTCCAAATTCGCGGCCTTTCGTATCGCGCCTGCGGGTAATATCCCGTCTTTCTGTAAATGCCCTGGGATCCCTGGAATCTCTTTCGCGGTATTCGCGGGTTCTTTCCCTCACGTTCAGATCTTCAGCATTTTCATAATATTTCAAAAATCTTTTAAACTCATGTGCAGCCAGCCGCTTCAATACCTCTTCTTTGCTTACATCGGCAAATTTTTCTTCCAGCATGGGTATATAAGGCTCATAGCTGTCGTCATTTATATCTAACTGCAGCAGGTTATCCATAAAATGGTAGAACTGTTTACGGCATACATCCTTGCCTGCCGGTATCTCCAGCTTATGAAAGGGTACCTGCACCATTCTTTCGATTTGCCTGATCTTGCCAATTTCACGGCTATGTATAATTGACATACAAATACCGGTGTTGCCGGCGCGCCCTGTACGTCCGCTGCGGTGTGTATACACCTCCACATCGTCGGGGAGTTCATAATTAATAACATGGGTTATGCCCTGCACATCAATTCCCCTGGCGGCTACATCTGTTGCTATTAAAAGCTGCAGTGTTTTATCCCTGAACTCACCCATTACCTTGTCTCTTTGCTGTTGTGTCAAATCGCCATGCAAGGCATCAATATCGTAACCTTCTCTTGTAAGCTTTTCCGCAATAGCCTGGGCATCGGCCTTTGTTCGGGTAAAGATGATACCATAAATGCCGGGATTGAAATCAATTAAACGCTTCAGCGCTTCATAACGGTGCTGGGCACTGGCTACATAGTATTGATGATCCACGTTTTTATTGGCCGTGTTCATTTTGCCCACGGTTATTTCTACGGGAGCCTTCATGTACTTTTTGCTTACCCGCCGTATTTCAGGAGGCATGGTAGCGCTGAATAGCCAGGTGCTTTCGCGGTTGGGTGTGTTCTGTAAAATAAATTCAATATCATCCTGGAAACCCATGTTCAGCATTTCATCTGCTTCATCGAGCACTACATATTTAATTTGTTCCAGGTTGATGGCTTTGCGTTCAATTAAATCTATCAGTCTTCCCGGGGTAGCTACAACAATCTGCACGCCTCTTTTTAGGTCCCTGATCTGTGCGCCAATAGCGGTGCCGCCATATACGGCTACCACATGCATGCCGGTGATGAATTTTTTAAAGAGCTCTATTTCATTTACGATTTGCATGCATAGTTCCCTGGTAGGACAAACTACCAGCGCCTGCGGATATTTATCCTTTGCATCTATTAGTTGCAGCAACGGTAGTCCAAATGCTGCTGTTTTCCCTGTACCCGTTTGTGCCAACCCCACCAGATCTGTGGTGCCGCTCAGCAAAACAGGAATCGCTTTTTCCTGTATAGGGGTTGGCTGTTTAAATCCCAAAGCATCGGTAGCCTGTACCAATCTCTCGTCTAAACCCAACGCTTCAAATGTCATCATATATTTAAAAAAATTTTCGCAAAGATAAACACGATTTCGCTGATTCTCCTTATTATTTGCCGTTTTGCACCGCGATCGTTTGTTTAGGGATCAGGTGTAAGTTATAGGGTGTAGGGCATTAGGGCATAGGGTGTAGAGAGATGTACCTTATGCCTTACACCTCATACCTTCTGTCATTTAATTATCCGGTTTATTTTATTGGCATTTTCCATCAGTTCCTGCAGGTAGGTGTAATTTTCCTTTTCGAGGCAGCTTTTGAACTTTCTTAGCTGGGTAATGTGCTCGTTAAGCACATCTAATACATGTTCCCGGTTTTGTTTAAAAATTGGGAGCCACATGGAAGGGTTGCTTTTTGCCAGACGCACTGTACTTTCAAAACCACCGCCTGCCAGTTCAAAAATGGCGTTTTCTTCTTTTTCCTTTTCCAATACCGTATTTGCCAGTGCAAAAGACGTGATATGTGAAATATGACTAACATACGCGGCGTGCATATCATGCGCATCTGCATCCATATAGGTAACATGCATACCCAGTAGCTTATATATCTTTTCCACGGTATCTACCGCATCGGGATCGCTTTTTTCCTTTTCACAAATTACACAAACCCGGCCTGCAAATGCATCCCGAACTGCGGCTTCCGGCCCGCTGTATTCTGTTCCCCACATAGGATGCGTGGCAACAAAACGCCTGCGCATAGGATGGTTGGCCAACGCTTCGCAAAGCGCCTGTTTGGTTGATCCTGCATCTACTACTATTTGCTCTTCATTCACCAGGTCCATTATTGCCTGTATTACAGGTATGGTGGCGTCTACCGGTATGGCTACATAAATAAGGCTGCTTTTCTTTACCGCCTCTTCCAATGGCAGGGCCTCGTCAATGATGCCTAATTCGAGCGCTTTGTTAATGCTCTGCGCTGTGCGGCTTACACCAATTACATGTTTTACCAATCCTTTTTCTTTTAAGATCATACTAAATGAACCGCTGATCAGGCCTACACCTACAATAGTAATGGTATCGAACATTGTTTATTTTTTTCCTTTCAGTGATGCTTTTACTCTTTCTATACTTTCCTGTATTTTTTGCTCCGTACAACAGAGGCTAACTCTTATATAATGATTGCCGGCGTCTCCAAAAATCCCTCCCGGCGTTATAAATACTCCGGCGTTATGCAACACTTCATCGCTTAATGCGTAACCATCTTTATATGATGCGGGGATTTTAGCCCATACAAACATGCCTGCCTGCTGCACCGAAAAGGAGCAATCAAGCAATTGCAGCAAAGCAAATACTTTCTCTCTCCGGTTTCTATACATTGTATTCAAACTGTCGTACCAATCCTGCCCAAGTGTTAAAGCCTTTGCTGCCGCCAGCTGTACCGGTAAAAACATGCCACTGTCCATATTACTTTTAAAGCGCAGCACTTCATCAATTCTTTCTTGGGCGCCGCACAACATCCCCACACGCCAGCCGGCCATGTTCTGCGATTTGCTTAATGAATTCAATTCAACGGCAACGTCTTTAGCACCTGCTACGCTTAAAATACTTTCCGGGTGATCATTCAGGATAAAGCTGTAAGGATTATCATGCACGATTAAAACATTATTTGCTTTTGCAAACGCCACCAGGGATTCAAAAAAGGAATGCGTTGGCAACTGCCCTGTAGGCATATGCGGATAATTTACAAAGAGCAAACGGGCAGACTGCTGCTTTTTTGAACCGGCAATTTGTTTTGCAAGCGCTTCAAGATCGGGCAGCCAGTTGTTTTTTTCTTCCAGTGTATATTCTACTATATGGCCGCCGGCCAATCTGGCAGCGCTCCTGTAGGTAGGGTAGCCGGGATTGGGTACATACACATCGTCTCCTTCATTGATGTAGGTCATGCAAATGTGCATGATACCTTCTTTGCTGCCTATGAGCGGCAATATTTCCGTACCGGCGTTTAATGTGATGTTGTACCAGGTTGTATACCACGCCGCAATGGCTTCGCGTAAAACGGGCGAGCCTTTATAGTTCTGGTAAGCATGAACATTGGGTTTAGCGCTTTCTTCCTGTAATGTTTTTATTACATCCGGGTGGGGAGGCATATCCGGACTCCCTATACCGAGGTTAATGATTTGTTTACCCTGCCGGTTCAATTCATCTATTGCTCTCAGCTTCTGAGAGAAATAGTATTCACCAATGCCTTCTAATCGTTTTGCTGTGGAGATCATGATAGTAGTAAGTAGTAAGTGGTAAGTGGTAAGTAATAAGTTGTAAATAAGTTATAAGTTGGTTTATGTATAATGTTTCCCTTTGCGGTATACCCCGTAAATTTTTACATCCTCTGTGAGGGCTTTCATATCTTTTATTACCTGGTAAAACTGGTGCAGCGAATCAAATTCCATATCGGCATGAAAAGAATACCGGAAATCGGATCCGGGGATAGGAGAGCTTTGTAATTTACTGAGGTTGATCTGCCCTTCGGCTATGGTAGTAAGCACTTTGGCTAAGCTACCCCTTGAATGATCGGTATGAAAGCTAACAGAAGCTTTATTGGCATTTTCAATTACCTCCGCCAGGTCTTCGTGCTGCAATATTAAAAAGCGGGTATAGTTATTTGTTAAGGTATGAATGTCGGGCGCCAGCACATTGAGGTTATACAAATCAGCAGCCAGTGTGCTGGCAATGGCTGCAATATGCTTGCTTTTATGCTGGTGAATATGTTTTGCGCTTAATGCCGTATCCTCGGTTTCAACCAGCTTCCAGTTATACTGATCCAGGTATTCGAGGCATTGCTGGATAGCCATGGGATGCGAATGAACTTCTTTGATGTCCTCTAATGCTATACCGGGATTTACCAGTAAGTTTTGCCTGATTTGCAGGTATATTTCACCAACAACTTTAAGCTTGCTTTTTTGTAACAGGTTATAGTTGGGCAGAATACTTCCGGCAATGGAATTTTCAATTGCCATTACGCCTCCGTCACTTTCTTTTTTATTCAGCGCTTTTTTAACCACATCCCCAAAAGTAGCACAACAAATTACACCTGTTTTTTTGCCAAAGAAATGCTGTGCTGCCACCTGGTGAAAGCTGCCTTCATAGCCCTGTATGGCAACAGCTACCGCTGTACCTTCTTCCGGATCTGCCTGTTTTGCCTGTCCGGTTGTAATAACATTATCTTTGTTAGCCAGGGCTTTTATTTCGGGTATATTAACAGGATCACTCATATCGTATTTATATAATCTGATTTCAAAAAGTCACAAAAAAATCCCGGTTTTAAGCCGGGACTGTTTATGCTGAATTCTTTAAGTTTTAGTTATTTTTCAACAAAAGCAATCCCGGTCTGCCGGTAAAGTAGAAATAAAAATAAAAAAAACCGTATGCTTTTGTTTTGTTCATTGCGGGGCAAAGGTAAGACTAAAAATAAATAAACAAATATTTAGCCCTAATTTTTATAAAAAAAAGTGCCACCCCTGAACAGGAGTGGCCTCAACGATTGCTTGCCATATAAAAAAAATTCGGTCGCTTATTGCTTAACCGCTTCTTTTGCAGAGTCAACGGCAGCGTCAGTAGCATTCTGCAGAGAATCAACAGCAGCGCCGGCATCAGCTTTAATGCTGTCTGCAGTAACTTCAGCAGCAGTTTTCAGACTGTCTACAGTAGCTTCAGTAGATTCACTTGCATTGTTGCAGGCTGCAAAAGCGCCTATAGCCAGAATAACGAGTAACTTTTTCATTCTTAATGTTTTTGAATAGTTTGATAATGAAATCTATCTTTAATACGGAAGTGAAAAAAAGGTAACCCGGTTTTTTTTAAATTAATTTTTACCCAATTTTGGGTTACCAATTATGGCATTACAGTATTAATATACGCTTAGTGAATAGTAACCTTAAGGAACAAGCATTGATCAGGGGGCTGTCGGTCAACGATAAAAACGCCATTGAAACGATATACAGTGATCATTACGGAGTTATTCAAAATCTGATTCTGAATAACAACGGATCGGAAGAGGATGCCAAGGATATTTTTCAGGAAGCTTTGATCGTACTGTATGAAAAGTCGAAATCAGCGGAGTTTGAGTTAAACTGCCAGGTTAAAACCTATTTGTATTCTGTTAGTAAACGGTTGTGGCTCAAAAGATTGCAAAAGAATAGCCGGTATGAGATGCAATCCAACGGATTTGAAGAAACAGTATATGTGGAAGATGATATTGGGATGCATGAAAAAAGGAATAATGAGTTTGGAATGATGGAATTTGCTATGACCCATATAGGCGAGCCCTGCAAAAGCATACTTGAAGCTTATTACATCCGGAAGCAAAATATGCAGGAGATAGCAGCGCATTTCGGATATACAAATTCGGATAATGCCAAGAATCAGAAATATAAATGCCTGGTTCGGTTACGAAAGCTATTTTTTGCACAATATAAAAATGGTAACAAATGAATGATGTTCGTTTATTAGAAATGGTGGAACGTTACCTCCAGGGAGATTTGTCGGAGGAAGAAAAGATATTGTTCCAGGAATTGCGCAGAACCCATCCCGATGTTGACCAGTTGGTGGTGGAGCATCATTTCTTTATTAATCAGATGGAGCGGTTTGAGCAGGACAGGCAATACCGCGCTTCATTGGATGAGATCCATAATAAATTAGCCGCGGAAGGAAAAATAAAGCAACCTCGCGGAAGCCGGAAACTGGTTTACCTGTGGAACAGGTATAAGAAAACAATAGCCGTTGCAGCTTCAATTGCAGGAATCACTGCTTTAATTATAAGCGGTATGATTACCTCATTAACACCCAAAACAGATAAGGCACAAATTGAGAACCTGGGACGAAAGATCGACCTCTTAGAAAAGAATCAGAATCACACCCGCCGGGAATTGACCGATGTAAAGAATAAGATCGAAATCCCCGGCGTTCCTGCAAAGTTTGGAGGAACAGGTTTTTTGATTGATGCTAAAGGTTACCTGGTAACCAATGCCCATGTGGTGAACAAAGCAGAAAAAGTTACCGTGCAAAGTAAATCCGGTGTGGAGCTGAGCGCCGTAACCATATTTTCGGATGATAGCTTAGACATTGCCATCCTCAAAATCAGCGACAGCCTGTATAAGCCTCTGAGCGCTTTGCCCTATTTCATTAATAAGAAGTCTGTTGTTGATCTTGCCGAGCCCGTCTTTACTTTAGGCTATCCCAGGGAAGAGATCGTGTATGGCGAAGGCTACCTCAGCGCCAAAACAGGGTTTAACGGCGATACGCTTACCTGCCAGATATCTATTTCCGCTAATCCCGGAAACAGCGGGGGGCCCGTTATTAATAAGGATGGGGAAGTGATCGGCGTATTAAGTACGCGTCAAACCAGCGCCGACGGGGTTGTTTTTGCTATAAAATCAAGAAATATTTTTAGAGCATTGGACGGATTAAAAAAAGACAGCAGTAACCTGCATATTAAATTGCCATCTGCTTCCGCTATAAAAAATATTGACAGAACCCAGCAGGTGAAGAAGATAGAGGAATGTGTATTTATGGTTAAGGGCTATTAAGTTTAGCGTTTGGAATTTGTGGGTAGTGAATTCAGCACAGCCCCCGTGAGACGATAGTTAATACAAGTGAAACTATTCATGTCTAAGCTTTATCGTTTCACCGCTCACCCCATGAAACGATAAACTATTCACCATTTACTCCCCTCACTTCTCACGTTTCAACATAGCACTACCGATAGCTGCTCTCCTGAATCACTGGATCTCCAATGGTTTTTTAAAAGATTGTGCAAAGTCGTGCATCATATTCCATGATTCGCTGCACGGACTTCCCGGAACGCCCGCATCGGTGATAGGAGAAGGGTTTTGGTCTTTTCCGGATTCAATATATTCACCCGATAATAATACATTACCATCCTTGATCTTTGCTTTGATTTGTGTAGCTACATTCGATTTTTGGGCTTCTTTTAAATGCGTTACAATAACGCTCATGGACGCTTCACTTTTTTCAATGGAATACCCTGCATCCAAAAAACCTCTGATCAGTTGCTCCAGGCTGATACCCGCTATTTTAATAACCTGTTTACCATTTGACTGGCAAAACCCGGTTACAGGGAGGGCTGCTATTAACAGGATAATAAGTATTTTCATCATGGCCGGCTTCTTTATAAAACAATATACATAAAATATCATTCCACTAATGCTTTCTGCTGCCGGATGGGGAAAAATAAAGTTGCATTGTGTAAATATTGAATATGAAAGAGATTTTTGATTTACCGGAGAAAGGCCTGGTTGCTCCAGAGCGGATGTAAAGCTTTTCAAAAAAGATTACTCCCATAGCCCTGCAAATTTTTCAAAGCATTTATAGGCTATGCGGAACTTTTCAGCGCTTTGCTCATCCAGGCGATACCTGATCATTGTTTTTTCGCCAATGAGTGTGAAAGACATGATGCGGAAAAAGCCGAAGAACATGGTTTCCGACTGACTGGTGCTAAAATGCTGTGGAGGTACTTTTGGCGTTAATATAATGGCTGCCTGCATGTTCCGGCAGTTAGAAGGAAGGTAGTTTACCAGCAGCGGAGTATGACCGTCATTCATCAATATTTCTATACCCTCTCCCTGGTTATTGCATCTCAGATCCGTTGCTAAAAAAGTAATCTCAATATGATCTTTTAATGAAGTAGTGTTGAGCTGAATGACCAGCTTTTCCTGTTTCTCGCTAAAGGCAAAAAAAACAGGCGATTTATAGGTGATCTCCCCATTTATGGCATTTGCGGATTGCTTAATATATATTTTGGTACTGTCTTCTATATTTTCTTCTCCGGGAGGATTGTTTTGCGCAATAAGTTTTGTTATGGTAATACCGGCTAACAAGCAAAGGAAAAAGGTTATTTTATTCATGGGTTACAGTTCGGTGTTTTTAGCAAATATAAACAGGTTTAAACAGCGGTATGCTCATTGGCAAGTAAAAACGCTTCCTCCGCGTCTGCGCCTATTCCAATGGCATCCGGCAGTTCCACGAAGAAATTATTATAGGTTACGCCTCCTGTTACAGGATCGAGCTTGTGTCCGATCATACAGGTATCCATATCGTAAAATTTTATATTGGTGGCAGCCGCAGCAAAATGCGCAAACGCAGTAAGTGCAATACGGCTTTCGAGCATGCCGCCCATCATACAGGGTATATGATGGCTGCTGCATACCTCATTTATCTTTAAGGCTTCAAGGATACCGCCGCTCTTGGCGAACTTGATATTTACATAGCTGCAGGCTTTGCTTTTTATAATTCTTCCGGCATCATGATGGTCAAAAACACTTTCATCGGCCATAATGGGAACAGGGGAGTTGCGGTTGAGTTCCGGAAGAAGATGATCATTGTACCTGCGCATAGGCTGCTCACAAAACTCAATGTTGTATGGGCTGACGGCAGTTAGTACCAGCTGGGCTTCTTCGCAGGTCCATCCCTGGTTAGCATCTATACGTAACTGTAAGGTATTGCCTATGGCTTCCCGTATCTGCTTTACGCGTTCTATATCTTCCTGCGGTTTTGTGCCTAATTTTATTTTAAGTATGCGCACACCCCTGTTTTTGAATTCAACCGCTTTTTCCGCCATCGCTTGCGGGGTATCAATGCCAATCGTAAGATCCGTTTCCATGCTTTTTTTCTCTCCGCCCAGAAAAGCGTACAGGGGTTTACCTGCCGCTTTCGCGCTTATATCGTATAAAGCCATATCGAAAGCGCTTTTGATGGTGCTGTTGTAAGCGGTATATGCATGCAATTCATTCATGCGTTCCGGTATATTCAGCGGGTCTTTGTTTTTCCATAATAAAGCAAAATCCTTTGCCATTTCAAAGCAGGTTGCCTGTGTTTCGCCAACGATCATAGGAAAAGCCGAGCATTCACCCACGCCGTATATTCCCTCGCTGGTGTGGATCCTTATAAAAACGTTCTGGGCAAAATGCATCGTTCCGGTGGCAATCGTAAAAGGATGCATGGGAATGCTGAACTTGTAAATACTGGTGTGTGTAATTTCCATATAATGCTTGCAAAGTTGCAAGATAAAGAAACTAATAAGGGAAAGGAGGGCGCGCAGGTAAGAATGAGTGACAAATAGTGAAAAATTCTGTTACCTGATTTTCCTTACTTACATTTGGAGCAAATAGCTCAGGTATGGACGCCATCGTCCCCATTTCATTTGATAATACGGAAAATGCTTTTGCATACAAAACGGATAAAGCATTAAAAAAGGCGAAATTCCTTTTTTCGTCTATGGGATCCCCGTTGCTGGTGCGGTGGGGTACCCGCATAACGCCCTGGGTTTTAAAGGCCGGCCTCCCGGTGAAAGGGCTGATCCGGCATACTATTTTTGAACAGTTTGTGGGTGGCGAAACATTAGAAGAAACAGCGGCTGTAGCAAAAAAGCTGGGCGAGTATAATGTGCGTGTTATTCTTGATTATGGTGTGGAAGGAGGGGAAAATGATGAAACGGCTTTTGATCATTCCATGGAAGAATTTATAAGGGTGATACAGTATGCCGCAACGCAGTCCAACATTCCGTTCATAAGCATTAAGGTTACAGGTTTTGCAAGAAGGGGATTGCTGGAAAAATTAGACTCTTCCGTTTCAGACCAGCAGGGTTCCCTGATGAAAAGATATACCAACGCCGTTGCATCGTTAAGTGATGAAGAGCGTGCCGAATGGCAAAATGTGCAAAAGAGAATGGGAAAGATTTGCGAAACAGCAGCCGAGAAAGGAATTGGCGTATTGGTTGACGCAGAAGAAACCTGGATACAGGATCCGGTTGATGTGATTACAATTTTAATGATGGAGCGGTTTAACCTTTCGAAAGTGGTGGTGTATAATACGATCCAGCTTTACCGCCACGACAGGCTGAAATTTTTGAAAGATTCGCTTGAAGCTGCCGAACTGCGCCATTTTATTCTTGGTGTTAAGCTCGTGCGGGGCGCCTATATGGAAAAAGAAAGAAACCGGGCGGCTAAAATAGATTACCCTTCACCCATACAGTCCGATAAAACGGCTACTGACCGGGATTACAATGATGCTGTTTCATTTTGTATTGATCATATAGATAAGATTGCTGTTATAATAGCTACGCATAATGAGTACAGTAACTTGCATGCTACCCAATTGCTTCAGCAAAAAGGGTTGCCGTTGTATCACCCGCATGTGCATTTTTCACAACTGTACGGCATGAGCGATCATATTACGTTTAATCTTGCCAAAGCAGGTTGTTCGGTTAACAAATACCTTCCTTTCGGCCCTATTAAGGATGTGGTACCTTACCTTATGCGCAGGGCGCAGGAAAACAGTTCGGTGGCGGGGCATACTGGCAGGGAATTAGGACTGATCAAAAAAGAGCTGCAGCGCCGGCAATTGTAAATATTTATCTTTGCGCCGGCAATCTAAATCTTACCATATTTTAAATGAGTGATAAAGCATCTCTGAGTAACCTTTTCAACCAGTATCGTACCTGTGTAATTATCCCTACTTACAACAATGCAGATACACTGCCTGCTGTAATTGCAGATGTGGCGGCTTATACGCACAATATTATAGTGGTAAACGACGGTTCTACCGATGATACTGCTTTAATCTTAGCATCTTTACCACATATTGACATTGTCAGTTATTCAAAAAATAGAGGAAAGGGATGTGCATTACGGAAAGGTTTTGAAAAAGCAGTTGAATCGGGTTATACACATGCCATAACCATTGATTCGGATGGCCAGCATTTTGCCAAAGACTTACCTGTATTTACAGATAAGCTAAAGGAAGCGCAGAATGCCATTATTATAGGCGCCCGCAATATGGATCAGTCTTCTGTTCCGGGAAAAAGCAGCTTCGGGTATAAGTTCTCCAATTTTTGGTTTAAAATAGAAACGGGCATCAGTGCGCCCGATACCCAATCGGGTTACCGGCTTTACCCGGTAGCTTTAATGAAGGAAATGCGCTTTTTTACCCGCAAATACGAGTTTGAAATTGAAGTGCTGGTGCGGGCGGCCTGGAAGGGAATTGCCATAACGGCTGTTTCGGTTTCGGTATACTATGCGCCGAAAGAAAAGCGGGTATCGCATTTCAGGCCCTTCAGGGATTTTTTGAGGATAAGCCTGCTGAATACCCTGCTGGTGCTGATCGCTTTTTTGTATATCAGGCCGCGCAACTTTATCAGGCTGTTGTTTAAAAAGAGAAACTGGGAAGTGTTTTTCAGGGAGCAGGTATTGAATGTAAATGAGCCGCATTACATAAAAGCCTTTTCTGTTGCATTAGGCATATGCATGGGCATTATGCCGGTATGGGGCTTTCAATTAGTTACTGCTATTTTTTTATCTATAATATTAAAGCTAAACAAGGCGCTGGTTATTATAGCAGCCAACATCAGTGTACCACCCCTGATACCCCTGATCATTTTTTTTAGCTACAAAACAGGCGCGGTATGGATGCAAAACGGGGGTGGCGATCTGACCTTTTCCAGTAACCTTACTTTCGAATCCGTAAAGAACAATTTTCAGCAATATCTTTATGGCGGCATTACCCTGGCGCTGGTTTCCGGTATCATATGCGGGCTGGTAACATGGGCGCTGCTTGCGTTTTTTAGTAAAAAAACAAGTACGGCAGTTTAATTCAGTGATCTATATGGAGAAGATTTTTGCCGGCATATACCGTTATTTCCAAAAACGCAGATGGCAACTGTACCTGCTCTTTTCCATTTGTTTAATTATATCGGCCTTCTTTGCAGCCCGGCTAAAGTTTGAAGAAGATATTGCTAAAATACTTCCCCGCGATGAAAAGGTTGAAAAGCTGAATTATGTTTTCCGGCACTCCAAATTCATGGATAAGCTGGTAGTAATGGTTTCCTTCAAAGACACGGCAGTAGCCGAACCCGACAGCCTTGTGGCCTTTGGGGATGACTTTGCAGCGCAGCTACAGGAAAAACTTTCGCCCTATATCAGCAAAATCAGCTATAAGGTAGATGATGAAGTAACGATGGCGATGTTTGATGTTATTAATGCACATCTGCCCGTTTATCTTACCGAAAATGACTACCACACTATTGACAGTCTTACTGCCCCGGATGCGGTAAAACAAACCTTGGCGCGAAATATACAAACATTAAGCGCTCCGGCCGGGCTGGCATTTAAGAATATGATCAGCAATGATCCGGTGGGCATTTCATTTATCGCGCTAAAGAAGCTGCAACAACTCCAGTACGATGAAAATTTTGAATTGTATGATAATGCCGTAATAACCAAAGACCATAAAAATCTTTTACTTTTTATAACGCCGCAATATCCGCCCAATAATACCGGGAAGAACGCTTTATTTCTAAAGGGATTAGACAGCCTGATTGTTTCCCAAACAACCACTGCTTTCCCTGCAATAAGCGCTTCGTATTTTGGTGCTACAGCGGTATCGGCAGGTAACGCCGCCCAGCTGGAAAAAGATACTTTATTTACGCAAACGGCTACCATTATTTTTTTGATCCTGTTTATCGGGTTTTATTTTAAGCGGGTAGCTGCCCCCATATTAATAATGATCCCCGTTGTGTTCGGTGCCCTGTTTGCTTTAATGGCGGTATATTTTATACGGGAAAGTATTTCGGTGATCGCTATTGGCACCGGGTCGGTTATTTTAGGCATTGCCGTAAACTATTCGCTGCATGTATTTAATCATTACCGCCATACCGGCAATATGCAAAAAGTGATCGGCGACCTGGCTTTTCCGCTTACACTGGGCGGCATTACCACTATAGGCGGTTTCTTTTGCTTAAACTTTGCGGCATCAGATATGCTCAAAGACCTGGGTCTTTTTGCGGGATTTAGTCTTATCGGCGCTTCTCTTTGTTCATTGATCTTTTTGCCGCATTTTCTTTCCGCGCAAAAGAAAGAGGAAGCGCCAATAGCAACCCGGTATTCCTGGATAGACAGGATAGCGGCGCTTCGCCCGGATCACAACAGGTATGTTATAACGGGTATAGTGGTGCTTACCCTTGTTTTTTTCTATACCTCCGGCCGGGTGGGCTTTGAAACAGAGCTGAACAATATGAACTTCATGCCGGATGATCTGAAAAAAGCGGAAGCGAAGCTGAACAGCATCAATGAAGCCGCGCTGCAGTCGGTTTATCTTGTTGCCGAAGGAAAAACACTGGATGAAGCGCTGGTGCTTAATGAAAAGCTGGCAAAGGAGATAGAAGCGTTTAAGGCAAAGGATATTATCTCTAAATATTCCGGGGTATCATCCCTGCTCATTTCCGATACCCTGCAACGACAAAGGATTGCACGATGGAATAATTACTGGACCCCGGAAAAAAAGCGGCAGCTATTATCGGTGACGGAACAGGAAGGCGCTGCGTTAGGATACAGTGCCACGGCTTTTAACCGGTTTGCACTATTGCTCAACAAGTATTTTGATGTTACCGACAGTGCCGCGATGGCCGCTGTGCGCAAGACCCTGCTGGATGATTATATTTCCGAAGCGCCCGGAAAGGCAACGGTGGTAACCCTGCTGAAAGTGCCGGCACAAAGCAAAGCGGCGGTATATGATGCCTTTGAAAACAAACCCGGCGCTACCATATTAGATAAGCAATACCTCACAGGTAAATTTGTGGAGCTTATTAATGCAGACTTTACCAATATTGCGCTCATAACTTCTTTACTCGTATTTTTTGTTTTGCTAATAACGTATGGAAGAATAGAGCTGGCGCTGATGGCTTTTTTGCCGATGCTGGTGAGCTGGATATGGATATTGGGCATCATGGGTATAGCGGGCATTAAGTTCAATATTATTAACATTATTGTGTCTACCCTTATTTTTGGGTTGGGCGATGATTACAGTATTTTTATAATGGACGGTTTGCTGCAGGAATATAAAACCGGCAAAAAAAATCTTTCTTCTTTTAAATCATCCATCCTGCTTTCGGCCATTACCGCTACCGTGGGGCTTGGTGTGCTCATATTTGCCCAACACCCGGCGCTGCGGTCTATTGCCATGATTTCCGTTATTGGTATACTATGCGTGGTGCTGGTGGCGCAGGTATGTATTCCTTTTTTATTTTCAGTGCTGATCAGGAACAGAACACAGCAGCAATTATTTCCGTGGACTTTTTTTGGACTCTGCAAATCTATGTTTGCCCATGTGTGGTTCATTGGCGGCAGCATTATCCTGGCTGTCATTGGTTTTATTCTTATAAAATGTAATCCTTTTAATAAAGAAAAAGGCAGCTATCTTTTCCATGTTGCTATTGCCCGGTTTTCGGGATCGCTCATTTATATTATGGGTAATGTAAAGAAAATGATCATAAACCCGTTGGGCGAGAATTTTTCAAACCCTGCTGTTATCATCTGCAATCACCAGTCGGGGTTAGATAATTTTATACTGATGATGCAATATCCAAAGCTGATATTGCTTACCAACGACAGGGTAAGGCATGCGCCGGTTTCGGGTGCGGTGGTTCGCATGGCGGATTATTATTCTGCATCGGCGGGAGCGGAGAACAGTATTGAACAAATGCGGGAAAAAGTGAAGAAGGGTTATTCTGTTGTTATATTCCCCGAAGGTACCCGTTCGCCGGATGGTAAAATAAAGAGATTTCATAAAGGCGCCTTTTATCTTGCGGAGCAACTGCATTTAGATGTATTACCCGTGGTTATTCACGGTACCGGCTACACGATGACAAAGAAAGATATGCTGGTAAAGGATGGCAAAATAACGGTTCAGTTTTTACCCCGCATAAAGCCGGATGATAAAAGCTATGGTAACAGCTACAGTGAAAGGGCTAAGCAGGTGGGGAGCTATTTCAGGGCTGAATATGAAAAATTACGGGCATCGGTGGAAGTGCCGTCCTGGTTCAGGGAACAATTGTTTTATAATTATATTTATAAAGGCCCGGTATTAGAATGGTACATGCGGGTAAAGGTAAAGCTGGAAAAGGATTACCTGCAGTTTCACCGGTTAGTGCCTTTACGGGGTAAAGTGCTGGATATCGGCTGCGGCTATGGCTTTATGTCGTATATGCTGCATTTTGCGGCGCCCGGAAGGATCATTACGGGTATTGATTATGATGCGGAAAAAACGATTGTTGCCAATCATTGTTTCAGCAGGAATGAACGGATTGGTTTTAAGTATGCGGATGTACTGGATTTTGCTTTTGAGCAATATGACAGTATCATCATTGCCGATATGTTGCATTATCTTACCCCTGAACAGCAAAAGCAAATCATTGGCCAATGCCTGAACAGCTTACATGCGGGGGGAACGCTTATTATAAGGGATGGCGACAGGGATCTTGAAGCCAAACATAAAGGTACCCGGCTGACCGAATTTTTTTCAACAAAGCTGTTTGGGTTTAATAAAACCACTGCATCCGGTTTGTCTTTTTTATCCGGCAGCATGATTTACGAAACTGCGGCAGCGCACCATATGGAATGCCGTAAAATTGATGAAACGAAGTATACATCTAATGTTATTTTTGTAATTCAAAACCGCAATGACGTACAATGAACAGGTTTGACATAGTGATCATAGGGAGCGGTATCGGCGGGCTGGTATGCGGTGGCATACTCAGCAGGGAAGGCTACCGGGTATGCGTGCTCGAAAAAAACAAACAGATTGGCGGCAGCCTGCAAACTTTTTCGCGTGAAAAAGAGATATTCGATTCGGGCGTTCACTATATTGGCGGATTAGATAAAGGACAAAACCTGTACCAGATATTCAAATACCTGGGTGTAATGGATAAGCTGAAGCTGCAGCGGATGGATGAGGATGCCTTCGATAAAATTATCATCAGCAATGATCAGAAAGCATACCGGCAGGCACAGGGATATGAGAATTTTATAAAGCGCCTGGCAGATGATTTTCCGGGGGAAGAAACCGCGATCCGCAATTATTGTGATAAAATAAAAGAAACCTGCGATAAGTTCCCTTTGTATAATTTAAGAACGAACGGGTTGTATGAAGAGAAGGCGGATGTGCTGACCTTAGATACCCATTCCGTTATTACATCTTTAACCCGTAACACAAAGCTGCAGGCGGTGCTGGTTGGTAATAACGCCCTTTATGTGGGCCGTCCGGATGAAACGCCGTTTTACATCCATGCGCTTATTATTAACAGTTATATTGAAAGTTCCTGGAAATGCATTAACGGGGGGTCCCAGATTGGAAAGATCCTTGCCGGGAACATCAGGGGCAATGGTGGTGAAATTATCAGGAACTGTGAAGTAATAAAGATCGTAACCGAAGCCGGCAAGGCTGTTTACGCCGAAGCCGCCAATGGCGCGAGGTATTACGCGGATCAGTTCATTTCCAATATCCATCCCGCAAAAACAATGGAGATCACCAACGCGGAAGTTATTAAAAACATATACCGTAAACGCATACGTAATCTTCCGCACACCATTTCTTCCTTTTTAATACATATTGTATTAAAGAAAGGCAGCTTTAAATATTTCAGGCACAATTATTATTATCATAAAGCAGGTGAAATATGGAACCTGGCAGATTATACCGAAGACAATTGGCCTTTGGGGTATGCGCTTTTTTTCCCTCCTTCGGCTAAAACCGGTACCTACGCAGATGCCATGACCATATTTACGTATATGCGCTATGATGAGGTGGCGCCCTGGCAGCATACCTTTAATACGGTTTCTGCCGAAAACGACCGCGGAACAACTTACAACGCGTTTAAAAAATATAAAGCCGAAATATTGTTAGATTGCGTGGAAGAAAAATTTCCGGGGCTACGGAATTGTATTCAGTCCTATACTACTTCCACGCCGCTTTCCTACAGGGATTATATAGGCAATTATGACGGCTCTTTATACGGTATAGCCAAAGATTATAAAGATCCTTTAAAAACATTTATATCACCCCGCACCAAAGTGCGGAACCTGTTCCTTACCGGGCAAAATATAAATATTCACGGGGTATTGGGTTCATCCATAAGCGCACTGTTAACCTGTGTGTCATTACTGGGTAACGAAAACGTAGTTGAAAAAATAAGAAATGCGTAGCGTTAGAAAAATTGGAAAATGGCTGTTGTACAGTATGGGCGTATTCATGCTGATATTGCTTTGCGGTTTCGCATACGTGGTATATGTAAGCAAAACGGATCCGCCTGTTATTACGGATGCCGACAGCCTGCAATGGCAGCGTAAAGATCATGGCAACGGTTTTTATACGCTTGGCAACAACTGGCTGAAAAAAAGCGCATCCGGTTTGTTTGAATTATATGTGGAAGGTGATGCTTTTGAAAGGGGAGTAGTGAATGGCAAGCTTTCCAGAGAATTGCTGGTATCGCAGGAAGATTATTTCAGCGCACAGATCAGCAAAATGATCCCTTCTACTTTTTACCTGCACTTTTTAAAATACGTGATCGGCTGGTTCAACCGCAACCTGGATAAGCATATCATTGATGAATATAAGCAGGAAATATACGGCATATCGGAATCAGCTTCAGATGCATATGGATATATAGGTACCAACTACCAGCGCATACTCAATTACCATGCAGCACACGATATTGGTCATGCGTTACAGAACATGGCCTTAGTAGGATGTACCTCCTTCGGTACCTGGGATACGGCCTCGGAAGACAGCGCGATGATCATTGGCCGGAACTTTGATTTTTATGTGGGTGATGATTTCGCCAAAAACAAGATCATCCTTTTTGAAAATCCTTCGCAGGGTTACAAGTTCATGAGCGTTACATGGGGCGGCTTTATAGGCGTAGTGTCGGGCATGAATGAAAAAGGACTTACCGTAACCATTAACGCTGCTAAAAGCAGTATACCTTCCGGCTCTGCCACACCGGTTTCACTGGTGGCAAGGGAAATATTGCAGTATGCCGCTACTATTGATGAAGCCATTGCTATAGCGCATCAGCGCACCATGTTCGTATCCGAATCTTTTTTGGTTGGATCGGCGGCAGACAATAAGGCCGTGATCATTGAAAAAACGCCCGATACCTTAGATGTGTATGATCCAAAGTCAGACCACATTCTTTGTGCCAATCATTTTCAAAGCAAAGCACTGGCGGGAACGGAACCCAATATTAAACAGATCAATGAAAGCGCTTCGGCTTACCGGTATAAAAGACTGCAGGAATTGTTACAGGAGAAAGGAAAAAATACTGTGCAAAATACCGTAAGTATATTAAGAGACAGGAAAGGATTGCACGATGCCAATATTGGTATGGGAAATGAAAAGGCGCTGAACCAGCTAATAGCACATCACGCCATTGTATTTGAGCCAAAAAAATTACTGGTATGGGTGTCCACATCTCCCTGGCAGTTAGGTGAGTTTGTAGCCTACGATCTTAATAAGATCTTTGCCCTGCACGGACTACAGGAAAACAGGGAAATATATAACTCAGCGCTTACCGTTGCCGCAGATACTTTTTTACTGACGCAGCAATATAAGCATTTTGAAAAGTACAGGCAATACAGGCATCGTATAGCCGAAGGGGGAGAAGTAGATACAGATAGCTTAGTAGCCAGCAACCCGCAGTTTTATCATACGTATGTACTTGCGGGTGATTATTGTTTTAAGCGTGAACAATTTGACCGTGCCATACAATATTATGAGCAGGCATTAACAAAAGAGATCGCTACAAAGCAGGAAGAAGCCTATATCCGGCAGCAAATAGCCGATATTCAAAAGAAATTGCAATAAAATGGTAACGGGTATCGGAACAGATATTGTTGAAACCGGCAGGATAGCAAAGGCCATTGAAAAAGAAAAGGGCTTCAGGGAACTGGTTTTTTCAAAAAATGAAATAGCGTATTGTGAGTCAAAGACGAATAAATACCAGCATTACGCCGCAAGGTTTGCAGCCAAGGAAGCATTTTTTAAAGCGATGGGCACCGGGTGGAAAAACGGAACAGCTTTTCATGAAGTGGAAATTATTAATACCGGAAACGGTAAGCCGGAACTGCAATTGCTTGGAGAAACTGCCGTTACAGTCGGCGCAGTAAGGATACACGTTTCATTATCGCATGTTAAAAGCATGGCAACGGCAGTGGTGGTAATAGAACAATGAAAATGAATGCCGCCGTAAAGCATGGCTTTTGTGCCTGTAAATTTGAAATCTGCTCAAAAAGGAATAATTAAAACATACAATTGAAATCTGTTTAGTAATTTCCTGCCATGAAAAAACTGGAGACGCATTATGATGTGGTAATCATAGGCGCCGGCATAGGCGGATTAACTGCTGCGGCTTTATTAAGCAAGGCAGGACTTTCGGTTTGTGTACTGGAAAAAGAGCCGCATGTGGGCGGATACTTAGCCGGTTTCAGGAGAAAAGATTTTATTTTTGATACCGCCATTCACTGGCTGAACCAGTATGGCCCGGAAGGGATGGTTACCAAACTTTTTGATGTGCTGGGTAATGATCATCCAAAAGCTATTACCCTGGAGCACACCCGGCGATATAAGGGCAGTGGTTATAATTACCTCCTTACCAATAATCCTGATGAATTAAGGGATCAGTTGAGTGCAGAATTCCCAAATGAAAAAGAAGGAATTGAACGTTTTTTTTTCAAAGCCCAAAAAATAGGGAACTCACTTAACAATCTGAACCAGATATTCAGATCGGAAGAAACCATGTCTTTTTCAGAAAAATTGCAAAACAAGTTAAAGGTGCTTAAGGTGATCCTGCCTTTTATTCCTTTTATTTCATACAGTGGGGAAAAGGGTTTAAAGAAGGGATTAAAACGATTCTTTAAAGATGAGAAGCTGCACAGCATTTTTGCCTCGGAAACCGAACTAATTGGTTGCATGGTTCCTATAGGCTGGTCGTATGCCAACGATTTCCAGTGTCCGCCAAAAGGAGGCGGGCAGGTAATACCCCAATGGTTGCAGCATGTAGTTGAATTTTATAATAACGTGGTGTGCACGCAATGCAGCGTTAAGGAAATTATAGTGCGTGAAAATACTGCTACCGGGGTGGCGTTTGTACATAAAGGTAAATTACAGCAGCTCAGCAGCAAGTATGTAATTGCCGCATGTGATATTGAAACCCTGTATGAAAAGATGTTGCCGGCCAATGCTGTTCCTGTAAAACTGAAAAGTAAACTGCAGCATGCTGAATTGTATACTTCATCTGTAACCATTTCCATTGCTCTTAATTGCAGCGCAGAGGAATTGGGCTTTGGTGAAGAGATGATACATGTTGCAGATGAGAGACAGTCATACGACAGTCATCATACCGGCGATCCTGCTACCACCGAAATCAGCATACTGGCGCCATCTGTGAGAGATAAGACGATGGTGCCGGAAGGACATGGCTCACTTACTTTATTTATGCCGGCGCTGATGGATTACAGCAATAACTGGTGTACTACGCGGGATGAGCAGGGCAATTACATCCGGGGAGAAGCCTATAAAACATTAAAAAAAGAAATCGCTGAAATTATTATTGGAAGGGTAGAAGCGCTGGTAGCTCCCGGGCTGCGATCGCATATATTGTTTTATGAAGTGGCAACACCGGTTACCCATTACCGTTATACCGGTAATAAGAACGGAACGATGATGGGAGCAAAACCCGGACGAAAGAACATGCAAAGCAGGATAGCCCATTACCAAACGCCGGTAAAAAACCTGTTGCTGGGCGGCCATTGGGCCGAGCTGGGCGGAGGCGTGCCCATTGCTGCGAAAGCAGGTACCAATGCCAGTTTGCTGATCTTAAAAAAAGAGAACAGGCAGGCATTTACTGCTTTATGCCGGTACATAGACGGTAAAGTTTCCTTACAGGAACTGTTGGCTAAACCCTGTTTCCAACCTTATGATAATTCATGGATCCAGCCGCTAACCCCGGCCCAAAAACGTGCTGCACGTGAGGCTTCGGTTGCTTATACTGTTCCCCCTGTTGTTGAAGAAGAGCAGGATGGCGCAGGAGAATAACCTCATCCCGGCACGACTAAAGGTCGTTGTCGCCTGAATGATTCATCCGGACAATCGCGCTGGCTCTTTTCCTGCCCTCTTCCGTACCATTCCTGGCGGACGCCTGGTATAGGCCTTTCGCCGGTGGGGTTACCGTTAGTACATAAATAAGTGTTGTATTTGGAAAATGATCACTACAATGCCGGAAACATTTAACTTATCCAATTGGGTTTATTCAGCAGGCATAGTAATATGCCTCTTAATTTCAGCAATATTATGGAAATACAGCGGGAAACAGAATAAGCAGAACAAACTGTTATCCCTCTATTTCTTTACCGCCTGCGGTGGCAATTTTATTGTTTTTCTTGTGTATACCCAGATGATGAAAGATGTGCCGTGGTACCATCTTTTTCGTACCGGAAACGTAATTGGTCTTATGATCATGCCGCTATCTTTTTTTTACTTCAGATCAATATTGAAACCCAAAGTATTCAAGGCATTTGACCTTGTTCATTTTATACCTGCATTGCTATATACTATTGACTATCTTCCTGTTTTCCTTTTGCCGGGTCCGGAAAAAATAGCGATGGCAACCAGGGAAATGCAAATGCCTGACAGAGGTCAGAGCTTGCAGAACGGCTGGATCACACCTTCTATCAACTGGGTAATAGTCAGAACCCTGCTGATGACAACCTATTGGGTATTGCAGATCAGGATGCTTTATTGCACCAGCCGGATCAGACAGTTTAATGTATTGCTTAAAGAGAACAGGGCTATTATCAGGTGGTTTGTTATTACATGTGTGCTACAGGCTTTCTATTTTTTACCTTTCTACCTTAATTTTTTTATCGGCGCCAGTCCCTATAATTTCATCATAATCCACACTTCAATATCTGCCGGCGTATTTGTTCAGATCGTTTTGCTATTCTTTAGTCCGGAAATCCTTTATGGACTCAGGGGGCTTATCATCTCATATCCTGATTCTTCCCGGCATATAAAAAGGGAAAATGCAGCGGACATAGGAGAGGAACGGACTTCTACTTCTTTGACCGGAAATGCAGCAAAAGATCAAACACCTGGTCAGGACTTTCTGGCAAGTAAAGACATAACTTCTAATAATGATATTCACCAGGAAACCAGTCATATTCCGAAATTACTGGAATATCTTTCGGAAGAAAAAATTAAGGAAATAGCCCTAAAGATAGATGAGGTTTTGGTTGAAGATCATGCGTATCTCCAGAAAGGTTATTCCATGCGTGACCTCTCCATCGCAACCGGGTATCAGCCTTATTTATTATCTGCTGTAATACATCAGGAGCACAAACAGCATTTCAATGATTTTATTAATTTCCAGCGCGTCCGCCATGCCTGTATCCTCATAAAATCAGGAGCAGGAAAACTCCTCACCCTGCAGGCGCTTGCAGAGGAAAGTGGTTTTAACAACAGGAACAGTTTCACTACTGCTTTTAAAAAACACATGGGACAAACTCCTGATACATGACCGGGCTTCACAGTTGCACATTTTTATAAACTTTTCTTCCCGACGGGGTCTTCACAGTACGGCAACTATGGGCAGGGTGAGACCCCGGCAAATTGTTAGCACCAGGGTTTCGTAGCTAGCCCACCACGGTTGTGAGGCCCCCCCCGGCGCGAATTAATTTCTCACATTTATCCCGCGGTCTGACGCTCTTTTCGTCACGTACGTACCGCCTTATTTTCAAATTGCCACATTTTCACATCTCCATATTCATCACATTTTCCACATTTGTTTTACTCCGTGCGGAGTGACTTCACCGGGCTTACCACCGCTGCTTTGATCGCCTGGAAGCTGATGGTAAACAGGGCGATCAGGAATGCTGTTATACCCGCTATCACAAATATCCACCAGCTAATGTGGATACGATAGGCGAAATCGGCCAGCCATTTGTTCATTGTCAGCCACGCAACAGGAAAGGCAATTGCGGCGGCAATACAAACCAACTTTAAAAAATCGACCGACAGCATGTTTACAATGCTGCTAACGCTTGCCCCAAATACTTTGCGGATACCGATCTCTTTGATACGTTGTTCGGCTGCGTAAGTGGCTAAGCCAAACAAGCCCAGGCATGCAATTACAATGGTGAGGATGGCAACAATAAGAAAGATGGCCTCTCTTACCTTGTCATCACGGTAAAACAACTCCCACTGCTTATCTAAGAAATGATATTCGAACAGGTGGTTCTGATCAAAGCCATGAAGAACAGCATCCATTTGCTTAAGCGTTTCGCTCATATTACCTGTTGTTACTTTTACGGTAAAGTAATCAATAGGCTGAACGGGATTTTTTTGAAAGCCCAATACCATAGGCGCAAGCGGCTCACGCAACGACTGGAAATTAAAATCCTTCACTATACCAATTACGCTTGCTTTGAATGGCTGATCCAATGGTATTTCAATCCGTTGTTCTGAAGGCCGGGTGATGCCCAATGCTTTGGCTGCCGTTTCGTTGATCAGCACTGCCGAAGAATCGGCAACACTGCCGGCAGCAAAATTTCTTCCCTGCAATAAATCTATCCGGAAAGTTTCTAAGAACTGATCATCCACACCAATGAAATACATGTCATCACCTTCAGGCGTTTGTATTTTTTCATTCTTTACTTTTATTCTGGGAAGGTCTTTCCATTCGCCCGGTACTCTTGAACTAACCGAAACGTTTTTTACCTGTGCCAATGCTGCAAAGGAAGCTTTAATGGCTTCGGCGCTCTGCCTGATCTTCCCGCTGTTGATATCCACCACAAGCAATTGTTCTTTGTTAAAGCCCATATCCTTTGTGTTTACATATTTCATTTGCAGGTAAACCACAATGGTGGCAATGATCATAATAATGGAAAGCGCAAACTGGAAAACGACCAGCGAACGCCGCATGGAAAGATTTCCTTTGCCAATATTGACCTTGTTCTTAAGCAATAAAAGGGGTTTGGCAGCCGATTGAAACAGTGCAGGATACATGCCCGACAGTAACCCTGTGATGATAAAGATTATAAAAACGCCTGCATAAATGCGAAAGTCGGTTTGATTGTTAAGCGTTAATTGTTTTTCTGTGAATGCATTAAAAGAAGGCAACAGCAACTTAACCAGTATCAATGCAAGCAGCAGTGCAACGGTGGTCAATAAAAATGCTTCCGCAAGGAATTGCCCCGTAAGTCTCATCCTTGAAGCACCTGCTACTTTTCGTACGGCTATTTCTTTTGCCCTGCTGGCAAAGCGTGCAGTAGTTAAGTTCATGTAGTTGATACAGGCGATGAGTAAAACGAACAATGCAATGATGCAAAAAACATATACATATGAAATATTACCTTTTCTGCCGGAATAGCCTTCAATATCATTGGAATAAAAATGAATGTCTTTTAAAGGTTGAAGTGTATACTGTCTTTTAATCCCGGGTTCATTGTTTTTACCGGCGGCAGTCAACTGGTTTATTTTTGTTTCAACCTTATACGCATCGGCTTTGCCATCTAATAATAAATAACTTGCAAAAGCGCCGGAATTCCAATCTGAGCTTATAAACTGCCTGAAATCATCATCAGTAATGCTTGATTCAGAAAAAAGCAGGTTAAAGGAGAGGTGGGAATTAACGGGGAAATTTTTTAAGACGGCAGTGATCTTAAAAAGCTGTTTGTCCCTGTCATTCTTTATCATCTTGCCAATTACATGGGTAATGCTGAATAATTTTTGAGCGGCTTCCTCTGTTACAATTACAGAATGAGGGGCAGTTAATGCGGTGTGCCGGTCGCCTTCCAACAGTTCAAAACTGAAAGTGTTTAAAAACCCCTGGTTTGCCAGCGTATACGTTTCATAAAACACGTTGGTATTTTCAGTGGTAGACACATTCACCCTTCCTAAAGCGGTCAGCCGGGCAGCATCTTTTACTTCGGGGAAGTCGGTTTTGGGCTTTTCGGAAACCTGGAACCCCGCGCCTGCGCTTTTGGTTTGTTTTCCTTCAGGTGTTGTTTTGGTTTCTATAACACGATAAATGTTTTCTGCACTTTTATGAAAACGGTCAAACGTAAGCTCATCAAAAATATATAAGGCGATCAGCAGGAAGCTTGCCAATCCAATGGTTAAGCCAAAAATATTAATGAAGGAAAAAGTTTTATGCTTCATTACATTCCGCCAGGCGGTTTTGAAATAATTTTTAAACATAAAGCGTTATTTATGATTGCTGATCCGCCCCGGCGGACAAGTTTATTGATTTATGATTTTCACCTGCTGTTCATTTCACATTTGCCACATTTGCCACATTTCTCACATTTGTATTACTTCGCTATTCGCTTCGCAATGCTTTCACCGGGCTCGCCGCCGCCGCTTTTATGGCCTGGAAGCTTACCGTAGCAATGGCAATAAACACGGTTATCACTCCCCCAATCAGAAAGACCTGCCAGCTTATATCAATCCTGTAGGGGAAATCGTGCAACCAGTTGTTCATTATCCACCAGGCAACTGGTGAGGCGATCAAAAAACCAATGACGACTAATTTTAAAAAATCTTTTGAAAGCAATGAAGCGATTGATGCAACAGAAGCGCCAAGCACTTTCCGTATTCCGATTTCTTTTGTTCGCTGACGGGTAGACAGGTTGGTAAGACCAAACAAACCAAGGCAGCATATCAGGATGGACAAAGCTGTGGCGATAACAATTATTTTCTGCCATTTCAACTCTTGCTTATATTCCTTCGCATTCAGGTCATCCCAGAAATCATAGGTGTATTCCGAGCCCGGTACCACCTGCTTATATATTTTTTCAATTGCTGCCAGCGATGTTGCATATCTTGCTTTGTTGATTTTCAGCAATACGGTACCTGATGATGTGTCACTCATAGTAAAAACCATTGGCTGGATGGCCTGTTTTAAAGAACTGTGGTGATAATCCTTTACAACGCCAACAATGGTTAACGGCTGCTTTGCAATCCAATTAGCTGTTTTGATTTGAGCATCAACAGGATCTTTTAAGTCGGCCGCCCTTACAAAAGCTTCATTTACAATTGCGGCACCCGTTTTATCCATTCCAAAATCTTTTGAAAAATTTCTGCCCTCTTTCATCTCAATATCAAGCAGTGGTATATAGGATTCATCAATCATCCTGATATGACTTTTCACATTTTTATTATTAACAGCTATTTTATGATCGCCATACAGGTTTGTTTCAAACAGTATCTGCTCAATGCCGGGTTCTTTTGTCAGATCATTTTTAAATTGGTTATAAATAGACCTGGTATCTCTTCGTGGTGGTATTTCAACACGGATAATATTGGATGGATTGTAACCCAGTTCCTTTGTTCTAATAAAATCCATTTGCCTGTAATACACTATAGAAGAAATAATGAGGCAAACCGATAATGAAAACTGGAAAACCACCAGCCCTTTTCCAAGCCAGTTATGACCAGACAGGGTTTGTTTATTGTACAACACTTCCTTTGGTTTGAACCCCGAAAGTACAAACGCGGGATACAATCCCGCAATCGCTATATTAACAATCAGTAAACAACCAAGATAAAAAAACAAACTGCCATCCTGTAGCAGGGAGAGAGATAAATGCTTGCCTGCTAACTGGTTGAAAAAGGGTAACACAGCGCTTGCAAGCGCAATGGCTACTAAAAGCGAGAGAAGGCAAATAATGGAAGATTCAGTCAAAAACTGGACGATGATTTGCTTTTTACTGCCCCCCGTAATTTTCCGGACGCCGATTTCCTTAGCTCGTTTTAACGAACTCCCGATACTTAAGTTGATAAAATTAATTGAAGCCATCAATAATATGAAGAATGATATCCCCAAAAGAAAATAAGAATATACGATGTCACTCCCGTGGCCTGTTCCGTCTTTGCGACCCAGGATTGAAGAAGTCAGGCGATTCAAATACACTTCGGTAAAAGGCTGCAGGGTATAATAGGTCTGTTTGTCAAATTCTCCGTTTTCTTTTGCTCTTCGTAATTGTTCTCCGGCATTGGCATCATGTATAGCATTGAATTTTTTTTCGAGCGCTTTTATCTCCGTGGCCGGATGCAATACTACAAAAGTGCCGAGGTAGGCATTAAGCCATGTGTCGTCATTAAATAAAACTTTCAGGTAGGTGAAGGGAAGCAATATATCAAACTGTATAGAGGAGTTGGAAGGTGGATCTTTGGCTACACCCGTAACTGTAAATGAGGCGAAGAGAGAATCCGGATTATCTGCTACTTCAATTCTTTTACCTATTACATTGGTGCTTCCAAAAAATTTCAATGCTGTTTTCTCAGTTATAACGGCAGCATATTTATCGTGGAGCGCTGTGGTGGGGTTGCCATGTAAAAGCGGGAAGGAAAATACGTTAAAGAACGTTGAATCAACGAATGCCGTACCGAGGTTAAATGCTTTATCGCCGGATTTCACATTTTCAATAATATCTCCGCCCCATATCCTTGTATATGCTGTTATTTCAGGCAATTGGTCCTTAAAGGCAGGACCCTGAACCTGTGCAGTACCGCCACTTTCGTGTTTTTGACCGGTTTTATTGTCAATATAAGTTGTATTGATACGGTACAGGTATGGATTGTTCGCATGAAAAGTGTCGAAGCTGTGCTCGTCTTTATAGTATAGTATTGAAAGTATAACGCTTGTAAGGGCAACAGTCAGTCCCGTGATATGAAGGATCGAATGCAATTTGTTTTTTTTAAGATGCCGCCATGCGGTTTTGAGATAATTTTTAAACATAAAGCGTCATTTATGATTGCTGATCCGCCCCGGCGGACAAGTTTATTGATTTATGATTTTCACCTGCTGTTCATTTCACATTTGCCACATTTGCACACTTCCACATTTCTCATTATCCCGCGGTCTGACGCTCCTTCGTCGCGTACCGACCGCTTTTATTTTCACATTTCCACATTTTTCACATTTTCACCTTTCCCACATTTGTATTACTCCGTACGCAATGACTTCACCGGGTTGGCAACAGCCGCTTTAACAGATTCATAGCTCACCGTTAGCCAGGCAATCAATAATGCAGTTGTACAGGCTGCAAGAAATATGGTCCAGTTGATATCAATCCGGTAGGCAAACTCGTCAAGCCACTTGCTCATAGCCATCCACGAGAGCGGGATCGCAATACACATCGCAATCAATATTAACCGCGTAAAGTTTGCAGACAAAAGATATATGATATTGAATATTGAAGCCCCAAGTACTTTGCGTACGCCAATCTCTTTTGTACGCTGTTCTGCCATGAAGGCAGACAACCCGTATAACCCGAGACAGGAAATAAAAACAGCGAGCGCGGCAAAGAGATTAAATATGCTACCCATCTGCTGCTCGCCACGATATAAATTATCAAGGTCCTTATCAAGAAAACTATAGGTAAACGGATAAGAAGGATTGAGTGAGCGACTGATGCCTTCCAGCGCGGCTATAGTGGCTTCCGTTTTTCCGGGTTGCGTACGCACCATCACCAGTCCGCCGTACCTGTTAAATCTTAGTACCAATGGCTCAATAGCATATTGCAACGGTTTAAAATTGAAGTCTTTTACCACCCCTATCACCGTTCCTTTATTATCGCCAAACCTGATGTTTTGCCCTACTATATTATCTATATTCATTCCTATCACCTGCATCATCTTTTCGTTGATCATGTAATTCGAACTGTCTGTTGTGAGCGCCGCGGAAAAACCACGACCAGCCAGCAGCTTTACTTTGAAAACATCCATAAATTTTACATCCACATCTATTGAAGGTATCACTACCTGCGATTTGGGATCTCTGCCCGGCCAATCTATATCAGTAGTTCCGGAAATGAGCGCAGTAGGCAAATCAGAGATCACTGAAAAACCGGAGGTCAGCGGGTTTCGTTCCAATGCAGCTCTCAACGCCGGTTGCTTATTCCATAGCTCACCGGTCATGGGTACATACAGCAGGTTTCCCTTGTCGAAGCCGAGATTTTTGTTTTTAATAAAGTTCAGTTGCCGGTATACTACAGCGGTACCTGTGAGCAACAATATAGCTACCACAAATTGAGCAACAACCAGTGTATTTCGCAATATAAGACTGGCGCCCGCCACTTTAACTTTTCCCTTCAGCACTTTCACCGGCTTAAATCCCGAAAGGAATAAAGCAGGATAGCTGCCAGACAGTATACCGGTGATGAATGCTATGATCAAAAGGTTGATCCATAGTTTTCCTTTGAGCACATTTATAGTCAATTCCTTTCCCGACAGGGTGTTGAATACCGGTAATAGCAGGTACACTATACCGATAGCAACGATCAGCGAAAAGAAGGCAATGATCATGGCTTCACCCAAAAACTGGAGCATAATCTGGTAACGGCTGGCACCAACAACTTTTCTCAATCCTACTTCCTTTGCACGCCGTGCCGACCGGGCCGTGGCAAGGTTCATAAAGTTGATGCACGCTACCGCGAGAATAAAGATAGCCACTATAAAAAAAATGTTAACGTACTGGATATTTCCTTGTCCGGGCAGATCAATCTGCAGATCGGAATGCAGGTGAATATCGGGTAAGGGCTGCAGGTGAAAGTCCACCTTGAGTCCATCGCCATTATGTGCCCTGTGAATAGCCTGGATTTTTTTGATAATACCGGGTAGGGTTGCTTTGTTGAAGTTGTTGTGAAACTGAATATAGGTATAGAAATTAAAACTCCCCCAAACCTTGTTGATCAGATCGTAGTCTGTGCGGGCAAGGGTTTCCATAGGAAAAATAATATCAAACCGGAAATGAGCATTTGATGGTGCATTTGCCAAAACGCCTTTTACTATAAAGTTTTCATTGTTGTTTATGCGTATCATTTTACCTGCAGCATCTTCGCTCCCAAAATATTTCTTTGCAATATCCCGGGTGATCAATACGCCATCAACACTGTTTAATGCTGTTTTACGGTCGCCGCTAAGCAGGGCATAGGAGAACACCTGCAGGAAATTGGAGTCAGCAAAAAAAACACGATGCTCTTCGAATTTTTTGTCACCAACTTCTACCAGGCTGGTAGACGGCTTGCTTATACGTACCGTAGCTTCTATTTCCGGCATTTCCGCCCGCAATCCTTCCGCCATGCCTGCGGGGCTTACGGCAGCTTTGAAATCACCCGCATTACAGGTAAGGCGGTATATTTCATCTGCATGCTTGTTGAAGCGGTCGTAGCTTAACTCATGCTGTACCCAAAGCAAAATAAGTATACTGCATGCCATACCTATAGACAGTCCTGCGATATTGAGTATAGAATATGCTTTATGTCTTGTAATATTGCGCCAGGCAATTTTGAAATAGTTCTTAAACATTCTTTTCCTGGCACAAATTATAAACCAGTAGTTTATTTCACTGGTAATCAATGGATTAATTGATCTTACCCGGGAAAGTTGTCCGTTTTTATTACACCGGTGTTCGTTTTCGTACGGTAAAAGTGTTGACTGAGCTTAATACCAGTAACCCGGAGCTGGTACGACCCCGGCATGCGTAAACAGATTTGCATGCCTATTTTTTTAAAGATAAGCTGCATGGGGCTGGCTAAAAAGTAGTGTTTTGCCACAAAGCCACTAAAGCACGAAGGAAATAAAACGGGAAGACTAGGACTTTGTGTTTTTGAGTCTTAGTGGCATATCTTCTTTAGCGGCCCTTTGAAAGATTCTCCTGGTACACGTACCGATCGCTTTCATTTAACGCAGGGATTGTACCGGTATGATGGCCAATTCACATTGCCGCTTTTCTTCACCGGCGAAGTTTGCGGTATACACTATATATAAATTGCCTTCATTTTCCAAAACGCAGGGATAATGCGACAGCATGGGCCTGCCCGGCCCAGGCGACTGTATTTTATAAATACGGGAAAAGGAAAAAGGATGATCTGCATCTTTTGAAATGGCAATTGCAAGTACCTTTCTGTCTTCAATATCATCTGCCAGGTTTTCTGAAGGAAGATAATTAAACACTATATATCCACGACCATCGCTTAAAGTTCCTGCATACAGCTTTGAAGAAATAGCGTTGAAATCATGAGACCCTATCTTAGTCCAGCTTTCGCCGTAATTATTACTGATAAAAACATCCGGCTTATTGGCAGGTCCATCTGCACGGGCAAATGCATATATGGTTTTTCCACTGGTAATGAGGGTGGTTTCCGGATATTGATCCTCTTTATATTCCGCAGGCAGTTTAACCAATCTCCAGGTATTTTCAATGCTGTCGACCGGGCTTATTAATACAGCCGGTATTAATGGAAGTTGTCCCGGAGAAGAGGCTACACGTCCTGCCATTATCCAGTTACCATTATTTAATTTAACCGGTATACAATTCGGTAAAAACAAGGCCCCGGTTTCTCCCAACTCCTGCCAGTTTTTTTGAAACTCATCATATTTGTAGGTAGTTGTGTTTAAGATACGGTCGTGCCCCGTCATTTTACCTACGAATGCATACAAATCGTCGTTAAAAGAAAGCAATTGTGCGGGTACATAATAAATTCCTTTTTTCTCTTTGTCAGATGCAACCACTTCCACTGCCGACCAGGTTTTTCCTCCATCATAAGACCTTCTTGCCCTGATGCAGGATTCATCAGCAATCTCTTCCGATGGGCAATTGTACCACGCCGCGATCAACGCTCTTTTATGAGCAATGATTGCTGGGTCATGTAAAAACTTATACTTATCATTACTTGGCTCCACAACAACGTGCCTGATGCCATCGGGAAATGTAAGCCGGGATGCGGGCACTTTAACAGCTTCAGAAGCATAGAGCTGTATGCTATCGTTTATATACGTTTGATCAATTTGGGATGAGGCTGACGAATCCCTTTTATTAGACTGGCAGTTCACATTCAGCAATGATAACACGAGCGCCACACCTATATACAGAAACAAACGCATTGTTATAAGAATTACTCCAAAAAATATAATAGAATATTTGCAATATACTATTATATACATATCGGAATGCAACCGGTTAAGCGCTATGCATTACCACCTGCAAATTTTTGGGTTAAAACCTTATGCCGCACAATGATGTCGTCCATAGGATTTCCAACTTTCCAAAGGTTGGAAGCCCTGGTACGATCGCGGTCTGACGCCTCCTTTGTCGCATACCGACCGCTTTATTTTTCATATTAAGCAATCAGGCTAAGTATGCACTTACTTTTTGGGCAATGATTTCTTTTATACTTTGCCAGCTTTGTTTTTTCAGGCTGATGGGATCTTCACTTTCTTCTGCGTCGGCAAAATAGGTGAGGGCCTGGGGTACGGTTATTAACAAATTTTGTTTTGCATATTTTTCCCTGTGGAAATTGATAAAATCATCAACGGAATAATGGCTTAGTAATTCAGCGATGTCCCAGAAATCTTTCTTCTTTGCCCGGCCGAGAATAGCCTGCACCTTCATAGCAATAATATCTTCCGTTGAAAACATCCTGATTCCATCTATAAGCGATTCTTTTCTGATTAATGGATGAGGATGGCGGATAATATCTACCTTATCATTATTTATATAGCAAAAGATTCCGAATCTAGGGGGTTTCTCTTCCATGATAAAATTATCTCCAAACTTTTTCGTCAACGCCTCAACGATTTCATCATTTGCAAATTCCTTATTTGAAAATAAGTCAAGGTCAACGGACATGCGGTGTCCATACAATAATGTCAAAGCCGTGCCACCTACTAAAGAAAAATCTTTTAACACGGGTATTTCCATTAATTGCCTTAATAAGGAAAAAGTGTGGGGTTTAACTGTCTCAAGGTGTAGCATCTGAAGTCTTTAAGCGGTTTATTGATTACAGCACTGGCAAGGTACATCCTGGTTTCAGGTAAGAACTTTGCATTCAACAATGCTTCCGTCACTTTTTCATCGCCATAATAGCGCCGGCAGTTGCGTATATCTTCCACATCACCCCGTTCAAACACCCGTTCAATTACAAAATTGGCTTTGGCATCGTAGTCAATATTTTCAAATACCACATCCCAAAAAATACGTTTATTAAATATGGGCTTTTCTTTTTTTGCCATAGTGTAAAGATAAGCATCGTTGTGCAATACCTGAAAAGGCAGATAGCATTAAATCCGAATCATTGCTGTCCGGTAAAAATAGAATAATTCTTTTTTCAAACGGCTGGTTG
>CALMQS010000107.1 GCA_937871285.1 uncultured Sphingobacteriales bacterium | reverse complement strand
AACCGACGACCCTTTCATTACGAATGAAATGCTCTACCAGCTGAGCTAAGTTGGCGTAAAAAAGTAAAGATATTATCTGCGGGATAAATGGCCATGGCAGGGAATAATTTATTCTTCAACTTTGCAACCAGCTTATTTACCCGCTGCCATTCCACCCACCGTGGCCAGCAAACCCAGCAAAACGCTTAGTCCGGCATATAACGAAAACTGCAGGTAATGTCCCTGCTTCAGCAGTACTAAATTCTCGTACGAAAAGCTGGAAAAGGTAGTGTAGCCCCCGCAAAGCCCCGTAATTAAAAATAGCCGCCATTCTATATTGAGGATGTTGTCCTTTGCCGCCAGGGCATAGAATAATCCTATTAAAAAGCAGCCGGTAATATTTACAATAAATGTACCTGCGGGAAATACCATACTGGTGTGCCGGCTCATACACCACTGCACCGTATAGCGTAATATGCTGCCAATGCCGCCGCCAATCCCTATAAAAAGTAGTTGTTTGAGCATATTATTCAGCCTGATGCTTTATGCAAAGGAGTACAAAAAAAAGAATATTCCGGGAGAATTTTTGATTTTTTAAAATTAATCGTAATATTGCGATATAATAAAAACAATGGGAGCAACAAAGGCGGAAGAATTTACGGTAAAAGATAACAGGATAGCAAAATATGCCAAAGCACTGGCACACCCCGCACGTGTGGCGATATTGAAATTGTTGATCAATAAGCGGTCATGTATTTGTGGTGATATAGTAGATGAACTGCCGCTGTCGCAAAGTACGGTATCGCAGCATTTAAAAGAGCTGAAAGCGGCGGGTTTAATAAAAGGTGACATTGAAGGGGTAAAGGTTTGTTATTGCATAGATGAAACCGAATGGAATATCGCCAAAAATTACATAACCGATTTGTTTTCGGCATATAAAGCCATTACGGGGAAATGCTGCTGATTTTTTTAATCAAATCAATCGTAATATTTCGATTATACATTTTAAACTTAGCATAATATGTCAGCACAGGAAGAACTCAAGGCAATAGTAAGGCAGAAATACAGCGAAATAGCCTTACAGGAAAAAGGAACCAACCAGTCGTCGTGCTGTGGCGCCGGTGGCTGCTCAACCGAAGTATACAACATTATGACCGATGATTACGGCGGGATGGAAGGATATGTGTCCGATGCCGATTTAGGACTGGGCTGCGGACTACCCACGCAATTTGCCAAAATAAAGGAGGGCGATACAGTCATTGACCTGGGCAGCGGCGCGGGTAATGATTGTTTTGTGGCAAGAGCGGAAACCGGAGCATCCGGTAAGGTAATTGGTATTGACTTTACACCGGCTATGATTCTAAAAGCAAAAGCGAACGCAGAAAACCTGGGTTATGTCAATGTAGAATTCAGGCAGGGAGACATTGACAATATGCCTGTTGCCGCTGATGTAGCGGATGTCATTGTAAGCAATTGCGTGCTTAATCTTGTTCCCGATAAAGCCAAAGTATTTAAAGAAATATACAGGGTACTGAAGCCGGGCGGTCATTTCAGCATTTCAGATATCGTGCTGGTGGGTGAGCTTCCCGGTAATCTTAAAAAAGATGCCGAAATGTATGCGGGTTGCGTAGCAGGCGCCATCCAAAAGGAGGCGTACCTGGAATTGATACAGGCGGGTGGTTTTGAAAATATAGTGCAGCAAAAAGAAAAGCCTATCGTTATTCCGGCCGATATACTAAACAACTATTTGAATGAAGATGAAATGGCTGATTTTAAAGCAGGTTACACCGGTATATTCAGTATTACTGTATATGCCGAAAAACCAATAGAAGCAAAGGATGCCTGCTGCGGATCGGGATGTTGTAATTAATTACGAAAGATAAAAGCATGAAGAAAATTTTAGTACTCTGTACGGGCAACAGTTGCCGTAGCCAGATAGCGGAAGGATACCTGAAGCATTTTGCAGGTAACAGTGCAGCTATATACAGTGCAGGCATAGAAACGCATGGCGTAAACTCCCGTGCAGTAGCGATTATGAAGGATGATGGTATTGATATTTCAACGCATACTTCTAATAATATAAAAGAATACCGGGATATAGATTTTGATTATATTATTACGGTTTGTGACAATGCCAGGGAGCGCTGCCCGGTTTTTCCCTCAAACGCGCAACAGTTTCATCATAATTTCCCCGACCCGGCGAAAGCAAAAGGTAGTGAGGAGGAAATCGTGCAGCAATTCAGGAAGGTTAGGGATATGATTAAAGAATATGCGGATAATTTTGTAAAGGAGAATATACAATAACCAGGGACTGTAGGTCCACTGCATATCATTTTAGCCTTACCCGTACAGTTATTTTAGCTGCAGATGAGGCTGTCTCAAAAGGGCGGTATAAAAGATATACCACTAAGGCTCAAAGAAACAAAGTCCTCATCTTCCCGTTTTAATTTCTTCGTGTCTTCGTGACTTTTTATACAACCCCGCCCTGTAACCGGTTATTAACTTTTGCTATTTTCATTTTCGGTTATAATACGTGAACAATCCGTAATTTTATATTACAAGCTAAGCAATATGCGTTTCCTGTTATTATTCTGTATATCATTTTTTGCTGTGGCAGCAGGTGCACAAACCGCTCTGCCGCTAAGTGCTATGGATTATACGCATCGGAGTGGATTTGAAAATAATGATGCGTCTGCTATAAACCATTTATCAGGTAAGAAATGGTTCGTTACCAGGTACAGCGGGCTGTCAACCGGTTTTAGCTTTTTTAATGGCGGCAACGCAAATTTTGTAAGTGTTCCGCTGGGTTTGCAGCTCAATCGCAGGTTAAATAATAATTTGTATGCATTTGCCGGTGTATCCGCAGCGCCTTCCTATATAAACTTCAATCGTTCCTTCCGGTCATTTGCTGATACTAAAACCGATCCAAATAAGAGTCTGTTCAAATCCGGCGCTTTTGGCGTATACTCCAGGGCGGAACTTGGTCTGATGTATATAAATGACGACAGAACTTTTTCTATTTCAGGCAGCATAGGCGTTCAGCAAAGCAGCTATCCCCTGTTTCCGTTTCAGCCAATGGCTACAACAGCCAGTCCTGTTATTCTTCCTGCAAACCAATAAAATGATGCTCCGGCAATACTGTTACAACAATGTGTGAGCAGGAATAGGAAACTTCCGTATAATTGAAGTATCTTATAATCTCATTCATCTGTAATGCTATGTGTGTGCATTTATATCGCATCATCCTGCCTGTTATATGTATAATAACCGCTGATCAGCTGTTTGCCCAGGAAAAAGACGGGTATCGCCTGGTGTGGAGCGATGAATTTAATAAAGAGGGCTCCCCGGATTCCACCAAATGGAACTACGAGAAAGGCTTTGTTCGCAATGAAGAATTGCAGTGGTACCAGCCGGAAAATGCCCGGTGCGAAAAAGGGCTGCTTGTTATTGAAGCACGGCGGGAACAGAAGCCCAACCCGTTATATGTAAACGGCAGCAACGACTGGCGGAAGAAAAGACCAACTATTGATTATACTTCCTCCTGCCTGATCACCAAAGGAACACAAGCCTGGCAGTACGGCCGCTTTGAAATGCGGGCGCGCATTGATGTTGATCCGGGTATGTGGCCGGCCTGGTGGACACTGGGCATGAAAAAACATTGGCCGGAAAACGGCGAAATAGACATCATGGAATATTACCGCGACACACTTTTAGCGAATATCCTTTGCCGTGGCAAAAACCAATCTAACGAGTGGCATACTACTAAAACAGGTATAAAAAAATTAGGCGGTGCCGGCTGGGCTGCCCAATTCCATACCTGGCGTATGGACTGGAATGAACAATATATTGCGTTATATGTTGATGATTCCCTGCTGAATAGAGTAGCCGTTGATTCATTGGTAAACAAAGACGGCAGCGGGTTCAATCCTTTTAAGCAACCACACTACATGCTATTGAACCTGGCTGTTGGCGGGCAGAATGGCGGTGATCCGCAGCACACTGCATTTCCAAAAAGAATGGAGGTAGATTATGTGAGGGTGTGGGAGAGGGAGTAATTATGAAAATAAAGGTATGATCCTTTAAGATATTCCCTGTATTCATCCTGGAAGTTTTTCTTACTATGGTGTGCGTGCTGATTAGCGATATAGGCGATAACGATATCTGCCTCCGCAGGGTTAACAGAAAAAAGCACCATATCCCTGCCCGACCGCATCGTTCAGGCGGGCGTTCTGCCAGTAAAAGTTGCTTAATACGCTGTCTTTAGTTTTCAGCCATTTGGAAGAATGTGATTTTACTTCCTCCGGCAGTTTCATTAAAGCAATTTTTTTTGACAGCCTGCAAAGGATATGAATAATGCACGCCTACACCCTCCTCAGCCTTTCTGCCGCTTTTTCCAGGGTTTCGCTTTTTTTACAAAAACAAAAACGCAGCACTTTATTATCGGTGGGCGTTTGGTAAAATGCCGAAACAGGAATAGTGGCTACCTTATGATCTTTGGTGATGCGGATAGCCATGTCTTTTTCCGTTTCATCGCTGAAATGACCGTAGCTGCCCAAAATAAAATAACTGCCATAAGAATTGTGCATCCTGAACTTTGTGTCCTTCATCAGTTGCAGAAAATAATCTCTTTTCTGTTGTATGAAATCTCCCAGCGATTCGTACTGGTCTTTTTGCTTTAAAAAGGAAGCCAGCGCTACCTGCTTGGGTGTATCCGTAGAAAAGCAATTGAACTGGTGTACTTTCCTGAACTCAGCCATAGCGCCGGCCGGCGCCACACAATACCCGATCTTCCAGCCCGTGCAGTGATAGATTTTGCCAAAAGAAAAACATACAAAGCTTCTTTCCAACAGGTCGGGGTAACGCAGCATGCTGTGGTGCGGCAATGCATCAAATATCACATGCTCGTATACCTCATCGCTCAGGATAAAAATATTCGTTCCTTTAACTATCGTTCTTAATGCTGCTATGTCATTCTCCCGCAATATGGCGCCTGTGGGGTTATGCGGCGAATTAAGCATGATCATACGGGTGCGGGAACTAACTGCGTTGCGTACTGCCTCCCAGTCAATGCTATAATCAGGATAGTGTAAAGGAATTAGCACAGGTGTGGCACCGTTGATCACCACGTTGGGTATATAACTGTCGTACCCCGGTTGAAAAATAATGACTTCATCTCCCGGTTGCAAAACGCTGGTTAGTGCAGTATATATAGCATAGGTTCCGCCAGGGGTAACGGTTATTTCCATATCAGGATTTATGGAAGCTCCATACAAGTTCCCTATCTTCTCCGCCAGCACTTCACGCAACGGCATATAACCATTCATGTGCGTGTACTGGTTACATCCCTTTACCATAGCTTCATTAACTTTTGCAATCAGTGCTTCATTCATGGCAAAATCCGGGAAACCCTGTCCAAGGTTAACCGCATCGTGTTCCTTTGCTAAGGAACTCATCACCGTAAAAATGGTTGTGCCCACTTCGGGAAGTTTGGAAATAACAGGCGGCATGAAGAATGGTTTGGTTTTCGAAAAACGTAAAATTATTTGTTATAAGGCAAAGGCTCGAAAAGATTTCGGAACTTAGTAGCAATTAAATCATACAATCATGAAACGTTCAGCAACAGCCGTATGGAACGGCACAGGTAAAGATGGCAATGGTGTAGTAAGCACACAGAGCAGTGTACTCAGTAAAACACAGTATTCCTATAAGTCGCGTTTTGAGAACGGCACAGGCACCAATCCCGAAGAGTTGATTGCTGCCGCGCACGCGGGGTGCTTCAGTATGAAGCTGGCATTTTCGCTGAATGAAGCAGGGTTTACTGCCGATGAAATTAATACCGACTGTACCATTACGCTGGATGGCATGAGCATTACATCCTCTCACCTTGTATTAAAAGCAAAAGTACCCGGTATTGATAAAGCAAAGTTTGATGCAGCCGCGGCAGATGCAAAAGCCAATTGCCCGATCAGCAAGTTGCTGAATACGAATATTACATTAGACGCTACGCTGCTATAATAAAGACCTTATTATGGTGTGATCATGGTAAACAATAGTGCCACCATAAAACGGCATTATTGTTTATAGGCTGCCCCTGTGTCCTGTACCTTTGCAACACAGAATACCTTAACCAATTCATCAGAAATTGAAGAAGCGTTTCTCAAACAGCCACCTGGCAGGTTTGGGTTCGGCGTATTTCAGCCCAAACTGGTCAATGCTGTTCGTTCTGATATGTTCAACGGCTTCTTCAACAGAATCGGTAAGCAAAACAAGATCCAGATCATCGGTTGAGATGGTACCCGCCACTTTCAGCTTTTCTATATAGTCCATCAGCTCCCTGTGAAAATCCTTACAAAAAATAATAATCGGAAATGCTTTGATCATTTTGGTTTGGATAAGGGTTAGCGCTTCAAAAAGCTCGTCGAGGGTACCAAAGCCGCCAGGCATTACCACAAAAGCATAGGAATATTTTACCAGAAGGGTTTTTCGAACAAAGAAATACTTGATATTCACCCATTTATCAAGATAAGGATTGGGCTGCTGCTCATGGGGCAAAACTATGTTGCAACCAACTGACCTTCCGCCAACTTCCCGTGCTCCCCGGTTGGCGGCTTCCATAATGCCCGGGCCGCCGCCTGTCATAACAGTAAAGCCAAGTTTTGCTATTGCTGCCGATAGTTTTTGCGTAAGTATGTAATACTCATGATCTTCCTTAAACCTTGCCGACCCAAATATAGTAACGCAGGGTCCTGCAAAATGTAAAGCCCTGAACCCTTTTATAAACTCCCGGCAAGATTTCACCACAAATTTAAATTCTTCCCACCTCGATTGTGGTCCTTCTAAAAAGCGGATCTCGGATTTTGTGCCGTTAGACATAAAAAATAAATATTTAAGCTTTCAAACCTACCAGATTTTTTTGTTAAAAAACGGTATTCATGCCAAGACAATATGTCATTATACCGTATATTGGACTAATATGTTGAAAATCATGTAAAATTGTTGATCTTTACCTTATATTATATGGGTTTACGTCAGGAAGGATGAAATGGCATCTATTTTGACATTATTGGATTAATCATAAAAAGATTGGGTTATGAAGTTTAAAGTTGAAGAAAAGATAATACCGCCGAAAGAGATGATTGTTGGCGATCCTGAAGCAAAAGTGCTTATTGTGGAGTATGGAGATTACGAAAGTGCTGATACAGCCAAAATTCACGATGTAATGCTGCAATTGCTGGAAACATATAAAGGAAAGATAAAATACAATTTTCGTCATTTCCCCCTCACCCGCATTCACCAGCGCTCTTTTAAAGCAGCGGAAGCTGCCATTGCAGCAGGCCAGGAAGGGAAATTCTGGGAAATGCATAATATTCTGCTTAATCACCAGCGCAATTTGGGTACCATCAGCCTCAAAGGCTATGCCCGTGATGTAGGCGTTACACGTAAACACTTCCTGGATGATCTGATGAATTCAAAGTTCGGATGGTATGTAAGAGATGACCAGATGCAGGCTGTGGATGCAGGTGTTACAGATGTGCCGGCGATTTTTGTTAACGGAGAACGTTTTGAAGGAAAGCCTACGCTGCAAAACCTTTCTGCAGTTATTACCCAGGCATTGAAAAGCAAGAAAAAAGTATCTCAAAGAGCTTAAGATCATTCTGTTCATGCCACCGGAAGGCGGAAGAGCGGTGCAGAAGAGGAAGTGCGTGATGTAAACAAACGGTTTAGGACCAAAAATCTTAAACTTATGAACGCTAACTCCCAATAAGGCTGCTTTAATGCCATGCATCTTACCTTAATACTATTTAAGTTGCACAGTTTGCAGGTATGAAACGAAGGATAATTTTTTTGCTCAATCCGGTTGCTGGTACAGGGAATAAGTCCCGCATCAGGAAGCTTATTGAAAAAAAATGTGCTGCATCAGCAACAGATTTTGAAATTTATCCTACCAATGCAGAAGGCGATTATCTTCCTATCCGCAGTAAAATATTATACGAAGGCGTAACGGATATTGTGGTGGCCGGAGGCGATGGCACCATAAGCAGTGTAGTACATAGCCTGAGAGATACGAACGTTAATTTTGGACTTATCCCCTGTGGCTCCGGTAATGGCCTCGCTTTTTGCGCCGGCATTTCAAAGAATCCCCACAGGGCCATTGACCTTATCTTTACCGGCACACCGGTACTTACTGATGCTTTTACAATCAATGATAACTTTTCGTGCATGCTTAGCGGCTTAGGCTTTGATGCACAGGTAGCCCACGATTTTGCAAAACAGAACAGGAGAGGGCTGCTCACCTATATCAGGCAGACCTACAACAATTTTTTAAAGGCCACGCCTTACAATTTTGAGATTTCAGCAAATGGCGCACCCCTTTTCACAGAGGCTTTTTTTATCAGCATAGCCAATAGTAACCAGTTCGGTAACCAGTTTACCATTGCCCCCAAGGCTGATCTTAATGATGGTTTGCTGGATATTGTAATTGTACAGAAAATGAATAAGCCATATATGCTGCTTGCCGTGCTGCAGCAAATATGGAGGGGAGAGGTAAAAGAAGTTCGCTATAAAAAAAAGGGCGTTATATATTATCAAACGAAAAGTCTCCGTATCAAAAACCCCGATTCAGCCCCGCTTCATATTGATGGAGACCCCAAGCCTACCGCTGCTCTTTTTGATATCAGGGTTGTTCCTGATGCCTTCCGGCTAATCCGGCCTTCGGAACACCAGTTTGCCAAAAAACGATCTTTTTAAATGCTTCTATATTGGATACCGAGCGCAACGCTCTCCTGATATCTAATTTTTCATTGCGGGTAAGATGAAAGTTTAACGCGGCTCCTTTTTGCTTAGGTAATGGTGTATAGGAAAAGGTAATTTTGTTAAACGGGAATGTATACCCGGTATGGGCATACTGGATCATTTCATCATGATAATAATCCTGCATCTTCATCCAGTTATGCTGAAGGGTCATAATAGGCTTTGTGAACATACCTGTAATGCTTGGATCTTCATACCCTTCATCCCATTCACCGTCTTTACGATCGCGTATTTGTATAAATACCACTCCCCCTGTATTAACCGTTATCCAGTCTTCCATTACATGCAAAAAACGAAGGGAAGACTCCTGTCCAAAATTATCGCGCATGCCTGCATCCATTACATCAATAATAGGTGTGGAAGGCAGCCATACATTGGGCAGCACGTACGGAAAAGTGGCATTGATCCGTAAGGTAGAAAGCAGCCTGAGGCTAAACGGATCCTGCTTCTTAAACATGGCGGTAAAATCAATAGCGTCCGGCTCGGCTGTTATACCGGCTGCCGAATCGGGCCAATTGCGCATCATAAAACTAACAGGCTGGGTGCTGAAGATCATTTTACGCCCATCCTTCGTAATAGTGGCATTAAAAAGCATAAGCGGGATCTTCGCGTCGCGCTCATCTTCCATGATATCTCCTAAAGTGTAATCGAGTATTTTGCCGGTATTGCGGTTCAGTTGCTCTTCAAAAGCATAGCCCCTGTCTTTAATATAACGGAAGTTTCCTGCCTTAAACTGCTGGGCAGGAGCAAAAAGATCGCGTGTTACAAAGGAAGCAAACAGCGGATTGAGCAGGTCTTTGGATATGTTATCGGCATACTGCTGATCCTGCAGATGAATGGGATTACCCTGTTGCTTTAAACGAAACAGCTCGCGATAATAAGCGGCTCCCAGCATACCGCCCGAGGCGCCGTTGATGATAAAGGTTTTTTTTAACAGTTCCCCGTTCATTATACTGTCTAAGTGCTGCATTACATTCAGGGTAAAAGTAGCTGACCGCGTACCACCTCCGCTTACATTTATTACATACAATAAAGGGCGCTCTTCTTTTTGCCGGAGCTTCCATCTTTCCAGTATCCCGGTCATGTGCTTCTTATCTGCATCCATTTTTTCAACCGTACACAATTGCATGATGCTGTCTCTGTCGTAAACCGGACGCTCTGTGCGGTTCGTGTAATTGATGCCGTAAGCTTTATTACGGGGATCAATGATCTCTTTTTCAAATAAAAAATTCAATCCTATGCCCAAAAGCAGCAGTATAGGGAAAGCCCAGCTTTTGAGCCAGTAGGTAAGCGCCCCCGAACCGGCAATCAATACAGAAAAAAACAAAAGGATAGCCGCCGCCGCAGGGATAATAAAAAACGGTTTATCCATCAGCATTCCTATAAGGGCCAGGAACAGGAAAGCCACTATGATGGATATTACAGCAGAAAAATGATGTCTTTTAAAAACAGTATCAATAAACTCCTGCGAATAATGCGCTACGTTACGCGGTTTTTTCAGCTTCATCCTCGTATTAAAAAACCAGTGAACATGCAATATTCCTTTTTCATGAAAATGTTTGCCGCCTATGCCAAACTGGGCTGCAAATGCTTTCGGATCCCTGAAAACGGGTTCCATCGTACGCATCATGGATTTCTCCGTTCTGAAAAAATATAAGAAGGAAATCACGAAAGCAAAGCTTAGCCCTGATAAAAAGCCGGTTACCAATATAATAACTCTCTTTATGGGAAGGAGTTCATTATGCACGTCATAATAGATGCTTTTAGACAAATAGAATACGAGGAACAACAGCGGGATAACCGCATTGTTGATACAGTATTTTAAAAAGGGTTTGGAAGTAGTAGCCAAAAATTTGAACTGGTTGCTATGTAAAATAAATGTGGTGATGTTCCAGCTCATAATAAAAACACCTGTAGCCACACCTACTATAGCCATGCTCAATCCATTCACTTCTCCCAGGTATTCGGGCGCAAGGAAAAGGGAATCAGCACCAAAAGTGCTCATAAAATCGCCATGAATAGCACTCGCCAAAATGAACCAGAAAACAAGGAGCAACTGGTAACGCCTGAGGTGGAGAATGAAAAGCTGAATGGGAAAGGAGTAATAAAACCCCTTTATATATGCTTTTATGTTGGAAGCAGCAGGCATCAGCGCAATATAATACTTTGATATTTAACGCAAAAGACCTTAAAATAATATACTGTCGGCCGCATATTATCTTTTCCTGCTAACACAAAGCCGGCAAAAGAACGATTGTATATAACCGGTTATATCAATCCGTGAATAGCGCTTTACTTCCGCACCAGGTATAATACCCACACCAGCGATACCAGCAGCAGCATGGCGGTAAACTGGTGTAATACACCAAACCAAACTAATGCAGTGGCAGAAGGGGAAAACAAAACGGTACCGATGCCCAGCAATACCTGCACCAGCACCAGCAGCAGGGGCAACGCTTTAGTTCTATTCAGCCAGGGCGATAGAGCAGCTTTTTGTATGGTAAAAAACCAGCCGGCAATGAGTATAACAATCAGGTAAGCTAAGCCGCGGTGAATAAAATGCACCATAAACGGGTTGTTTACCAGGTTTGCGGCCCCCCGCTCATTAAATAATGATGCGGGAAACCATTCTCCATTGATCGTAGGCCAGGTGGGCGCAACAGTGGCCGCCCTGAGTCCGGCCATAAAGCCGCCATAGCAAAACTGAACAAATAACAGGAAGAGCAGCACCACTGTAAATCTTTTCAGCGCAGGGTTATGCACGGTTTGTTGTTCCGGCACCAACAACTGCAGGGCAAACCATAACGTGTATACCAACAATCCTAAGGCCGCTACAAAATGCGTTGTGAGTTCAACATGTCCCACGAAATATTTTTCAGGTACCAGCCCGCTTTTTACCATTATCCAGCCAATAGCGCCCTGCAGCGCACCCAGCAAAAAAAGGATGATCAGGGGGATGATCATTTCCTTTTTAAATTTTTTCTTCAGCAGGAACCATGTAAATCCCACCATAAAAACAATACCCAGCAGCCGGGCCCAGAAGCGGTGAAACCACTCCCAGAAGAAAATGAATTTGAAGTCGGACAATGAAAAATCGGAATGCAGGTACCTGAACTGGTCGGTCTGTTTGTATTTATCAAATTCGGTCTGCCAGGCTAAATCGCCCATCGGTGGCAATATGCCTGTAATGGGTTTCCACTCTGTAATGGAGAGTCCGGATTCGGTAAGACGGGTAATGCCTCCTATCAATACCTGTATCATGATCATACCCGCACCTGTTAATAACCACCAGGCTACTGCCCTGTTGGGTGAGGGTGAAAGCGATTTGTTCATAGCTGCAAAAGTATTGTAAAAGGGATTCCATAAGCCGTATCGTGTGCATTTACCTTCGGTGAGAGAAATTCAAATTTCGTACGAAGATCGGTAGGATGCATTTCTTTTTAGACCCTTCCTTCGTTGGGGCGACAGGTAGTGGATTCCTTGTCCGGCATTACCGCAACAGCTCAACAGCACTACTCCCGCTTGTCATTCTAACCCAGCTTGCCTACCGGCAGGCAGGGAAGAATCTATACAACAACAACAAACCACAATGTGGTTTTAAGCCTCTGCAATTATTGGGATGATACATTTTTTATGGAAGTCTTGCCCTTTTTTTGATAAACCTGTTACTTCTCCTTACATTAATGACTCCCAGTATATAAATCGTATGGTCATTTATAACATAAATAACCCGGTAGGGAAATCTTTTTATTTTGGCCTTGCGGACTGGCTTTTTTAGATAAGAGAACGAATAAGGATTGTCAACAATTCTGACTATTACTTCTTCAAATGATTGCAGGAAACGAAGTCCCAGCCCTTTTATCTTTTTTTCATACCAAACAATGGACTCGTCTATGTCCCAATAAACGATGGGCTTCAGAATGAGGTCAAAATCCATGTCGCTGCCTGATTTTATCACGAAACTCCTCCCAAGTTAATCCATCTTCAGGGTTAGCTTCATGCATTTTCAAACGTTCTTCGGCAAATGCAATTTCTTCATCCGTTATGGGAGGGATTGATTCATCTAAGCTATCCCACAATTCCTCAGCCAATGCCATTTTTTCTTTATCTGGCAATGCCAATAATTCTTTTTTATTATACGGCATAAAGTTGTTTTTATGTAATATACGAATATTTCTATTTTAGTTTATTGCAGGCAGTTGTACAATTTTTATGCTTAACATTGCAGCACGAATATATGTTACAGGCGTTTTACCAGGATATACATATTGAAGCCGGTTGCGATGAAGCGGGTCGCGGATGCCTGGCCGGGCCTGTGTTTGCGGCAGCCGTAATATTGCCCCGCGATTTTTTTCACCCTGTGCTTAATGATTCCAAACAATTAACTGCGGAACAACGCAGTGAAATGAGAATCTATATTGAAGAAAAAGCGATAGCATGGAATGTGGCAAGCGTAGATCATGAAGAGATTGACCGGATCAATATATTAAACGCTTCCTTTAAAGCTATGCACTTAGCTTTAGACGGGCTGCCCATTATACCTGAATTGTTATTGATTGACGGTAACCGGTTTCATGCCTATAAAAAAATTGATCACCGTTGCATCATAAAAGGAGATGGCATTTTTTCTTCTATCGCTGCTGCCAGCGTACTGGCCAAAACCTGCAGGGATGCATATATGATGAAACTGCATGAAGATTTTCCACAGTACAACTGGCATAATAATAAGGGGTATGGAACAATGGCGCACCGGAAAGCCATTATTGCACATGGATTAAGCCCTTTTCACCGGAAAAGTTTTCAATGCATCCCCGCTCAATTAGAAATGTGGGAGTAATACCGGTGAAGCTTGCGGGGCCGGAAACAGTGGTCAAACCTTACAACCCTTTTTCATTAAAAAAGCATGATCAAAAAAATAGCACCCGATAAATGGAGGCATTTCCTGGTTGGCATTGTAATGGGGGCCTTCCTGCAGGCGATAGGCTGGTGGCTTTGGCCAACAGCTATTGTTTTATCGTGCATAATAGCATTGGTAATAGTGATTACGATTAGCTATGGCTTTGAATTGTTCTCAAAGATTACCGGAATAGGCACGTACGATTTTATAGATGCCGTAGCTTCTGTAATAGGCGGTATTTTAGGGATGGGCCTGGTTTTGCTACCACAAGCCGGGCTGGTACACCTGTAATGGTGGCAGGAAAGAACAGCTGTGTTGAAATAAACTACAGGTATGCAGCGGCTTTCCGCATCATCATCGCTGTAATTTGGCCGGCATCGTATTGAAATGAAATATCAACGGGCTGCGCATTGGCATACCATTGGTCAAAAAGGGTATGAAAATTTTCAGAAAGTTGCGGCAATGTTTTTACTCCCAGTTGCTGCAGGGCAGCGGCATTGCATTGCTGCTCGTATTGCCCTTTAATGGGCATCACCATCATTTTTTTCTTTAAATGCAGCGCCTCCGAAGGCGTTTCAAAACCGGCGCCACAAACAATTGCGGTGCAATGGATCAGGCTTTCATTAAATCTTTCTTTGCTTACCGGTATAAAGGTGAGGTGGCCCTGCCTTGTTTCAGCCTTTACTTCTCTTGAAAAAACCTGGAACCGGTACGAAGTAAGCTTCCCGAAAAATTTACGGATCTCGCAATCGCAGTATGAGGGTAAATAAACGGTTATATGATTATTGTTGAACGGACGGGCGTTCCATATTTCAGATTTAATAACAGGCGTAAGAATAAAATCGTCGTATGGTTTGAAATGCAGTCCCATATACTGCGTAGCGGCCGCATAGTTTTTCAGGAGCCATTCACCTGTATGGCTTTGCCGGTGAGGACGGGGTGTTTTTGCCGACATAAAGCTTGCCTGGTGCCCGAAATGAATGGAAGGCGCTTTTTTTTGCCGGCAGGCCAGCGAGGTTATGCATTCAAAATCATTTATAATAAGGTCATATTTTTCCACAGGCAATGCCGTTACTTCTTTTTTGATATGAAAGGGTGAGATCCTTTTTATGATTGAAAAATAATCAAGACTTCCCTTACAGGTATAAAACAAGCTTAGCCCTTTACTCCTGTATTTTATGGGCGCATCGAGGTGCAGGCTGCTATTGGCGCCGCTTAAGAAAATATCCACCTTCCCATATTGCTGGAGATAAGGCAGCAGCTCCATGGCCCTGCTGATATGCCCGTTTCCCGTTGCCTGTATAGCATAGAATATCTTCATACAATCATTTTCAATTTTTATTATCTACTTACGACTGCCCACTTCCTGCTTACCACTTGCTACTCCCTTATCCCGTTAGCGAACTGATGAAATAGCTGATCTCATCTGTAACTACATCAGGCTGGGGCGTTTTTTTCTCCACTTTCATTTCCGGGAAATCAGCCGCTTCAAACTGAAACAGCTTCCATTCCCTTTTGTAATATTCCAATGCGGTGCAATGCTCCACCCAGTCGCCGCTATTCAAATAAGTAACATTGCCTTCTTCATTATGCACTATCCTTTTTTGCGGTTTATGAATATGCCCGCAAATAACGTAGTCGTACTTTTTTTTAATCGCCAGTTCCGCAGCAGTCATTTCAAAATCATTAATTCTTGAAACGGCTTTATTTACACCCTCCATTATTTTTTTTGAAAACGAGACCCTTTCTCTTCTCATACATTTTAAAACTGTATTAATAAAACGGTTAACCAGTATTAACGCTCCATAGCCGGTGCTTCCAAGCTTGGCCAGGAATTTAGCGCTTCCTTTGGTGGTATTATCAAACACATCACCATGAAATATCCAGGTCATTTTATTGTCTATTTCCAGCACCAGCTTGTCGGTTAGCATAAAATTGCCCACCCTGCAATCGGAATAGCGCCTTAGCACTTCATCGTGATTGCCGGTAATATAAAATACTCTTGTGCCATTGGTGATGCAATGGATGAGCTCTTTTATTACACCGAGATGAGCCGCAGGAAAATAATTTTTGCTGAACTGCCATGCATCAATAATATCCCCGTTTAGAATGAGTATGGAAGGGGAAACACTTTTAAGATATGCAGTTAGTTCTTTAGCCTTGCAGCCGTAGGTACCCAGGTGCACATCGGAAATAACAACAACATCAACAGGGCGTTTGTCCATTAGAGACAGGTTTCTCAAATTTCCCTGCCGGATATTACTATGCTATTAAGCCGGCGTTAAGAAATAGTGAGGAATTGGTGCAAGGGTTGTTTCTTCCCGGAGAACGAATAGATGTAAATACAGGATTTAATGCTAAAAAAACGGAAATTATATGCTTCATCTGGCCATAGCGTATAACAGGTTTCAAAACCCGCAAAAGCCGATGTCATAAAACCCGTTCATCCATGCAGCAAAAAAGCAAAAATGCATTACTATTTATAGGAGAAGGTATGTTAATGAAAAATAAGAGCACAGGAACAGTGTTTATAAATAGTAAACTTATCCTGGTTTTTAAAGATTGTATATTTTAAAGAAAAACCTGTTTTAAATGATTTTTATTTAAATAAAACCGTAGAAAGAAAGTATTGTACACAAAAAGAAGAAAATTTTAAAATTTTTCTATTTCTGCTTATGGCTTTTCTTATAAATATCCTATATTTATATTTAGCATTAATACACAGTTAAAGATTTATTCATTTTGCTTTAACCATTGCTTTACACCCGCATCAGACTTTTACCGGCCCTCATTTAACATTTAAAAATTTAAAACTACGCTTATGATCAGAAAATCATGCACATGGCGCGTTTTCGCCGCTATGCTGACACTTTGGGCCCTGCCTTTACTGGTGCTTGCCCAACAAACCATTAACGGAAGGGTTACTTCTTCGAAAGACCAGAGCCCGCTGGAAGGTATTTCAGTAACAATAAAAGGTACTACCAGAGGCACTTTTACTGACCCGGAAGGCCGGTTTTCTATTGAAGCCAAAAGGGGGGATGTGCTGGAAATATCAGGCGTGGGATATAAAGCCACAGAAATTACCGTAAACGGCGCTACGCTGGCAATTGAACTCACAGACGAATCGCAGGCCCTTAGCGAAGTGGTGGTAACAGCTTTGGGGGTAAAAAGAGAAGCAAAACGTTTGGGGTATGCCGTACAGGAAGTGAAGGGATCCGACATGGATAAGGCAAGAGAAACAAACTTTGTAAGTGGATTAGCGGGCAAGGTTGCAGGGGTGCAGGTAATGACCTCTCCAAGTGGTGTCGGAGGTTCTGCACGTGTAACCATCCGCGGTGATAAATCACTTAATATTAATAAGAATCAGCCTTTGTTTGTGGTAGATGGTGTTCCTATTACCAATGAGCTGACAGGTTCCAGTGGACGCAGTTACCAGGAACTGGATTATGGAAATGGCGCATCCATGGTTAACCCGGATGACATAGAAACCATGACTGTACTAAAGGGTGCAAATGCATCAGCTTTGTACGGTTCAAGAGCTGCAAATGGTGTTATTGTTATTACTACAAAATCAGGTAAAAACAGCAAAGGAATAGGTGTTACTGTTAATACCGGCGTTACTTTGGAAAGCCCATTGGTGCTTCCTAAGTTTCAAAGGGTATATGGTCAGGGAAACAATGGGCAGTTCAGCTTCCAGGATGGAAAAGGGGGTGGCGCAAGCGATGGTGTGGATGAAAGTTGGGGACCAAAAATGGATGGCAGCCTGATAGCTCAGCATAATTCACCTACTTCTAATGGTTACCGTGGTGGAGATATATCGTTGGTTGATGATGGAGTGCTGGGTTCAGCCGCCGATTTCGCAGCAAGAGGAACAGTTACTCCAACTCCTTTTGTACCGGGGATGGACCTGAGAAAGTTTTATGAAACCGGTGTAACAAACAATACCAATATATCTCTTACCGGGGCAAATGATAAAGGAGATTTTCGGTTATCATATACATTGTTAGATCAAAAAGGTATTATCCCTAATACGGATATAAAAAGAAACACTTTTGCCTTCAATACAGGATATAACTTTACCCCTAAATTATCTGCGAGAATTACCGCCAACTATGTAAATACAGAAAGTGACAACCGTCCCAATTTAACCTACGGAACAGAAAGCATCATTTATTTGCTGCATTGCTGGATGGGACAACACGTAGATTTGAATAGCCTGAAAAGCTACTGGATACCAGGTATGGAAAATCGTCAGCAATTCAACTTTAACTACAACTATCACGATAATCCATATTTTAACCTTTACGAAAATACAAACGGTCAGGATGCGGGAAGGGTTTTTGGAAACATTACGTTAAAGTATGATATTACGGATTGGTTGAATATTCAGTTACGTGGAGGCACAGATTTTAATAGTGAATTAAGAAAACGCCAGCGCGCATTCAGTACCCAGCGTTTCAGGTTTGGAAGCTACCGGGAGGAAAGAGTGCGTAACAGTGAAACCAACATGGATTTCCTTGTATCAGTTAATAAAGACATTACTGATAAATTTAGCTTTGGCCTTAATGTAGGAGGTAACAGGCAGATCAGCAAGTTTAACAATTACGAGGTTACCGCCCCGCAATTATTAATACCGGGTATTTACAGCTTATATAACAATAAAGTAGCATTAGTTAGCTCTGTTTATGACGGAAATAAACAAATCAACAGCTTGTATGGCGCGTTGCAACTCGCATATAACAACTATCTGTTTCTGGATGTAACTGCACGTAATGACTGGTCAAGTGCGCTCACGCTCCCCAAAGTATCAGATACTTTAGGCAAAACAGTAAACTCTTATTTCTATCCCTCTGCTTCGTTAAGTGCTATAATAAGCGATATGGTGCAGTTGCCCGCATGGATTAGTTTTGCTAAAGTTAGAACAAGTCTTGCCCAGGTTGGTAATGACACTGATCCTTATGCATTTTCTTTCAGTTATGGTGTTTCAGAGCCCTGGTCAGGCTTACCTGCGTATTATTCACCAAGCAGCTTGTTGAATTACAACCTAAAACCCGAGATCAGTACTTCCTGGGAGGCTGGTATAGACTGGCGTTTTTTCAACAGCAGGCTCGGTATAGACTTTTCTTACTATGATATCAATACGCGCAATCAGATTTTGCCAAGTGTTCCAATAAGTATTACTTCAGGTTCAACAAGCCGTGTAGTTAATGCCGGTAAAATAAGGAACTATGGTTACGAGTTACAATTAACCGGTCGTCCTATAGATGGTAAAAACCTCAAATGGGATGTTGCCATTAACTGGTCTGCCAACCGCAGTAAAGTTTTGGAGTTTGATGGCGATGTTACTACCTATTCAATGGCCAACCGTCATGGTATTTATATCAATGCTACCGTGGGTCAGCAAATGGGTGATATGTATTCTATCGGATTTAAAAAAGTTGATGATCCGTCAAGCCCGTACTATGGACAGCAGATATTTAACAGTGAAGGACGATTTGTTGGAACCAATGATATTGTAAAAGTAGGTAACTATAATCCTAAGTGGTTAGCAGGTATCAGAAATTCATTTACATACAAAAATCTTAACCTGAGCTTCCTCCTGGATGCACGCTATGGCGGCCAGCTTTTCTCAGAAACCTGGGTGGTTGGACTGGAGGCCGGACAGTTAATAGAAACATTGGAAGGAAGAGCCGATGGCTATGATTTGAGCAAAGACGGTAACGGAGTAGTTGGAAAAGGTGTAGTAGAAAACCCCGATGGTTCTTATAGCGTTAATACTAAAAAAATAACTGCCCGCGAGTATCATCAATCCCGTACCGGTAACCGTGATATTGAAGAGGGTGGTGTTTTTGATGCAGACTATGTTAAACTGAGGGAAGTTCGCCTTGGATATTCTTTTAATCCGAGAGTGCTTTCAAAGATCAGGTTTAAAGGATTAAATGTTTCAGTAGTTGGACGTAACCTGGCAGTATGGAGTAAAGTTCCTCATATTGATCCTGAAACAAGTTCTTTAGCAGGCGGTACTATTATACCCGGTGTAGAATCGGTTGGAATGCCAACCACACGCAGTCTGGGCATTAATCTTGGCTTTAACTTTTAAACCTATTAAAACTATGAGTATGAAAAAGTTTAATACATATATATACGCAGTTATAATAGGCTGCACAATGGGAACTTCCTGTACAAAAGATTACCAGGAAAAAAACGCAAACCCCAATGCAATTAATGATGTAACACCGGATTTATTGATGCCCACCATTATCCGGAGCGTATGTAATGAAGTAGTAAATCAATCCTGGGGCATAGGAAATATTGTGATACAGCACACGGCGAAAATTCAGTTTGTATCAGAAGATCGTTATACCTGGGGCGACAGAAGCGGTTTGTTCAGTAATATGTATGGTAATATGAGAGATGTAGAGCGCCTTATTGCTTTGGGGGATGCGAAGAATGTACCGAACTATAAGGCTGCAGGCTTAGTACTCAAAGCGTGGATGTACTCTCTTTTAACAGATGCCTATGGTGATGTACCTTATTTAGAAGCAATGAGTGGAGTAAGCGGAATATTTATGCCTAAATATGATTCCCAGGAATCAATATACGATGGCATTTTAAACGATCTTGAAACAGCGAATACAACATTCAATAGTAGTGCAGGCACATTGGTTGGCGATATTTTATACAACGGTGATTTAACCAAATGGAGAAAACTGGCCAACTCGTTGCAGCTTCGTTACCTCATGCGTATTTCAGGTAAAAAGAATGTTGCAGCAGATATGCAGGCAATTATTAGCGGCGCAAATACACCGGTTTTTGAAAGTAATAATGATAACGGGGCGCTTACTTATTTAACCGTTTCTCCTAATCAGTTCCCGTTGCATACAACCCGCTCCGGGTCTTTTGATGAGTTCCGTTTAAGTAAAACGCTCGGTGATAAACTATTAGCTTTGGGAGATACACGTATAGCTGTATTTGCTCAAAAAGCTGATGCCACCGGAACGTATACTGGTGTGCCGAATGGCTTGAATGAGGTGGATGCGCTTGCATATAATGGTGGTCCCAATAATATTTCAAGGGTTGGTTCCTACTTCTTCCTGGATGCGATTACCGAAACGGGTTTAAAAGTTGCAAGAGGATATATTATGGGTTACCCCGAGTTACAGTTTATCCTGGCTGAAGCGGTACAAAAAGGCATGATTAACACCGGCAATACGGCTCAATGGCATTATGAAGAAGGAGTTAAATCATCTTTCAGCTATTTCCAGAGTACTATTCCTGCAGGATACTTAACTCAGGCGGGTGTAGCATTTAACAATACCGATGCGCTTACACTTATTGGTACTCAAAAATGGATCGCATTGTTTTTTGGTGGGTTAGAAGCCTGGTTTGATTGGAGAAGAACAAATATACCCACGCTGGTTGCAGGCGCCGATAATGTAAATAACGACAGAATCCCTGTAAGGTTTGCTTATCCCCGTAGTGAGCAAACATTGAATGCAGCAAGCCGCACTGCAGCTGTCAGCGCGCAGGGATGGAGCGAAGATACCTATAATGAAAAAGTTTGGTGGGACCAGTAAATAACATAATGTATCATCCGTTTTGATAAACCGGGGGCTGTCTTTAACGACAGCCTCTTTTTTTAGGCAAGCAAAGCAGCGCAATACCCATATGCTGTCTCACCGTTTTCACTTACATTTGAAAACACCGCATGTTATCATATTTCATTTCATATAAGCACGCTCAAATTCATTGTTTGCAATGGGGAACAGGTAAAAAAATATTGCTTTGCTTTCATGGCTTTGGCGAAACGGCCGGCAGTTTTATGTCTCTTGCCCGGCAAATTGAAAACAGCTATACCATCATAGCTGTTGATCTTCCCCTGCACGGAAAAACAATATGGAAGGACGGGCTGCCATGCACCGCAGCAGATATTATTAATATTATTGACAACATACCGGTGCTGCATGAACAACATTTTTCACTGGCGGGATATAGCATGGGTGGAAGGGTAGCCTTATCGGTATATGAGCGCATTCCGCAACGTATAGTGCAACTGGTGCTGCTGGCGCCGGATGGGTTAAAGATGAATTGCTGGTACCGGCTGGCAACACAAACCATCTGGGGAAACCGGCTGTTTAAATACTTTATGGAAAAGCCCGGCATTTTTTTTACGATTACCAAAATGCTTAAAAGTACAGGGATGATCAATACAGGCGTATATAACTATGTGCACCGGTACCTCAACCAAAAAGATAAGCGAACGCAATTGTATACCATATGGACTACCATGCGTAAATTGAAACCCGGGATAAAAATGATAAAAACGCTTATTCCAAAAAATAATACGCCCGTATTGTTAATATACGGCCGGTACGACAGGATAATACGCTATACTACAGGCAGTGATTTTAAAAAAGGGTTGAACGATTACTGTGCACTGCATATCATATCCTGCGGCCACAGGATATTGGATGAAAAAAACTCAGCCGCTATTGCCGCTTTATTATAGTAACACAATTTGCCCTAATTTGTGTGCATGATATTATTTATCATCAGCTTTGTTTTATTGGGCGCGTATTATTTCCTGATACATTATTATCATAAAGGGTGGAAACAGGTTCCCTGTTTTGACAGCGATGCTATAAATGATCTTGTTGCGGCAGAAAAAATTTCAGTGATCGTTCCGGCACGCAATGAAGAAGCTGTAATTGAACAATGTATCCTTTCCTTATTACAGCAATCCTACCCAAAAGCATTACTGGAAATTATTATAGCGGATGATCATTCAACCGATGGCACCGCCGCTATCGTTCAGCGCTACCGCAACCAGGGCATACAATTGTTATCCCTGCAGGAAAAGAATACCCCTGGTAAGCCGGTAACAGCCTTTAAGAAAAAAGCAATTGAAACGGCCATACAGGCGGCAACCGGCACTTTAATCGTTACTACCGATGCGGACTGCACATTTCATAAAAACTGGATCAGCACTATTGCCGCCTTTCACCGGCACAGCAAAGCGGTTTTCATCGTATCGCCTGTAAAAATAAAACCGGGGCATGCGCCGCTTTCTGTTTTTCAAAGCATAGACTTTGCCATCCTGCAGGGCATAACGGCGGCTTCTGTACATAAAAAATTTCACAGCATGTGCAACGGCGCCAACCTGGCGTATGAAAAAGCTGCTTTCAATGAAGTAAATGGTTTTGAAAACATTGATCATGTTGCCTCGGGCGATGATATGCTGCTTATGCAGAAAATAAATAGCCGGCATCCGGGCAGAATTGCTTACCTGAATGCCCCTGAGGCTATTGTTGAAACCCTGCCTGCTCCAAACTGGAGAGCTTTTATTACCCAGCGGATCCGCTGGGCAAGCAAAACCGGGCAATATAAAGACAAGCGTATTGTGTTTGTGCTTGCATTGGTATATATCCTTAACCTGTGTCTTTTTGTTTTACTGGCCGGAAGTATAGCATTCCCTGGCTGGTTGTTATTTTTTGGGGTAGCTGTTTTTTATAAAACACTTATTGAATGGCATTTTGTAAAAGACGTATTAACCTGTTTTAACCTCGGCCAGTTTATGCGTTGGTTCCCGCTTTTCCAGCCATTGCATATAGCCTATACCGTTATAGCGGGCTTTTTGGGCAGCTTTGGCAGTTACGAATGGAAGGGAAGAAAAGTAAAATAAATGTGGAAGTGTGGAAATTTGAAAATGGGGGGATCAGTATTATAAGAGGACAGAAGTAAAAGGGGAGAGTGAACAGCAAGACAAAGGCCGCTCAAAGCTATACTCTTCGGACTTCGGATTTTAGGCTTTGAATTTAAATTGTATTTGCGGCTTGTCTTTTGGTTCTTGGTGCTTTGTATCCCATTCGGATTTCAGGATTCCGGCTTCGGATTTGTCTTTTATTTGGTTCTTATCATTTGGTTCTTGGTTCTTTTCTTTATTTTACGCCGTGCAAAAAGTATCATCTTCTTTTTTTCAGTCTGCATGGCGAAGGTTGCGGAAGAACAAAGGAGCCGTTTTTGGGCTTTGCATTATTGCACTAGCGGTATTAACGGCGCTTTTCGCCTATTTCATTGCTCCCGATCATTCGCCCAACGCCAACAGGATGGCAGTGGAAATTGGCGGTCGGAAGCCCGGTTTCAGCATGCTGTTCCTTATGGTACGCAGGGATAAAATTGTTGAAAAAGCAGGTTTCTTTGAACGGTTACTGAACGGGCAGGATGATAGGTATACTTACATCCCCGTTCATTCGTGGCAGCGGGCAGGCGACAGCATTATTGCGGAGCAATACATTGATGAAGGCATAACAGAGCGGCATGCTTTTTATAGTAAAGATCAGGAGATAGCTCCTGCCATAGTTGTTAAAAAAACATTTTGGCTGGGTACCGACAAATTCGGAAGGGATATTCTCAGCCGCCTGATTGTAGGAGTGCGGGTAAGCCTTGCCGTTGGGCTGATTGCAGTGTTCATTTCCTTATCCATAGGTATTGTGCTGGGACTTGTTGCCGGGTATTTCGGCGGAAGAACGGATAATATCATCATGTGGTTCATTAACGTGGTATGGAGCATTCCTGCACTGCTGCTGGTGTTTGCCATTACCCTGGCATTGGGGAAGGGCTTTTGGCAGGTATTCATTGCCGTTGGCTTAACGCTGTGGGTAAGCACCGCGAGGATCATCCGCACACAGGTGCTGAGCATACGTGAGCTGCAATATGTTGAAGCTGCAAGGGCGCTGGGCTTTACCAGTTTCAGGATCATCTTCAGGCATATCCTTCCTAATGTGCTTGGGCCGGTAATGGTAATGGCGGCATCTAACTTTGCATCGGCTATTGTTATAGAAGCCGGACTAAGCTTCCTGGGGGTAGGCGTTCAGCCGCCGCAACCCAGTTGGGGACTGATGATCAAAGAGAATTATAATTTCATCATCACCCATAATCCACTATTGGCCATATCACCGGGTATTTGTATCATGCTTTTAGTGCTGGCCTTTAATTTGCTGGGGAACGGATTGAGAGATGCGCTGGATGTGAGGAGTGAGTGAGTGGGGAGTAGTCAATGGGGAGTGATAAGTGTTAAGCTATTAGTTGGTACTCCAGAATTTGAAATTTGAGATCTAAGATTTGAGTGGTCAGTGATAAGTGGTGAAAGAAAGGATTACCGGCTCATTGTTTATACGATCAAGCTGAAGGCTGACTGCCGGCAGCTTTCAGCAGATTTACAGCGGCCCTACCTGCACATTCCGGTTAAAGCTTTCTTCAAGCGATATTAATGTTTCGGTTCTTTCAATGCCTTTTATTTTTTGCAGCTCATCATGGAGCACATGCCGCAACTGGGTAATGTCGCGGCATACAATTTCAATGAACATACTATAGTTGCCGGTAGTATAATTAAGCCGCACAATCTCCGGTATTTTTTTGAGGTCTTTGGCTACCGTATCGTATAAAGAGCTTTTTTCGAGATAAATGCCTACAAACGCGGTTATATCATAACCCAGCTCTTTCAGTTCCACATTCAGGCGTGTGCCTTTTACCACTCCACTTTCCTGCAGCTTTTTAATGCGCACATGTATGGTGCCGCCGGATACAGAAAGCTTTTTTCCTAAATCAGCGTAGGATATCCCCGCATCTTCCATCATTGCCGAAATGATCTGCAGGTCTAATTTATCTAAATTTAATTTTGACGCCATTTTACCCTGATTTATCTACATAATACTACAAATTATTGACACAAACAGGAAAAGGCAATTGTAATTAAAAAACATTAATAAAAAAATAAAAAGAGTTTTATATAAACCTGCAATGAAAGCAGGATACAGGGCAGAAAGCATCAGGTTCCTGACGCATTGGGAAAAGCCAAAATCACCACATCTAGCACTTACCACTTATTACTTACTCCTCGCTTCCTAGCTCCACTCCTCCCATTTCTTATCATTCTTTTTAGTTACCCTGGCGGCAATAATAATGCTGATTTCGTACAAAAGAACGAGTGGAACACACACGATCATCTGGCTGCCCCAGTCGGGCGAAGGGGTAATGATGGCGGCAAGCACCAATAATGCTACGTAAGCGTATTTGCGGTAAGTTCGTAAAAAGCCGGGGGTGAGCAAGCCTATCCGGGCCAGTAACCAGGATGCCATAGGCAGCTCAAAAGCAATGCCTGAACCCAGGGTAATATCAATAATAGAGTCAAGGTAATCGCTCAGCATGGGTTTATAATCCAGTATTTGCTGGGAGCCCAGCGTATAATTATACAGGAAATTGAAAGTAAAAGGCGCCAGCATAAAGTATCCGAATGCCGCTCCCAGGAAAAAGAAAAAGGAAACCCAGAAAATGATGCCCCTGGTATGTTTCAACTCTTCCGGTTTTAAGGCCGGTTTCACAAAGCGCCACACTTCCCAGCACAAATAGGGAAAAGCCGCCAAAATGCCGCCAACCGCAGCAATGGAAATACTCGACATGAAAGTACCGCTAACTGTAGTTACCTGTATTTTCATGGCAATAGGCGGCATACACAACGAGTCGCCCATGCCTATTTTATGGCTTAATGCACAAAGCAGCTTATAGGAAATAAAGCCATCCTGAGACGGCCCCAAAATTACTTTATCAAATATCCAGTCAATATTAAGGAAGATAGCTATGGCAAAAACCAATACTGCAAATACGGAACGAACAATATGCCAGCGGAGCGCTTCCAAATGATCAATAAAGCTCATTTCGGCATCTTCAGCCCCCTGTAGCCCCCTGATCCGCTTAAAAAATGATTTCCTTTGTGATTCTATTGCCAATTCAATAAAAATTGAGGTAGCAAACCTAACGAAAAAACTGATCTCACCCATATATTGTATCAGAACCGCTTAACTATACAGCAGAATAAAACGAATATCAGGCGCTTTAACAACCAGATTACAAAGAAACCGCCGGCATTTTCCGGATTTTTTAACAAGGCTTTGCGGTGTTTTTCAATTATCGGTAAACAATACCATAGGAACCCCTTATTGCTCCGCAGATTTGCTGATATCTGTGGTAAATTTGCTTTTGTAAAAATAAAGCTATGGCCAAGCCGGTATACCCCACTTTTGATATTCATAACCTGGTTGCCAACAAATCGCATAACGATCTGCTGAATGCCGACCGGTTTAAAAGATATCTGAGCAGCAACCCGCACCTTGGGGTAGTGCACAACCACGCGTTCTATCACCTGGTGTACTTTACAGAAGGCTCGGGGGAGCACGTGATAGATTTTGTAACATTTCCGGTTCAAAAAGGCATGATCTATTTTATGCGGCCGGGGCAGGTGCACAAGTGGTATTTTAATGAAGATGCAGACGGCTATATCGTTAATTTTTCAGCTACATTTTTTGACCAGCTTTTCATCAATTCCAGCTTCATTGATCAGTTCTCCTTCTTTGACCAGGTTGCTGCGCATCAGGTATTGTTACTAAAAGAAGATACACAACGGCAGGTTGAACAGCTTTTCGAAAAGATCCTGTGCGAGCAGTCTGAAAAACCACCGTCCTCCCAACTGATGATCGCCACTTTATTGCTGCAATTGTTTTTAACCGTTGAAAGAAACGATCCAAAAACAATAAAGGAAGAAACTGCAGGTTATAATTCCGTGATCCTGCGCAACTTTAAGCGGCTTATTGAGGATAACTTTAAAACCATAAGGCTGCCAAAAGGATATGCCGCGTTATTATACATTACCCCTAATCATTTAAATGCCTTGTGTAAAGATTACCTGGGTATTTCTGCCGGGGAAGTGATCCGCAACAGGATCATATTAGAAGCCAGGCGGCTGCTGATCAACTTTGATCTGTCTGTGGGCGATATCGCACAGGAGCTCAACTTCCCCGACAACTCCTATTTTGTAAAGTTTTTTAAAAAGTATACGCACAGTACACCGGAAGCCTTTCGAAACAAAAATTATAAACAACGATAAAGTGATATACTATGTCAGCACAGCCAAACAATAAAAAACCTTCGCTTCTGATAAGCCTTTGCCAGACACGTTGTCCGCGTTGCCGCCTGGGTAAAATGTTTACCAACCCTAATCCCTATCACCTGAAACAGTTCATGAAAATGCATGACAAATGCCCGGTATGCGGGCAGCATTTCGATCTTGAAGTAGGATTTTATTATGGTACCGGTTATGTAAGCTACGGACTGGCCATTGCCATAAGCGTGGCTACGCTGATAATATGGGCAGCTACGATCGGCATATCCGTGCATGATGCAAGGGTGTTATACTGGTTAATCTTCAATGGCATACTGCTGGTTGTATTGCAGCCGTATTTGATGCGCCTTGCCCGTACTTTATGGCTGTCCCTTTTTGTTGGATACGATGCTCAATGGAGGGAAAGACCCGCCGAAGCGCCTGAAAGGATCAATGACAGCATTAAAAACAACTGGTAAACAATAGAGATACCCTACCATTTAAGTAGAATAAATAAAAAGTACCATAATCGAAGTGTAAAACACCATCAGTAAAAAACGGGAAGCAGTAGCTTTACACCCATTCGAACACTAAAAATTTTTATCATGAGTTTACGATTAGGCGACACTGCTCCAAACTTTAAAGCAGTTACATCGAAAGGTGAAATTGATTTTTATGAATTCCTGGGCGATAGCTGGGGTGTATTGTTTTCACATCCCGCTGATTTTACTCCAGTGTGTACCACTGAACTGGGACGTACTGCGCAGCTACAGGGTGAATTTGATAAACGTAATGTAAAAGTGCTGGCGGTAAGTGTTGATCCCGTAGACAAACATCTTGGATGGATCGGAGATATCAATGAAACACAAAATACTACCGTTGAGTTTCCTTTGATTGCCGATGACAACAGAATTGTTTCAGGGTTATACGATATGATCCATCCCAACGCTTCGGCAACAGCAACGGTGCGTTCGGTATTTGTAATTGGTCCCGATAAAAAAATAAAGCTCACCTTAACCTATCCCGCGTCTACAGGAAGGAATTTCCTTGAGATTTTACGGGTAATTGACTCTATGCAACTAACGGCAAAGCATAGCGTGGCCACGCCGGCCGACTGGAACCAGGGAGAAGACGTTATTATATCAACGGCCATCAAAACAGAAGACGCGTTGAAAAAATTTCCTAAAGGCGTTAAAGAGATCAAACCCTACTTAAGGTATACAGCTCAGCCGGAATCTAATTGACAAGGTGTTACTCCGAAACACGCAAATCAACCACATAAAGATCAAACGCGGGGCTGTCTTAAAAGGTCCGGTATAGAAGATATGCCACTAAGGCACAAGCCTGCCGGCAGGCAGGGGCACGAAGTCCTGATCTTCCCGTTTTATTTCCTTCGTGGCAAAATATTACTTTTGAGACAGCCTCGTTTTTTGTGACGCTACCGGAGTGGTTTTATAAGGCTTTTCTTTTGAACCCGGTATAAGCGTAATCATCTTCCATTCAGTTGTTTAACATACGCTGCTGCTTTTGCTTTATTACCCGATCTTTCAGCAGCTAATACTGCGCCCTTAAGACTATTTCTGCGGTTAGGGCACCGGGTCATGCTCGTTTCGTAAGCCCGCAACGCTTCCCTGTTCTTTCCGAGCAGCAGCAGCAAATCTCCTTCCAGTTCCCTTGCAGGAATAACTTCCCCCGGCGTTACCGGGTGCTTTTCAGTGCTGTCTTCCATATTGGCTGCTTCCGTCATTAATGCCAGCGCTTCCTTCTTTTTTCCCTCCGCATAACAAATCCATGCCTCCGCCGCTTTTATCTGCACCAGCACCTGTTTGGCTTTATAATCATCTTTCGCATTCAGTAAAGCGGCCTGTAATGAGCGCAGCGAACGCAAATCGTTTTTAGCTGCTTTGAGCCTGCCGGTATGCACGCCACCCATCACACGCGCAAAATGTACAATAGCTTTTTCCCAGGCATGCCTGTCTGAGCTGAACGCAGCGTTGCCGGTATCCAAATCAGCAGCCGCTTCCCAGTACCGCAGCTCAAGCGCATAACGGGCCGGGATAGCCGCAGATGCATAGCTGGCCGAATTGTTTTCGGCCAGTGAACCGGCAACAGACTGCAGGTAATCTACCTGGGTTTTTGCTTCCTCCTCCTGCCCGTTTTGCAGGTAAGCATATACCAGGTAATCCATGGCATGCAGTTCTGCACCGGGATGATCCTTCATTTTCAGGTTCTCTGCGTAACACCGGGCGGCATCTGCCGAGGCGAGATTGGATTGAATGGATTCATTCCATAATCCAAGCCGCGTAAAAATGTGGGAAGGCATATGCAGCGCATGGGCCGATGACGGCGCTATGGAAGCATATTTGCGGGCAGCCGGTAAAGCTTTTTCTGCCAGTTCGGGATAATCGTAGGTATGAATGATATAGTGTACAATACCCGGATGCCCGGGCTGGCCGGGATACAGGGCATTGAGTATTTCACCGGCCTTTTTCTGATGCGTGTATGTTTTATCGGTGGGATCGGCAGTGGCGTTAAGCGCCAGCGCGTAAAAGATAGCAGCTTCCTTATCGCCGGGGTTACCAGCACGTATCTTTTCCATTGCCTGCTCATATTGCTGTGCGCGGGTACGGTGGTTAAGCTGCTGCCAGTTATGGAAGAAGCCGTATATAGCGTCTATATATTCATTTTCCCTTTTATTTTCACCTTTTAATGATGCTGCAATTTCACTGGCTTTGGCGCCCTTCTCCAGTTCTTCTTTATTGGGCGGGCTCCACAACGGGTGAAAATTGCTCATGGCCACACCCCAGTATGCCATGGCACAGCGCGGATCCATATCAATTACTTTGGCAAATGCCTTCTCCGCTTCCTCATATTCAAAGGAATGCAACAGTGACAGTGCGAGGTTGAAAGTATCTTTAACATTTTCTGCAGCAGATAATGCAAAAGCAACGTTGCCAAATTGTTGCTTTGCCGGTCCGCAAGTCACCATATCGCCTTTACGCAGGTCAGCGATTGACGCAATACCTGTAGTTCGGGTAGCAGCGTTTTTGTTTTTGCAGGCAAGTAGCGAAATGCAGCTCAGTAACAGGATAAATACAGCAGGCGATTTCATACTTACTGGTTTGAAAGATGAAAAAATAGCCTTTTTAAAGTTAATACAATTCGGGCAGGCAGCAAAAGCGGATGCACTCCAAATTGTCGCATTGCTTTGCTTCATCCCCGTTTACCGGCAGGTTTCGTTTTCAAACGGCATTGTATTTGTACTTTCCTTTTAAATGCCATTGTTATGAGAAGAAACCGTGTTCTATATTTTTTGCTGGCTTCTTTGCTTACATTTTCCTTTTTTTACTCTGCCACCTCCTCCGCCCAGCCTGCTATTGCTTATGAGCCCTTTATCAGTTCGGGACTCTCTTCTCCTATGGAAGTGGTGGCTGCGCCTGGTGACATGTCAGGGAGATTGTTTATCGTAGAAAAAGGCGGCACTGTTAAAATATGGAAAGAAGCGGCCATTTTGCCGGAACCCTTTCTTGATATTAGCGCTGATATTACGTCGGACGGAGAACGCGGACTTTTAAGTATGGCTTTTCATCCCGGGTATGCAAGCAACGGTTATTTTTTTGTTTACTATACCGGTACTACCGGCGCCATTACGGTTGCGCGTTATAAAGTTTCTTCCAATCCCGATATGGCAGACCCGGAACCAGATCCGGCTACACCCTTCATAACCATTGCAAAATCTTTTTCCAATCATAACGGGGGGCATTTGCAGTTTGGTACGGAAGAAGAAATTCCTTATTTATATTTTGGTACAGGCGACGGGGGCGGCTCAAATGATCCTGGTAACAATGCACAAAACCCTTCTTCCCCGCTGGGGAAAATGATCCGCATAAATGTGGAAGAAGCTCCTCCTGTAACACCTGAAGTATGGGCTATTGGCCTGCGCAATCCATTTCGCTGGAGCTTTGACCGTGTTACAGGCGATATGTGGATTGGCGACGTAGGGCAAAATGCAAAAGAAGAAATCAATTTCAGGGAAGCCGGCTCGCCGGGAGCTAATTATGGCTGGCCTTGCTATGAAGGAACCATTCAAAATATTAATATTAACCCGCTTTGTGATCCGCCCGGCAAAGTTGCTCCGGTTTTTGAATATAATAACCCCGGTGAAGGCCGCTCGGTTATAGGAGGTTATGTATACAGGGGTGATGAATTTGCAGCCTTACAGGGATATTATTTCACTGCTGATTATTACACCGGCACCGTATGGGTTTTACAACGCGATGGCAATGGCAACGTTACCATGGTAAATACGCAACCGGGCTTAAAAGGCGGCATCTCCAGCATAAGCGAAACAGAAGATGGAACTTTATATGCAACAGCGCTCACTGAAAACGTGGTATATAAGATTATTCCGCTTGCAAGCACGCCACTTACGCTGCTCAACTTTTCAGGGCTTCCGGCAGACCGTTATAACGAATTGAAGTGGGTAACCGCGATGGAGCAGCACATTGAAAAATTTATTATTGAATACAGCAGCAATGGGAGAGATTTTAATGCGGCAGGATCAGTAAAAGCTACCAATAATGCAAACGGCGCTGCGTATGTATACCGGCATTACGGTATTAACGGCTCAAAATTATTTTATCGCCTGCATATTATTGAAGCAGATGGCGCCCACCATTATTCACCGGTGATTACCCTCAGTAACGATGATCATGCCGGGATAAAAATATACCCCACTGTTGTTACCAATGGATTGCTGCATATTGTTTCCGGAAAGAAAATAGAAAGTATACAATGCTTTGCCTCAAACGGGAAACAGGTTTTAACGCGGCAGTTGAAGGGTGCGAACGGCTATTTTTCTGTACCATTGAACGGCTTGCCAAAAGGCGTTTATATTGTTCGCTTAAGCGGCCGCGATTTTCATAAGAATCAAAAAATTATGGTGCAATAATATTTTAATGCGCATCCACCGGCAGCGCTGCATTCTTTTTAAATTTTTGCAGGTAAATAAGCGGGATGCAGCAAAGCACAAAAAGACCCACCAGTAAGTAAAAATATTATTATAGGTTACCAGCATGGTTTGTTTGGTAACCGCTCCTTTTGCTGGGATTAATGTTTTCAAATAAAATATTGATAAATGAGCGTGGTAAGAATGGCAACTCAAAAAGAGGCGCCCAACTCTTTTTTCAATGCTGGCTATCAAAATCCAGGTGGGCCTTCAGCAGTCCTTTAAGGTGTGTTTTTAATTTCGGTATCATTTTTTTCCTGTATGTATCTTCATCATGTATGTCAATATGCATTAGCCTGCAATACAGGCTTTTGGATAAAGTAACCTGGGTAAGCGTTCCCATTATGCAACCCACAGTAAGTTCCATGTCTACTTTCCTGAACACTTTCAGCTTTTGTCCTTCCGTAATGATCTTTTTTATCTGTTCGAAGTTCTTCAGCTTAATGTCAGTGATCATTTCCCTTATATCGTCTGATTGTATGGTAGGCAGGTGTATTGTCATGATACAATGAAACTTATAATTGTTTACGATCTTGTCTACATACAGATCAATAAGCCTTTCCATTTTATTCCATGGAGAAAGCCTTTCGTCTTTATTCAGTTCTTCCAAAATACCATGTGTATAGCTCGACCGGTGGGCAATAAGCGCTACCAGCAGCTTTTCCTTTGACCCGAAATAATAGGAGATCATGGCAAGGTTCACCCCTGCGTGCCCTGCTATATCTCTGACTGATGTGCCGTCGAACCCTTTTTCCGCAAAAAGCTGTTCCGCCGCATCCAGTATATGCACTCTTTTGTCTTTCATAAAAAATTCATTCCGGGCGCGAAATTAAACAATCGTTTAAATTAAACAACCGTTTAACGCTATTCTTTCGTTAACCCTTTGTTATGCGGGTCTTATTAAAGCTTCCCTGTTTTTAACAGGAAATCCTATATTTATTTTTAAAAATACCATGCCCAAACGATTTTTACTGCTGTTTTCATGCATGATTGCGTTTACGGTTTGCGAAGCGCAGCGTATTACAGGTTGCGGTTTTAAGATACCGCCCCGGTCACTGCGGTCCAATTTCAGCTCTGTTTATGAGGCAAAGGATATATTGCAAAACATGCTGAATACGATTAACTGGCAGGAAAATTTTAATGTACGAGAGCAAAACGGCATACAAAATGCATACGCTACGATCATTAACCGGGCCCGCTGGATTATTTACGATAACCGTTTTTTGGAAGACCTTGATGCGTATGCCTCAACCAAATGGGCTTCTATAAGTGTGCTTGCACATGAAATGGGGCATCATTATTATAATCATGTAGTGAGCAGCAGCGGCAGTACGCCGCCGAAGGAAATAGAAGCAGATGCATTTTCGGGATATGTAATGGCAAAGCTCGGCGCTTCTTTACAGGAATCCACTGCTGCCATGCAGGCTATTGCTTCTGACCGGGCCAGTTCCACGCATCCCGCAAAAAACGACCGGGTACAGGCCATTACAAGAGGCTGGAATGAATCCCGTGGAAACGGCAATACAGCTACCAGTCCCTTTCCGTCGGATAACAGTAATACAACTCCGCCCCCTATACCTTCCCCTTCTCCGGGCAACACAGGCACAAACACAGATCCCAATAATGATCCGAGCTGGATATGGCTTACCATTCAAAGTAATAAGAACGAAGTTGTTTTACTGAGCGATGACGGCAGAAAATTTCAGCAGGCAGAAATAAAAGCCGGAGAACCATTTGTGTTTAAGTTTGAAATTTATAACCATGGCTGGCTGCGCCTGAAATATTATAATGGCTATCGCACTTTCAAGCTTTTGCATGGAAAGGATTACAGCATCCTCTGGAACAGGAGGACAAAAAACTGGACGGTGGTGGAAATTGGGCAATAGTACTATTTGAACTCCTGCTCATATAGCACTTCATTGTAGCCAACTATAATTTTGTTGTTATGCTCAATAACCGGGCGTTTAATAATGCTGTGATGCGCAAGCATTACCTGAACTGCTGTTTTTTGGCTTGTTACCGCCGCCTGCTGCTCAGGTGTTAAATTGCGCCATGTGGTACTTTTTTTATTGAGCAGTTGTTCCCACCCTGCCTGTTTGCTCCAGGCATTGAGCCTGGCGGCTGTTATACCTGCTTCCCTGAAATTGTGAAACGTAAAATCTATTTTTTCCTTCTTCAGCCACAAGGTTGCTTTTTTCACTGAGTCGCAATTGGGTATTCCGTAAACGATCATAGTTTCTTCATTTTTTTTAAGACTACCATTTTTCTTCTTTGTCATCCCCTTTGTTAAGATCCTTAAAGTGATGAAGGTGCTTTAACTTTTCCGCCTGCCGTTCTATGATCAGGTTGCCGATGATCAGGGCTGCGTCTTTTCCCTCGCCGGTCTTTAGCAGTTGCTTTAATTTCACCTCGCTCACATCTATGCGGTATAATATATTGATCAATCCCTGGAAATCATGTTCAATCAGCTCACTCACTTTTTCCTGTACCCGCAATTGCAGCTCCTTTTCATTTAGCGGATCATGCAGATCGGCCGACAGTTCTTTTTGCAGCAGGGTTATTAATACGTTATCCATCATTAAAATTTTTCAACAACACCCAATCCGAATAAAGCAAAATCATATTTTACAGGGTCGTTTGCACAAAATTGCCGTAAGTATTCCGTTAATTCCAATGCCGCCAGCCAGTCGGTTTGAGGACGCGTTACCATGTTAAAACGTTTGGCTACGCGGGCTACATGCACATCAATGGGGCATACCAGTTGAGCGGGAGATATGTTTTTCCATAGCCCGAAATCAACACCCCTGTTATCTTTTCTTACCATCCATCTTAAAAACATATTGAGCCTTTTACAGGTAGATTTTTTTTCCGGTGAGGCAATATGCTTTCGCGTACGCCCCGGCGCGTCTTCCAATGAAAAGAAATAATGATGAAAACCACGAAGGGCATTTTCCGTATGGGTGTCTTCCGGAAGCATCCATTGGGTAAAAGCGGCTTCTAAAGAAGCATGGTGTGTATAATGATATTTCAAAAACTCCACGAAATATAAAATGTCTGTTGCATTGAACGTTCTGTGCTTAAATGCCAGCAGCTTTTTTAACTCCCTTTCCTCTGCATGCAGGCAAAAGGCGTGGGGGGCATTGTCCATGAGCTGCATCAGGAGCTTGCTTTTGGCGATAATAGTAGTACGGTTGCCCCAGGCCAAAATGGCGGCAAACAGCGCTGCTATTTCTATATCCTGCTTTTTGGTAAAGGCATGAGGAATGCAGATAGGGTCACTCACAATAAAAGAAGGGTGATTGTATTCATCCGCCTTCCTGTTCATAAAGTCTTTAATAGTATTATCCGGCATACACTTATCCTAATGCCTGTTCCAGGTCTGCTTTCAGGTCATCCGCGTCTTCAATGCCAACGCTCAGGCGGATCAGTGAATCTGCAAGCCCGTTTGCTATCCTTTCTGCTCTTGGAATGGAAGCATGCGTCATGCTGGCCGGATGACCAATGAGGGATTCCACGCCACCTAACGATTCCGCACAGGCGAAAAGTTTTGTAGACGATAATACCCTTTCTGCGGCGGCCAGCGTATTGTCTTTCAGCTCAAAGCTGATCATACCGCCAAAGCCGTGCATTTGCGCTTTTGCTATGGCATAACCGGGGTGGTCTTCAAAGCCGCACCAGTGTACCTTGTTCACTTTGGAATGCCGGCGCAGGAAATGTGCGATCTGCTCCCCGTTCTCGCAATGCCGCTGCATACGCACATGCAATGTTTTTAATCCGCGTAATAACAGAAAGCAATCCTGCGGACCAGGCACCGCGCCACAGGCGTTTTGTAAAAAATAGAGCTGGTCTGCTATTTCCTTATCATTGGTGATTATACATCCGTGTACCACATCGCTGTGGCCGCCAATATATTTGGTTGCGGAATGCATTACGATGTCGGCTCCAAGATCAAGCGGGTTTTGCAGGTAGGGCGACGCGAAAGTGTTGTCTACTGCCAGCAAGGCCCCTGCCTGCTTCGCGATAGCCGCGCAGGCTTTAATATCAATGATCCGTATCAATGGGTTGGTAGGTGTTTCTAACCATATCATTTTAGTAGCGGGCGTAATGTATGAACTGATAGTACCGGCCTCGCTCATATCTATAAACCGGAATTTTAACCCGTAGGGCTCCCATACTTTTCTCATGAGCCTGTACGTGCCGCCATACAGGTCGTTGGTGCTGATGATCTCATCACCCGGCTTAAAAAGCTTCAGCAGGGTGTCTGTTGCTGCAAGTCCGCTACTAAAGCTGATACCATATTTCCCATTCTCTGCGGCGGCAAGCGCGTTTTGCAATTGTGTGCGGGTAGGGTTTTGCGTGCGGGCATATTCGTATCCTTTGTGTTTGCCGGGACCATCCTGCACAAAAGTTGATGTTTGATAAATGGGCGTCATAATAGCGCCGGTGGAAGGATCGGGGTGCACGCCGGCGTGAATGAATTTTGTAGCTGCTTTCATATTGTATATAATGAATTGCAAAGATGCGGAAATGAAATGAGTTTCAACTTATCAAGTTCTTTTCCGGAATTCCAGTTTAACACAAAGTTAACCGGGGCCCGGTAACAATATGCAACATTGCTAAAGCCCTTTGTAGCAAAGGGTTTCAGCATTCCATGCATCACTGTTAAAAGTGTATGCCGGGTTTCTGTGAAGCGCATCTTATCTTGATGCTCCCGCTGGCGTAGTATCATTTTTAAATGAAACAGGGCTTTCTATTTTTGATCTGTCGAATTGATTTTTAATTATTCAAGAAAAAAAAGTATTATGAAAAAGATAGTTGTTCTGGCCATTGTTGCCCTGATGTCGGCAGGAGCGTATGCCAATGCGCCATCCGTAACCGAAAAAGTGCTTAAAGCCTTTCGTGAAACTTTCAGCGCAGCCGAAAATGTAAGCTGGCACGAAGCGAATGATCAGTATTCCGTTCGCTTTTTTCAGTCAGACGTAAGGTATATTGTGTATTACAATAAGAATGGCAAAATTACTGCATCCATGCGCTTTTATGATCCTTCCTTATTACCGATGAATATTTTATCGGAGATCAGAAGAACTTATCCGGACAAAAAAGCATTTGGTGTTACCGAGATCACTTCCGGAGACAATATGGCTTATTTTATAAAAGTGGAAGACAGCAAACATTGGTATACCATTAAGGCAGACGCTTACGGCAACAGCGAAGTATACGAAACGCTGCGGAAGCAAAAATAACAGCGCGCTTTGGATGGACCACATAGAAACATGGGCACATAGATGCATACAGGGATTTGTTTTCTGCTATTGTGTTCCTGTGTGGTCGTTTTCTTACTGCTGCATTAAGGTGGCTGCTATAAGGTAACGCCAGTCGTTATTTTCCTGCGCGTAAGCAGCTTGTGGGCGAACCGGCTCTTTTAAAACAGCTTTGCGGAGAATGCCCGCGGCCGAAAGCTTTTGTCTGGCATCATGGATGCGCTCCTGCAAAGCAGGTTGTTCCATCCAGTGCAGTTGAGGAGGCTCAAAACCAATTTTATCTTTTCTCCAGGTAACGGCTGCGGGCAATTCTTTTTTCATCGTTTCCCTGAGTATCCATTTGGTATAGCCATCGCGTATTTTGTAATTACCAGGCAGGGAAAACAGGAATGTTACTAATTCGTGATTCAGGAACGGCAGGCGCAACTCTATACCCTGCGACATGGCGTTGCGGTCTGCATAACTTAATAATTCCTCCAGCCCGCTCTGCATTGTATTATGGTACAACACATCATTGAGGCTGGTTATGTAAGGCTTACACGAGCCATTCCCGCTATTAAAGGCATGCAGGAATGCAGGTTCTATTTCCGTATTGGCCCTTAACCTTTTATTTTCTCTTTGCTGAAGCAGCAGGGTGGTAAGCCCGGGCGTATATGCTGCTATATAATTTTTATAACTCCAGTCAAAAGCTATATGATGATCTGTTAAATTTTTTTTCTCTCTTTTAAACTGTGCCATTTTTCTATGCCTAAGCAGCTCCTGCAGCCACCAGTGTATATATTTCGGATATCCGCCTATGGTTTCATCGGCCCCCTGTCCGTCTAACAATACTTTAACCCCATGCTGTTTGGCCAACCGGCACACGGCATACTGTGTAAATACGCTGGCCGATCCAATAGGCTGCTCATGATGATAACACAGTTTTTCGAGGGCATCCGTTAAACAGGAATGCGTAGGCGAAACGGTGAAATGGGTTAATCCAAATGCAGACACCACTTCCTGCATATATGCCGACTCATCTTTTTCATAACCCGGGAAAACGGCTGAAAAATTTTTATAATTATTATGCCCGGGCAACAAACTGTGAATAGCCCCTGCAATAGCCGCGCTATCCAAACCGCCGCTCAGGCTGGTTCCTACAGGCACATCGCTTCTCAGCCTTCTTTTTACGGAGGTAAAAAAAAGTGACCTGAATATTTCCACTGCTTCTTTTTCATTGCGGGGGTGGGTATTGTCTTTATCAATGTCCCAGTAGCGGCAGGCGGTTATATGTCTGCGTGTAACCTGCCATTTCATATAATGTGCGGGCGAAAGCGCGTATATCTTTTTATAGAATGTGCGGTGCTTTTCCACCGGCAACTGCGTTAACCCCAGCCCGATATAATAGAGCAGGGCCTCCTCATCCACATTTTTTGCTATTCCCGCAGCCCACAGGGCTTTCATTTCACTGGCAAACAGAAAAGTATTATTCGGTTCGTCAAAAAAATAGAAAAAGGGTTTTTCACCGAACCTGTCTCTTGCAGCAAAAAAGGTTTGCGTTGCGGCATCCCAAATGGCAAAGGCAAACATGCCATCGAAATATTGCAGGCATGCTTCTTTATAGCAATCGTATGCCGCCAGTATTACTTCCGTATCGGAGCCGGTACGGAAAGCGTATCCTTTGGATACCAGTTCCTTTTTGATCTCAGGATAATTATAGATCTCCCCGTTATAGGTTATGGTATACCGTTGGACGGATGTTGGGGAACCATGGGGAGCATAATGCATGGGCTGTGCGGCGGCTTCGCTTAAATCAATAACGGATAAACGCCGGTGAGCAAACCCCACCGATTGGCTATCATTGATCCAGTATCCTTCGCCGTCGGGTCCACGGTGCGCTAAAGCCCCCGCCATTTTTTCAAGACGGGCAGGGCTGATCAGATCAGGGTTGGGTGATATTATACCGGCAATGCCGCACATAGCAGGTAAATATCTAAAATCTTTAAAGCAAATCCGAATTTTTCAGGCAGTTCAGCTTAAATATTTTCCCACAATGGGCATCCTTCTGCCTACGCCGAATGCTTTGGAGCTAACGCGTATAACAGGACAAAACTGGTTGCGCTTGTATTCATTCACATTTACAAGCCTCAGTACCCTGTTTACCAGCGCGGGATCAATGCCCATAGCCGTGATCTCTTTGGGGCCCTGCCTTTTTTCTATGTATTGGTATAACACTTTATCCAATACATTATAGTCGGGCAGGCTGTCGCTGTCTTTCTGGTTGGGACGTAGCTCTGCCGAAGGCGCTTTGGTGATAATATGCAGGGGAATGATCTCTTTATTCCGGTTAATGTATTTTGCCAGGGCGTATACCTGCATTTTATATACATCACCCAAAACGCTCAGCCCGCCAGCCATATCGCCATATAAAGTGCCGTAGCCTGTGGCCAGCTCGCTTTTATTGGAAGTGTTCAGTAAAATATATCCAAACTTGTTGGCAATAGCCATTAAAAGGTTCCCGCGCGAGCGGCTCTGTATATTTTCTTCCGCAATACCAAATGGCAGATTGTTAAACACCGGCTTCAGGCTGGTAAGAAAACTGTTGTAAACCGCTTCAATAGGTATAATATCATAGGGATTGCCCAGGGTTTGGCTCAACTGTTCGGCATCCTTTACGGAATGTTCGCTTGAGAACGGGGAAGGCATTAATATGGCGCGAACATTTCCGGCGCCCAATGCTTCACAGGCCAGCGCCAGCACTACCGCGCTGTCTATACCACCGCTGCTGCCCAGTATGGCTTTGGAGAAGCCCATTTTGCTGAAGTAATCGCGGATCCCCAGTATAAGCGCCTGGTGTATTTGGCGGATATTATTCGTGTCGGTAAGAAAATCAATTACCCTGTCGGGGTCGTTAATTCTAGCAACCCGCATTTCTTTGTCCGTTTCGCCTGTAATGATGGCCGGCTGATTATCGCGGTCCTGATTTTGATATTCCGGCGTGTGGTTGTTTACGGCAATATCCATCACACAAAACGCTTCTTCAAAATAGGCTGATTCTTCGAGCAGGTTGCCTTTTGCATCATACACCAGGCTTCCGCCGTCGAATACGATTTCCGTTTGTGAGCCAACTGCATTGCAATACACTAACGGTAAGCCGTATTTGAGCACATTGGCTTTTACCACTTCCTTGCGGTCTTCATCGTGATCGTAATCAAAAGGTGAGGCGGAGATATTGATCATAAGCCCGGGTTGCTGCTTCGCCAGTATATCCATCGGGCAAATGCGGTAAAGCGGATTATCGCCCAGGTTCCATATATCCTCGCAAATGGTAAGGGCAATACGATGGCCTTTAAAGGGGATAATATTCCACTCAAACGCGGGTTCAAAATAACGGTTCTCGTCAAATACATCGTAGGTGGGCAACAGGGTTTTATGCGATACGCCCAGTACCTCCCTGTTATACAGCAGCCATGCCGCGTTAAAAAGCTCTTTGCCGGATGCATCTAAGTTTTTTTGAGGAGCCCCTATAATTACGCCGATACCTTCCGTATGTTGCTGTATGGCGTCTATTGAAGCATAGCACTGGTTAATAAAATCATCAAACTCCAGGAAGTCGCGGGGAGGATAGCCGCATACACATAATTCGGAAAAAACAACCAGTTCGGCCCCTTCGCTTTTTGCCTGTTCAATGGCAGATATGATCTTTTTTGTGTTGCTTTCAAAATTGCCGATATGATAATTTTGCTGGGCTAATGCTATCCTCATACCTGCAAAATTAAAGGCGGCATCAACGGATACAAAAAATAATTAATTTTTATACAGTTAAAAGAACCGGCGTGCGTTTATCGTTTGGGAACACCCCGCTTTGTTTGTACCTTCGTAGCACATCAATAATTGAGATGCAATGAAAAAGATGACAGCTATTTTGCTGGGTGTGGTGTTTATGATGCTGAGCGTGGTTTCCGTTTCCGCTCAATGTTCTATATGTACCAAAACCGCGCAGCAAATGGGAGAAAAGCCCGCTAAAGCATTAAACGCCGGAATTTTATACCTGATGGTTACCCCCTTTGCTGTAGTGGGGTTTATAGGCTACCGCTTGTGGAAGCAAAACAAAACAGATAAGGTTCAATGATAACCGGTCAATTGTAATCATCTTACTCCGCTTCCCGGAATTTAATCTTTCATAGAGTACTCAGTTGGTAATATTGTGTTTCCGTTGAAGCTGCAATAGCTTTACATATTTGAGGAGGGTTTGATACGCTACGCTTTTCGCGATCAGGAAACCGTCTATCCCGTCTAAAAAACCCCTTTTAAAGATATACCCTGTTATAAAAGCAGATACCGGGTTAAAGATCACATGAAATATGGTTGAACGCTTTCCCTTTTTCAGCATGGCTTCCGACTGTATAGTAGTAAACCGGTTCATCTGTTGTATGTGTTCGTCTATGGTGTAGTAGGTATAGTGCAGGATGTCTCCCTGTAAGCGGAAAATGCTGGCGCCTGCATCCATTTCAATCTTATCGTGCGGGTTAGTGCCTCCCCATTTCCCTTTTCGCCTGTTCAATAAGCGCAGCTTTCTGTCGGGGTACCATTTGCCGTGCCGTATCCACTTGCCGCAATAATTGGCGCATCGGCTCATTATATATCCATCGTAAGGGAAACCTGCCTGCCTGGCGTCTGATACAGCCTGGTAAAGTGTTTCGTCTAATGCTTCATCGGCATCTAAAGACAGCACATGATCGTATGTAGCCTGCCCGAGGGCGAAATTTTTTTGTTCAATATAGCCTAAGAAGGGCTGTTCAATAACCCGGGCGCCATACTGCCGGCAAATACCCTGCGTATGATCCTGTGATAAAGAGTCCACCACAACAATCTCATCCGCAAGGCCCTTTACGCTTTCAAGGCACCGGGCAATGTTTTTTTCTTCATTAAAAGTGATAATAACAACGGATAGCGGTTTCATAAAATATCAATGCTTTATCATGTACTAATCATTCCGGTTATACAGCAATGTGTTGCCTCCGGACGAGAATACACTATTTCTATACCAATCCTTCAAAAACACGTTTACTTTAACGCAACTTTCCAACCTGACCGTTTCTGACGGAAAACTGTTGCATCCACCATAAAAAACTGAACGTGGATTTCGTTGAGCGTTAAATGGTTAAACACATAAAAGGGGAAAAAATTGCCCGGGTACAGGTAAAATAGAAACTTTAAACAAAATTTATATGTTTACACGTAGCGGAGAAACACAGGTACACATTGTTTTAAATACAACCCTGTGCTTTCGTATGACCCTATTGTGCCTATATGGTGAAGATAACAAACACAGGAGGCACATGGTAGTTAGGTGGAAATATCATTCAGGGTCTTAATCAGTATATTTGACCCCTATGATCTCTATCAATATTTTTTTCCGGCATTTCATTTCAATATTGCTGCTGCTTTGTTTTGCCGGTTACAAAAGCCATTCGCAAAATGTGGCAAACAATAAGCAGCGTCCCAAAATTGTAAACATCATCAATTTCATCCGGTTGCTCGAACCCAGAGATGCACAGATAACAGAAGATGTGCTGTATCAAACCGTGGAAAAGCAGGTACAGATCATGCAGCAGTACCATTTGCCCGGCACTTTTTTATTGCAGTATGATGCCCTGATGGACTCGCGTTACCAGCAATTACTGAAAAGTCTTCCTCCTTCTTTTGAAATAGGCGCCTGGTGGGAAATTCCACAGCCGCTGGTGGAAAAAGCAGGACTGAAATGGAGGGGCCGTTATCCCTGGGACTGGCATGCAGATGTGGGGTTTTCAACCGGCTACACTCCACAAGAGCGGGAGCAGCTCGCGGATGTATATATGCAGGATTTTAAAAAAATATTTGGCTATTATCCAAAGTCTGTTGGTTCGTGGTTTATAGATGCGCACACGCTGAATTACTTGTATGAGAAATATAAAATTGTTGCGTCCACTAACTGTAAAGACCAACTGGGTACGGATGGATATACCTTATGGGGTGGCTACTGGAACCAGGCCTATTACCCCAGTAAACTAAACGCTTATATGCCTGCCCAAACGGAAAAGAACCAAACACCCGTTCCCATTTTCCGGATGCTGGGCAGCGATCCCGTAAGGCAATACGATGATAAGGGGAACGGCACCAACGGGCAGGGTGTGGTAACACTGGAACCCGTATATAAATATGGCGGCGGTGATTCGGCCTGGGTGCATTGGTATTTTAAAGAATTTGTGGAGGGGCAAAGTATGGAATATGCTTATGTGCAGGCAGGACAGGAAAATTCTTTTACATGGAACGCCATGTCGAAAGGCTTTGAAATACAAATGCCACTGATCGCCCGTTTGCGGGATGAACAAAAAGTAAAAGTAGAAACACTGGCGGCATCCGGCGAATGGTTTCGTAAAAAATATGCTGTTACACCGGCAACATCTGTTACGGTGAATAATGATCTGGATGGAAGCGATAAAAAAACAGTGTGGTTTAACAGCCGTTTTTACCGTTTCAATTTATTGTGGGAAAACAACAGCCTGCGTTTCCGCGATATTCATATTTTCAATGAAAATTTTCCTTCTGTTTATACAAAAAACAAGGCTACATCTAATGAATGCGCTTTTTTTACCCTTCCTTTTGTTGACGGTTACCGCTGGAGCAGTGCTGAGCAACCTGCGGCGCTGCGGTTCAGGATGATTTCCAATGGCAAAGCAATACCGATAGAAGGCGGCACGCCCACTATAAACGATGCTATTCCCGGCAAGCTCCGTATTGAATGGCCATTGACATCGGTGAACGGAACGCTGGTAATGGATGTGGATGAAAAGCAAATGCAGATAAAAGTAGAAGGAAGCAAAACGGTTGACTGGTTTTTGGATCTTTCGGCCGGCGATACTACATCTCTGCCTTTTACAAAAATAGCCCCGCATGTAATAACCTGCCGGTTTGAAGGAATGGATTACCAGGTTAAAGCCTCCAAAGGAAATTTTTTAAACCCCGGAGGTGATGCCGTTATGCGCATTAAGCCTGAAAAGAATACGGTAGTATTGAATTTTTAGAGGTTGGATTGAGATCGGTGTCCACTCAGTCGCTCTAAACTTAAGCGAAACCCACCGGGATAGATATGCCCGCAAAGAATGATGAAAGTGGCAGAAGAACGATGCAGGAGGTCAGAACAATTTCAACTGAACTGTATCATAAAAGAATTTATGCGAAGGATTTCTTGTGTAAGGGATCAGCTCAGACTCATAAACTTCGGTAAATCCGCTTATTTTATCCAAAGGTGTTAAAAATAACCTTTCCGGGGCAGAAGGTTCACCACCAATTCCAATAGCAATAAATACAGGTATTCTATTACAAGATTGGAAATTCTTATAGTGTGTAATTTGATTATAGCTGTTCACCCAACTAACCTTACCATTTAAAAGCTCTTTTCTCCATTTACATTCAACAGCGAAACGGTATTTCTGTCTGCCCACGAAAATAAGTTCAAGATCTGGATGGGACATGCCGGTTAGATACAAACCGCTCTCTATTCGTTGTGACTTATGCCATTTTTCCAGCTTAAAGCGTCTGGCGTTGAAAAGCTTCGTAATATATTCTTCAAACTGATATCCTTTTTCATAAGGATCAGTAATAACACTTTTCTTCTGATCTTGGGAAGTAATAGCATTCATAGAGTAGGGTTGGGTAAACAGAATAATAACGGGGAACCAAGAATAACATTATTGCCTTATGGCAATTCTTCCGTTCTTCTATACGGCACGGTAATTTTCTGTCCTTTTTCTTTTTTCACAGTTGCCCGGTCATTTATATTTAATGTGTCAATCCGTAACATTTCTTATTTTACGCGATAATGAAAAGTATGGCCAAAGAAAAAACAGTAAAAGAAGAACCATTGGAAAAGCAGCTCTGGAAAGCGGCGGATAAAATGCGTAAGAATATTGACGCTGCAGAATACAAGCATATTGTGCTTGGTTTGATCTTTCTCAAATACATCAGCGATTCCTTTGAAGAAATGTATGCAAAGCTGGCTGCAGGCAAAGGCGAATATAAAGGCGCAGACCCGGAAGACCGGGATGAATACAAAGCGGAGAATATATTTTTTGTGCCACCTTCTGCAAGATGGAAATACCTACAAAGCCGTGCAAAGCTGCCCGAAGTGGGTAAGGATGTGGATGAAGCGATGGATGCTATTGAAAGAGACAACGCATCATTAAAAGGTGTATTGCCCAAAGTATTTGCCCGGCAAAACCTCGACCCTGTTAGCCTGGGTGGTTTGATAGACCTGGTAAGCAATATAGCGCTCGGCACTGCCAAAGCAAGAAGCGCCGATGTGCTCGGTCACGTATTTGAATATTTTCTCGGCGAGTTCGCGCTGGCCGAAGGGAAAAAGGGCGGACAGTTCTACACGCCAAGAAGTGTTGTTGAATTATTGGTTGAGATGATGGAGCCTTATAAAGGTCGTGTGTTCGACCCCTGCTGCGGCAGCGGTGGTATGTTTGTACATTCCGAAAAATTTGTGGCGGAGCACCAGGGAAAAGTAAATGATATATCTATTTACGGGCAGGAAAGCAACCAAACTACCTGGCGCCTGTGCAAAATGAACCTCGCCATACGCGGTATAGACAGCAGCCAGGTAAAGTGGAACAATGAAGGCAGCTTTTTGAATGACGCGCATAAAGATCTGAAGGCCGATTATATTATTGCCAATCCTCCTTTTAATGTAAGCGACTGGGGCGGTGAGCTGGTACGTACCGATGGCCGCTGGCAATACGGTGTGCCGCCGGTGGGCAATGCCAACTTTGCCTGGCTGCAGCATTTCATTTATCATCTGTCGCCGAGCGGGCAAGCTGGTGTGGTATTGGCCAAAGGGGCGCTCACTTCCAAAACAAGTGGTGAAGGCGAGATACGAAAGGCGTTGGTGGAAAAAGGACTGATTGATTGTATTGTGAACCTGCCTGCGAAATTGTTTTTAAATACACAGATACCGGCGGCCTTATGGTTTATGAGCCGCAACAGGAGCAATGGTAAGTTCCGGAACCGCAGCAAAGAGATATTGTTTATAGATGCCCGCAACCTTGGCCATCTCATTAACCGCCGCACCAAAGAACTGGCGCAGGAGGATATTGAAAAGATTACCGGCACTTACCACAACTGGCGCAATAAAAATGGAAAGTATGAAGACATTGCCGGCTTTTGCGCGGCAGCCCCTGTTGAGAAAGTAAAAGACCTGGATTATGTATTAACGCCCGGCCGCTATGTAGGGCTGCCCGATGATGAAGATGATTTTGATTTTGCCGAACGGTTCAGCTCATTAAAGAAAGAGCTGGAAGCGCAGTTGAAGGAAGAAGAGGAGCTGAATAAGGTAATAGTACAGAACCTCGCCAAAATCAGCCTTTCCGGCAACAACAGCAATTAATTACCCTGGCGCAGAAACTAAAATAACAAATATTTTATTTTACTTTTAGTAGTAAAAGTAAAACAACAAGATTCTTATTGTAGTTTTGAATATGTTGCATTTAGAAAAATACAAAGCAGGAATTTTCAGGAAAGGTATTGATTATCAATATTTTGTTCCAGAGCTAATCAATCATGACTGGGTATGGAACCAACCAGAGCTGAATGCTCTATTAGAGAAAGCTGCTATACGCATGGGCGAACTCAATTCCTTTTCACGCTTTGTGCCCAATGTTAATTTATTTATCCAATTGCACGTAACCAGGGAAGCGGTAGTTTCCAGCCGGATAGAAGGCACGCAAACCAATATAAATGAAGCTTTGTTGCCCGAAAGCGAAATCACTCCTGAAAGAAGAAACGACTGGAAAGAAGTAAACAATTATGTGAAAGCCCTGAATTATGCCATTAACGGGTTGAGTGAGCTTCCACTATCCGGCCGCCTGCTGCGGCACACCCATAAAGTATTGCTCAGCAGTGTAAGAGGAGAGCAGAAGCTGCCGGGTGAATACCGAACCAGTCAAAACTGGATTGGCGGCGCCTCGCTGAAAGACGCTGTATTCATACCACCCCATCATGAGCTGGTACCGGAACTCATGAGCGATCTGGAGCATTTTCTGCATAATGAACATTTGCAGGTGCCCGATCTGATACGCATTGCCCTTGCTCATTATCAGTTTGAAACCATTCATCCTTTCCTGGACGGAAACGGCCGTATAGGCAGGCTGCTTATTACCTTGTTTCTGGTAGATAAAAAGATACTTGAAAAGCCACTGCTCTACCTGTCGGCATTTTTTGAGCGCAACAAAGCATTATACTACGATAACCTTACACGGGTGCGTACGCACAGCGACCTGCTACAGTGGGTAAAATACTTTTTGGTAGGTATAGAGCAAACCGCCACAGAAGCTATGAACAAGCTGCAGCAGGCCATTCAAATTAAGGGGCAGATGGAGCAGCACATACAGCAGCATTATGGCAGGCGTACCACAGCCGCTCTTACCCTGGTCCGCCATCTGCTGCAGCACCCGGTAATTGCTATAGATGAAGCGGCAACGGTTACCGGTCTCAGCTATAAAGCCGCCAACGACCTGGTAAGCCTGTTGACAAAGCATGGCTGGATGACCGAAATAACCGGCCAAAGCCGCAACCGTATTTTTATATTTGACAAATACCTGAACGCATTTGGAAATGAATGAATGGAAAGAAATAGCTTTTTCTGAAATAATTGAATTGATTGGTGGCGGCACTCCAAGAACAAGTGTTTCCGAGTATTGGGAAGGTAATATTCCATGGCTTTCCGTAGCAGATTTTAATACAGGGAGAAAATATGTCTTTGACACCGAAAAAAAAATAACAGAATTAGGCTTGCTAAATAGTAGCACCAATCTTTTAAAAAAGGGTGATATAATTATTTCTGCCAGAGGGACTGTTGGTGTTGTAGCTGTTTTAGGAAAGGAAATGACATTCAATCAATCTTGCTACGGTATCCGGGCTCAAACAAACAAATCGACAAATGAATATGTGTATTATTTATTGAAAAACACTATTTCCAATTTTACTCAAATTGCTCACGGGGGAGTATTTGATACTATAACTCGGGATTCATTTAAAGAAATAGAAATTTTACTCCCTCCTCTCCCCGAACAAAAATCCATTGCCTCCATCCTCAGCAGTTTGGATGATAAAATAGACCTGCTGCACCGGCAAAATGCAACACTCGAAGCCATGGCTGAAACACTTTTCAGGCAGTGGTTTGTAGAGGAGGCGAAGGAGGAGTGGGAGGACACAACACTTGATAAGCATACGGAAGCTTTTAGAGGATTGAGTTATAAAGGGAGCGGGCTTGCTGATTATGGTGTTGGGTTACCGATGCATAATTTAAACTCAGTTTATGAGGGAGGTGGATATAAATATGAAGGGGTAAAATATTATACCGGAGATTATAAAGAAAGACATTTAATAAGCCCGGGTGATATTATTGTTACCAATACTGAGCAGGGACATGATTTAAGATTAATTGGTTTTCCTGCAATTGTGCCAGATACGTTTGGAAACAAGGGGTTGTTTAGTCAGCATATATACCGTTTGCTTCCTATAAAAAATTCTTATTTATCAACTGAATTTATTTATTATTTGCTAATGACACCAGTTGTAAGGGAACAAGTAACTGCTGCTACGAATGGCTCAACTGTGAACATGCTTGCAATAGACGGTTTACAAAGGCCGAAATTTAAATTACCTCCAAAAGAAACAGTAATTGAGTTTACTGCAATCGCTGCAAATTATCGGAAAAAGAAAAATATTAACCATAAGCAAATTCAAACTCTTACTAAACTACGTGATACGCTATTACCAAAGCTGATGAGTGCTGAGGTGAGGGTGAAGGTGTAGGGTGAAAATTAAAAAACTTACTTTTGAAGAACTGTATGTAAAAAGCATAAAATACAATACTCAAAATGAATTACGATATAAAAATTGTGGGTGAGGATGAAGACAACGGGCAGATAGAATTTGACCGGCTGTCTGTATTGACTAAATCCACCAAAGATATTGCAAGCAAAGCATTAATGCTTGAGCTTAGGGGTTATAGTGATATTACCCCCGACAAGCATTTAAAAAAGGCCTTGCAAATGTATTTGCAAGCCGTATCCGGCAGTGAGCAGGAAGGCACTGCACTTACCATAGATTGTAAGCACTTTTCAGATACAATAAAAGGACTGCAATACGATTTATTCAGGCCAAAAGAAGAGGCTCTAAAATTAACACCTATGGCATTGGTGATTCAATCCTTTCATACTGCATTGGATGATCAGTCACAGCTTGCCGACATAGATAAGCCTTTGCTTCGCTCGCTGATGAATTTTAAAAAGAACTTTATCAGTGGCAACGAAATTTTCTATTTATCCAACAGGGGGTCTGTTCCTGAAGTGAAGCTCACCAAAGAGATTTTTCAAAAAATTGAGGTGCTGGAAGACAGTATCCCTGATCCTCAAAATGTGATTGTAAACGGGCAGCTTGATGAGATGAAAATATCGAAAGGCCGCCTGGGATTAATGACAGAAGAGGGCCTGGTAAATCTTGTAGTAAAAGAAGATGCCGCTATTCGCCGTTTGGTAGAATTTATGGGAAAAGACATAACCATTAAAGGCAAAGCACATTATAAGCCTAATGGAGCATTAAGTTTTGTAGAAATTGGGGAGTTTAATGAGCCATCAGGCAATGACAAATATTTTTCTTCCATACCAAACGCGGTTGTTTCCAGTCAGCAGGTACTTTTTCATATAAAAGAAACGAAAAAGAGCAATTCGTTTGAAGCATTGAAAGGCCTTTCGGGATTGTTAAAGGACGATATTGATGAAGACAAGTTTCAGGAAATGATTAAAGACATTCACAGATGAGGAATATAGTGATTGATACCTGCGTCATTATCCATATCGTAAGAGATACTCCAACGGGAAAGAAATGTCTGAGACAATTAGCTTCACTTGATTCCGATCCCAATATTATCATTTCTGTAGCAACAAAAGCCGAGCTCGATTCCTTTGGCAGACAAAATAGCTGGGGCGATAATAAATTGGCTAAATTAACTACGTTCCTTCAAGCAGTTACCGTAATTGACATAAAAGCAGCTGACAAAAAATTGATTGAAGGATATGGACAAATTGATGGTTATTCAAAAGGGAAACTGCCAGATAGTTCTGGTAGTTTAATGTCTGGTTCAGCCCGCAAAATGGGCAAAAATGATTTATGGATTGCAGCAACTGCTTTAGCGATAGATGTATCATTAGTGACTACGGATGGTGATTTCGACCATTTACATGGAAGCTTTATTGATGTTATTAAGATAGTGTAACAACCATGACCCGCATTACCGAAAACCACATCGAACTAAAATGCAGATACCCGAAACTTACATACCGTATCACCCGGTGCGTCATTACGGTGCATATTGGGCTCGGCAACGCTTGCCTGACCGGACGGACAGGGTTTCGTTTCTAGACGGGATTTACCAGCGGGCGCTGGCTAAAGAAATCAATTTGCTGCATTTAGAATTTTCGGAAGAACAACACAGCCGCCAACTTAAGAAACATGAGCAATAAAATACCCCGAATGGGGTCTAATTTCAATAGCCATCGGTGCAACCGGTGGACAAATGAAACATCTTTGATATTGAACCCTTACAGGGTTCAACAAAAATTTCGACATTTTTACCGTGAGTTTCGCTCACGGCTATTCAAATTCAAGTCCGCCCGTACCGGTACGGGCGGGGCCCTCCGGGCTTAAGTTGACGGCCATGGGGGAGAACAGGAACGGACCATTAATTACATACCCAATAAAATAAACTCATTTCTTTAATCAATAATGCACTAATTAATCAACAATGTACAAATAAGCATATTTTAAATACCTTATTTTGTATATTGTGGTATAATAAGCTATTTTATGCAGGAATCGTATGCTATTCCTACACCCAAAATATTAGAGCGGCTCCGCTTTGAAAACCCCTGGTGGGCAACGGGTATGCCTACGGCAGAAATGGATTTCCTGCCCCGCCGCCTGTATTTCAACCTGTTTTACCCGCATGTAAAAGACAGGTCGGTAAAACGGGCGTTGGTATTAATGGGTCCGCGCAGGGTAGGTAAAACCGTAATGATGCACCATGCCATCGGCGCACTGATGGAAGAACATACCGCCGCCCGGAAGGTATTTTTTATTGGCATTGATAATCCCATCTACATACACCTGGGCTTAGAAGAACTGCTGAAGCTGGCAATGAATGCCGCCGGGCAGGAAGATGCTGATGGTTTGTATGTATTTTTTGATGAGATACAATACTTAAAAGACTGGGAGCGCCACCTGAAAATATTGGTAGACAGCTATCCGCAAACCAAATTTGTAGTGTCGGGTTCTGCAGCGGCAGCGCTGCGCATTAAAAGCAGCGAAAGCGGCGCCGGCAGGTTTACCGATTTCATGCTGCCTCCGCTCACCTTTCAGGAATACCTGTACCTGAAAAAATTACTGCACCTCGTAAAACCCAAACAACTGAAGTACCGGGATAAGCTGATTGATTTTTTTGAAGCTGTTGATATAAAGGAACTCAATAAGCAGTTTTTTGAATACATCAATTACGGAGGTTACCCGGAAGTTATTTTTTCGGAAACCATACAGCAGAACATGTCGCGTTATATAAAGGGCGATATTATTGATAAAGTATTGCTGCGCGATTTGCCCAGTCTGTACGGCATAAGGGATGTGCAGGAGCTGAACCGCTTTTTTGCCTATCTGGCCTATAACACCGGGCGTGAGTTTTCGTTTGAAAAAATTTGTAAGGAAAGTGGTATTGACAAAGTATTGCTTCGAAAATATATGGAATACTTAGAAGCGGCTTTCCTCATCAAAGTAATTCATAAAATAGACGATACGGCAAAGCAATTTAAACGGGTAACCGGATTTAAGGTGTATCTTACCAATACATCTTTGCGCAGCGCCCTGTTTTCGCCGGTAGAGCCTATTGACGAAGAAGCCGGTAATATGGTAGAAACTGTGGTGTTCTCGCAATGGCTGCACCGTGAGCAACTTGATCTTAAATATGCCAGTTGGAAATCCGGCCGCACGGAAGGTGAAGTAGACATGGTTTTAATAGACGACAAAAAGCTAAAGCCGGTATGGTGTGTTGAAATAAAATGGAGCAACCGCTATATAGAAAAACCGGGTGAGTTAAAAAGCCTCACAGAATTTTGCGAAAAGAATAAGCTGGACGCAGCCATCGTTACTACCGTTGATAAAGAACAAACCCTTGAGCACCGCAACATTTCATTAACCTACGTTCCCGCCGCGGTATATGCATATTCGGTGGGCGTTAGAACCCTGCAGCAAAAACAGCCATGACCCGCATTACCGAAAACCACATCGAACTGCTCGCTATAGAATGCCTTGAAGCATTGGGTTACAGTTATGTATATGCGCCGGATATTGCCGCAGACGGCCATACGCCTGAAAGGGAAAACTATGAACAGGTTTCATTGATAAGCCGTTTACAAAAAGCGGTACGCAAAATAAATCCGGCACTTTCTGCCGAAATACAAAACGAAGCCATAAAAGAACTGCAGCGCATTGCATCGCCGGAACTTTTAACCAATAACGAAACCTTTCACCGCTACCTTACGGAAGGCATCCCGGTAAGCAAAAGAGTAGATGGCGATGACAGGGGCGACAGGGTTTGGCTGGTTGATTTTAATGATCCGTATAACAATGAATTTGTAGCGGCCAACCAGTTTACCATTATAGAAAATCATAGCAATAAGCGTCCTGATATCATCCTGTTCATAAACGGTATTCCCCTGGTGGTGATGGAACTGAAAAATGCTGCGGATGAAAATGCAACGATCAGGTCGGCCTTTAAGCAAATAGAAACCTATAAGGTGCAGATACCTTCGCTGTTTACCTTCAATGCCTTCAATATTATTTCCGACGGGCTGGAAGCAAGGGCCGGTTCTGTATCCGCAGGTTTCAGCCGTTATATGGCATGGAAAACAGCCGATGGCAAAGCAGAAGCATCGCACCTTACGGGGCAATTGGAAATACTGATACGGGGCATGCTGAATAAAGAAACAATTATTGATTTAATCCGGCATTTCATTGTATTTGAAAAATCAAAAAAAGAAGACCTGGTAACCGGCATTATTTCTATTAATACCATTAAGAAACTGGCGGCTTATCACCAGTACTATGCGGTAAACCGTGCTGTGGAATCCACATTGAGGGCGGCGGGAATGCAACCTGAGGCAGATGCTTCGGTAGCGTTCAGCATAACACAAAACAGTGATCCGTTGCTGAGCATGGTGGCGGAAGACCCTGAAGCTTATGGATTGCCGGCAGTGAAACAGCAGCCGGTGGGCGACAGAAAAGCCGGCGTTGTATGGCATACACAAGGCAGCGGTAAATCTTTATCTATGGTTTTCTTTGCCGGCAAAATAGTGCTGGCTATGCACAATCCTACGATGGTTATTATTACCGACCGCAATGATTTGGACGACCAGTTGTTTGATGTGTTTGCCGCGTCCAAACAACTGTTGCGGCAGGAACCGGTACAGGCCGAAAACAGGGACCAACTGAAACAACTATTAAAAGTTTCCAGTGGAGGTATTGTGTTTACCACTATACAAAAGTTTCAGCCGGAGGAAGGCAATGTATATGAATTGCTGTCTAACAGGAGTAATATCGTAGTAATAGCCGACGAAGCGCACCGCACCCAGTATGGTTTCCGTGCCAAAACAATCGACACAAAGGATGCAGGCGGAAATATAACCGGTAAGAAAGTAGTATATGGCTTCGCCAAATATTTGCGGGATGCATTACCGAATGCCACTTATCTTGGTTTTACCGGCACGCCCATAGAAAGCACGGATGTAAACACGCCGGCTGTATTCGGCAATTATGTAGACGTATATGATATAGCTCAGGCGGTGGAAGACGGCGCCACGGTAAAAATTTATTATGAAAGCCGTCTTGCCAGGGTAAGTCTTACCGAAGAAGGAAGGGAACTGGTAAAGGAAGTGGATGATGAGCTGGACCAGGACGAACTGACCACTACACAAAAAGCGAAAGCGAAGTGGACGCAATTGGAAGCGTTGGTAGGTAGTGATAAACGAATAAAAAATATTGCAAAAGATATCGTCATCCATTTTGAGGAAAGACAAAAGGTATTTGATGGCAAGGGAATGATTGTAACGATGAGCCGCCGCATTGCCGCAGCACTCTATAAGGCCATCATAGCCTTAAAACCGGAATGGCATAATACTGAACTGAACAAAGGGGTATTGAAAGTGGTAATGACCTCTGCTTCTTCAGACGGGCCGGAGATAGCGAAGCACCACACTTCCAAGCAGCAGCGCAGAACCCTGGCAGAAAGAATGAAAGACCCGGCCGATGAATTGAAGCTGGTAATTGTGCGGGATATGTGGCTTACCGGTTTTGATGCGCCCAGCATGCATACCTTATATATTGATAAGCCCATGAAAGGACACAGCCTGATGCAGGCCATTGCAAGGGTGAACCGGGTATATCTTGATAAGCCGGGTGGATTGATTGTTGATTATCTTGGTATTGCCGCAGATTTGAAAAAAGCATTGTCTTTTTATAGTGATGCCGGCGGTAAGGGTGATCCCACCGAATTGCAGGAACAGGCTGTTGAACTGATGCTGGAAAAATTAGAAGTGGTATCGAACATGCTTAATAAATTTCCTTACGAAAATTATTTTGATGCAGGCACTTCACAAAAGCTATCATTGATACTGCAGGCGGAGGAACATATACTGGGGCTGGAGGATGGAAAGAAAAGATACATCAATGAAGTAACGGCATTATCGAAAGCGTTTGCTATTGCTATCCCGCACGAACAGGCAATGGATGTAAAAGATGAAGTAGCCTTTTTTCAGGCGGTAAAGGCAAGGCTGGCAAAATTTGACAGCACGGGTAGCGGCCGTACAGACGAAGAAATAGAAACAACCATACGGCAGGTAATAGACCAGGCATTGGTATCGGAGCAGGTGATTGATGTATTTGATGCGGCGGGAATAAAGAAGCCGGATATTTCCATCCTTTCGGAAGAATTTTTATTAGAGCTGAAAGGAATGGAGCATAAAAATATTGCGGTGGAAGTGTTGCGGAAATTATTGAGCGATGAATTGAAATCGAGGTTGAAAAAGAATTTGGTTACCGGCAAAACATTGATGGAGATGCTGGAAAATGCCATAAAAAAATACCACAACAAAATACTGACAGCAGCAGAAGTTATTGACGAGCTTATTAAACTGGGAAAGGATATTACGAAAATGGACGATGAGGCGAAGGGTATGAATATGACGGATTATGAATATGCTTTTTATACCGCCGTTGCCGATAATGCAAGTGCAAGGGAACTGATGTCGAAGGATACTTTGCGTGACCTGGCTGTGGTGCTGTATGAAAAAGTAAAACAAAATGCCTCCATTGACTGGACGATCAAAGAAAGTGTAAAAGCAAAGCTGAAAGTAATTGTAAAAAGAACATTGCGGCAATATGGTTATCCACCGGATTTACAGGCATTGGCTACTGAAACGGTATTGAAGCAGGCGGAAATGATTGCGGGGGAATTGAGCGGGGCTTAATAAAAGCCTGAACACTGCCGGCATGGGAGGCAAATGGCAGCCTGTACACTAATCAACTATTCAAAAGAGCTTCGTACGCTTAAACCGCTTCTATAGCAAACGGCTGAACAACGAGCAGTTGAATGAAAATGTTATAATTTAACTGCAAAGAAAACCCTTCCTGCCTTCTTCATGACGAATTAATCCTGTTGCTGCACAATTTGTCCGGTTAATAACTGAAAATCTATAGAACAATGGCGGATATCTACTCACTAAAGCCTGTTTTAGAACAGACCTTTACAGCATTGACGTTAACGCCGGAAGCCTTTTGTTTCATCTTTAAACAACAAGTAAAAATACATTTCATCACCACAACATTATTCAAAATGAAAAATAGAAAATATTTACGGTTATCAACATTGTATGTTGCAATTTTCTTTTGCGCCATTGGTGCATATGCCAATAATCCTACTGTAAGCGAAAAAGTACTGAAAGTTTTTCACGAAACTTATACAACCGCCCAGCAGGTAAGCTGGCACGAAAAAGGAGATCAGTATTCCGTTAGTTTTTTTCAGTCGGGGATAAGATATATCGTGAATTACAACAATGATGGACATGTAACCGGCTCTATGCGCTTTTACAAACCGGCTTTATTACCTACTAATATTTTATTAGAAATTAAAAGGCGATATTCAACGAAAACAGCATTTGGCGTTACAGAGATTACTTCTGGTGAAAACCTGACCTATTTTGTAAAAATGGAAGACGGCAAGCATTTGTATACCGTTAAACTGGATGCTTACGGAAACAGCAGGGTATATGAAAAGCTAAGAAAACAGCAATAATAGCAGGTTTTTCAGAAATCGAAAATAGCCGGTCATCAATTCGCTTTCCCATAGTACCTGCAGCATTATTTTTTTATATCTTTCAGGCAGAGCTATTTTCTCATGTTGGTCCTTCTGCCAGGCCTGCGAGGGTTGTTTCTACGGCACTCAATATTTTTATAGCAATTAGCTTATCCCTGGTCTTCTGCCCACGGGCTGCCGGATGGGAGCGGATACCCCGCTGAAGCATGTGTGGGTGAGGGCTGTGGCGGAGTAGCAGCGCACAGCCGGATATGTAGCCGGAATAGGGGTATATAGTACACAGCCCCGGGCTTTTATATGCCTATTTATATCCCCACTTCTTCATGATCGCCAGGTCTTCCTTCATGCATTCCATAGGCGTTTTACCCTGGTAAGATTCCTGCTCAATGATGAAATGAATGGTGCCGCCTGATTTTCTTCCCAGGTCAATGACTTCCTTTACCGGAACAATGCCTTTTCCTAATACCGTGCTTTCGTACGGTTCCTTTTCGTTGCCTGATTTTATTTCATCTTTTACATGCATGGATTCAAACCTGTCCGGGTATTGCTGCATTACGTCTAAGGCTTTTGCACCGCCGTTGTACAAATTGCCGATGTCGAGCTGCTGGGCTACAAGAGAAGGGTCGGTATTTTGAAGGATGATATCAAATACTTTTACACCGTTCAACTTTTCACTGAATTCAAAATCGTGATTATGATACCCGAACTTCATTCCCGATTTTTTACATAGCTCACCGCATTTATTAAACACTTCCATATACTGCTTCAAACCATCGTAGGATTTACGGTAGTAATCGTCTAACCAGGGGCTGATAACAAATTGCTGCCCTACAATGGCGGCGTCTTCAACCGTCATCTTCCATTCATCCGTAAAATCTTTCCGGTCTTCATCCCAGTGCTTTTTGCTCATCACAGTATGTCCGCTGGGCATTTTCAGGCCAAGGTCTCCGAGCAGCTTTTTAAATTCCGAAGCCGCATAACCGTAAAATTTACGGTTGCCGTAATTGGCATGCTCCACATTTTTATAACCCATTTCGGCCAGTTGCTTTAAACTGCCCAGTGGATCTTTTTTCATATCGTCGCGTATGCTGTATAATTGTACGCCCAAAAGCTCTTTGGTTTTTTTTGCGGCGAATATTTCATTGGATAATACCGTGGTACCGGCTAATGCCAGCGCAGTTTTTTTCAGGAAGTTTCTTCGTGAGGTATACATGGAACAAATCGTTTAAATGATCTATAAAAATCAGATTACTGAACCTAAAAGGTAACACTTTTATTGTTATGCTTGCAGCAATTAGCCTTCAGCAATCAGATTTCAGCAGTCAGATTCTGTTAACTGCTAAAGACAGGCTGAGCTCTTCCTCTTTGGATTTTCTTAGTTTACAGTTTATCGTTTGTAGTTTACTGTTGCATTTCGCTTCGGATTTAAAAACTTTTTGCTTTGGATTTGAAATTTGAATTTTTATTTATTGCAATATATTTGAGGGTATCCGCATACCGGAGGACTCTCTCCTTATGATAAACGCAGGAGGTTCCTTATTGTTTCAGGTTAACCTGCTTTGTGGAAGATGATATCGTGCGGTACGCTGAAATTCAGTACACCAAGGCTCACTTAACAACCCGGATCAAATAAACCCAAAATGAAGCGGCATCATAATATGAAAATCCTGTCCTTTTTTAAGAACCCGTATGTGCTGATCACTTGTATGGCCACCTCTTTTTTCCTTCTTCAATGTAATACAGATCACTCTTCAGACATAGATCATGCAACAGTGATCCGGGAACTGAACAGCAGCACGTTTCAAAAAGGAGAAGCAATATACAAGAGCGCATGTGTAGCCTGTCATGGAGAAAGAGGTACCTCTTCACTTCCGCAGGCCCGTTCTTTCAGCAGGGATACGCTGCGTTTTGGTAACGGCCCGTTTGACATGTGGAAAACCATTACCTATGGCGCAGGTATGATGCCCGCCCAGTCGTGGATGAGCCCGCAGGAAAGATATTATGTAATACAGTACATACGCGAGCAATTCATAAAGGATTCCAATGCACATCAATATTTCAACATTACCGATGAATACCTGGCTACGCTTCCCAGGTCAAAACGCTCCCGCGAAAATTACCTCAAAACGATAAAAGCCGATGCGCTGAAAGGGTCATTACAATACGGGCAGGACTGGTTTGGTAGCACAAAGAGTGATTATGGTACGGCCATCTATTCCCAGCTTAAAGATCATACAACGGCTGCGCTTACTGTGCTGTTAGATGAGCATGTGGCTATCAGCTATAACCTTTTACGCATGGGCTTAACTGCCGCCTGGGAAGGAGAGCTGAATACCGGTGATACAAAATATAAAAGATACAGGGGAGAGGGGGAGCCTTTTGTGGAAGGTAATGTACTCAATGGACTTGATACGTGGCAATGGACATTCGGCGGCCGTTTAGAAGCGCTGAATAAAACCACTGGTGTCCGGTCGCCGCTTCCATCGGAGATCATGCGCTTCCATGGTCATTATAAAAACGGGAAGCAGGTTATACTGTCTTATTCCGTAAGCGGTAGAAAAATATATGAGCTGCCTGCAGCCGCTAAGCACAACAACAGCATCCTGCTCACACAAACTTTACAAATTGGGCCGGGGCAGGAACAGCAAATTTATATTGGTCAGCTCCGGGATGAAAAGGGGGCTTTTAAAAATGGAATCATTTCAGCAGATGGTAAATGGGTTAACTCCGTTTCCTCTGATCAGGCCTATATATTGGTAAGTTCCACTTCGGCTGGTAATGTTACCAACAGGTTTCTGGCTGCCGGTGTGTTTTCAAGCGGTGCCGGGGTTACAGGATATGTTGATGACCAAAACAGGATGATTTTAACGATACCTGCATCAACAACAGACATTTCGGTGCATGTATTACGTACTTCCGGCGAAGGAGAACAGCAACTGGAAAATTTTATTTCCCGGTTTAAAAAGCAGGTATCCGCAACCGCTTTCCCCAACATATCCGCAATAATAAAAGGTGGAAGCCGCCTGTGGGATTATAACGTACCTGCAAAGGGTGAACTGAATGCAGGGAAACCGCATGCCGATCCTGTATATTATAAAGATCAGGATAAAACGGATGCGGGTAAGCTCGTTGAAATAAGGGGTGACTATCCCTATGCAGTGGATAATATTGGCCTGCCGTTTAACAATGAAGCTAATAGCTGGATACGCCCTACCGCGCTTGCCTTTATGGATGATGGCAGATTGCTTCTGACAACCTACGGTGGCGATGTATGGATGGCAACAGGTATTGATAACAGCTTAAAAAATATTAGCTGGCAACGAATTGCCGCAGGCTTGTATGAGCCTATGGGCTTAAAAGTAATTAAGAGTAAAATTTATGTAACCTGCCGGAACGGGATTATTATACTGCACGATCTTAACGGGGATAATGAAACTGATTTTTATGAAAATTTCTTCCCGGATACGGATGTATCCTCTTTTTTCCACGCGTTTAATTTTGGACTGGAAACAGACAGCGAAGGTAATTTGTATTATGCCAAACCCGGAGCGTATACCAATAATAAAATGCCGGGCAACGTACTCAAAATATCACCCGACGGGAAAAAATGGGAAAACCTGGCCACAGGCTTCCGCGTAAACAACGGCATAACCCTAACTCCGGGTAATGACATTTTTGTGAGCGATAACCAGGGCCAGTGGACGCCTGCCAATAAGATCAATCACATCAAAAAAGGAAAATTCTACGGGTATGTTCCCAATTTGGCCAGTAAAGAGTGGAGCCCCGACGGTATTCAATTCGGAGAAGACCAGGTAGTTGACGGGGTAGTGAATGCAGATATCATTCCCGTACCCCGAAGCTTTGAACCTCCTGCGCTGTGGATACCACAGGAATTTGACAACTCCCCGGGCGGAGGCGTATGGAGCGATAAAAGCTGGGGGCCACTGGGTAATCAGTTCATTCATACCAGCTATGGCAAAGGCTGGGTATATCATTTTCATCCGCACGAAGCCAATGGTGTAACACAGGGATCCATGATCGCATTTCCATTTCAATTTGATGCAGGTATTCAGCGCGCCACAGTTAACCCGGCAGATAAACAAATATATGTAACCGGGCTTACCGGGTGGGATGATGGTGTTGCTTCAAAATATGGTACGCTGAACAGGATAAGGTATAAGGGTGGTGAAGGACACCTCATTAAAGATGCTGAGGTTGTGAAAAACGGGGTAAGACTGCAATTTAATTTTGAGCTGGATAAGGAAAAGTGTGAGCAGGCGGAAAATTATAAGGTGAGTCAATGGAATTATAAATGGACCAGCAATTATGGCTCATCGCATTATTCCATAAAGCATAAAGGCGAGAAAGGAGAAGATACCGTGATTGTTAAAAATGTTTTTTTAAGTGAAGACAGACAGTCTGTTTTTCTGGAGATACCGGATATAAAACCTGTTCATACTATGCGGATCAGGTTTGAGGCATATGGCAGAGATGGCGTAAAAATAAAAGATGTGGTTTACCTTACCATCAATACCATTCCACAGAAAGGTATAGCATTTTAGCATTCAGAAAAATGCTCAGCCGGTGAAGAGGAGGCTCTTTTACATACGAATTAAAATAGCATCCTCAAGGCCTTCTCTTTTCTACCTGCTTTCATTTTTTAATGATGCCATATCAATCACAAAGCGGTAACGCACATCGCTTTTTAGCATCCGTTCGTAAGCTTGGTTAATATCCTGCATTTTGATCACTTCTATTTCTGAAACGATATGATGCTCTCCACAAAAATCAAGCAATTCCTGTGTTTCGGCAATGCCGCCAATTACGGAACCTGCCACCGATTTTCTGCCCAGGATCATCGGAACGCTGTTTAGCATGGGATCAAGCGGCCCCAGATAACCTACCAGCACTATCGTGCCGTTGACGGTTAATGCAGGAATATAAAGATTAACATCATGGATATAGGGAACGGTATCAATGATGAGGTCAAATTTCCCTTTGGCTTCCAACATTTGCTTTTGGTCGGTAGAGATAATAACCTGGCCGGCGCCTAATGCAAGCCCGTCTTTTTCTTTTTCGGGAGAGCGTGAAAAAAGCGTAACATCTGCTCCCAGCGCTTTAGCCAGCTTTATGGCCATATGCCCCAGTCCGCCTAAGCCTATAACGGCCACATGGCTTCCTTTTTTTACTTTCCAGTGCCTTAGGGGCGACCAGGTAGTAACGCCTGCGCAAAGCAAAGGTGCGGTAGCGGCAGGATCAAGGTTTGCAGGTACTTTTAAAACAAAGTGTTCCGTTACCACTATTTTTTCCGAATAGCCTCCAAAAGTATGACCTCCCAGATGTTTATCCCTGCCGTTGTAGGTTCCGGTATTGCCCGGGATGCAATATTGTTCCAGGTCGTGTTTACAGCTCAAACATTCGCGGCATGAATCTACCATACAGCCTATAGCCGCGAGATCTCCCACCTTAAATTTGGTTACTCCGCTGCCCACTTTAGTTACCCTCCCCACAATTTCATGACCGGGGACTGCGGGATACCTGGTGCCGCCCCAATCGTTCCGGGCCGTATGCAGGTCGGAATGGCAGACCCCGCAGTACAGGATATCAATTTCCACATCTTGCGGGGTGGCTTTCCTGCGCTCTATATTCAACGGTTCTAACAGCTTCGTGGCAGCGTAGGTGCCGTATGCTTTCACTTCAAACTTTTCCATTATAGTATTTTTAAATTCCTGATGTATGATTTTTATTGTTGCTACAAGCCGCAAGCAATATAAATGTACCAATTAGCATCAGCATTCCGTTTGCTTTACGGGTTTCCGTTTTTGCGGCAGTTCCTGTGGTGAGCGCTTTTCATGATATCGTTGCATTATTTATTTGTCTGTTGTGCAGATGTTCCTGTATAGCGCTCATCAACAATTTTAATTGTTGAAAAATCTGCTGTTAGGCTGGTGATTTTTGAATGAAGTGCTTTTGTCTTAATATGTATATTCTTCATCTGTCACAGGTGTCAGCCATACCGTAGGGCCATTTTGTCTGCTGGTAACGGCAATCTGCACGAAGGCTGTGCCGGCGCTTGCGCCATGCCAATGAGGCATATCGGCCGGACATTTCACAACATCACCTTTATTCACGATAATTTTGAGGCTTCCTTTTTCCTGATAGTATCCTACGCCATCCAGCGCCAATATAATCTGTCCGGCCGGATGGGAATGCCATTTTGTTCTTGCGCCTGGTTCAAAGGTCACAATTCCTACAGCATTCTGATTGATGCTGTCGGCCTGAACCAAATTGTTCAGCCATGCAGTACCGGTAAAATTATCGTTGGTAATTATTTCTCCTTTTGCAAAAACGGTTGGTTTTTGCGACCCCGGTTGAGTTATTTGCGCCGATTCATTTTGCTGATTACAAGAAAATAAAGCCACTCCAATAAGCAACAGCATTGCTATATTTTTATAGTTCATTTTTTTAAATTTTAAAGGTTCGTTTGATAAAATTTCACCAGTTTATTTGCCGCTTGCGACACATATTCTGGTTTCCAATAGGTTTGTATATGAGTAGCTCCGTCAATCAGGAATAATTCCTTGTTTTTTGCATTGGTTGCTTTATTGAATGCATCGTCTGTCATATAATAGGTGTCGGCTTTGCTTCCTGCAATCATTAATAAGGGCTGGTTGATTAAATCCATATTGGTGCCGGCATCAAAAGTCATTAAGTTCAGCAAGCTACTCATAGTATATTTAAAGGTTGAATTGGGGTGTGCATGGGTTCTGTAATAGTACACATAGCCTTCGCGATATAGATCGGTGGTAATCCCGGCAATTTCCTCATCTGTTGGGTTGGCCACACCTGCATAACGTACTTCGCCTCCTGCTGCTTCTAATGCACGTGCGTCTGAGGCTTGTTTTAACCTTTCCTGGATTGTTGAATATTGCGAGTTTATAAAGCCATTACGTCTTACTACACCCGAGTTGAACATGCTTAATGTGGCAACCGCTTTAAATCGTTTATCTGATTGGGCCGCCTTTAAGGAGTAACCGCCGCCGCCACAAATACCGAGCAAGCCAAGTTTTGCGGTATCAACGCCTTTATATTGTGAAATAAAATCTGCCATTGCATGTATGTCCTCAATCCGATTTGCAGGCTTATCCACATTTCGAGGCGCTCCGCCACTGGCTCCCTGGTAGGCAGCATCTGCAGTAATAGTAATATAGCCCTGTTCCGCTAACCGTTGTGCATATAAACCCGAAACTTGTTCCTTTACGCCTCCGTTGGGGTGTGCAACAACTACCGTCGGGTATTTCTGTGAAGCATCGTAGTCAGGTGGTGTGTAAACATTGGCAGCAATTGTAATATCTTTGATTTTATAAGTAACCGGATGAATGTTTACTTTTCCTTTTTCATTTTTGGTAATGGCTCCTTCATATACCAGTGTAAAGGGGTTTTGTTGACGCACCTTTTGAGTAGATTGTGCATTTACAGTATCTGTAGCTGCCATTGATGTTGCTATTGCGATTATTGATGTTATCCGTTTCATTTTTTCATTTTTTATTTTTCAACACTTCATCCAAAATTTTTTGAGCTGCTTTTGCTTCCTTTTTTCCAATAGTTGATTTAATAACCCTCACGAATTGCTGTAGCTGATTTGGGGTTAAACCAACATTCAGGCATATATTCAGATGTGAACGAAGCATGGGTTCCACGCCACCAATACTACTGAGTACGGATACGGTTACCAATTCTCTTTCAACATAGGTTAACACATCCCGTTCAAAAATGTCTGCAAAAAGATGTTCTTTGAGGAATACCTCAATTTCTGGTGCAAATGCTGCGTATCCGGTTTTGGCTCCTGTTTCGGGTACACCAGTTAACTCTTCCAATATTGCCTTTCCCCGGTCGTACTTGCTACGTTCATCATTAATGACCGACGCTTCTGCACCTGTCTCATCATTAATGCCTTTAACTTTACGTTCATCCAGTACGGTTATAAAAGTCTGTAACCCCCGAAGGCTCCGGGGGAACCCGGCATAGGCATAGAGATGAACAATAGCCTCCCTGATCTGGTTAACAGTCAGTCCCGCATCAAGCCCTGCGTTTAGTTCCGCTTTTAGTTTTAACAGATCGCCTTTCGCCGTAACTGCCGCAATGCAAACAATCGCTTGTTGCTTTGTGCTTAAACTTTCATCTGCATCGCCCTGGGCACTCACCATGGTTGTTAGCATTACCGTCATTACAAATAGTATTGACCTTAAGCGTTTACTCATTATTATTCCATTTTATTATCTGATACTGATGATTAAACCCACCAATACTTTTTTATTCCTGATGCATTTTTAATGATCATTATTAGAGGGAGGTGTAAGTAACCTTGTAAACGATAACGAGCCTAATTTCCAGGTTCCGTTTTGTTTTATATAAACTTCCGTCACCATAAACGGGTTCGTTACTTCATTTCCTCCAACAACAGCCAGCAAATCAATTCTATTTAAAAGAATGGCAGTATTATCAATTACATTCACAAACACTTCATGAATGTCTGCTTTCTTGTACCAGATACCTCCACTTTTAATAACATTCATTTCCTGTTCTTTTCCCCAGGATCCTCCCATGTGGACGAACATTGATTTTTCGTGAAAGAAACTATCCAGGAGATCTGTTTTTTTGTCTGACATCCACTGCCATTTTTCTCTGGAAAGATGAATGATCTCCTGGTCTGCGGAAGAATTTTGTGCGAAAGCTGATCGTGCTCCCATAATAAGTAAGAATAGTCCGATAGGTAATGTTTTCATATTCGTTTCTGTTATGTATGCAAAGTCCGGCGGGAGAAAGGATTTTATGGTAGACAGATTACGGGAACTACTACCAATATTACTTATCCAATCCTTTTTCCTTCAACCATTTTGCAAGTAAGTCTGCAATTTCCTTGCTGTTCAAATCTGACATTATGAAGTGTGTATTTCCTTTAATACCCAATTCAGGTAAATGAACAATGGTAACATCACCACCGTGAGCATTTACTACTTTTGCCCATTGTTGTGCGGTAGTCAGTACATTACGCCAAAAACTGAGCGAAGCTGCACTGGTTTCTTCTTTGGGTATGTAGTCTCCATAATAAACCACGATAGGAATTTCAGTTAATTTTAAAAACGCATTAAGCGGCACCCCTCTGCCGCCACGATTACCTTCGGGTACTTCCCCTTCAGGAAAAGTAAATCCGCCCGGCTCAATGGCTACAATGGCTTTTACGTGGTCGTTCTTAATCGCAGTTTTCCAACCAGGCGAACCTCCTGCTGAATGGGTAAAAAGAATACCATCGCCTGTTTTATCAAATACGGCCGACATTGCGTTAACAATTGTGGTTTCGTCCACATTACCTGTGTTGGGTGTCATCATCCGGTAAAACCGATCAAGCGATGTTGAATCTTTTGGAAATTGTACTCCTTCGTTGAAGCTGGGATATAAGCCGATCCGGAATTGTGTAAACCAGGTTTGATCATCGGGTGTTGCGGTAATTTGTCCCGGTTTGGTGGTTTGCCCTGCATCACCACGACCGGGTTGGTCAACGAGATAAACGCCATAGCCTTTTCGCAAAAAAATATCCGCGAAACCTTCTCTGCCATCGGCAGTGGTTTGCCAACTGCGCCTGGATTGCCCATAGCCATGCAGGAACACCATTGAATGCTGTTTTGAATTTGCCGGAAGCTGGTAAAAAACATCAGCGTGGTCCCCGTGTCGTGTTTGCCCGCCCTGCGGCACATTCCACGGTTTTAAGGCATCAAAGGTGCCTTCGCTTTTAACGACCGTACCACCAGCCGAGAATGCTCCCTGTTCTTTAATTATCAAACTGCTGTTTTGATTTTGCTTTGTTGAGACACACGATGCAATGGTAACGGCAACAACTATCAGTATATAAATACCAATTACCTGTGTTGCCACCTTTTTATGATTTTTATTTTCCATAATGTCAATGATTGTTTTGAAATTTTATTTTCCAACCCTTGCTTTTAGATGTGCAGGATAACGTTCTCCTGATATTTTGATGGATTGTAATGCTGCGTTTATGCTACTTAGTTCCTCCATAGACAAAATGATATTTACCGATCCTGTATTTTCCCTGAGGCGATGCAATTTTGTTGTTCCCGGAATGGGTACGATCCAGGGCTTTTGAGCCAATAACCAGGCTAAAGCAATCTGCGCAGGTCTTGCATCTTTGTCGGCTGCAATTATTTTTACTAAATCCACCAATGCCTGATTCGCCTTCCTGTTTTCTTCAGAAAATCGTGGTACGATGTTTCTGAAATCATTGGTTTCAAATTTTGTTTCTTCATTGATAGCCCCTGTTAAAAAACCTTTTCCTAAAGGACTAAATGGCACAAACCCGATCCCTAATTCTTCTAAAGTCGGAATGATCTCCTTTTCCGGCTCACGGAAGAACATAGAATACTCGCTTTGCAATGCGGCAACAGGCTGTACAGCGTGTGCCTTGCGTATGGTTTCCACACTGGCTTCCGACAACCCGAAATGTTTTACTTTCCCTTCTGTAATTAGATCTTTTACTGCTCCGGCAACTTCTTCAATCGGTACATTAGGGTCAACTCTGTGCTGATACAACAAATCAATACTATCTGTTTTCAATCTTTTCAAAGATGCTTCAACAGCCGCTTTTATTCTTGCCGGGCTGCTGTCCAATCCTTTAGCGGAATCGCCATCCTGAAAGCCAAATTTTGTAGCAATCACTACATCTTTGCGGAATGGTTGCAAGGCTTCACCGACAATTTCTTCGTTGGTGAACGGACCGTAACATTCTGCGGTATCAAAAAAAGTTATGCCTGCATCAAACGCTGATCTGATTAAATTAATAGCATCCTGTCTGTCGGCAGCGGGTCCATAGCCAAAGCTCAGCCCCATACAACCCAGTCCAAGGGCCGATACTTCCAATCCGCTGTTTCCAGGTTTACGTTTTTTCATCATATTGCAAAGTTCCGCTTTGATATTGAGCCAATGAGTATACCGATTACGGATTTTACTACCAATATTACTTATTGGGATGTACCTGCCGGTATTGTTATAGCAGAACGTTTAATTTTGTATAAGCAAAAAATAATAGCTATGGAACAGGCATATAATTTTGATACGGTAAACCAGTACAATGCTTTCAATGATCATGAAACACTACACCCATTGGTCAGTATCGTTGATTTCTCAAAAGCGAAGAAAAGAACAGGTTCCCGGATGACTTTCGGGCTTTACTGTATTTTTCTTAAGGAAGTGCACTGCGGAGATTTAAAATATGGGTGTAATTATTACGACTATGAGGAAGGTACATTGGTATTTATTTCTCCCGGACAGGTGATTGACGTGGAAAACAAAGTAGATTATTATCAGCCAATGGGACATGGTTTGGTTTTTCACCCGGACCTGGTAAAAGGCACATCTCTCGCCAAAAGCCTGAATGAGTATAGCTTTTTCAGTTACAACACCAACGAAGCATTACATCTGTCTGAGAAGGAAAGAAAAACTGTATTTGATTGTTTTTCCAAGATTGAAAATGAACTAAGTCAACCGGTGGACAAGCATAGCAAAAAATTGATTGCATCCAATATTGAATTGTTCCTGAATTACTGTGAGCGGTTTTATGACCGCCAGTTTATCACCCGGGAGAATATTAATAAAGGAATACTGGAAAAGTTTGAAGCATTGCTGAACAGCTATTTCGGATCTGAAAAGCCTTATAATATTGGGTTGCCATCAGTAGCCTACTTTGCGGATGAGCTTCATTTATCAGCAAATTATTTTGGTGACCTGATAAAAAAGGAGACAGGAAAAACAGCGCAGGAATACATCCAGAACAAAATTATTGATATAGCCAAGAACAAGATTTTTGATACCAATAAAAATATCAATGAAATTGCTTTTGAATTAGGATTTAAGTACCCACAGCATTTCAGCAGGCTGTTTAAGCAACGGGTAGGTTATACGCCAAATGAATACCGGAATTTGAATTGAGTTAGTTGATATAACAATCATCGCCTGAAGATAAGGAACTTAGAAACGTACGCCTGCTCTTATTTTTAAGTGATTACTATTTATTTACTTCGTTAAATTCTTCATCCGTTACAGGTTTCAGCCACATTACATTCTCTTCGCCCTTGTAATTGGTAATAGCAATGTGTGCCATCTTGCTGTTTACAGCAGCCCCGTGCCAATGCTCCACATTTTCGGGTATGTTTACTATATCACCTTTCTTAATGCTTTGTGCAGGCTTACCCCTTTCCTGGTAAAATCCCTCTCCTTCTGTAATGATTAAAACCTGTCCTTTGGGATGTGTGTGCCAGTTCGTTCTTGCACCGGGCTCAAACGTTACACTCACGAGGGCAAATTCATTGTTCCTGTCTTTTGGCAGCAAGGGCTGCAAAAAAGCATTGCCGGTAAACCATTCAGCGGATAATTTTTCACCTTTTGAAAAAAGAGGCGTGTTGTTTTGCGCTGTCATTATCTTTTGATTTTTGTTGTTGCTACAAGCTTGTAAGCAATATAAATGTACCAATTAACAGCAGTATTCTATTTTGCGATCCTATTCATTGTTTTCATTGTAGTGATTAACCACGGCAAAGAGATTAGTAGTCAGCGTTGAATACCTGTTGATCATATGTTATGTGTGCGCACACATTATTAAAATGCAGCTTTATCTGTGGCTGCCCGGGATAATTTTTTACCTTTGCGCTGCAAATCCGTTCCAAACCACATTTGTGTACCACACTTCAGCGTGTTGGCGTTTGGGAAATTAAACATAGTCTTCGTCTACTATTCGGGCGGAAATAATTAAAACAATTGTAAACAGATCAGCTCACTTGTTGTAAAGCAGGTGATTGTTCTTTATATACTTTTAAACCGTTTTTCAGCAGCATGAAGAACAATAAATTTATTTTATGTTATTAGCAACTGATCTTGACGGAACATTCCTGGGAGGCAGGCAGGCAGACCGTTTGAAGCTCTACCGTTTAATACGGGAACAGGAAAATATACGGTTGATGTTTGTTACAGGACGTGGTATTGAAAGTGTGATGCCTTTGCTCGACAATCCTGTTATTCCCGATCCGGATTATATTATTTGCGATGTTGGCGCTACCATTTTGAACGGGCAAACCCTGGAACCCGTTCAGCCGATACAATCGGAAATTGAAAACCAGTGGCCGGGTACACTGGTTATCCAAAAACAAATGCGAAAAATAAAAGGACTTCGCTTACAACCGGTATCGCAGCAACGCCGCTGCTCTTTTTTTTATGATGAGCGTACCGATATTGATACCGTAAAAAGAGTTGCTGATGAAATGGGGCTCGATGTATTGCTGTCTGCCGGAAGGTTCCTTGATATTCTTCCCAAAAACATCAATAAGGGATCTACGCTGAAACGGCTGGTTAAGCTCATGCAGTTTTCTGCGAAAGACATATTGGTAGCAGGCGATACGCTTAACGACCGCTCCCTGTATGATACGCAGTATAAAGGTGTGGTTGTAGGCGCTGCGGAACCAGCATTGATGGATTATACCAATGGCATGCCCAACGTATTACAGGCAAAATCGCAGGGTGCGGGTGGCATACTGGAGTCTATGAAACATTTTCCTGAGTTCAGCGGGTATGTAAACAACGGGACAAACAACGTTCCCGGAGATGCGCAGGGTGATACGCAGTTGCTGGTGCTGTATCACCGCCTGCCTTATGAAATGAAAGAAATAAACGGAACGGAAAAGAAAGTGTCGCCGAAAAGCCCCAATGGCATTATCCCTTCCCTGCTGGGTTTTTTCAGCAACGGACGTACAGGCGCATGGATTGCATGGGAAGAAGTGCGGAACAAAAATATAGCGCGTGCCGACCGGTATATTGATGAAAATAAATACCCTAATCTTATTGCTTCCAGTATTCCGCTTACCAAAAAGGAAATTGATGTTTTTTATAAATTATTTTCCAAAGAAGCATTTTGGCCGGTTATATTTTCATTTGCCGATAAGGTAAGGTTCAATCATGAGCAATGGGAACAGTATGTAAATGTAAATCGTTTATTCGCCGAAAGGGCCGCCGCGGAAGCCGATAAAAATGCTACCGTATGGATACATGAATATAACCTGTGGATGGTTCCGGGAATATTAAGGCAATTACGCCCGGATGTAAAAATTGGGTTTTTCCATCACACCGCTTTTCCGCCGGCCGATATTTTTAATATTATTCCCTGGCGGAGAGAAATTATTGGCAGCATGCTGCAATGTGATTATATCGGTTTTCATATCCCCCGGTATGTAGAAAATTTTGTAGATGTAGTAAAGAGCCATATCCCCGTTAAAGTGCGTTCTGAACAATCCTGTGCCGACAGGTTTTTGACCTATAGCTGCGCATTGGGCGTAGATAAAATGACAAGAGAGATAGATGCCGGCGGCAGGATCATTCGTTTGGGTGCACACCCTGTTGGTATTAATATGAAAAATATCCGTCACATTTTTGAGCAGCCGGCCACGCAGGAAAGAATAAAGAAAATGCAAAAGCAAAGAGAGGGCAAGCAAATTATTTTATCGGTAGAGCGGTTAGATTATGTAAAGGGTCCGCTCGAAAAAATAAACGCTTTTCAGTCCTTCCTGGAACGCAATCCGCATCTCCATGGTAAAGTGGAATTGATTAATATTTGCACGCCGCCCGCTTCCGGCATGAAAGTGTATGATAAAATATTAGCCGAGCTGGAGCAGGCTATTGGTAAGATCAATGGCAAGTACGCGCGGTTAGACTGGGTGCCTATTCATTTCTTTTTCAGATCGGTTCCCTTTGAAGAAGTAATTACTTATTATGCCATTGCCGATGTGGCATGGATAACGCCATTGCGGGATGGGTTGAACCTGGTAGCCAAAGAATATATCGGGGTGCAGGGACTAAAAACCGCTGCCGATGGCGTATTGGTAATATCCGAATTTGCAGGCGCTTCTGTTGAGCTCTCTTATGCCATCCGTACCAACCCTTATGATATTAAAGACCTGGTGCAGGGACTGGAACAGGCGCTGGCACTGGATCAGAATGAAAGAAAGCTGCGGATGGAAAGGCTGTTTGAGCAGGTAACGCATTATGATATTGATAACTGGGGAAAAGCTTTTATGCATGAGCTTGAAAACATACGCCGCGAAGACAGCCTGATGCAATTATCGTAATGCTTTGGTCAGATCAATGGCTTAGTCGTTCTGAAGCAGGTGCCTTTAAACAGGGCTACCTGCTCATTACGCTGGTTGGTGATGGTAACGATGTATAGTCCCGTGCTTTTGCCGTTATGCAGCTCTTTGGCTTCAGCGGTTAATACATCCCACAGTTTGGAAGGTTTGGTAAAAGTGATGGAAGTATCCCATGCTACAGAAAGATTGTTACGGCTGTTGCATGCGAAAGCGAAGGCGCTGTCTGCCAACGAAAAGGGAATGCCGCCATGCACGATTCCTAATCCATTCAGCATTTCATCGCGTATTTCCATTTGTATTTTGCTATATCCCTCTCCCGCTTGAAGCACCTTTATGCCCAGCCACCTGCTGAAGTTGTCCCTGTTCATTATTTCTTCCACTACTTCAATAGCAGTTGTTTTATTTGTATTATTCATTTTTTTATTCTAAAGGAATAAGTTACAACCCTTCTATATTACCCCTCCGTTACCGTATATCCTTTCTATAGCGTCTTTATATTTTTCCATGATTACTTTTCGTTTCAGGCTGAGCTTGGGGGTAACTTCCCCCGATTCCACGCTCCATTCGCGCGGCAGCAGCTCAAACCGCTTTACCTGCTCCACGTGGTTGAAGTTTTGATTGAGCTGTTCCACAATTTCTTTGTAATGCGCTATTACCGCCGGGTCTTTAATGATACTTTCGTTGGATTGAAAAGAAACGCCGTTCTTTTCACACCAGTCTTTTAAATTGACAAATGACGGAACGATGAGCGCGCCTACAAATTTTTGCCCGGCGCCTACCACTATCACCTGTTCAATAAAACGCGATTCTTTCAGTTTGTTTTCAATAGCGGAAGGCGCCACGTATTTACCACCGCTGGTTTTGAACAATTCTTTCTTGCGGTCGGTGATGCGCAAAAATTTGTTATCCTCAAATACGCCGATATCGCCGGTATGCAGCCAGCCCTCAATAATAGCCTCCGCGGTAAGATCGGGGCGTTTGTAATAGCCCACCATCACAGACGGGCCTTTTACGCATATCTCCCCGTCATCCATCAGCTTTACTTCCATCCCTTTAACGGGCGGGCCAACGGTTCCAAACTTCATCCCTCCCGGTTCGCGCCGGTTAACGGAAATAACGGGAGAATTCTCTGTAGGGCCATAGCCTTCATACAATGGTATTTGAGCCGCGTTAAATATGCGGATCAGCCGCTCCTGGCATGCCGCCCCGCCGGTAATAATATATTTGATATTTCCGCCCAGCGCTTCCCGCCATTTGCTGAAAATTAATTTATTGGCAACGGATAGTTTGAGGTTATATAAAAAGCCGCCATCAATAAGGTTGTCGTACTTTTTTCCCACATCAACGGCCCAGAAAAAAAGCTGCCGTTTAATGCCCTTTAATTCCGCTCCTTTGCCCATAATGCGTTCATATACTTTTTCGAGCAAACGGGGAACGGTGGTAAATACATCGGGCTTTACTTCCTGTAAATTGGCGCCAATGGTTTCCAGGCTTTCGGCGTAATAAATACCTATGCCGCTGAACAGATAGATATAGCTCACCATTTTTTCAAAAATGTGGTTCAGGGGCAGAAAGCTCAGCGCTTTGTATTGCGGCTGATCATCGAAAGGAAAACATTCTTTGGATAAAAAAACGTTTTGAACAATGTTGTCATGACTTAGCATTACACCCTTTGGGGTTCCGGTTGTGCCGGAAGTATAAATAATGGTAGCCAGGTCGTCTTTTTTGATTTTAGTTTTTACGGTTTCTATTTCAGCTAATCCCGCATCGGTACACTTATCCAACACTTCCGACCAGTGCCTGGCGCCGTTAACAGGGTTGAAGGTGAAAATATCTTTTACCGTAGGTATTTTGGAACGGATGTCCTGCAGCTTTTGCAGCAGTTCTTCACTGCTCACAAATACATATTTTACAGCGGCATCGTTAAAGATGAATTCAATTTCGAGCGGATTGGTAGTGGGGTAGATGGGAACCAGTATAGCGCCCGTTTGCTGTACGGCCATATCGGTGATCAGCCATTCGGGCCGGTTGTTGGAAATGATCGCGATCTTATCCCGGTTTTCAGTAGTCATATCATTGCCCGACACGCCCAGCGTCAGCAGTCCGGCTGCTAACTGCAGCGAAGTTTGTTTTACTTCCGCAGTGCTGTAGGGCCGCCACTGTCCGTTTTCCTTTGCCACAAGCATGTCATGCTTGGGAAATTTTTCTAACTGGTAATCTAAACAATCAAATAGTCGCAGGGGTTGAATCATAACAATCGTTGTTTGTGCTTTGGTTCAATTTAGGCAAAAAACAATAAACAAAAAAGAAAGCTTATCTATTTTGATAGTATTCACCCTTTGGTAATTTAAAAACTCTTCCCCGCTGGAAGTTATTGAACGTGTTGTAAGCATCAGGATTGTTCTCTATCCATGTTTGATAATCATCCGCTTGAATGGCAGCGCCGAATATCCACTGGTTATACGCTTCATACATATTCAATTCTAACAGTTGCTTATGGTAACCAAACAAACGGAAAGGGAATCTGGTGGCATTTGTTTCGAACCAGTGTTTGATGAACCCTGTTCTTATAGCCATCAGTTTGCCAGGATCGATTCCGGTTGCTGCCAAAGGCGATTGACTATTCATTGAAGTAAGAAAGGCTTTCTCAAATGCGTTTTTCTTTTTATTGTCGTAATTTTTTAGCAGGTCGGAGCCGGCGAATAGCTTTTTATATCCATCGTACAGGATATTTTTTATCTCTGCTGTTCTGATGGTGTAGCTTTCGAGGTTAATGAATATCTCTCCGTAAATAAGACTCCATACCTTATCGGTAGTAAAATAATAATAGCGGCTGGCATTATAATAGTTGCCGGCGTAATTAGGATCAACTGAAATACCTTTTTCCCACTGTGTGATGGCGGCATAATCTTTTTTCTGCCACAGCAGTTCACCATATTCGCTGTAGAGCACACCACTGTTAGGGAATTTTTTCAGGCCTCTGGTATATATTCTGGCGCCTTCTTTTAATTCTTCTATAGCACGGTATGCCGTGCCGGCAATCTGGAAACTCTGCACATCAGCCCCATCTCTTTCTACCACAGGCTTTATGGTTTCGAGCGCTTTAGCAAAATCGCGTTGCAAAAAGTAAGTGTAGGCAATGTCGTTGAGCAGGCTGATGTCGTTGGGCTTTTGCTGCAGGGCGCGGTTAAATACCATGATGGCATTTCCCCAATCGCCTTTACGCATATAATCGCGGCCCGTTTGCTGCAGGGTATCGGCATTATGCTGTGCGAAAGCAGCTATGGCAAAGAGGCTGTATACCAGTAAAAGCGTAATTTTTTTCATGACGGTAAAGATACTGCCTGCAATAATAAAAATATTGTGAACATTTGAAAACGTGTAGCAGCAGTTTTGAAGTAAAACAAGGGTTGATTATAGTATCTTTAAATCATTATATATTTAATAATACGGTAAATAAATCCTACTAAAACGTGCTTCCGTTCTACTGGCAATGCTTGTTTTTTTCAGCAGTATATTATCTGCGCAAAACAAGCCCAATATTATTTTTGTGGTGGCAGATGATATGGGATATGCCGGCCTGTCCTCTTATGGCAATCTTGCTATACGCAAGTCTCCGACTTTGTATCATTTATGTTCTGTCGGGACTTCGTCCCGGAAACCTAATGCAAATAAAAAACTTACCCTTTCACCGAGCGGGCACGGGTATAATGTATGGTGAATAAGATATTATGTATGGCGGAGAAAAAGTCTCCGGAGAACATAGTAAGTACGAAGTCTGGAGACTGCGTACAGCTGAGAAGACGCAGAATTAATTTGCTGCTAATGACAGGAATAGATCCGAAGGGGCTGTCAGCGGTCAGCAATGAGGAGTGCAGGAAGATGTAAGCACCAGGAGCCAAAGTATATACAGATGCTTCGTTCCTCAGCATGACAAGCTAAAGAATATAACTGGCCGGTAGTACAAAAGCTGAACAACCTGTCCG
>CALMQS010000106.1 GCA_937871285.1 uncultured Sphingobacteriales bacterium | reverse complement strand
TTGCCAGTAACAACATAAAAGGACTGATAAACTGATTTACCAGGATCATCAACGGGCTGATTTTCTTTCCGGATTCAATCCGGTTATATCCAAAAAGCTGAAGCCGGCGGGCAGCTTCTGCTGACGCCAATCCGTGTTCCGAATCAGCATGAAGCTGGTTTAGAGCAGTTTCATGATTTATAGCCCATGGCGTTTTTATCATTATAATTTCCGGAATCGGCATAAAGATTATGTTACATGATTAACTGGTTTGTGATTTATCTTTCCTACATATCCATTCCTTCCATTCCAGGCATTCCAGTACCCTTTTTTAATATTAAAGCACTGTTAAGTAAGTAAGCGCCATTGGTTACTATTAATTCGCCTTCTTTTAAACCACTAAGCACTTCTACTTCTTTTTTGTTCTGAATGCCCAATTGAATCATCCGGTTTTCATACGTTCCTTTTGCTGTCTTTACCCAGGCAGAAATCATTTCGCCAACCACAATCGAGCTCTTCGGAATCACCAGGGTCTTTTTCTCATTTCTTTTAATATTTATATAGGCCATCATTCCAGGTCTCAATTTATTAGAAAGATTTTCGACCTGGAATCTCACGAGGCTTATTTTACTGTCAGCTTCTAAGCTTGGGTTATCAAATACGGGCACAACCTTAAACACTTCTCCGGGCAAGGCATCAAACTCTGCGTGTATGGCTGCCCTGCCATCCAACCACTTCAATTCACTGACATACATTTGGGCCTCTATCCAAAGTCGTGACATATCTGCTATACGAAACATGGCTGTACCTTCTTCTACATATTGCCCTTCGCTTACAGGCAACTCCGTTAAGGTGCCGGAAACCGGGCTGTAAAAGGTAATCAGGGGTAAGGCTACACCGGATTTCTCTATTTGCTCAATTTGAAAGTTGGTTAGTCCCAGTAAAAACAATTTTCTTTTGGCCGCTTCAATAATCTGATCAAACGAGGCCTGTAAATCAGATGGGCCCGCTTTCATTTGAATGGCAGTCAACAATTCATTTTCGTATGCTATAAGCTCCTCACTATAAATGGCATAAATTGGTTCCCCTTCCTTAATGTATTGCTGCGGATTTCTTACAAATAATTTGTCAAGCCTTCCACGAATACGCGAAGTAATTACAGTGATTTTTCTTTGATCAAAATTAGCAGTGCCCAATACCGTAGAAAATTCTGCCATTGATTTTGTCCTGACGCTATCAATCCTAATATTAGCATGCTTTTCATCCTGGTCGGTAAGAGATAATATCTCTTTACCAGAGGAATCAGTTACGGCATGTGCCCCCGAATGTTGCTCCTGATCAGCGACCTTCTTGTCATTTGTACAAGCAGTCATCAATAATATTCCCGACAAAACCATGATCCCAATCGCTATGGTAAATACATTTTTCACTTTCATAATTTAATATTGTATTAAGGTTTCACTATCTGCCAGGTAGCCTGCATCTTTGGCAACAAACTCGGTACTGTTCAATCCTTTTAATACTTCAATGTATTCGTTACTTCGGTTGCCGATTTTTATAGCTCTTGCCTGAAAAACGTTGCTGCCATCTTTAGTTGTTGCTTTTAAAACCCACACAATTGCGGTGCTTCCCAGATAATAAACGCTGCTTGCCGGTACGGTGAGGGAGCTGGAATTAACTAAAGCACTGGCCCTGATGAGAGAGTTTTGTTTGAGCTTACGATTTGGAGTGGAAAAATATAACCGGACTTGCGTAAACTTTTGAGCGCCCCTGTAAACCGGTTCTACCATTTGGACAACTGACCGAAAGGTCTGGCCTGGGAAAAGTTCACTTTCTACTACCACATCTAATCCGGGTTTAGCTATCTTTTCGTTTTCATGTGAAAAGGCAACGATGCCCCATACCGTTTGGAAATCATTGATCCAAAATACCGTTTGATCTTTACTAACATACATTCCTTCCCTGATAGAATTATCATCTAACGAAGTACTGGCAGTACCTGTGGATGCAGAGGCCGCTCCGCTATTCATTCCACTACCCATGCCCCCTTGCGTGCTTGGAGCACTCATGCCGCCACCGCCTGGCGATGGATTAAATAGCACATACCCTTCAAAAGGACTGTATATGGATATGGTAAATGGGGCAGTAGGGTTTTTATCAATTAGAGCAATTTGGGCATTGGATAGACCAAGCAGTAATAACTTTTGTTTTGCTTTTTCCATCAATTCCCGGTCGTTACTTTTTTGGCGTATATAAATGTATTCCGAAATATATGTGTTTAAGTCCGGGCTATATATTTCCATTATTTTTTCTCCTTTCCGTACATACTGATAATTGTATTTTACGAAAAGGCGTTCAATACGTCCACTAATACGCACAGAAATTTTCCGGTTTCTCCTTGGGTCAAACGTGATGTATCCTTCTCCGTTAATTGTAAATTGTTGCATACTGTCTCTCACAGGTACAGCCGATTGCTTTGAAATAACACTTTGGTTAGCGGGCAGGGCACTCAAGTACATTTCATCAAGTGTATCCAGACCTTGCCCGATATTCATCTGTTGATGTCCGTCAGCTTTTTCATTTAAATGGTCCATATTAGTATGGCCTTCCATCTTTGAATTTTTACTCATTCCAACCATGGTATCGGTTTCAGTTGCATGGTTTCCTGCATGTTCCTGTTCGTTCCGCTTCGAATTGCAGGAAGCCAGTAACAGCAACAAGATGAAACCAAGTCCAGCAATTGAATACCGCCTGATCGTATATAGAATATTTTTTTTCATGACTTATTTTATTTCCCGTTGGTATTCGTATTCTGATTGAATGGTAAATACCTGTGCGAGTTTATCAATGCGTTCCATTTCTTTCATCAGCAGCATGTTCCAGGCATCCAGCAACACAAAAAAATTACCGGTGTTCTGACGATAGGCAAGCAGGTTACTTTCAAGATTTTTCCGGTAAGCGGGTAAAATGCTGATGTCAAAATTTTTTAGCTGCCGGTTTTCATAGTTGAGCATCGTAATTTTTTCGCGGATCATTTGCGTGGTCATCAATCGCATGGTTGATCGTTCATTTTGCATGGCTTCAATGTCGAAGCTCATGGAACGAACTTCAGACTTATACATTCGCGACGACCAGGGAACAATGGGTATGGTAACCATACCCATTATGGAAAATTGGTTAGGCATACCAAACATTTGCCCGTGAGAGAACTGGATACCAAAATCAGGCTTCGAACCTGTGGCAGCCAACCGAATGCTGCTTTGCATGGAACGTATCCGGCTTTCAATTGCAAGAATATCGCTACGGTTAAGAAACGTAGTATCATTGATATTCAGAAAATCGGCCTGATAATCTGTTGTCTGTAAAAGCGAATCAATTACAAACGGGGTGTTCACATCCCTGCTTAGTAGCGTATTAATCCCGATAGTACTTTCGGCAACCTGTGAAAGCAACATGGTTTCCATATTTTTCAATTCGCTAAGAGAAGCTTCGGCTTTAAAAATGGAAGGCAGATCAGACTGATTGTAAACATATTTATCGCGAGCTGTTTTGATAAGCATCTTTAATAGTTCTTCATAATCACTTACCAGTTTTAATTTCCTTTCTGCAGTGAAACGGCGATAATAGTAAAGCCGGGCAGTATAATGAAGAACATTCTTTTCCCATTCGGCTTCGTTGCTGGATATGTCCTGCTGCGAGAGAATATAGTCTCTTTTCGCATTGAGTTTGGCAGCGTTTGGAATCATTTGTTCAACAGAAAACATGAAGCCGGCCTGGTTCATCGGAGATTTTTCACTGATCATACCTAACCGATAGGGAAACTTGTCAATTGCTACTGAAAGAGTGGGCGGCATCCAGCTCCTGGCGCCTTCGGCAAGCGCTCTTATGCTACTGATCCGGTTTTGATAAACTCGTAATAGCGGATATGATTTATCAATCCCTTTGAAAATATCCGGAAGAGAAAGACGAACTGTATCCTGTGCTTTGATTGAACTAACTGTAACCAGCAGGCTAAGAAATATTGATATTATAGTCTTTATTTTCATATAAGCTGTTTATTCACTTATTTGCATAATCTCGAGCTTTCCACTCCTTTTTAATTCCCATTCTTTTACCAGGTTAAAAATGACCGGCAGCACTATCAACACAAAAAGAGTAGCGGATATTAACCCAAATACAAAGGGAATGGTTATGGGTTTCATTACGTCGCTTCCTGTGCCTGTTGATACCAGCACCGGTATCAGACCAAGGATATTAGCAAGAACAGTCATGAGAAGTGGGCGTACTCTTTGTGTAGCCCCGAAAAGAATAGCTTCCTTAAGCACAGGAAAACTAATGGCTTGTGGATTGTTCCCTTTTTCCTGTACCAATTTTTTAACTGTATCATTGAGATAAGAAATCATGAGAACACCGGTGCTTACTGCTACGCCAAAAAGCGCAATAAAACCAACCGCTACTGCCACAGAGAAATTAACATTATAATAGTACAAAGAGTAAACACCCCCAATCAGCGCTACCGGAATACTAACAAAAACCATGAGCACAGCCTTGTAAGAGTGAAATGTAATAAATAAAATGAAGGCTATTATCAGTAAAACGATGGGTATGATGATGCTTAATCGTTGGTTGGCCCGCACCTGATTTTCATACTGTCCGCTCCACTCAATATAATAACCTTGTGGCAACTTTTTAAAAGTTTCATCAATCCGTTCTTTAGCATCTTTTACTACACTTCCCATATCCCTTCCCCGAACGTTAAAAAGTACAGTGCCTCTCAACATAGCGTTTTCAGAACTGATCATGGGCGGACCTTCTGTAATTTTTACATTCGCAACTGCTGAAAGGGGAACTACACCATAATTCATAGTTTGAATTGGAATTCGTTCAATTTCATCAATATCATTGCGGTATTCCTGCGCTAACCGAAGGTTAACATTAAAGCGTTCCCTTCCTTCCACGGTTGTAGTCAGGATCATCCCACCCAAAGCGCTCTCTATTACCATGTTTACATCATCCACGTTTAAACCATAGCGGGCTATGTCTCGCCTGCGTATTTTTATATCGAGATATTTGCCCCCGGTAAGTTGCTCTACATACAAATCTGCCAAACCTTCAATTCCTTGTATCGTGTTTTCGACCTGACGGCTAAGATTGTATATGCTGTCCAGGTTTTTGCCGTATATTTTAATTCCAACATCTGTCCGGATACCAGTAGAAAGCATGTTTATCCGGTTTATTATAGGCATGGTCCATCCAACACTGACACCTGGTATTTGAACTTTTTCATTCATTTCAGTAATCAACTTTGCCTTGGTCATGTTTTTACGCCACTGATTTTTAGGTTTTAAAATCACCATCGTTTCAATCATACTGATAGGTGAGTTATCAGTGGCTGTATTTGCCCGGCCTGCTTTTCCAAGTACATTCTCCACCTCCGGGAAACTCTTAATAATTTTATCCTGTAATTGCATAATTCTTTTGGCTTCGGAATTAGAAACATCCGGAAGTGTTACAGGCATAAACAGCAAAGAACCTTCATCAAGGGGTGGCATAAATTCTGACCCCAGGTTAGTTACTAATGGAATACTTCCAATCACCAGTGCCAGGCATGCAGCCAAGACAGTTTTGCGCCAGTCAAGACAAAAACGGGCAACGGGTTTATAAAGGGTTACAAATAAGTTAGAAACAGGGTTACGGCTCTCCGGTATAAGCTTACCTTTCATGAACGTCCGCGTTAACATGGGAGCAACGGTAATAGCAAGGATAGCAGCGCCAATAAGTGAAAATGTCTTCGTCAGAACAAGGGGGCTAAACATTTTAAATTCCTGCCCGGTGAGGAATAAAATTGGCGCAAATGAAATGATCATAATGATGACTGAAAAAAATACCGAGCGCCCTATCATTTTTGATGATTCTTTGATAATTTCAACTCGCTCTTCATCGGAAATTTCATTTGTATTGCCGATCCGCTCCTTTACTTTTATTATTTGTTCTGCTGACATACTAATCTTTGGTTTGAGTTTTTAAAACACGGTTTGTTAGAGAACGGTACGCATTTTCAGCCATTACTATCCCAGGGTCAACTACATCACCGATGGCAAGAGCAATTCCACCCAATGACATGATGTTAGAGGTTACACCAAAAAGTTGCATAAGGATAAACCCTATAAGTACGGATAAAAGGATGCAGGCAATGGCAATTAAACCACTACGGATACTGAATAAGAAAATAATTACGACAATGGAAACAATCACGATCATTTGCCATAATGATTCGGTCAACGTATCAATAGATGCGAGAATCAAATCACTTCGATCATACGCAGTTTTGAATTTAACACCGGCAGGTAAGCCTTTTTCCACCTCCTGCATCTTTACTTTAGTCCGCTCTATTACATCCCTGGCATTTTCACCAAAACGCATTACTACAATCCCACCTACCACTTCACCTTCACCATTTTCATCCACTATTCCCAATCTTAAATCAGATGACATTTGAACTTCGGCAACATCACTGAGCAGAACGGGAATTGACTTGTATGTACCAATGGAAATATCTCTTATATCTTCAAGTCCGGTAATATAACCTTGTCCACGGATCAGGTATCCGGTGGAATTCATTTCATAAAGACTGCCGCCTACATCACGGTTATTTGCAGTAACAGCACGGGTAATGTCCATTAGTGGTACGCCATAATAAATAAGCTTATGAGGATCGATGGTTACCTGGTAAAGCTTTTGAAACCCACCAAAAGAGGCTACTTCACTTACTCCATCCACATTCTGCAATGCAAATTTCACATACCAGTCCTGCAACGCCCGAAGTTCGCCGAGATTATAACCATCTCCATCCAATGTGTACCAAAATACATGACCTAAGCCTGTTCCATCTGGTCCCAGGGTAGGGGTAACACCTTGCGGCAAAAAACGCTGCGCATAATTTAGTCGCTCAAGAACGCGGGTACGGGCCCAGTACTCATCAACGCCATCATCAAACACTACAAAAATGAAACTCATGCCAAACATCGAAGCGGCCCTGATAGATTTGATTTTAGGTATTCCCTGTAAATTGGAAACCAGTGGATATGTAATCTGGTCTTCCATGATCTTTGGATTACGGCCCATATACTCTGTGTAAACGATCACCTGATTTTCGGAAAGATCAGGAATTGCATCCACCGGCATGTTCTTAATGGAATATAATCCGCCTATAGCGATCATAACTATCCCTAACCAGACAAAAAACCGGTTATTAATTGACCAGGTGATAATTTTTTCGATCATTTCATCTGCATTTAATGTTTGATGTAAGCATGTACCTGAACGGTTATTCGTAAAAGGATTTCAAGTTTTGTTGTTATTATTAAAGCTATTGCCATCCAACCTTTAAACACCGGATTAATCTTTGGACAGTCACTTAATTCATATCATTCTTAATTATCCAATTCAACTTGTACATTTTATGAAACCGGTCATAATCATGCAATTCCTTATCAGTTTTGAACTGAGCATCCAATGCATCATGAAACTTATGATTGTCAGGAAATGCTGCTTTAAGGTTTGCTTTGGTCAGAGACTGTGGTGCAGAAGATGCATCTGTACTGAAATAATATATTGCTGGATATTTTCCAGCTTCCTTGGGGGAGTGGGAAGTGTGTGTGTATACATAAATCAGTAAACCCGCACCAGGATTAAGTATCTTATATTCTTTATTATCTACAAATCTGAATTCTTCCCCTTTGGTACTTCTGTAGCCATACGTTTCACTTTTGAGCAAAGTGTAGGTTTCGCCGGCATGTATAACTTTTAATTCAGCGTTATTAAAAAGCAGATTGTTCTTTATTTTGTGTTTTTCGGTTTTGTAATTGATAGCGTATGACAACTTTCTTTGTCTGAAATCGTCAGCAGTTTTATAAACGCCGCTACTGTCTTTTTGGGCCATTGCTGTAGAAAGTGCAAGGACATTTATTGCCAGCATAATGGCATAATTTAACTTTTTCATCTGTTTATATTTTAATGTATGTTGAAATTGATGGTTAGGATTTTATCAACATTCATCTGAATGACGTATGATGAAGATGATGCGAAAATCTTTTAGTTTAGAAATCAAGGCGCATGATTGTCCATTTTTTATTCGACATGAAGATGGGAGGACGAATACGGTTTAGAAACACCTTTAGCCCAACATAATGCCGGGCATGTACCTATAAGAAACAATTATATTCTGAAAACGCAGATACGAATAAAAAGAGGTAAATTTTGTCCTCGTGGAGGTGCTTTTGCAAACGGATGTTCTTCCATTAATGAAGGAACATATATGGATGTTAATTCAAAAGAAGTGTAGATTAGAGCATCGGATGTAAACTGCGGTAATTGATAAGAAACATTAGAAGTTTTTTGCTCTTTATCAATTTTTAGAAGCTGTTGTTCGTCTTTGCAGCAACCGTTGTTTTCGCTGTCTTTCATGCCGCAATTAGAGCAAACTTTATCTTTATTATGTGATAAGCCCAATTCAGTCAATTCTCCCATGCAATAATGCATGTTTATCATTACACCGGAAGATGTAACAATGTATAGAATGGCTAATATGAAAACAATAACTTTCTTCACCAAAGTAAAAATAGTGAGTAAAGGTATAAATACTATTTACATGTTTAATATGATATTGATCATATTAAACAGTGACTCTCGCCACTATTCTAATAAGAATTATAAAGATTTGTTTGAAGCAAATCAACGTATGTTTGTCTTAGCCAAGTTGCCTTCGTATTCTGTTATGAATTGCAGAGACTTTGAAGGCAGATAATGAGTGAAGTTGATAGTGGCTCTGAGGGCCTTTGGGATCAATCATTTTATTTCCCGATTATCCTGAAGTTGATTTCCGATAAAATGGGCACTATTTCAACTTCAACATTTTGGCATTTATGGCAACGATCACAGTACTTAAACTCATCAACACTGCACCCATTGCCGGACTAAGCATAAAATTTGGGTAAAGAACTCCTGCTGCCAATGGAATGGCAATGACGTTATAACCAACAGCCCAGATAAGGTTCTGTATCATTTTACGGTAGGTTTTTCTGCCAAAGTCAATCATTTGCACTACATCTTTCGGGTCGCTGTTTACAAGAATAATATCGGCTGTTTCGGCTGCTACATCTGTTCCGCTGCCAACTGCAATGCCTACATCCGCCGCCGCTAAAGCCGGTGCATCGTTTACTCCGTCGCCAGTCATGGCCACTACTTCACCTTTGTTTTGAAACTCGGCTATTTTCTCCTGTTTCTGGTGTGGCAGTACATTGGCCAGATAGCCATCCATGCCCAATTTATTAGAAACTGCAGCAGCTATCTTTTCGTTGTCTCCTGTAAGCAGAAATGATTTGATATGCATTTGCTTGAGTTGCTCTATGGCTTCGGCTGAAGTTTCCCTGATTGTATCTGCCAATGTAACGATGCCCACGGGTTCGGCATCAATCATCAGGAAATTGACTGTCTCTGTGTTCTGATCAATTTCCGAAGGTATCGTTGGAAGCTCCATATTTTCTTGTGCAAAATAATTAGGGCCCGCCGCAACTACTATCTTACCGTTAACCGAACCGGACACACCGATACCCGGCATGTAGGTGAAACCGGAAGACTGCCATAGTTGCAAATTCTTTTCTTTCAATTTTTTCAACATCCCCCTGGCAATGTAGTGTTCTGAGTGTTGCTGAATAGCGGCAGCATACTGTAATATTTCATCGCTGCTGTATTTATCTGAAATGCTGAACACTTTCTGCACTTCATGTGAACCTTTGGTAAGTGTGCCGGTCTTATCGAAGATGATGGTGGTAAGCTTTCTTGCATCTTCAAACGCCGTTCTGTTTCTGATGAGCAAACCATGCCTGGCTGCCGCCGTAGTAGAGATAGCAGCTACCAGGGGAATGGCAACGCCTAAAGCATGTGGACAGGATATAACCATTACTGTTACCATTCTTTCCAGTGCAAAAGCCAAATCGTTGTTGATATACCAAACTATGAAAGTGGCAACGCCTACCACAATAGCTGTGATTGTAAGCCATTTCGCAGCTTTATCAGCAAGGTTTTGTGTTTTTGATTTTGCATTCTGTGCAGCTTCTACCATGGTAATTACCTTGTTCAGATAGCTATCCTTACCTGCGCCTGTAACGCTTACTTTCATTGAGCCACCACCATTAACTGCACCAGCTATTACTTTGGCATCTTTTTCTTTTTTCACGGGCACACTTTCGCCGGTTAACATGCTTTCATCTACAAATGAATTGCCTTCTGTTACTAAACCATCTGCCGGTATTTTTTCACCGGGCTTGATGATGACAGTATCTCCTTTCTGCAACTCCTGTATGTTTATGTCTGTTACCTCCCCATTTCGCTCCACATGCACATTTGAAGGAAGCAAGGCGACTAAAGACTGCAAAGCGTTTGAAGCTGCCATTGAAGACCTCATTTCTATCCAGTGTCCTAACAACATAATGTCAATCAGAGTTGCCAATTCCCAAAAGAAATCCATGCCCGGCAAACCAAATACAATAGCAACACTGTAAACAAATGCAACGGTGATAGCCAGCGCCACCAGTGTCATCATGCCTATGGAGTTGTTTCTTATCTCAGTTACCAGCCCTTTCAAAAAAGGCATCCCGCCATAGAAATAGATTATGGTCCCCAACGCAAGCAAAACATATTTATCGCCCTGAAAGCGGATGCTGAAATTCAACCAATCCTGTATCATGTGAGAAAGCAAGAGCACAGGTATGGTTAGTATTAAGCAGATCCAAAAGCGTTTTAAAAAGTCATGCGTATGATGGCCGGCATGTTTATCATGGGCAGAATGATCATCATTCCCTTTAGAACCATTGTTGTCGTCAGTTTTCGTTGCAGCATGATGATGCTGATGGTCTTCCGGCTGCTTATGACTATTTCCGTGCTGGTGATTGTGTTGATTTGAATGTTCCATAAACTGGTTATTTTAAGCGTTTGCTGCGTTTTATAAGTTATTAAGTATAAAGTTAACCCGCTCTTCCGGTGATGATACAGGCACATGAATGACCGGGGAAGGTAAAGATGTGTAAACATCTACCAATAATGAATGTAATTCTTTTTGTGCTTCTTCATCTTCTGTACGGGCATAATCTTTTACAAAAGGCAGCAAATCCAGAATGAAGATTTTTTTATAGGATGCTGTTTCCATTGCTTTGGTAAGCCGCTCGTCAACTTCAAGGTTTAAAAAGTGGTAATAGGCCAGGGCATCCGGAATTGCCCTGTCTAAAAACACCATTTCATCGGCAGATAGTATTGCTTCCTGTTCAATTTGCATCTCAAGAATGCCTGATTGAAATTCCCTTTGATTGCTCCGGATTTCTTCCACGGTTCTTCCGCCCTGGTGCATGGTATCAATGTAATGCCTCGCATGTTCAATAGTTGTCTGGTAACCTCTTTCGCTAAGCATGTTTACAGTGGTTGTTTTTCCGGAACTTGGTCCGCCGGTTATCACATACCAGTTATTGGAATTACGCTCCTGGGATACTTGCTTCATAGTTTTCTTGTTTTTTAAAGATAAGGTTCTACTATTTTAATGGCAGAACCTTATAAACGGGTCAGTGGCTAGTCTTTCCAGCCGATTTAATATCCGCATCTAAAATTTTCTTGTTTTCAAAGTATTCATCCTTTGAAATTTCGCCGGAAGCAAAACGTTTTTGCAAAATGTCAAGGGGGCTGTCCTTTTTAATCCTTGTTTTTCGAACAGGTTCGAAAAACCCAAAAATGCTGAAAAGAATAATGACCCAAATGAACCACCAGATAAGGTGCATTCCCCAAAAGTGATAACCGTCGTGAAACATAATTTTAAGTTTTTGTGGTGAAAAAATATAATTGATTCATTAAATATAATTTTTAATGTTGTTTATAAAGTTTCCCGCTGTGCAACCTCATTACTGTTCTTACATAATTCCTTTGCTTCCTGTAGTATAGCTTCATGTTTTGTCTGCACAATTGCCGCCAGCTTCATTAGGTCAGGGTTATTTAAGATGTTCTTACAGAGAACTATATCATTACTTAACAGGGCCTGTTTTTCCTTTTTAGTTAATGAAGTAAGAGCCGTTACTGGATAAAGTCCCGTTTTATCAATTAAATTATTCAGGCTATTGCCCTTCGGATAATTCCAGCCAATCAACTTTAAACCGGCACATGTTCCATACTGGATGGCATCCGTTGTAAACCTGGTATTGGTTACCACCCATCCCTGGTGTAGTGTGTTATTTTTTGATGCACTATCAGTAAAGCCTGCTTCTACATCTTTAAACCGGGCATGTATATACAAAGGGATTTTTACATTGCATAAAGAGCCCTGTTGCTGATGGAATTTACACTCCACCATTTCATGTTGGTTCTCTTTTTCGGCTATCACGTCCACCTCATGTTGAACACAGGCGCCTTGTAGGATAACTCCTGTTTGAACGCTATAACCCATGTTCTGTAGAATAGCAGCGAAGTATTTTTCAAAAGGAAACCCTGACGGACCTAATTCCATTATAGCATTTTTAAGCTTGTATTTACCTGCCTTTGGCGGTGAAACTTTTTTCAACAATCTGAAAGCGTTTTTGAAAATCGTTTTCGTCGAAATTCCCGGATGCAGAAGCGGTTTAACTGATGCTAAAATTTTTTCAGCCTGTTCTTTTGTGGCTCCTGCCTTTGTCAAAGAACGCATCAGTTTTTCAGGAGCAAAGGGTACAAGTTTTCCCGAAGCTTTTGTGATTAAGATATTTGCTTTGATCGTCATTAAAGGTTAATTGAATTGCCGGTTGTTTTTAATTGAAAATGTACATTCATATTTATATAGTAACAGAAATGAGTGTTGCAAATAACCTAATTTTTATTTCGATGTTTTTTTATTTTTGAGTTATCAGCCGTCAAATGAATCCTCATTTCTCCACCTTTTCGAAATCAATATTGGTATGATTAAAATCCACCGCTAATCAAAAAGGGAACAAAATTTAATTTGCTTATTAACATATTCCAATCAAAGGTCCCAATATTTGCCCTGCATTATTCACAGAAGCCTGTACCGACAAGTTTTTAGCTGAATGGCTACCACCTGTTATCGAAATTAAAGCGCACAATTGAGGTACTATCATAGCGCCTCTAACTACAAAAAGAACAATACCATACTCTTTTTTTCACCTTCCCATTGGAATATAGCTGTGGTCACCGTGATCCATACCTGCCTTGTGGTCATGCATGGTTTTCTCAGCAGGATGGGTTAGTATGGCTTCTTTTTCATCTACTGGCCCTTGGCGGCTTATACCTTCATTATGATGATGGTGTTGATGAGTGTCGTAGTGGTTATGTTTGTTGTTATCCATTATGAAGATTTATATGCGTTAAACAAATTAAGTGGTTTTTGTGAAATTGTATTGGGTCTGTTACTATTTCCTTTTTTATATCTTTAATTTTTCCATTGCCAATCTTTTACTTCGGGCATATCCACCCCATGTTTGCGGATATAGTATGTATGCTTTATCAGAGTATCCTGCATTTCCTGTTTCAAATGTGCAGCTTTATCACCCAATTGCGGTAGTCTGTTTATTACATCTTCCACCAGGTCAAAACGGTCCAATTGATTTAATACCGTCATATCAAACGGTGTGGTTATAGTGCCTTCCTCCTTATAACCCCTTACGTGAAAATTCTTATGATTTGTTCTGTTGTAGGTGAGCCGGTGTACGAGCCAGGGATACCCGTGAAACGCAAAAATAACAGGTTTGGATTTAGTGAATAAGGCATCAAAATCTTTATCGCTTAATCCATGTGGATGTTCTCTTTCCGACTGTAGTTTCATGAGATCAACCACGTTCACTACCCGTATTTTTAAATCAGGTAATTTCTCTCTTAAAATAGAAACCGCAGCCAGGGTTTCCAACGTGGGCACATCGCCTGCACAGGCCATCACTACATCGGGTTCCGTTCCTTCATCATTGCTTGCCCATGTCCAAATGCCGATTCCTCTTGTGCAATGAATGACTGCTTCTTCCATAGAAAGCCATTGAGGCGATGGATGTTTGCCCGCCACCACTACATTCACATAATGGCGGCTACGCAGGCAATGATCCATCACCGATAAAAGACAATTGGCATCAGGCGGCAGATAGACACGTACGACTGATGCTTTTTTATTCATCACCACATCAAGGAAGCCGGGATCCTGATGAGTGAAGCCGTTATGGTCCTGCCGCCACACATGGGATGCTAGTAGAATGTTGAGTGACGCTATTTTTCTACGCCAGGGAAGATGAGATGTTACCGTTAGCCATTTAGCATGCTGGTTGAACATGGAATCAATAATGTGAATAAAAGCTTCATAACAATTGAACAAACCATGCCGTCCGGTTAAAAGATATCCTTCCAACCAGCCTTCGCACTGATGCTCACTAAGCATTTCCATTACCCGTCCTTCTTTTTTTAAAAATTCATCTGTGTCAATAATTTCTGCATTCCACTGACGGTTGGTAGTTTTGAATACATCCGTTAAACGGTTGGAAATGGTTTCATCCGGCCCAAACAACCGGAAATTTTTTTGCTCTTCATTTTCAAAAATAACATCTGCTATAAACTTGCCTAAAATTCTTGTGTCGCCAAGTCCCATCTCCCCACGTGCTTTTAATTCAAATTTATAATCTCGAAAGTCCGGCATGTGAAGATCATGCAGCAGTAGGCCGCCATTGGCATGCGGATTGGCGCCCATTCTTCGATTGCCTTTTGGGGCCAAATCAGCTAATTCAGCTAAAAGTCGTCCCCGTCCATCGAATAATTCTTCCGGTTTATAACTCTTCAGCCATTCTTCCAACTGCTTTAAATATTCCGGATTTTCTGCCAGATTGGATAACGGCACCTGATGTGAACGAAAAGTTCCCTCTATGGGTAAGCCGTCCACAAATTTTGGGCCTGTCCACCCTTTGGGTGATTTTAGGATAATCATGGGCCATATCGGACGTTCCGCATTGCTGTTTTCTTTCGCATTCTCTTTTATGGCTTTTATTTCTTCTATCACTTTATCCAGCAGATCGGCCATTTTCTGATGCATCTGAAGTGGGTCATCGCCTTCAATCATATAAGGTTTCCAGCCATACCCTTTAAAAAGTTGCTCCAGTTCCTCACTGCTAATGCGGGCCAGTACGGCAGGGTTGGCAATTTTATACCCGTTTAAATGAAGGATGGGAAGCACCACGCCATCTGTAACGGGATTGAGGAATTTATTGGAATGCCAGGCCGTCGCTAAGGGGCCGGTTTCCGCTTCACCATCGCCAACGATACAGGAAACAATTAAATCGGGGTTATCGAAAGCTGCACCAAAGGCATGACTTAATGAGTAACCCAATTCACCCCCTTCGTGTATAGAGCCGGGGCATTCAGGCGAAACATGGCTGGGAATACCGCCGGGGAAGGAAAACCCGCGGAAGAGTTTTTTTAATCCTTCTTCATCTTCTGTTATTTCATTGTACACTTCACTATACGTTCCTTCAAGATATACATTGCCTACCAGCGCCGGCCCTCCATGACCAGGACCGGAAATGTAAATCATATCCAAGTCGTATTTCTTAATAATTCGGTTGAGGTGCACATAGATGAAATTCTGTCCCGGCGTGGTGCCCCAGTGTCCTACCAATGCTTTTTTTATATCTTCCAGCTTTAGCGGTTCTTTTAACAATGGGTTGTCTTTTAAATAAATCTGACCCACAGAAAGATAGTTGGCGGCCCGCCAATACGCATTTATTTTATGCAATACTTCCTGTGATAGTTCTTCTTTTGCCGTCTCATTAGATTGTGGTTCCATATTATTGCTTTTTATGAATGGTCAATTAGTGTTTGTTTGCCTTTTCCATATATCAGCAGTGGTTTTGGCAATCATTACTTCTTCATCAGTGGGAACTACATAAACTTCTACCGTGCTGTTTTTTGCTGAAATTTGAAATGCATTTTTTTGGTTTTGCTCTTCATTCAGTTCCACACCAGCATAACGAAAACCTTCGCAAATACGTGAACGGATTACCGGTGCATTTTCGCCGATGCCCCCGGAAAAAACAAGTATATCTAACCCCTCCAATGCCGCTGTATATGCACCGATATATTTTTTTATCTGATAACAAAATATATTGACAGCTTCTGCTGCACGCTCATCCTCTTTTTCGCTTTTCAGCAGATCCTGCATATCAGAGGTTGTTTCTGATATGCCTAATAAGCCAGACTGATGGTTAATGACATCGTTAAATTCTTTAGCATTCATTCCTTTCTGCATCAGGTACCATGCAACTCCGGGATCCACATCGCCGCTTCTTGTGCTCATTACAATTCCACCGGCAGATGTAAATCCCATACTGGTATCCATACACTTGCCATCTTTCACTGCAGCCAGGCTTGCACCGTTGCCCAGGTGTGCCAGTATAATGCGACCCTTTGCCTCCTTTTCGTTTTTCTTTTTCAGCTCTTCCATTAGATAACTGTAGGATATGCCATGAAAGCCAAAGCGCTGAATGCCTTCCCGATAATACTTTCTCGGAATAGCAAAAATTTTTGCAAACAGCGGAATTGTGGTATGGAAAGCCGTATCAAAACAGGCTACCTGCATAACATTCGGATGCTTTTGTTTGATAATCTGTATGATTTCAATCTCGGCAGGCAAATGACCGGGATCATAGTCCCTGATATTGTTTAATTCTTTTAATAGGTCATCATCGATTATTGCCGGTTCGGTGTACGTCATTCCATGGACAATACGGTGTCCGATACATTTAATATGCCCAAACTCCGATTGCTGCTGTAGCCATTTCAGTAAAAAAGCGGATGCCGTATGAAAATCGAGGTTGCCTATTTCCTGCCTGTTCTTTTCACTATTACCATTGTTTCTTTTGATGGTAAATGCTGTATCAGCAAGCCCTATTCTATCTATTTTTCCTGCAAACAGTAGTTGCGGTTTTTCCATTATTTCATATAAGCCAAACTTGATGCTGGAAGAACCGCTATTGATGGTCAGAATATTTAAAAGACTTGCTTTCATACTTTAATTTCAAATGGCTTCCTTATGTAAATGATAGGTGCCTTTTTATTTTCAATACAGCATACTATTTTTTAAAGTTCACGAAATCAACGTTGCCAAAGAATAAGATTGTCTTCCAGGGCCTCCGTAATATTTTCATAAGCCGGAACAATTCGTATAGTATAATCACTCGCCGGCCTTGCTTTATGAACTGTTGCCTCGTACCGCTGTTTATTTTCATCACCTATAGCCGGTAGAGGTTGCATTTCAATTTTTTCAGGTAAAAAGTCATTCTGCCCATCTGCAAAAAGCGCTACAGAGATGCTGCCCGCGTCTATTCCATTTAGAAACACGTCTACCTTAAAGGCATAACCATTTTGAACACTTTCCACTTCCGCTTCTCCAAAATGAATATCACTCCATTTCGCTCTTAGCTCACTTTTTATATTGGTTATTCTTTTTCCTGGTGCGCCTTTATCCGCGGTGCGGCTTACATAATTTTCTGCCAAAGGCAGATAATATTTTTCTGAGTATTCCCGCACGGTACGGTTAGCCGAAAAATGAGGCGCTAATGTGGCTATGCTTTTACGCATCTTTTCAATCCATTTTTGCGGCAAGCCTTTTTCGTTATGGGTATAAAATTCGGGAATCACCTGCTGCTCAAGCAAACTATACAAGGCATCCGCCTCGGCAGCATCATCCCCCTGTTCCTGCGTATCGCCCAATGCCCAGCCCACTTCCGGCGTGTAGGCTTCCGCCCACCATCCGTCAAGTGTTGATACATTAAGACCACCATTTACCAGTACTTTCATACCGCTGGTTCCGCTTGCTTCCCACGGGCGTCTCGGCGTATTAACCCAAACATCTACCCCTTGTACCAGGTTTTCGGCCATGTGCATATCGTAATCACTTAAAAAGATGACATGGTTATATAATTGGTGCTGCTGAATAAACTGTATCCATTGGCGGATTAATGCTTTTCCTGACTCGTCGTATGGGGGTGCTTTACCAGCCATAACTAATTGTACAGGCTGTTCCCGATTTGTGAGTATGCGGATAAATCGTTCAGGATCGTGTAACAGTAATGTGGCTCTTTTATAGGGGACAAACCGGCGGGCAAAACCCAGCGTTAATACGTCAGGATTAAATACTTGTTTTGCGGCTTCCAAAATATTGGGTGACAAGTCTGCAATCATTGACTGTCTTTCAAATCTTTCTCTTATAAAGCTGACGAGGTTACCTCTTGACTGATTTCTGAATTGCCATAGCTTTTCATCTGATATATTCGAAATATGCTGCTCAATATTTTCCAGGTTTCCTCTCCACCGGTCTTTTCCGCATGCCTCGGTCCAGATTTTATCAGCTAATTCAGAATCCCAGCAGGGCATGTGTACACCATTGGTTACATAGCCAACGGGTACTTCTGCTACCGGCCAACGGGGGAAAAGATTTTTAAAAAGATTGCGGCTAACCTCACCATGTAAGCGGCTAACGCCATTAACGGCGCCGCTACCCCTTATAGCAAGGTATGCCATATTAAAACTTTCTGATTCATTATTGGTATCCAGGCGGCCAAGCGCCATCAAATCATTGAAATTAATATTCAGTTCATCCTGGGCATAGCTTCCCATAAATTGATGCATCAGATCAGGATTGAACCGGTCGAAACCAGCAGATACAGCGGTATGTGTAGTAAATAAGTTTCCTGCACGTGTAACAGCCAATGCCTCTTCGAATGTAATTCCGTTTTCTTTCATAAAATCACGGGCACGTTCCAAAACCAGAAAGGCACCATGTCCCTCATTCAGGTGGCAAACCTCGGGGTTTATGCCAAGAGAGCGAAGTAGTTTCCAGCCGCCTATTCCTAATATAATCTCCTGCTTAATACGCATTTCAGGGCCACCTCCATAAAGCTCACTCGTAATCCCACGGTGAACAGGATGGTTAGCCGCATCATTGCTGTCCAGCAGGAACAATTTTAGCCTGCCTACCTGAACCTGCCAGGCACGAAGCCAAACCGGATAACCGGGTAGGGATACTTTCAATCGCAGCCACTCACCGTTTGGTAACCGTAAGGGGGTAATAGGCAGTTGTCCAGGATCATTATAGGGAAACAATGCCTGCTGATTTCCGTATTGATCAATTTCCTGCCGGAAGTAGCCTTGTGCATAAAGTAATCCTACAGCTACTACGGGCACACCCAGATCGCTGGCAGCCTTTAATTGGTCGCCGGCCACATTACCCAATCCACCAGAATAAATTGGCAGTGCTTCGCTTAGCATGTATTCCATACTAAAGTAAGCAACACTGGTGAGTTGGGATTTCGGATGAGTTTGCTGAAACCAGGTAAGCGATGAGTCTGATTGCTCTTTTTGCTTAAGAAGTTTTTTGATCTTCCTTTTAAAAGCAGGTTCTGCTAATTGCTTTTTGAGTTGATCCCTGGACACGGTTTGAAGAATTATCCACGGGTTATGGGTTCGTTCCCATAAAGCCGGATCGAGTTGCTGCCATAATTCATCCGCAGCATGATTCCATGTCCAGCGAATATTGAGTGCAAGTTCTGCGAGTGAATCAACGCCTTCAATATCCGAAGGCAAAAGCCCGTATATCTCACTGTTGAATGTTTGTTGGTTCATAATGCTTTATTTTATTAAATTTTGGAAAAAATTTTATTATTATGGATTATAGGTAATGGTAAAATAATCACCATTCGTTTGTCTAAACACCTGCTTCTGTAGTGAACCCGAAAGCGTTAAATATTCCGTTACATTATAATTGATTGTTCTTACCCGTATGCCCATCAGATAAGCCTTAATGGAAATTTTTTCTGTAATCTTCAGGTTGTTATTTTCTTTAATGAGCACACGATTGGTTACATCTACATTGTTCTTTGACCCAAGAAAATTAAGAATACCCGTTTCCACATACATCGTCAGTCTCATACTGCGTACCATATCATTAGCCGTTAAAGCATATAGCTTTTTAAAATCTCCTGACTTTACAGACACTCTTACCTTCCTCTTTTTGGGATTGATTGCAAAGACCGATAAAAGCACATCCGCTTCTTCCGGACGGCACTCGTAACTGGTCGTGTAGGTTGCTTCTAACTTCTGTGCTTCGTCATAAAGTTCTGTTTTGATATTTATAAAGAAAGTCCCGCCACTCGGGGTCATTTTTCCGGCGGTAAATATTTGCTTCCCTGTAAGTTTTCCTTTTTTATCAAAACTTTCTCTTGTTACCTTCTTGCTTTCTATTTGCTCAATCAACATTGCTTTGTCCTGAGCTTTCATTGACGCAAAAGGAATTAGAAGCAGAGAGAAAAATAATATGCCGTAAATTGATTTATTCATGTTCCATTTTTATCTTTTTAGCCAGATAAAAGGGCTTAATAATTTTTACTTTCCTGATAGGGCTTGTTGCACCAAAATCAATTCACTTATATTTTCTTTATCTACCATGCCAACCAGTTTACCATTTTCCTGTACAGGATAAACCTTATAGCCCTTTGTCATCATTTTTGAGTAAACGTCCTGCAGGCTCATCTCCGGCGAAAGCATGGTGAAGTCCGTCCGCATACTGTTCATTACAAGAGATGATTTTCCGAAAGCAGACAACCCCTGTATCAGTTCTTTTCGTGAAAGCACACCCTGAACCTGTCCATCTGTAGCGACAAGAAAATCCTGCTCCTTACCATCAAGCAGTATCTGAACTGCTTTTTCAAGGCTATCGCCTGGAAGCAACGTAGTAAATCGTGTCATCAACACTTTTCGAACATCATAACCTGCCAGTATGCTCTGGGTAGCTTCAAAAGTAGCTTCGCTCCCGGCACCCAGGTATATAAACAAGCCGATAAAAACAAGCCAAAAATTGTAGAAAAATCCCAGAAAAACTAACAACATTGCCAGGAATTGACCCACTCCCGCAGCAATTCGTGTGGCTTTCGCCCTATCCATTTTGAAAGCGAGAAGTGCTCGCAATACCCTGCCACCGTCCATTGGAAAAGCCGGTATAAGGTTAAATACAGCCAAAATGATATTTGCTGCAAAGAGGTTGAAAGCAAAAGGCAGGGTTTGCATGTGATCCGCAGTTTTTAGTGCAGTCCAGTCAGGCATAGTAGCCGAGATCTGCATATATATCCACAGAGCAGCAGCAATAACAATATTAACGGCGGGACCTGCCAATGCGACTATGAGTTCCTGTTTTGGTTTTCTCGGCATGCTTTCAAGAGTGGCGACACCGCCAATAGGGTAAACCGTAACATCTTTTGTCTGAATATTGTACCGCTTCGCTGTAAGTGCATGTCCAAATTCGTGAAATATCACACAGGCAAACAAAGCAAGGATAAAAACCACTCCCCATATTGCTTCAGAAAAACCATGACCCATACGTGTGTGCATCAGGAATACCCAAGCCAGGAGTATCACAAACGTCCAATGAATAAACACTTTTATGCCTAAAATATTTCCGAGATACAAAGCCCATTTCTTTTTCATAACATTCCGTTTTATTGATCTGATAACTTATTTCTTTTGCTTACCGGCTAATAAAAACTTTGTTTTATTCCAAGGCTTTCGTTCGTTTTTATTATTGACTTTTCAGCGTCTGGTTCAATTCCGGTTAATGCACGGATAGCGTCAATGGTTTCGGGGATTACGATTGCCTGATTGTCCACTATGTAAGCATAAAACAATTCATCGCCCTGTACTTTCAGCATATCTTCCCACACTGCTACTTCATACATATCGCCATACGGACGACCCATTTCCAGCATCAGTTCCTTCACCGTATTGTTGGCGGGTAGCCCATCGCTGTAATTAATCATTGCTATTCTTGTGGAGTTACCGAATGCCTGCAATACTTCATCTTTTGACGCCTGCCGGGTAAGCTGCACATTCCAGTAATGCAGGTGGCTTAGGGTTTCGGGTACTTTAATAGCGACGGTAATTACATCAAGGGAAGGGTCAATCGTTTGTGCATCCGGGCCCTGGTGGCTGGGTATGTTTTTTTCGGGAACCAGCGTATTCATTATACCATTCAAATGACTTTCCCATGGGTCGGTTGCCCTTCGAAGTAATGTACCTCTTGCTTTTTTTAGCAGACCGGCATTTTTCAATGCTGTAAGCGAGCGCACAATTGAAGTGGTGTTGCACGAAACCACACGGGTGCTTTCACGTCCGACGGCGGTTTCATAATTGTTTTCAGCACTAAAAGAGTGTCCGGTGGTTTCATGTTTTTCTCCTCCGTGTACAATAAATTTTTTACCCATCGCCCTGTATTTCGGAATGTTTAGCGCCGCAATTTTTTTTGGCGTACAGTCTATTACAATATCCGCGGCCTGCAGCATATCATCCAAACTGCCCATCACGGGAATTCCGGCTTCTTTCATTTTGTTGATGACCGATTGGTCAAAACCATAAACAGGATAACTTTTACTTACTGCCATTTTAATACGCCAGTCAGTAACAACATCACAAACACCAATTAACTCCATGTCATCCTGAAGGATTACGGCATCTGCTACACGTTTGCCTATTACGCCATATCCATTAATGGTTACTTTGATTTTTTTCATACCTATAATTTGGTTTTTGAACTGATGTTATAAATAGCTGCAATGCAGGCTCCCACTAACCAGCCGATAATAAAAACTTCAACGATGCCCATACAGGCTTCCCAAAAAGGCACATTCGTCCTGATAATTGACGTTGTATCTATTACATCAAGTATGTTCTTGAAAAATTTTACTGTGCTACTATGGTTGCCATTACCAAAATGCAACCATCATACAGTAGGCATATACTAAGAAGAAACAATTATATCCTGAAAACACAGTTAAGAATAAAAAGAGGTAGATTTTGCCTTCGTGGAGGTGCTTTTGCAAGGGGATCTTCTTCCACTAATGAAGGAACATGTAAAGATATTAATTCAAAAGAATTGTTTACTAAAGCATCGGATGTAAACTCCGGTAATTGATAAGAGGCATTAGAAGTATTCTGCTCTTTATTAATTTTAAGAAACTGTTGTTTGTCTTTGCAGCAAGCATTTCTTTCGCTTTCTTTCATGCCGCAATTGGAGCAATCTTCATCTTTATTATGTGATAAGCCCAATACCGTCAATTCTCCCATGCAATAATGCATGTTTATCATCACACCAGAAGATGTTGTGATGTATAGAAGGGCTAATATGAAAACAAAAATCTTCTTCACTAAAGTAATAATAGTTAATAAAGGTATAAATACCATTTACATGTTAATATGATATTGATCATATTAAGCAGTGACTTTCGCCACTATACCAATAAGATTATGCAGTTTGTTTGAAACTGATCCACGTATGTCTGTCGCAAACAGGGGTGCCTTCATAGTCTGATGAATTGCAAATTTTTTTTGAAGGCGGCTAATTAGCGTAGTTGGATAGTGCCTCCGTCAATGACGGTCGGCATAGAAATGCTAATATTGTTATACAGAGCTTCGGAAGCTCTGATGTATTTTCATGACAAATTGGAATATATTGAAAGGAACTTCGTTTTTAAGTAATATTAATAATGTCGGATCAGGATTATTCTGACCCGGCTCAAATTGATACTTAATTTACTTCTTCCGCTTTAAAGCCAGCCTTTTTAACCGCTTTAATCACTTCATCCTTATTGACTTCCGTACCTGAAACAGTCAATATCTTACTAGGATTTTGAGTATCTACCTGCCAGTTGTTTTCACCGATGGTTTCATTTAGTGCAGGAGTAACCTTAGCCACACATCCACCGCAATTGATATTCGTTTTTAATTGTATTGTTTTCATGTTACTTGTTTTATTATTTACTGTAAAATTAGTTCATCGGCTGGCCGGAACTGTTATACAATTATGGATAAAATTTATATAATTTTGATTTATAATTTTTTATTT
>CALMQS010000105.1 GCA_937871285.1 uncultured Sphingobacteriales bacterium | reverse complement strand
ACCCCGCCCATTTCCCAACTTTCCGGGTTCAATATTTTCAAATCAGGAATCAGGATGTACATTTGCCAACAATTATATACTATAACCTTAAAAAATCTGGCATGGCAGAAAAAATTAAAGTGGCTAATCCGGTGGTTGAACTGGATGGAGATGAAATGACAAGGATCATATGGAAATTTATTAAAGACAAGCTGATCCTGCCTTATCTTGACATTGACATTAAATACTATGACCTGGGTATTGAGCACCGCGATGAAACCAACGACCAGGTAACTATAGATGCTGCCACTGCCATTAAACAATACGGCGTTGGCATTAAATGCGCCACCATTACGCCCGATGAAGCAAGGGTTAAAGAGTTTAACCTGAAACAAATGTGGAAAAGCCCTAACGGTACTATCCGCAACATACTGGATGGTACGGTTTTCCGCGAACCCATTGTAATGAAAAATGTTCCCAGGCTCGTAACCAACTGGACGGCGCCTATCATTGTTGGCCGTCATGCTTTTGGCGACCAGTATCGTGCAACCGATACCGTAATCAAAGGCAAAGGTAAGCTCACCATGACCTTCACTCCCGAAGACGGCAGCGCACCTGAAGTTTTTGAAGTGTTCGATTTTAAGGGCGGCGGTGTGGCTCTGAGCATGTACAATACGGATGAAAGCATAAAAGGCTTTGCCCGGAGCTGTTTCAACATGGCCTTGAGCAAACAGTGGCCGTTGTATCTTTCTACAAAGAATACCATCCTTAAAAAATACGACGGAAGGTTCAAGGATATTTTCCAGGATATTTACGAGCAGGAGTTTAAAGCACAGTTTGAAGCGGCAGGTATCGTATATGAGCACCGCCTTATTGACGATATGGTGGCCAGCGCCTTAAAATGGAACGGCAATTTTGTATGGGCCTGTAAAAATTATGATGGTGATGTGCAAAGTGATTCTGTTGCGCAGGGATTTGGTTCCCTGGGTTTAATGACATCGGTACTCGTTACTCCCGATGGTAAAACGCTGGAAGCGGAAGCTGCACACGGAACCGTTACCCGCCACTACCGTGATCACCAGGCCGGGAAACCCACTTCCACTAACCCTATTGCTTCTATTTTTGCATGGACCAGGGGACTGGCATTTCGGGGGAAGTTAGATAATAACCAGCAGCTTATTGATTTCAGTCAGGCGCTGGAAGCAGTATGCATTGAAACCGTAGAAGGCGGAAAAATGACAAAGGATCTTGCCATTTGTATACATGGCAATAAAGTAAAGCTTGGTGAGCATTATCTTAATACGGAAGATTTCCTGGAAGCTATCAATAATAATCTTTCAGCAAAGCTGAAATAAAACGGTCATCCGGTAAGTCGCTAAAAAAGATTACCAGTATTTTTTATGATAAATATGCCGCAGGTTCACCTTTTTTGTTTGTGAACCTGCGGCATATTAGCAAGCACATTTATAAATGAATGGCAAGCTGCCCAAACAGGGATCAGGCAACCCATCTGCTCTGTGAATAAAATACCGCAAGGCTTTCCTGTAAAGGGTTTCGTTGCAGTTTTATTTTTTTTGTGCACCGGAACAGTGCAAAAATCTTACCTTCGCGTCATTCCATCTTGCCAGCAGTACTCCATATTACCTAACCTGTGAGAATGACTATCTTTGCACCGCTTTTTTATTATTGTTTTAATTACATTGTTGTATGGCTGATATTTTTGAAAGACTAACAAAGAACTACGGCCCTTTGGGCCAGCATCGTGAACGTGCGCATGGCTATTTTGCTTTTCCGAAATTAGAAGGAGACATTGGCAGCCATATGACATTCCGGGGAAAAGATATGATTGTATGGAGCCTGAACAATTACCTTGGGCTGGCTAACCATCCTGAAGTGCGAAAAACGGATGCGGAAGCTGCTGCAAAGTTCGGGCTGGCCTTACCCATGGGCGCCCGCATGATGAGTGGTAATACCCGTTATCATGAACAATTAGAAAGAGAACTGGCCGGGTTTGAGCAAAAGGAAGATGCTATTTTGCTGAACTACGGCTACCAGGGTATGGTAAGCATTATAGATGTATTGTGCACCCGTCATGATGTGATCGTTTATGATGCGGAGAGCCACGCCTGCATTATTGATGGTGTACGGTTGCACGCGGGACAAAGATTTGTTTTCAAGCACAACAATATAGCCGACTTTGAAAAACAGTTGCAGCGTGCCGAAGCTTTGGTTAAAAAGCAGGACGGTGGGGGAATACTGGTGATTACGGAAGGAGTATTTGGCATGGCCGGCGATCAAGGCAAATTAAAAGAGATCACCGCGCTTAAAGATAAATACGCATTCCGGTTACTGGTAGATGACGCGCACGGTTTTGGCACCTTAGGTAAAACCGGCGCTGGAGCAGGAGAAGAGCAGGGCGTGCAGGATAAGATTGATCTTTACTTTTCTACTTTCGCCAAATCAATGGCTTCTATAGGCGCTTTCGTTGCCGGCGACAAACCCATCATTGACTATATCCGTTATAATATCCGCAGCCAGATCTTTGCCAAAAGTTTACCCATGCCTTTGGTGCTTGGCAATCTTAAACGGCTCGAATTATTACGCTCACATCCCGAACTAAAAGAGCAGCTATGGAAAAACGCGCTTTCTCTTCAAAAAGGACTGAAAGATAAAGGATTCGATATCGGCCATACAGATTCCGTTGTTACCCCGGTATACATGAAAGGTGGTGTGGAAGAAGCCACCGCCATGGTAATGGATCTAAGGGAAAACTACGGCGTTTTTTGTTCCATTGTAGTATATCCCGTTATTCCCAAAGGACATATTATTTACAGGCTCATTCCTACTTCCACCCATACACAGGAAGATATTGAACGAACGCTGAATGCATTTGAAGAAACCAAGAAGAAATTAGATATCGGGCTGTATAAAGTTGCAGAAATTCCTGCTATGGCCGATATGTAAGGAAAAAAACGATTTCAGCGAAACCGGGCTGTCTAAAAAGTAATATTTTGCCACAAAGCCGCGAAGACACGAGAAAAATAAAGCCCTGAAGATCAGAACTTAGTGGCATATTTCCTAAACCGGCCCTTTTAAGACAGCTTTATTTTTCTTTTCAATTTCACAACATGCTATTACCCTTTTCTCAATCTAACCAGGCTGTTAACGGAAGCCTTGTATTTGCCGGCGATGTAGGTGCTACAAAAACCAACCTCGCTTTATACCGGATAGAAAATAATAACTACCACTTGTTGCAGGAAGCGAAGCTGGTGTCGAAAGACTATGATAACATTACAGAACTTATCCGGGAGTTTACCGCACATGCCCCGCAACCGGATGCCGTTTGCTTTGGCGTTGCCGGGCCGGTATTGAACGGGCATGCCACGTTGTCTAACTTACAATGGGAGATAGATGTAAAGGAAATTACGGCACAATACCCGGCGGCTAAGGTTCATCTTATTAATGACCTTAAGGCAACGGCTTATGGTTTAGCGGTGCTTGGAGAAGAAGATGTGAAAACTATTCACAAAGGCAGTGCAATGCCGTTAGGAAATGCTGCTGTAATAGCGCCCGGCACAGGACTTGGTGAAGCAGGTCTGTATTGGGATGGCAGCTATTTTCATCCTTTTGCAACAGAAGGAGGCCATGCCGATTTTGCGGCCAGGAACAGCTTTGATTTTGAATTATATACTTTCCTGCAGCAGCAATTTGGGCATGTGAGCTGGGAAAGATTGGTTTGCGGTCCGGGCATTGTAAACATTTACCATTTTTTGAGGGATGTAAAAAAAATAGAAGAGCCTGTGTGGCTGACACAAAAGATGCGCAACGCCGATATGCCTGCTGTTATCAGCGAACATGCGGAACAAAGCTTGCTTTGCAAAACAACCATGCAGCATTTTGTACGCTACCTGGCTTACGAATCGGCCAACTTAGTATTAAAGCTGAACGCCACGGGCGGACTGTTTATAGGTGGAGGTATAGCGCCACAGATCGTTCATCTTTTGGAGAACGATGGATTTTATACTTCTTTCCGCCAGAGCGGGCGACTGAATTTTTTATTAGAGAAGGTTCCGGTAAAAATAATATTAAATACAAAAACGGCATTGCTCGGAGCGGCTTATTATGCAGCAACGCAATGATCCGTATACTTTCGAAACGCACATAAATACTAGCCTGCAATTACTCATTCCTCTCCTTTCCTGTTTGCCGGAATAACCAGCAGCGGAATGGTGGTATGATACGACATCCTCCTGGTAACACTTGGGTGAAATATCCTGTCCCAAAGGCTTCTCTGGTAAGTGATCATTGCCAGTATATCTATATCCTGTTCTTTAATATAGTCCTGCAGCGTATCCTCGAACTTACGCCCGGACAGGTGATTCGTAACAACGGATTCTGTATTAAGCTGTTTCTTTAGCTTTCTTTCATAATCTGCCATATTCATGCCGTGCTCTAAAAACAAAGCGGCGTCGGCAGTATCTTCATCAGTAAATATTACGGCATGCAAAGTGGTTTTAAAAGCATCTGTCAAACCGGTTATCGGTTCCAGTACATCCCTGTCTTCCTCGAAAAAGCTGGTTGCCAATAAAATCTTTCCGGGAACTTTCCAGTTATACTCGTAGGGAATAACCATTACAGGTACACTGGTTTTGCCTGTAAGACCGGCTGTTTTGCTGCCCCATATCCTGTCCTTCAGCCCGTTTATTCCAAAAGTGCCCATTACAATAAGATCAACGCCTTTCTCTTCGCTTAGCTGCAGTATATGCTCGTCTACTTCGCCTTCCCTGAGAAAAGTCCGTATTTCCACCAGTTCCGTTTCCGCAATGCTGGCCTTCACCTGGTCTAATTTTTCCTGTGCTTCTTCCAAAACAGCGCTGTATTTTTCCTGAATAAGATCCGGACGTTCACTATATAAGCTGTCTGTCCGGTCTACCACATGAAGCAGGTTAATTTCAACCGCGCAAAATTTAGCCGTTTGTACTGCAAAATTCAAAGCATTAACTGCACATGAAGAAAAATCGGTCGGTACAAGTATTTTTTTCATTATTGCTTGAAGTTTTATTTTCTACCTGATTCATACAGATACGCTGAAGACAATAGTAGCATTTATTAAACATAACGCAATTGCTGCTGTATTATGAAATTATGATTTTTAACTCAAAAAAAAGCGCTGCCACACACTTAAAGCAGCGCTTTGGGGGAACCGAAACAAAACCAAATGCTTATTTTACCGCGATTTGTTTCTTTACGGAATTCATCTTAAGCTCTTCCTTCCTGGGAAGAGAAAGGTTCAATACGCCGTCGGTATACTTTGCTTCTATTTTATCCCTGTTTACATCGTCGGGTAAAGTAAAGCTGCGGCTAAAAGAAGTATAATTATATTCCCGTCTGGTAAATTTTTTTTCCTTTTCTTCTTTATTTTCTTCCCGCTCCGAACCAACGGTAAGCATATTGCCGCTGATATCAATCGTAAAATCTTCCCGTTTCAGCCCCGGTGCCGCCAGCGATACATTGTACCCGTTTGTATCTTCTGTAATATTCACAGACGGCATGGTAAGCGAACGTCCAAAAAAGCCATCGCCTTTGGTAAACCATTCATTCCATGGTTTAAAAAAATCATCAAAAACGGAAGGTAAGGCAGTACTTCCGCTTTTTACTAATGCAGACATAAAAAACCTCCTTGTTTTTTAGTTCAAAAAAATTGATACAGAAAAAAATCATACCAAACTTACGCTGAAGGAAGACCTTTAACAAAGACTTTAATCAGTACCGGAGATGAGAAAAATCAATACCAGGGGTTATGGGTTTAATTCGCATGCGTATTTCAAACAGGCGGTATTATATATTCCTTAATAAAAAATAGCAGCGCTGGTAATATGCTGAACCCCGGAAAATGATTACTGCGTTTTTGTTTTTTGTAACGCTTCTTTTGCCTGCTTTTTTTCAAGCTTTCTGAAATATCCACGAACTAAGAAGCTATGTTTCATCCCTTCCATTACTTCGTTAAAGTTTTGGGTACTTTTCTGAATATTGTCCAGGCTAACATTAATGGATTTAACTATGGCGGAATCCTTAAGCAAAGCGTTAACGGCGCCTTTCCCGTCATTAATATCATGCTTAAGTCCATTGGTAACCAGGGAAAGCTCCTTCGCCAGTGTATCTGCCTGTCCGGCAACCTGTTTGATCCGTACTATGGCCTGGTTCAGGTTTTCTGCAAAAGAAGTATCCGTTAATATAGCGCCCAGCGACCCCTTTCCGCTTTTTACATCCAGCACCAATCCGTCTAAATCATTCACCATCGTATTTGCCTTAGCAGTAGCCGACCTTATATTTACCATTGACGCGCTTAAATTCCGCGACAGCGAACTGTCGTTTAATAATGCCCATAAAGCAGCGCTGTTATTTATCCGCAACAAAGTGCTTTTGAGCTCGGCGGCAACTACAGCAAGATCATTGTTTGTTCCGGAAAGCGTGTTTACCATGTTATCCAGGTCAGGCGAGACTTGTGTTGCCAGGATATCGCCCGGAGCAATAAGATCTGCATCGCCCGGTACCGGCACAATGTTGAGTACTTTGTTTCCCATTAATCCATCTGTTGCAATCGTAACGCTTGCATTTTTACGGATATACTGTTTCATTTCATTCTCAATGAGCAGCTCTACTTCAACGCGTCCGTCTTCCAGGATATAAACCTTCTTTACCGTACCTACCTGTATCCCGGCATATCTTACATTGTTCCCCGGCGTTAATCCCTGCACATTTCTGAAATGGGCTTTTACCGCAAACGTAGAACCAAAGAGATTCCTGTTTTTGCCTATCATGTATAAAAGCAGGATCAGAAAAGCCAGTGCGGCCAATACAAATGCACCCAGCTTGAGATTTGAAAATGATTTTTTTGCCATAACAATTTATTCAAAAAATGCTTTTATCGCAGGATCTTCCGATTGTATCAGTTCAGCGTATGTGCCTTCCCTGTAGTTCCGTCCGTCTATCAGCATAACCACCCTGTCTGCCACCATGCGCACGCAATTCATATCATGAGAAATGATCAGGGAAGCCGCATGATATTTTTGCTGTACTTCTTTGATCAGATCAATGATCTCCCTGCTGGTAATAGGGTCCAGCCCGGTAGTGGGTTCATCGTACAGGATAATAGCCGGCTTTAGTATCAATGTTCTGGCCAACGCTATCCTCTTGCGCATACCTCCCGACAGTTCTGCCGGCATCATATCAATGGTATGCGCCAGCTTAACATCCTCCAATGCATCCTTTACCAGTTGATCCACATCTTCATGCATTAGTGTAATGGAATGCCGCCTCAGTGGAAATTCCAGGTTCTCCCTTACCGTCATTGAATCGTATAAGGCATTGCTCTGGAAAAGAAAACCGATTTTCATCCTGATCGCGTCTAAGGCTTCATCGTTCAGATCCGGAATACTTTCACCCAGCACCTCAATAGCGCCGCTGTCGGGCTTCAGCAAACCAATAATACATTTGATCAGCACCGATTTACCAGAGCCCGATTTGCCCAATACTACCACATTTTCACCACTATGTAAGCTAACGCTAAAATCAATAAGCACCTTATGGCTGCCAAATGATTTGTACAAATTGCGAACTGCCATTACTGCTTTACCCTGTTCGGCATTTTGTGCCGGCCTTTCTTTGTTTTCCGTTGTATGCATACCCTTTTAGTTCAGTCCCAGTACACCGGTTACCTGTACTGCAATAAGATCAATGATAAATATCAGCACAGAAGACAGCACTACAGCCGAATTGGCCGATTGCCCCACGCCCTCTGTTCCCTTTTTGGAATAATATCCTTTATAGCAACCTACTATTCCCACGGCAAAGCCAAAGAAAAAGGATTTCACAAAAGCAGGCAGCACATCGCTAAAGGAAAGATTCCTGAATACTTTTGTCCAGAAAAGATCAAAGCTGGTAACACCGCTCATATTTACCCCCAGGTAGGTTCCGTATAACGCTACTGCATCACCCAGTATAACGAGCAGGGGCAACATAAAAGTAGCGGCTAATACTCTTGTTACCACCAGGTATTTAAAAGGATTGGTACCGGATACTTCCATAGCGTCTATTTGTTCGGTTACTTTCATAGAGCCCAGTTCCGCGCCAATGCTGCTGCCAATTTTTCCCGCAAAAATAAGTGCGGTAATAACCGGGCCAATTTCCCGAACAATAGCAATACCTACCATGGCAGGCAATTGTGATTCAACGCCATAATCTATCAGGAAGGGGCGTATCTGCATCGTTAACACCAGACCCATAATAAAGGTAGTGAGCATAACCAGCGGCAGGGATTTATAGCCTATGATAAAGCACTGCCTCAGGAATTCGGTTATCTCGTACGGGGGTTTAAACCATTGAGAAAATAACCTGCCGGTAAAACGGGCTATCTCCCCCGTTTCTTCGAAAAATTTTTTCCAGAACTGGGAACGCAACATGCCTTAAAAATAATCAAATATTCTATGTGGGCATCAGCAACCTTAAAGTATCAGGACACAATTGTATGATTGCGGCATTTGTGTTTGTATCTTCTCTATCGTATGAAACCAGGCAATTCGTCAAAGTAATCTTCTTCATTGCCTCGCAGAAGATAATCCTTCAGGGCAAAAACAACTGATTTTTCGGCGGTATACATTTCCCGGTTAAAGTTAACAATGGTAGAAAACTCAACTTCATTTACATTTTTTAAAACACTTTCGCGGTACAGTTCACGGAGCGTTGTGTTGTAGCCTTCCTGTGTAGTGCTATAAATGGAACTGAGTTGCTCAAAATTAGACGGAATTGGGTCCGCACCCAGCAATGCAATGGCCCGTTCAATAAAATTACCAACTCTTTTCTTTGTACGCAGGTAAAACTCAAATTTCAGATCATTGGATGATTTTTTCAACTGATCTATATCCGGCAATGCATCTTTGATATTTTTAGCTGCATACATGCTGTTGCGGAAAGAAGAAATCAACTGATGAATGCGGGATTGTTGTTCCTTGTCTGCAGTGGCATTCTGAAGCCGGATGGAATAGGTTTGAACCTCACCATGAAGATGCTTGATATATTCATATTTTCCCGGGAGCTTTTCCGGTTCAAATAAAGGGCTAAGAGAAAATGGATTATTTTTTCCGGCTTTACAGTCAAACGCATTGAGTGAGAAAATGCAAACATGATAAATAAAATGCTGTGCTTCCTTTTCCAGGGCAAGCATCGCAAGTTCGGTATCTGTTACTTTTACTTTATGAATATAAGCTGTTTCGTTATCGGTACTTATAAACCGCTTTTCCAGAAATCTTCCGAAGATTTCCAAAAAGGGATAGAAAATGATAATGCCGGTGAGGTTAGTGAGTGTTTGGAAAAAAATCAATGCTATCAGGTTATCATGAATGCCTATAACGCTGGTAATTAATTTATTTATAGGTCCAAGAAAAATGAATATCAGCAATGCATTAACAACATTGAACAGCAGGTTTCCCAACGCCACTCTTTTTTTAACGGCTACGCCTTTCACCGAAGCAAGTACGAGCTTAACTGTTGTTCCTATTTCCGAACCCAGCACAATTGCCATCGCCGCAAATAAACTTATTGCATTTACGTGTAATGCACTCAGCACGATAGCCACTGTAGCTGAACTGGACTGGATCAGCGAGGTAATCAGTAACCCTACCAATAGAAAAAGGATGGCAGGTTTTTCATTTAATATACTCAGATCCAGTTGCTGTACCGTTTGTTCTATACTGGTACGGATAAAACTTAATCCAAAAAAAAGAAAGCCGAAACCCAAGAAAAACATACACCAGTTGTGCCAGCGGCTATCCTTGCCAACCAGCATCATTGCTATACCTGCTATACCTATAACCGGCAATGCAAAACTTTCTATGTTCAACTTAAACCCTAAAGTAACAATGATCCAGCTGCTTACAGTAGTTCCCAGGTTGGATCCCAGCATTATCGCCAAAGCGTTATGCATGGTTATTACGCCGGCGCCTGCAAAGGCCAGTACCATTAAATTAACAACCGAACTGCTTTGCAGAACTGCGGTAACTATTGCGCCTCCGGCAATAGCCGCAGGCTTATTTGACGTCTTTTTTTTGAGAAACAGCTTAAAAGACCTGCCAGTGAGGCTTTTTAACGCCTTTTCCAGGAAATGCATGCCAAGTAAAAAAATGGCAATGCCTGCAAGCAGTTTCCAGGTATCAGGAGTAAATAACATAGCGCTAAGCTAAGGAGAAATCGGGTTAACATACTCAACACTCCCGGCTCCATGCTGCAATGTATTGAGCATTACTATGAGGTATTGTATAGGCGTTCGTAATACTCAGCAGCTAACCTGTTGCTTCCGAAAGCGGGAACAATGTCTTTCATACCATTTTTAATGATGCCGAGCCAGCGGTCGGGATCATTATAGTACGTGGGAATTACTTCCTGTTCAAGCAACTGATACAGGCTGGCGTTATCTTTTTCATCCTGCAGGTAGTCAGGCAATGCAGGGTTGCAGGAAGGGATTACAAAGGCATTTTGCTTATCCCTGGCAAACTCGGGAAACCATCCGTCCGGAATGCTAAGGTTTACAGCGCCATTCATGGCGGCCGACATACCGCTGGTTCCGGACGCTTCACGTGTGATGCGGGGAACATTTAACCAAACATCGGCTCCTCTTTTTAAGAGCATGGAAAGCTTTAGTTCATAGCCCACCAGTATGGCGCAATTGGAATAGGTTTTGCAGAGATTGGCAATCCTGTCGAATACCCCAATGGCCGCATAATCCATAGGATAAGGTTTGCCGGCCCATATAATTTGCACCGGGCGTTCTGTATTGGTAACCAGCCGGTGAAAACGTTCCATATCATACAAAAGCAGGTCGGCCCTTTTATAACCGGCAAAGCGCTTTGCAAAAACAATGGTCAGCACACGCTCATCATATATTTCTCCGCACTGATCGGCAACAACTTCAAATAGCTCATGTTTGGCCTGTTGCTTTATCCTTCGCAATGCGTTATCATCCTTTTTAGCCAGCGCGCTGTACAGTTCATTATTATGCCAGTATGAGAAATCCTGGGCATTGGTAACAGACGTGAGGTTATTGATATTTTTCTGCCCGGACCACATGGCCTGTAATGTTTTCAGATGTGCCTTTGAAACCGCGTTGCACCTTCCCGAAAGCCTTATGGCGGTTAAGGTGTGATCAAGCATATTCCCTTCAACTTTTGCAATCGCTTTTATTTCGGCAAGCGGTATATCGCCAAAAAAACTCATTTTATCCAGCAGCGCCAGAGGGGTTTTTTTATTGCCCGCCTCTTCCGGTGTATGGTTGGTAAATACAACCTTCTTTTTCAATGCTTCCGTATCACGAACCTGGTTGTACAAATAAAAATACAGGGGTAATGCATGTGATTCGTTTAAATGATATACATCAGGGATCCAGTTCAGCTTTTCCAGGAGTTTGGCGCCCCCAACCCCTAATAAAATGGAAGCAGCAACCTGGGTTTCAGGATTGGCATCATACAATTTGTGCGAATTGGTTTTAGAGAGATAATCATTTTCGGGTAAATCTGCAGACAGGAGAAAAACCGGAGCGGTTTTAAAGATCTCCGGAGGCAGGTACCAGGCGGTTACCCATACATCGTGTCCCGATATTTTAATAGTAAACTTAATTTTTGTTTTTTTCAGGAATCCATATACTTTTTCCTGGAACAATACGTCCATACACTGATCGCTTTTGCGGACCTGGTCGTAGTACCCGTATTTCCAGAGGATACCGATCCCCACCATATTTTGCTTCAGTTCCCATGCGCTGCGCATATGTGAGCCGGCCAAAAACCCCAGCCCGCCCGAATAGGTCTTCAATGGCTGATGTATGCCAAATTCCATACAGAAATAGGCAACCCGCTTTGAAAAATTAGGATCAATCCGGTAAGGATGCTGGAATGGGAAAGACATGGACTTTATTACGAACCTTTATTTAATAAACAATTATCCTTTCAACCGTACAGGCGTCTTCGTAATCGGCTTTAGGAAAATCGAACCGGAGAACCCCCGCTTTATATTCTGCCCTCACAAAATCGGTATCAATATATTTGGGTAAATCTATAGCATGCTCAAAACAGTCATAACCCTGTCCGTGCAATGGATACCCGGAACGCTCACCGGCATCGCAGGCAGGGGATATGCCATAAATATTGAGCTTTCCGCCTTCAATTGTAACAATAAAGTCTTCTTTATTATACCCGGGTGCCTTAACTTCAATACAATAATACCCCGGGTTTTCGCTGATGTTTACAGCAGGCTTAAAGCCCTCAGCAGCGGTTTCCCTCAACTGCTGCATCACCTTTGTCCAGTTATACGAAGGAGGATGATATGCTCCCGGGTATTCATGGGATTCATTTTTTCTTTGATTGCCGAATGAGATCATATGAATGAGGTATATAATGGATAATGATTGCAGGTATGCCCCTACATCTTTTCTGTTTATTTTAATGTACCACACGCTAAACCAGGCACTCACAGGTATGCAATTGTACGGTATTTTACAAAAACAAAGCATGACTACCGTCCTGAATGTTACTGACCTTTGTCATCAATCCATTTTAACCGGTATTAAAGGTTTGTAATAAAATCTATATTTACAAAAAGACTGCATTTTGAAAAACGGGCCTTTTGCCGGCGCCAGCACAAAACAACAAAAGCGCCGGCCTGTTGAAAAAAAGCGGCTCAGCGCCGGATATACCATGAATAATAATGTAAAATTTATTCGTGGCGGCGCTGCGTATTTTAACCGGATGCTGCAAATGATTGACGAGGCGAAGCACAGCGTACACCTGCAGACTTATATTTTTGATGACGACGGTACCGGAAGTTTAGTAGCAGATGCGCTGAAAAATGCCGCGAAAAGAGGTGTTAAGGTGTATATGATGCCCGATGGCTACGCATCTAAAGTACTATCCCGGCCGTTCATCCGGGAACTCAGGTTGGCGGGGGTGTATTTCCGTTTTTTTGAACCCCTGGTCAGGAGCAAATATTTCTATTTTGGCAGGCGGCTGCATCATAAGATCATAGTAACCGATACACGATACGCCATGGTGGGCGGATTAAATATTACGGAACGGTATAACGACCGGCCAGGCTATAAGGCATGGCTGGATTTTGCCGTATGGGTTGAAGGAGAGATCGTAAAAGAATTATGTACGCTTTGCTGGAAAACATGGAAAGGGTTTCCGGCAAAAACAGGCGCATTGCCCTGCGAACAGGAATACCTGCAGGCGCCATCCATACCCGGAGCTTCAAGCCGGGTGCGCATGCGCATTAACGACTGGGTGCGCAATAAGCACGAAATATCACGCAGCTATATTGAAATGCTCGAAACTGCACAATCACATGTAGTTATTTTATGCAGCTATTTTTTACCCGGTGAAACGTTCAGGAAAAAGCTTTCGCTTGCCGCAAAAAGAGGGATAAAGATCAAAATTATTCTTGCCGGCCTGTCGGATATAAAACTGGCAAAATATGCCGAAAGATATATTTATGACTGGTTGTTGCGGAACGATATAGCTATTTACGAGTACCAGGGAAATGTGTTGCATGGGAAGGTGTCGGTTTGTGATACCACGTGGTTAACCATTGGCTCCTATAACATTAATAATATCAGCGCTCATGCCAGCATCGAATTAAACCTTGATGTACACGATGAAAATTTTGCCGCCGGGGTGGAAAAAGTATTTGAAGATATTATTGAAAAAGAATGCATCCATGTAACAAGAGCAATGCTTGTTCAAAAACGCAGCCTCCTGAAGCGCTTTATATGGTGGTGCTCTTATCAAACCGTTAAGGGACTGATCTATCTTTTTACTTTTTATTTCAGGAAAAAGAATTAAAGGAATACAAAGCATCAGGGGCTAAGTCACAAACCTGAATCATAAGAGCCAAAATCACAAAAGACAAATAAAAAATTCAAATCCGAAGTATAAAATCTTAAATCCGAAGCAAAATGCAACCGGAAATCACGAACGATAAACCACAAATTATAAAATCCGATCCCAATTATCTTTGCGCTATGCGAAAATTAAGCATGCATGAGCTGAACCGCAAAACCGTGGAGGAGTTCAGGCAGTCTGATAAAAACCCTTTTACTGTTGTGCTCGATAATATACGCAGCATGCATAATGTAGGCAGTGTGTTCCGTACGGCCGACGCGTTCCTGGTTGAATCTGTTTGCCTTTGTGGCTATACGCCGCGGCCGCCACACCGGGATATTCATAAAACGGCTTTGGGCGCAACTGAAACCGTGCATTGGGTGTATTATGCTTCCACGGTGGAAGCGGTGCATGCATTAAAGAAAGATGGATATGCCATTTGGGCAGTAGAGCAGGCGGAAGGCAGTGTGGCATTAGACAAACTCAACCGGACAATGCTTGCAGGGAGCGGCAATATGCAAAAAATTGCTGTAATATTTGGTAACGAAGTGAGTGGGGTAGCTGAGGGCGTATTGAAGCTTTGTGATGGCTGCATTGAAATTCCCCAGTCTGGCATGAAGCATTCTTTAAACATATCGGTAGCTGCGGGCATAGTGTTGTGGGAACTGGCAAAGCTGGTGAAAAAGGGTGAAATAGCCCTAAAATAGCAGGGCCGTTAAATTACCTTTTCTGTTCATAACTTTGCAGCATGGCGCAGGTTAAAAATTATCTTTCCCTTATTAAATTCTCCCATACCATTTTTGCAATGCCTTTTGCAATGATTGGTTTTTTCCTGGGGGTATATTATTTCCCTCTTGGTAACCAATGGAGTTTGGGCAGAACGATTGGATGGGGGCAGGACATTACTAATTTTATTTTGTGGAAGGAATTAATAGTGAAATTTATTCTTGTTATCTTTTGCATGATCACTGCCCGCAGCGCCGCTATGGCTTTTAACCGTTATCTCGACAGGAGCTTTGATGCCAGGAACCCGCGTACTGCTATCAGAGAAATTCCTGCAGGTATCATTAAGGCCAATCATGCATTGTGGTTTACTGTATTGTCCTGTATATTGTTTATGATCACCTGTTTTTTTATCAATACGCTATGCTTCTTTTTGGCGCCGGTAGCACTGTTTGTAGTATTGGGCTATAGTTATACCAAACGTTTTACACCTTTATGCCATTTGGTACTTGGATTAGGATTAAGCCTTGCGCCTATTGGCGCTTACCTGGCGGTTGCCGGCCGGTTCGACTGGTTGCCCTTGCTGTTTTCCTTCACGGTGCTATTTTGGGTGAGTGGTTTTGATATCATTTATTCACTGCAGGATGAAGAGTTCGATAAGTCGCAGCAGCTCTATTCCATTCCCGCTGCATTGGGTAAAAAAAGCGCATTGCGGATATCCGAGATATTACACCTGCTATCCGCATTACTGGTTATAACAGCAGGTCTATACGGCCGGTTTGGCGTGTGGTACTGGGTAGGCGTTGCGGTATTTATTGGTATGCTCATCTACCAGCATTCCATTGTAAACCCCAATGATCTGAGGAGGGTGAATATTGCTTTCATGACTGCCAATGGTATAGCCAGCGTAGTATTTTCTTTTTTTGTGATCGGGGATATTTTTTTTCGATAAAGCGCAGGCAGCATATCCCGTTTCAGCCATTGTGCTTAAAATTTTGGGTGCAACCTGAAATGTCCGACATTTATGGATCAGCAAAGGTTGGCTGATACCCTAAATACCCCTTTTCATGACAATCCCGGCATCTTTCAAAAAGTCGCTGATCACTTCCGGAGTATATACCGCTTTATTGTCGCTGATTTTTATGCTGTTTTCCTGGAAACACCATCCGGCTGCGGATATCTTTATCGCATTACCTTATTTTATTGTATTGTATTTTATGCTCTTTTCGCTGGGTAAGCCTGTGGTGTCGGACCGGTTGAGGAAAAGTATGAAAGCGGATATTCGCCTGATATTCCTTTTCCCATTGCTGCTGGCGCTGCTGTATTTCAGTTATGTAGGGTTTAATCAACAAAATCCTTTGCAGGGTACGCTTTTTCTCGTGCCTTATCTTCTCTTTTTTCCGGTAATGGCATTTGCCGCAAGAACAAATACGGGCGCAAAGTTAGACTGGCTTGATTTCGTGGTTTTTGTGCTGTTCTTTTTTCCTGTAACGCTTATAGATGCCAAACCTTCTGGCAATCTTCCTTTTAACGGCGGGGGATTTGATTCGGTTTACCGTATAACGGTGATGCTTGCAGCGGTTTTTGCTTTTGTAACGGTGCGGCATATACGGGATGTGGGTTTTTATCCTGTATTTAAATGGAAATACCTCTTTACCGTAGTATGGGTATGGCTGGCCTTTTATGCTTTTGTATTTATTATTGGGTTGGCGGTTAATTTTATAAAGCTTAAAAATGAAGATGCGGTTCATATTTTCATTACCTCGAAGGTTGCCAGGTCGTTGCTGTCTGTTTTTTTACATACCGCTCTTTTTGAAGAACTGGTTTTTCGCGGGTTGCTGCAAAATATGCTGGCTAAACGCATCGGGCAGTTGGGTTCATGGAAAACATTCTGGATGTGGGGGTTGGCAATTCTTACGGCAGTTTCACTGCTTACCGGCTACGCGTTAAACGGTAATATGCAATGGTTCCCGGCGCTGGTTACGGTATTGTTATGTGCCGTGGCTTATGGTATGGAAAGAACGGGTAAAACCAAAATGGGTGTTTATACGGCGCTCGCTATCACCAGTGTTATTTTTGGGTTGGTGCATGCGCATGCAGGGTCCATTATTTTTGTTGGGCTGGCAAGCATTGGCGGCTGGGCCTACGGATACGTATACATTAAAACCGGTAATGTTTTTTACGCGGCACTTTTGCATGCGTTGGTCAATACTACTCCTTTGCTGTTCGGGCTGGAACTGGCTAAATAAAGCGATCAGCATTTTTGACGCTGGTTTTAAATAGTGTGCTGAAAAAAAGCACATAGCCACAATAGGACCATAGAAACACAATAGAGAATGCAAAACTTGTGTATTAAAAAATGCATTAACCACATAGCCACAGTAGAAAACATAGGAACACAATAGAGAACACAAAAAACCATGTGCGCCTATGTGCCTATGATCCCATGTGTTCAAAGAAAAAACACATAGCCACAATAGGACCATAGAAACACAATAGAGAATGCAAAACTTGTGTATTAAAAAATGCATTAACCACATAGCCACAGTAGAAAACATAGGAACACAATAGAGAACACAAAAACCTATGTGCGCCTATGTGCCTATGATCCTATGTGTTCAAAGAAAAAGCACATAGCCACAATAGTACCATAGGAACACAATAGAGAATACAAAACCTGTGTGTTAAAAAATGCATCAACCACATAGACACAGTAGAAAACACAGGAACACAATAGAGAACATAAAAAACTATGTGCGCCTATGTGCCTATGATCCTATGTGTTCAAAGAAAAAGCACATAGCCACAATAGTACCATACAAACACAATAGGAAATGCAAAAACTTATGTATTAAAAAAATACAATACACCCTATCTTCGCATCATGCCACGCATACTCGCTATTGACTACGGGTTAAAACGAACCGGCATTGCCGTTACCGATCCATTGCAGATCATTGCCACCGGTTTAACTACTGTTGAGTCTCCCAAACTTATTGATTTTCTGAAAAGCTATTTTGAACGGGAACAGGTAGAAAAAATAATTATAGGGGAGCCCAAAAATCTCGATGACTCAGATACACACGCCACCATATTGGTGCAAAAAGTAGTTGAAAAAATAAAAAAGGCTTTTCCCGGCATGCCTGTTGAAAAAGCAGATGAGCGGTATACCTCTAAAATGGCGGTACAGGCTATGATAGACATGGGAATGAAAAAGAAACAACGCCGCAATAAAGCCATAATTGATGAAATTGCGGCTACTATTATCCTGCAGGAATATTTACACCATAACCACGGTTAGCTTTATTTACCTTATTCAGTGATCATTCCTGTATAAAACTCAGCAGGCACCCCTTTTACTCCCGGTTTTACCGAAAACAATCCACCACTTAACGGGTAAGCCGCCAGTTGCGCTTCCGATAATTCTCCCCGGGCGGTAGTAATGTACAATGTGTCTAAGTCTTTTCCTCCAAAAGCAACGGAAGAAACGTTCGGCGCGGGCACTTCAATTTTTTGCAGTAGCCCGCCTGTCTGCGGATCAAATCTGCCCACCGCGTTAGCGCCCCAGAGCGCTGCCCATATTTTGTCCTCTGCATCCAGCGCGATGCCATCGGGCGAGCCGCCGCCTTCCGGTATCGTTACTACTGTTCTTCTGTTGGTAATGGATCCATCTGCATCATTATAGTTAAAAGCGTCTATCCTGCGCAGGTGGCTGTCAACATAATACATTGTTTTCTTATCTTTCGTCCAGGCAATACCGTTAGAAACGGTAACGTCATCCAGCATCTTATGCACTGTTTTATCCGTATTCATCCGGTATAACGAAGCTACTCCTTCTGTAAACCGCAGGTGCATGCTGCCCACCCAGAACCTCCCCGAAGGATCGCATTTGCCATCATTAAAACGGATATCGCTATGGGTAATGGGGTGGGCAATGAATTGTAACGTGCCTGTTTGGGTATTAATGAAATGAATGCCATTTTGCAGGGCAACCAAAGCGCCGCCGCTTTTTACCGGAACAACCGTGCCCACTCTTTCTTTTACCAAAAAAGATTGATTTTCTTTGGTAACGGGGTCGTATATATGAAGCGTTCTGCCTTCTATATTTACCCAATACAATTTATTTTCTGTGGGATGCCATAATGCGCCTTCACCAAGCTGCGCCCTGGCGTCTATTTCAAGCGTTACTTTTTCTGAATAGGGGTAATACATAGTAAAGAGATAAAGGGTTTACTGGTATTGCTGCCGCGATAAAAATAAGGAAGAAACGCTGCATTATTTCATTAGTTAAATATATTAACTATATTAACTATCATCGGTTAACCCTGGTTTAGCGTTAATTCTTTATTTTCGCACATGTTTGAAGAATGAAAGGAAAAAAGGAATAGTATATCAAGTTAAGTTTAACAGCAAAAAACATACGGATGAAACCTACATTAGTAATTATGGCAGCGGGGATGGCCTCCCGGTATGGCAGTTTAAAGCAAATACAACGGTTCGGTCCTTCTGGTGAAACGATCATGGATTATTCTATTTATGATGCCTGCCGTGCAGGGTTTGGCAAAGTGGTATTTATTATCAGGAAAGAATTTACTGAAGATTTCAAAGCCATTTTTGAACCTAAGCTCAGAGGAAAAATTGCTATTGATTATGTATTCCAGGATATGCAATCATTTGCAGAAGGCTACGATATACCCGCAGACCGGGCCAAGCCCTGGGGAACGGCACACGCAGTTTTATGTGCTTCCCCTGCGGTACACGAACCTTTTATTGTAATTAATGCCGATGATTTCTACGGCCGCGATGCTTTTGAAAAGGCATACCGGTTTTTGACAACGCAGGCAAATGATCATGTGTTTGGCTTAATCGGATACGAATTAATTAAAACGCTTTCAGATAACGGTTCGGTTAGCCGGGGAGTATGCAAAGTGGATGCTTCCGGGAACCTGGTAGAAATTGCGGAACGTACAAAAATATACCGCGATGGCGGCAAAATTGTATATGAAGAGGATGGCAATAAAACGGAGGTTCCTTCAGATTCAAAGGTTTCTATGAATTTCTGGTGCTTTACGCCCTATGTTTTCAGTATCTGCAAAGAAATGTTTAACACATTTTTACAAAAAAACATCAACCAGCCTAAAGCCGAAATATACGTGGTGGATGTGGCCGCCGAGTTCATTAAAATGTCCGATAATGCTTTAAAAGTTATTCCTACCCGCGCCGAATGGTTTGGCGTAACGTACAAAGAAGACGCTCCGGGTGTGGAAAACAATATTAACGCATTGGTTACTAAAGGTGAATATCCTCAAAGCTTATGGGGAACTGTTTAAAATATACCTGAAAATTAAGTATACCCGGTATTGCAGAAGCAGAAAAAAATAAAAATGGCATTGTTTTTAGAGCTGTTACTGTTTTATTTCCATGTCACTTAATTTTTACCCAACTTGTGCGTTATTATACCGTATCTCTAAAAGAATGCCTTTGAAACAAATATTTATTTTAGCATTATTGCTAAGCACCTCTGCTGTATATTCCCAGGGAATATTAAAAAATGTAAGCATAGAAGCTTTTGGTGGCTTTGCCAATTACCAGGGTGAGCTACAGGAAAGTACCTACACTTTTTCCCAGTCGAAGCCTGCGGGTGCATTAGGCGCGAGCTACGCTTTAACCGATAAGATTTCCTTAAGAGGGCTTATTACCTATGGTAATATCCAGGGTGCAGACAGCTATAGCAGCAATTTGCAGCGCCGCCAGCGTAACCTGAGCTTTTATTCTAAAATATATGATGCCAGTCTTGCCGGCGTATACGAATTCTTCGATATTATGGAGAAAAGGTATACGCCGTATGTATTTGCAGGGGTGTCGGTCTTTAATATGGGACCTTATACTTATGATTCATTAGGCAAAAAAATAGGTTTGGGTAATTTGAGTACTGAAGGACAGGGGTTGCCCGAATATCCTGACAGGAAAAGAAGTAGTAGCCAAAATATTTCTATACCCTTTGGTGGGGGCATACGCTTTGCCGTTACCCGTAATGTTTCCTTAGGCTGGGAGTTCCGGTTCAATAAAACATTTACCGATTACTTGGATAATGTGAGTACCAAATATGTTGACCGTAATATCTTACTGGCTGCCAGGGGTCCGAAAGCCGTTGAAATGGCATACCGTGGCGGCGAACTGAAAAACGGCAACCCTGTTTATCCGGCGGAAGGAACGGTAAGAGGAAACCCGAAAACCAAAGACTGGTATTATTTTTCAGGGATTACAGTCAGCTTCAGGCTGTTTAATGACCGCGATTTTAACCGTGGCAATGCGGGAAAGGGGATACCCTGCCCGAAGAATGTATATTGATGGGGTGGTGTAGGGTATAAGGTGTGGGGTGTAAGGTGCGCATAACTAAATTGCCGGGATTGCGGTTTTGTTTCAACGTATATTTCTACTTTTAATAGCCTTATTTTACCCTTCTTTTCCAACTCCTCAATTCCCGGCGCTGCCTTATTTTATGCATTTTCATATTAACCGGGCAGTATCATTGCACAAAAACCTGCTCTTTCATTGCTGAAGAATCAAAAAGATATGCTGCTATATGACAGTATAGCCGCGAGTGAGCCCCGGAATACTAAACCCGTTAGCTGCCAATTTTACTATATGTTGCTGCAATCCAACCGGCTTATTTCGCTCGATGCCCTGCGAGGTTTTACCATAGCTGCAATGATTATGGTAAATTTCCCCGGGAATGAACAGTATGTGTATTTTACACTCCGTCACAGCAAATGGAACGGGTTATCCTTTACCGATACCATTGCACCGGTCTTTCTTTTTGTAATTGGTGTTTCTATTGTGTATGCGTATACAAAAAGGTTAACTGACGGCACGGCTAAAAGCAGCTTATATAAAAAGATCGTCTTCCGTTCGCTTAAAATATTTGCCGTAGGCATGTTCCTTAATCTTATGCCTGAATTTGATTTCAGCAATGTGCGCTGGACAGGAACACTGCACCGTATTGCCCTGGTATTTATGTTTTGTGCTGTACTTTTCCTTAATACCAACTGGAAACAACAGGCATGGATAGCCGTTGTTTTGCTTGTGGGCTACTGGCTGGCATTAACGCTTATTCCTACCCCCGGCGTTGGTAAAGTAATGCTGGAACCGGGCGTGAACATCGTGGCCTGGGTGGACAGTAAGTACCTGCCGGGTAAAATGTGGCAGGGTACCTGGGATCCCGAAAGTATCCTGAGCACCATACCTGCTATTGTGAGCGGCATTACGGGTATGCTTGCGGGGCGGTTAATGATCAGCAGGTTTAGCCCCGGTGAAAAAGTTAATTATCTTATGACGGCAGGGCTTTTTTCAGCTATCGCCGGATATTTCTGGGGATTGACTTTCCCCGTAAATGAGAATCTGTGGACAAGCTCTTTTGTGCTGGTAACTTCGGGATTGGGTGCTTTACTGCTGGGCGCATTGTATTTTATAGTGGATATACGGGGATATAAAAAATGGGTACGTACCGGCGTTATATTTGGCGCCAACGCTATTGCGGTATATGTGCTGGCAGATGTGCTGGCTTTATTTTTTTACAGGGCCGGATTTGGCGGACTGCCCCTTAATGAGCTGGTGGTTAATGAACTGGTGCAGGCAGGGATGCAACCCGAACTGGCAAGCTGGGTATATGCGTTGTTTTTTGTTGCCATTAACTTTGTTCCCGCGTATATACTTTACCGGAAGAAGATATTTATCAAGTTGTGATTCACAATAGCAAGAAAAAAATTATGTGCGCCTATGTGCCTATGATCCTATGTGTTAAACAAAATATGCTAACCACATAGACACAGTAGAAGCATAGGAACACAATAGAAGGAAGCAAAATCCTATGTGCACCTATGTACCTATGATCCTATGTGTTAAACAAAAATATGCTAACCACATAGACACAGTAGAAGCATAGGAACACAATAGAAGGAAGCAAATATCTATGTGTATCTATGTCCCTATGATTATGTGTTGACAGGAGACAAATCCCTATGTGCATCATCTATGAAAGATGGAATTGGGTTGTTGCTATTTCCTGTACCGCGCTACCAATAGCCAGCGCGGCAGTGGCCGCCGGCGAAGGGGCGTTCAGCACATGAATAGCGTTATGCCCTGCTTCAATCTTAAAATCATCTATCATATTGCCTTCACGCGAAAGTGCCATGGCACGTACGCCTGCGCGGCCGGGTATAATATCTGCTGCAGTTAAGGAAGGTATCAGTTTTTGCAGGCGTTTCAGGAAGTAGGATTTTGAAAAAGCGCCCCGGTATTCATCTAATCCAAAGCGCCAGTGTTTAGCGAAGAATTTCCAGGTGCCGCCATACGATAATGCCGCGGCTGTATCCGTTAAACTAAAAGCGGTTTTGCTGTAGCCTTCTCTTTTAAATACAAATACGGCATTGGGACCGCATTCTACACTATCATCTACCATTCTTGTAAAATGCACGCCAAGAAACGGGAATTGCGGATTAGGTACCGGGTAAACAAGATTTTTTACTTTGCTTCTTCCTGTCTCGCTCAGATCGTAGTAATCGCCCCGAAAGCCAACAATAGCCGTATCCGTTCCGGTTCCTTCTTTTTGGGCTATGCGGTCGCTTTGCAGCCCGGCACAGGCTATTATATATTTCGCTTCAAAATTTTGCCTGTTGGTTTTTATAATGGTTTTGTTGCCTTCCTTTATAAAATCCTTTACTTCTGTGTTCAGGAACACTTTGCTGCCTTCAAATTTTTCCACTAACAGTTCAGCTAGTTTCTCCGTAAAGCCTGCATAATCTATAATGCCTGTGCACCCTACCCATATACCGGCAATGCCTTCGCAGTAAGGCTCAATATCTTTTATTTCCTGAGCTGTTATCAGCCGTATATCCTCCACGCCGTTAGCTATTCCGTTCTGGTACACTTTGTTCATGTGCGCCAGCTCATCTTCCTGTGTTGCCACAATTACTTTACCGCAGATATCATGTTTTACACCGTATTCTTTTGCAAAAGCTACCAGTTCCCTTCGCCCGTCCACACAGTTTTTTGCCTTGTAGGATCCGGGTTTATAGTAAATGCCCGAATGGATTACGCCGGAATTTCTCCCGGTTTGATGTGCCGAAACACGGTTCTCTTTTTCTAATACTGCTATTTTCAAATGCGGGTGCCGGGTGTTGATCTTATAAGCTGTTGCCAGTCCTACACATCCGCCCCCAATGATAACAATGTCAAATGATATTGTATCCATAGTTATATCGTGTCTTAATTTCAGGGCGCAAGTTACCGGAGAAAAGTTAATTGATTTGAAATTTGATATTTGACATTTATTTGTGCATGCCTAAAATAGGTTGACAAAAAACAGTCACTTATGATGAGGCAAATT
>CALMQS010000104.1 GCA_937871285.1 uncultured Sphingobacteriales bacterium | reverse complement strand
TGTGTCGTTCCCAGTTCTTCTATATAACTTTCCATCAGGTAAAGATATTTCTTTGCGGCCATCAATGACTTTGCTTTTTCTTCAGCTGTTGTTGCACTTTTTGCACGTAAGCTGTTTACTTTTGCCCGTATATTCGCCCGGTAGCTTTTATAATAAATAAAGAGATCGCGTTCATTTGCCGTTTGCATAGCGGGGAAAAAATGATTATAATATTCGAGAAACAAGGTTGACAAATCCTTGCGATCAAACGCATCCAAATCCATGCAAAGGAATGCCACTTCATTCAAAACATCAATTTGCCGGAAATCGTCATTGAATTCAATGCAATCAAACGGCACAGGATCCGGCAATAAAAAAATATTCCTCGAATGTAAATCACCATGGCCATCCCTGTAAAATCCATTTCTCAGCCTGTCTGCTATCAACCCTTTATTAATGCTTAGAAACTTATTGGAAAATTCAATAGCCCGGCCTATAATAACGTCGAATTTACTGCCGGCTTGTTTGGCCAGGAATTCTTTTTCTACTTCCAGATCATTGAATTTTTCCTGGATATCCAATAAGTTTTTTTGATAAATGATAGTCGTGTTTTTATGGAAGAAAGCTATTTGCTCTGCCAGTTTTTTTATATCAGATTCCGTTACAACATGCTGAGTTAATAATTTATCCATTCGTTTTGCCGTATCCAGTTTATGCATTTTTACAGCATAATCTATTATGGTTCCTTCTTTTCCACCTATAACAATATTTTCCTGCCATTCACCTACCGGCAACACTTCGAGGTAGACATTGTAGGTAAGCCTCTTATTTAATTCTATTTCCCTATTGCAAAAATACTTGCGAAGTTCAGGAGTGGAAAAATCGAGAAAAGAATAGTGTACCGGCTTTTTAATTTTATATACAAACTGATCGCATAATATCACCCAGGATATATGTGTTTCCATTAATTCCCGCCTGATGGTTTTCTCAGGGAATTTTCCACGGGATAACAGGCTATTAATTTGTGCTGTTGTCATTTTTTTTAAGGTATTCTGCAGCTTTTTGGATCATTTCATTTATGTTATCATCAGTTGACTTTAATATTAAATGAGATTCGTTTAATGGTTCATTCTGCTGACTGATGAATTTATAAACCTTAAAATCAGCCTCGCTATATGGCCTGGGGTTTTTTAATCTTTCCCTGATTATATTTTCATCAGCCTGTATTTCAATAAAGGAAATCCCGCCTTTGTCTTTCATTTCCTCAACAAACATTTTCCTTATATCTTTTTTATGAAAAGTAGCATCCAGTACTACATTCTTTTTTTGCCGCACGGATTCTTGCATTTGCTCAAGCATTGTATCATATACGGCCTTTTTCTCCTGATCAGAATAAGCCCTTTTCTTAAAAATTTCCTGCCTCACCCTGTCGCTGTTAATATGGTTAGCGTTGATCACTTTCGCAAGCCTTGAAGCGAAATAACTTTTACCTGAACCGGGCAAACCGAAAACAATTACAATCATATCAAGCCATTAATGTTTAACCTGCTTTTTATTCATAATTGAATGCATACATTCAAAAAACCGATCCTATCGTCTTTATTTTTTGTTATCCATTACCAGCACGGCAGCTCCGTAAACCTTCCCGTGCCTAAGATCGTTTAAAGCATCATTTGCGTTCTGCAACGGGTAAGTTTTTATTTGTGTATGGATTGGGACCTGCGGCGCCATTTAGTGATAGTAATTATTAAAGCAATAAAGGATTTTTTTTGAAATTTGCTTTACCCGAAATTTAATTTTCTTATGCCAGGTATAGTTTGGTTACGCATTCCTTCAATTTAGCAAAAGCTCAAGTTTTTTTAAATTTAAAATAAGAATGCTTCCATCATCTTTTATATCAATGAGCTTTTCATTTCTAAAATCACTGAGTGTTCGGATAAGTGACTCTTTGGCTGTGCCCGCGATAGATGCGAGACTTCCACGGCTTATAATCATGGCATTATTATTTTCCACAGTTTGAGGGTATTTTTTATGCAGCATTAAGAGTGCATCAGCCACCTTCTTACGTAGTGAATTGTAAGCGATATTTACCAAATGATTTTCCCTTTCGGAAATGTTTTTTGCAAGCAGCCTGATGAATTTTTGAGCTACTTCTTTATTTGTATTGATCAGTTTGTCAAAATCTTCACGTGGAATTATAGCCAGTTCTGTTTCTTCTAATGCTGCGGCAGTGTCTTTATAAACGGCGCCTTCCAGCATCGCCACGTAACCCAGGAAATCGCCTGTAGAAAAAAGCTCTGTAACCAGTTCCTTGCCACTATCATTACTCCTGTAAGTTTTTACTTTTCCCTTTAAAATACAATAAAGCCGGTTTGGATGATTGCCTTTTGAATAAATAATTTCTTTTTTCTTATACTTATTAATATTCCGGTCTTCTGCGAGTAGCCTCAAATGATCTTTTCCAAGCGATGTCTGCATTAAATATTCCAGGCCTTCCATATCAGGTGATAATTCTTGTTTTAACAGGTCAATTTTTTTTAACCGGCTGTCTACTGCATTTAACAGCTCTGTTCCGCTAAAGGGTTTGGTAATATAATCATCGGCGCCCAGTTCCATTCCTTTACGAAAATCGCCGCGTTCGGCTTTGGCAGTGAGGAAAATAAAAGGGGTATTTTTTATTGTATTATTTTTATGAACGGCATGAAGCACCCCGTAGCCATCCAGCACCGGCATCATAATATCGCAAATGATCAAATCCGGTAAATGCTCAAGGGCCTTTTGAACACCGGTCATACCATTTTTCGCTACAATGACTTTATAGTTGGACAATTCAAGTATTTCCGCAGTATTCTCGCGAACATTGTCATTGTCTTCTATTAAAAGTACTTTTTTCATGATGATATTTTTTAGCGTTAAATGTTACTATAAATTCAGTACCTTTTTCAAGCTGACTTCTGCATTCAATATTTCCATTCATCATTTCAGCGTATTTGGAGATAATATGTAATCCCAGGCCGGTGCCCTGTATATTTTCGGCATTGCTTCCGCGGAAAAAACGTTTCGTTAAATGTTGCTGGTCTTCTTTCGAAATGCCTATTCCATTGTCTTTTACGGATAATATAATTTTTTCATTTTGATTGCTGGTCTTTATATCTATCGCAGATGTATCAGAAGAAAATTTGCTCGCATTGGAAACCAAATTCAATAGGATGTGTTTTAGCAATGATTTATCCAAAAAGACACCTGGATTGCCTTTATGCCGATAATTGATTTGCTGCTTATTTTTCAGATTATTTTTAATTTCTTCCAGGGTAGCATGCATCATTTCTTCTATGTTAAATTCTGAAAAGTTGGCCTGCAATTTCCCTTCTTCTATTTTGCTCAAACTAAGAAAATCATTTAAAATGTCTGTAAGCATATTTACCGATGAAACAATGCGCTGCAGGTGCTTTTCGCGTTTTGGCTGGTCTTCACCAGAGGTATATTTTTCTATCAAATACGCTGATGAAAGTACCGTACTAAGAGGCGTTCGAAATTCATGCGAAGCCATAGACACAAACCGCGATTTTAATTCACCTAAATGTTTTTCTATTTTAAGCGCTTCACGCAAATCTCCTTCCGCTTTTTTTAATCTGGAAATGTTTTTAATAATAACACCAATATTATTTATCGAACCATCCTCTTCTATTAATGGGAAAGCATCCATTATATACGTGTGGTTTACAATAGGATAGGGAAGTTCGAAATCAGAAATAAGCGCTTTATTCTGAAATACATTTTCCAGCTTTACAAAAATAATCTTGCGCAAAGGTTCGGGAAACCGCGGATACATTTCTTTACCTATCAATTCCGCGATATCTGAATGAAGGCGTTTATGCAGTTCGCCTCCTGTATAAACGAAATTGTAGTTTTTATCAATAATGCTGATAAGGCCATCGGGATAATTATGCAATAATTGTAAAAATAGGCGCTGTACTTTTTTTAATTCTTTTTCAGCTTTTATTCTCTCCGATATGTCAATGGCAATGCCAACATACCCGGTAATATTTCCTTTTATGCTTCTTAGGGCCGTAATGGTTAATGAAACAGGAAATGAAGCACCGGTTTTGGCTATATAATTGAATTCTTCTTCATCATGGATATTACGCCTGGCTTTTTCTATCAATACATCAAAGCTGTTATTTACTTTTATGCCAAACACGTTCAGCAATTCCTTTCTTTTTCTTTCAATGTCTTTTTTAGTATGGAATAATACGGGAGTTTTTTTATCGATAACCTCTGATTCGCTATACCCGAGTTTACAGGCCGCTTCGGGATTAAAGAGTTTGATAATTCCATTTTCATCAGTAGCAATAATGATAGCGCCTGCAGTATCCAATAATGTTTTTTGAAAAAACAAAACATTTTCAAGCCTGTCCTTTGATTTTTCCAATTGCTGTATTGCTTCCCTCAAATCCCTTGTCCGGTGCCTTACCATAGTGCCAAGCTCGATATTCAGTTTTTCAATTTCAGCCTCTGCTGCTTTACGAATCGAAATATTGGTAATGAAAGCTACAATGTATTTACCGCCATTGCTTGTGTAATGGCCAAGGCTCACTTCTACAGGAAATTCTGCACCATCCTTCCTTATACCAAACAAATCCATCCCCAGGCCCATCGGCCGGGTTTGAGGGTTTTCAGCGTATTTTTCCCGATGATGAATATGGTGGTTATAAAATCTTTGAGGAATTAATACCTCTATCGTTTTCCCAACCAACTCTTCTTCTGAATATCCAAATTCTTTTAAAGCAAAAGGATTGATTGTAATAATCCGGCCATGGCAGTCAGTAACCAAAATGCCCATAGTTGCATATTCAAAGAAAGCTTCAAAATGACTTAAATTTTTAGTATTATTTAAGAGGTCGTACGACATTTTTTAAGATTCTGAGCTTACCTATTAAGAACTTTCGAAGATGCACCATCGAATTTACAAAATTATAATCACTTGGAAATTGATTAGCTTATTAAACAAATACCAGAAACACATTAAAGCAAGATAATATATATCTTCCACCGTCAGTATGGCTTTGGTGATAGCGTCCGCTTATTTAAATCATGGTTTTTTAACCGATTAATACTGATTTCAATCAGTAGAAGTGGTAACTAAGAATATTTATTATTAATAAATCAGCCATTATTTTTACATCGGTTTTTCATAGGATATTGGATTATAACAAGGGTGGATTTCTATCCGGCCCTTTTTTTCATAAATAATTTTAAGCCCTGGATGAATGAGTATCTTAATTTTCAAAGGCGTGCTGAATAAATAGCTGATAAAATTTTATAAAAATTGAAATACCACTGCTTTTAGAGTCATTGAAAGGATCGGTTATGTTACCTGTTATGGTTGATCGCCATCATTGTTGCTATTGCAACGTTGACGCTGCGGTTATCAAATGTTTCAGCTATAACTTAGGCATGCAAAAAAGAAAATATAAAACGTTTATACTACGGGGTAATAAAGTAGATAATATCGTCAGGGAAATAATTATTTTCTGATATATCTAAAATCAGGCATACAGGGCTTTATAGATCCTATGCTATCATCTTTTCTTAAATTTATCTAAAGAAATATTTCATTCTAAAGTATTATGAGCGAAGGCCTATTTGCATTTCTTCTGCTTTCCGGATATTTTCAATTCCTTTCCATATCGCGTCAGGGTTAAATGAAATACTATCTATGCCTTCTTCCACCAGAAATTTGGCAAATTCAGGAAAGTCGCTCGGCGCCTGCCCGCACAAACCAATTTTTGTCCCGGCCTTTTTAGATTTTGCAATCATGGTGGTAATCATTTCTTTAGGCGCTTCGTTCATCTCGCTGAACAAATTGCTTACGATGGCGGAATCCCGGTCTATACCCAGGGTAAGCTGTGTAAGGTCGTTTGACCCAATGGAAAATCCGTCAAAAATCGCAGCAAATTTTTCAGCCAATATCACATTGCTGGGTATTTCTGCCATCACATAAATTTCAAGGTTATTAACGCCTTGTTCCAACCCAAATCTTTTCATTACCGCGATTACCTTATTCCCCTCCTCAATGGTTCTGCAAAAAGGAATCATCACCTTCACATTCGCCAGTCCCATATCCTCCCTTACTTTCTTAATAGCTTCACATTCGAGCCTGAAACCTTCTTTATATAATTCGTTATAATACCTGGAAGCCCCGCGGAACCCAAGCATTGGGTTTTCTTCATGCGGCTCAAAATCCTTGCCACCAATGAGGTTGGCGTATTCATTGGTTTTAAAATCACTCATTCTCACAATAACATCTTTGGGGTAAAAAGCGGCCGCGATAGTAGCTACCCCCTGCGAAAGCTGATCTACAAAATATTTTTCCTTGTTAGGGTAATGATGCGTCAATTCCTCAATTTTTTGTTTGACTGCCGCATCTTTCAGTTCATTAAATTTCACCAATGCCATAGGGTGAATTTGTACGGAATGCGTAATGATAAATTCAATACGCATCAGCCCGACTCCATCGTTTGGATAGAACGATAGTTCGAATGCTTTGCCCGGATCGCCGACAATCAGCATTACTTCAGTAGTGTCTGGCTTTTTAATGGATGAAAAATCAAGATTTGTGGTTTTAAAATTTAGTTTTCCTTTATACACAAAACCTCTTCTTCCTTCACTGCAGGAAACCGTGATCATTTCGCCATTGGCAATTTTAGTGGTAGCATCGCCGCAGCCTACGATTGCGGGTACGCCCATTTCCCTTGCCACTATAGAAGCATGGCTTGTTCTGCCGCCTTTATTGGTAATAATAGACGAAGCCTTCTGCAGTATCGGATCCCAATCGGGGCTGGTAGTGTCTGTAACTATTATTTCACCAGGCTGCAAGTTGTCCGCTTCATCAGGCGATTGTAAAATCCTTGCCACGCCAGTGGTTATTTTTGAACCGATAGCTTCACCCTGCACCAGCGCAATTCCCTTATCCAATAATTTATATTCTTTTACCAGTAAAGGATTTTTTTGTGAATGAACTGTTTCCGGTCTTGCCTGGATGATAAAAATTTCATTAGTGATGCCGTCTTTTGCCCATTCAATATCCATTGGTTTTTGATAATGGTTTTCTATGATCACAGCCCAATGAGCCAGTTCCCTGATTTCTTCATCGGTTAATACAAAAAGCTCCTTTTTTTCTTTGGGTGTGTCGGTATTGATGATAGATTTATTTTTATCAATGCCATAAATCATGGTTTTTGCTTTTGTGCCTAATTTTTTTTGAATGATGGCATTTTTATCCTGCAGTAGCGTGGGTTTAAAAACCAAAAATTCGTCGGGAGTAACTATTCCTTGTACAATATTTTCGCCCAAACCCCATACGCCGCTCAGGTGTATTATATCACGAAAACCGGATTCCGGTTCCAGCGTAAAAATGACGCCGGAGGAAGCTTGATCCGAACGTACCATTTTTTGAACACCTACAGATAACGCTACTTTCTGATGTGCAAAACCGTTTTCCTCCCTGTATTTAATGGCTCTATCGGTATAAAGAGAAGCGAAACATTTTTTTACTGTATTCAGCAGAGCTGTCTCTCCCTTGATATTCAGATAACTTTCATGTTGCCCCGCAAAACTGGCCTGTGGTAAATCTTCAGCGGTAGCGCTGCTTCTCACGGCCACTTCATAGTCATTTTCGCCGCACAAATCTTTATACGCCGCCACAACCGAAGATTGAAGATTTTGAGATAATTCACCAGCAAGTATCAATTCCCTTGCTTTTGCACCGGTTTCGTTAAGATTTTCATAATTGCTTCTATCCAATTGACGTATCAAATGATCCAGTTTTGAATGCAATGAGTTTTGTGTAAGAAATTCTTCAAAAGCATAAGCAGTAGTAGCAAATCCGTCGGGTACTGAAATTCCTTTTCCAGAAAGTTTGGAAAACATTTCTCCCAGAGAAGCGTTTTTGCCGCCCACTGCCGCTATATCAGCTATGCTGATTTCTTTGAACTTTTTTATGTACAAATTCATTAGATTGTATTAAAAAAATGACTATTGATGAATTGCCATCACCGGAACATGACTATGTAATACCAACTGCCTGGTGTGGCTCTTGCTAATTAATTTATCCAGTAAGCTGTGCCGCTTTGGTAATACCAATAGCAGGTCAATGCTATTTTTTTCAGCAAAATCCATAATACCCTCGTCGGTGTTATCGTTAGTAATGAAATGGTAACTGGGGTTTAAGGAACCAATCATTTCCTGAAGCAGGGCTGATTCAAAAACAGTATCCGGAGCAAATTCAGTTTTCTTCCCCGTATTAAGCACATGTAGCTCAGCATTAAAATCGCTTACCAGTGTTTTAATTTCTTCAACCGGTGTTGTATCCACCACTTTATTAAAGTCACAGGCCAACCCAATTTTTTTAATCGCTGAATACCTGGCACCGTTTGGTACCGTAATTAAAGGCCACTCCAAACGTTTCATTGCACGCACGGTATGGTTCCCAAAAAACAAACGCTCTGCCGCTGTTGTTCCCTGGCTACCCATTATAACAGTATAAGGTTTTATATTTTCACAAAACGTTTTTAATTCCTGGAAAAATGCGCCCTCTCTTACTTCAGCAGCAATTTTTATTTTGCCGTCGGTTCTTTTAATTAAGATATCTTTTATATGGTTTAGTTGCATGCCGGCATCTTTTATCAAATCATTTATATTCACCGCTACTGGCACTTCGGCGTAGCCAACAGGCATTTGATATATATGCAGTAAAAATATGTCTGCATGAATTGCCAGAGCCATGTCTGCGGCATAGTTGGCAGCATTTAAAGCGGCCGGAGAAAAATCTGTTGCCACCAGTATTGTTTTCATAAAAAATTATTTTTGATTTGGTAATATTGAACTTTTTATCAATTATTTCAAATTATTTAAAAGGCCTTGCCGGTTGGAATAATCCTATCCTCCAGTACATTTTCTTTTATCATGTTTTTTAAAATCATTCTTCCATATTCATGCGCCATGCTTTCTGAATTCTCCGGATCAAAAGACTGTGTTTGTGCGGAGTACACCAGCTTTTGATTGCCCATATCATACAGATTGCTTTCCCAGAAATATTTAGTATTGGTAATATAATAGCCTGGTTCATATATCCTGTGGTATAACACGCCCCGGTATCCCCAAAAACGATTATAATAATACCCATACGGAGAATAGTAGATATTACCAGCGACATACTTCCGCTCTTTTTCTTTGTCGAGCAGTACAATGGTAATAACAGCATCAATTCCGCTATCTTTTAATTTTTCAAGAGCCGCGTCCTCATCCATTTTATCAAAAGCCTTCGGTCCATATTCCTCCAAAGAGGATACGGCATTATATCCCAATCTCTTTAAATCTTCCGCAAGGTGAGCTTCCATTTTTTCCTGCAGGGATCGGTCAGATTCGCGGATCAGGCCCAGGACCATTATCTTATTATATTGCTGAGGGATGATATTTTCTGCCTTCCAGGATGAAGTGATCCTTGTTGTACTGCACCCTGTCGCCATCAACGAGAGGGCTATAACCAGCCAATTTATTTTTTTCATAGCGAATTATTTTAACTATGTATAAGTGTGAGGTATACGCATGTGAACCACATGACAATGATTGTCGTCGGCGAAAAAGAAGATTATTTATCTTTCTCATCATCCAGTCAAATTTTATAGATGTATCTTCATAAAATACCACCTGGCACCTGTGATAGTACCTGCAAAGGAACACATGCCCATGATTTGTCGCAACTAACCAAGCGCAATCAGAGTTGCCATTTTAATGTTCCAATAACAGCTTTCACTTTCACTATAAATTTTCTGACAAACCCCGCCATACAGGATAGCGGGGTTTTAAGCCATACAGTAGCTGACTTATTTTACAGCGATATGCTTCGCTGCTGACTTTTTTGCTTCCTCTTTGCGAGGTAAAGAAATTCTCAAGACACCGTCTTCGTACCTGGCTTCAATCTTTTCCTTGTTGATTTCTTCCGGCAGGCTAAAGCTGCGGCTGAAAGATGAGTAGTTGTACTCTTTGCGCGTAAATTTCTTGTCTTTTTCCTCTTTGGTATCTTCCTTTTCTGAACTGACAGTAATCATGTTACCATCCACATTGATCTTAAAATCATCTTTTTTCAATCCCGGCGCTGCCAATGATACCAGGTATTCATCTTTTCCTTCCGTAATATTCACAGAGGGAACATTCATTATTCGACCCCATGAGCTACCCTTATCAAACCACTCGTTCCACGGTTTGAAAAAATCATCAAATACTGACGGCGTTCTTTCGCCTGATTTAGTTAATGCTTGTGTGCCCATATAGCCTCCTTGTTTTTTTAAAATTGAAAGAATGATTATTTATCTGTAAATGTATCTTTAACAATGCTTGGAATCAAGAACTTTGATCAGCTTAATCAATGACGTTGGTCAGGATTTCTTTGCACATAAGAATCTGCAAGAAATCCACTCCACCTGCATAGGTTTTTAAAAGTTGACGAATACCGGGCTCCATACAGAAGTAAGCGACTTTTTTTGAAAGTCGGTATTGATATTGTAAGGGAAACTAAAGGAAAAATTCATGGTAAGAAAAATTAATAGATCACAATTTGCTTGACTACACCAGATTGAAAAGGGTGCTGGTTTTTAGGTACGTGCAGGCGTAGAATTCCATGTTTGTATTCTGCACTGGTAAACTCACTATCAGCATTTAAGGGCAATAATATATGCCGTTCAGTGCACTTAGCATCAAATTCATGTATCTGCAATTTCTTCTTCAGTTCGCTGTGTTTGTGAAGTACTACTATCGACAGGGTATTATCTTTTATGTGAATAAAAAGATCTTCACGTTTTGCACCGGGTATTATCACCTCGATCTTAAAGCAATCGTCCAATTCTTCCATATTTATCAATGGCAGGACGCCGAAATTGCCACTGGAAACTTTTAACTCATTCATTAGAGCTTCAGTTTCGGGCAGCAGCGTGTATTCGCCGGGATAAACTGAACATTCTTTTGCATGTGTCATATTTTCTTTCACCAGGATTTCATTTAGTTTAATGAAAGTATAAGGCCTGCTTACTTGATTTACTGACGGCAATAATAGCCATCAATGAGTGGTGTTAAGTTAACTGTACTTTGACGGCTCTTGATCTGCTGTGATCTATGGGCTTTTGGCCTTCAGGTTTATAAAGAATCATGCCTTTAAAAATCGGTTCCGTATAAAATTGCGGGACCCCCTTTTTCACGACTTTCCTTTCAATATTACGGCAAATTTGAAGAGGTAAGCTTTTATACATAAATAATGGTTTCTGGTAGTACGAATTTCGGCTGACCATCCAGTCCAAATAATGATGCACATCACTTTTTTGGATGAAGCTGGTCATTGATTGACGTATTCTTTTCTTCGTTTTTTATCAAATACCTGAAAAAAAGCCACCTTCAAAAGATCAGCAGTAATCGTATAAGTAAGCAGAATGAGGACAATGGCGATTAGTTGCTGTACATGAGCAATGGATAATCCTAATAAACCGGCCAAAGGTGAAAAAGGCAGGTACAGAGTTACGCAAAAAGCCGCGATGCCTGTAATAAGTAATAACTTTCCGGGCTTGCTCTTTATAAAAGATTTTCTTGTACGGATAATAAATAGAATCAGCAATTCAGTCAGCACCGATTCCAGAAACCACCCGGTTTGGAAAGAAGACCCTGAAAAATGAAAATAAAAATAGAGCACATAGAAAGTGATAAAATCAAAAACAGAACTATGCAGACCAAAAACAATCATAAACCAGCGGATCGTTTTCAAGTTCCATTTCCCTGGCCTAACTACCTGCTCATCATCAACATGATCGGAGGCAATCGCAAGAAAGGGCAAATCAGTAATAAGATTAGTAAGCAGAATCTGCTTGGGAAGCATGGGCAGAAAAGGCAGAAACAGGGAAGCTCCGGCAACACTGAACATATTCCCGAAAGTTGCTCCAGTGGTGATAAAGATATATTTCATGGAATTTGTAAAGCATTTCCGCCCTTCATAAATTCCCTTAGCCAGTACAGACAAGTCTTTTTCCAGTAAAACAAAATCGGCTGCTTCTTTCGCTATATCCACTGCATTATTGGTAGATATCCCTACATCAGCGGCATTAATAGCAGCCACATCATTGATGCCATCTCCAATGTAAGCCACTGCAAGATTGGATTTTTGAAGAGCTTTAATGATAAGCTCCTTTTGTTGCGGCTCAATCTCAGCAAAAATATCGGTGGTCTTTGCTTTTACCACCAGGGCTTCAGGATAAAGTTTTCTCATTTCTTCACCCGTCAACATCACAGCGTCTTTCATGCCAATCTTTTGTGCTGCATGAGCAGCTGCAAACCTGTTATCGCCTGTAATGACTTTTATATTAATATTCAATTCTTCCAGCCTCCCGATAGCCGCAGGTGTACCTTCTTTCAAAGGGTCTTCCAGCAAAATAAAACCAAGAAACACCATTTGCTCTTCGTCTTCTCTTTTGATCGTACCAACCTGTAATTCCTTATAAGCGAGACCGAGCACTCTGTATCCTTCCCGGCTCCAGGCAATAAAACTGTTCGTAATCTGCGTGTTCATTTCCTTGGTAATAAATTCGCGGTTCCCGTCTTCCGATTCAATATGATCGCAGATGTTCAGCACATTACTGAAAGCACCTTTCGTAACAAAAAAATACCGCGCATCCTTGCGGACAGCTATGCTTATTCTTTTCCGGATAAAATCATAGGGAATTTCGTCTGTCTTTTCATATTCGTCTGTAGGAATATTTAATGAAGCAATTGCCTGGTCAATAGGATTTGTGAACCCGTTTTGCAGTACTGCGTTTAAAAATGCATATAGTCTGATCCTTTTGTTGGTTTTTCCCTGTATGTTTACAATATCCTTTACCCTTACATTCCCTTCTGTAATGGTTCCCGTTTTATCTGTACAAAGAACATTTACTTCGCCAAAATTGAACACAGAAGAGAGCTTTTTGACGATTACTTTTTTCTTCATTAATCTTTTTGCTCCTATCGACATAGCAAAGGTCATAATAGCGGGCAATAGTTCAGGCGCCATTCCTACGGCCAGGGCAAGCGAAAACAGCACGGAATCAAAAAACGGTTTATGGAAATAAAGATTGGCAACCAGGACAATAACAGATAAGATCACTGTGATTTTAAGCAGGAAAATACCGAATCGCCTGATCCCTCTTTCGAAAGCGGTCTCCGGGATTTGTGCAAGGCTTTGGGTCATGCGTCCAAAAATTGTTCGCTTGCCTGTTTGCACAGCCATTGCCGTTGCGGTGCCACTAATCACATTTGTACCGTGCCACAAACAGTTATACCTCTTGCTTAACGACAAATTCTCTTCAGCCTCGCCAGCCTTTTTTTCAACAGGATATGATTCACCAGTCAGGGAACTTTCGTTTACATGTAATTCATTGCTTTCAATGATCCGGCAATCTGCCGGGATCATATCTCCGGCATTGAAACAAAGCACATCTCCGACCACTATCTGTGCCGTCAGCAATTGAATTTGTTTGCCTTCCCGCAATACAGTGTGCTTCATTTCTATCAATTTCTGCAATTGCTCGATGGCCTTACCCGCTTTTAACTCCTGCCAGAAACCCAGCAGGCAGGTTGCGAGCAAAATGAAAAGGATAATGAAACTGTCCGGGTATTCGCCTAACACAATGGAAAGAATGATAGCAATGACAAGTAGCAGTACCAACGGACTTGAAAATTGCCGCAACAATAATTTCAACCCCTTATTTAACCTGTTTTCAGGATGAAACAATTTTGCCTGTCCTTTCATCCTTTCGGCAGCTATAGCATCAGGCAAACCTTTTGGGGAGGATTGAAGCTGAATATATAACTGCTCAAGAGATGATGAGGAGATGTCCAGATCTGACATTGAGTAGTAAGCGTTTTAAGGAGATTATTATCCTGACCTGTCCTCTATCTTGTTCATACTTTTAATAAAGCGAACACCTATCACGAAAGTAATAGATGAATCCATCAGATTGGCGCTAACGTGGTATACTTCAAACCTTACCTTCCGTAGGAGGTACCTGCCATCTTTTTAACCCGGGCAGCATATTAATTGACTGTTGAATGATATGATCTGGCAGGCGCTGCTTTCCCATTTCAGTTCTCGCTATTTCTTTCATTCGCTCCAGTGTCATATCAGGATCAGTGAATGCACCATTCTGGTAGCAGTACTTACAATACATGTTGCTTTTTGAGCCGTCTTTCTCAGTTCCACGATCTTTCATATTATCAATTGGGAACGTGCAACTCTGGCAAAATTTTTGGGATTCCATATTAAAATGCTTTATGTTTAACAATATATTTGTTCATGTATCTGTGAGAGTCGCAAACGACCTGTTTTCAGTTTTTTCCCCGGTAATAGCTGGTATATTCATAGGCCGTTTACCCAGAATTCCTTCAAGATCTTCTTTGAATATGGTTTCTTTCTTCAGTAACAATTCAGCTACCCGGGTTAATGATCCCTTGTTTTGTTGCAGGATCTCTTTGCTCCGCTGGTAAGCATCATTTACCAGTTTTCTAACCTCTTCATCAATAAGTTTACCGGTTTCCTCGCTAAAAGGCTTTTGAATACCCATGTCTCTCTGCCCGGTCGAATCATAATAGCTGACGTTGCCAATCTTTTTATTAAAGCCGTAATACACTACCATCATATACGCATCCTTTGTTGCTTTTTCCAGGTCATCCAATGCGCCTGAAGAGACTTCCCCGAATATTACCTCTTCAGCTGCCCTGCCTGCTAATGTTGCGCATAAATATTCCGTAAACACAGATTCGCTCCGCAATTGTTTTTCTTCCGGCAAATACCAGGCAGCTCCCAGCAGCTTGCCTCTTGGAATGATGGAGACTTTTATCAAGGGGTCAATATGACTTAATAACCAACTCACTACTGCATGCCCGGCTTCATGGTAAGCGATTATTTTTTTCTCTTCGGGTGAAATGATCTTACTCTTTTTTTCCAGGCCTGCAACCACTCTGTCAATAGCATCCAGAAAATCCTGCCTGGTTATTTTTTCTTTTTTCTTCCGGGCGGCAATCAATGCTGATTCATTACAGATATTGGCAATATCCGCGCCCGAGAAACCTGGGGTTTGCGCGGCAAGGAAATGTGGGTCAATAGTGTTGTCTGCTATCAGCGGCCGCAGGTGTACTTTAAATATCTCTTCTCTTTCCTTCATATTGGGAAGTTCTAAATAAATATGCCTGTCAAATCTTCCGGGACGAAGTAAAGCCGGATCCAGCATATCAGCCCTGTTTGTAGCTGCCAACACGATTACACCGGTATTGGTACCAAAACCGTCCATCTCTGTCAACAACTGATTGAGGGTGCTTTCTCTTTCGTCATTTGCACCACCCAGCAAAGCTCCTTTACCCCTTGACCTTCCGATAGCATCGATCTCATCTATAAAAACGATACACGGCGCCCTCTCCTTGGCTTTCTTAAAAAGATCCCGTACCCTCGACGCACCCACCCCTACAAACATTTCAACAAATTCAGAACCCGAAATAGTAAAAAAAGGCACTGCTGCTTCACCTGCTACAGCCTTTGCCAGCAGGGTTTTTCCCGTTCCGGGTGGACCAACCAGGATCACTCCCTTAGGAATTTTCGCACCAAGCCTGGTAAACGATCCCGGAGATTTAAGAAAGTCGACAATCTCCTTTACTTCCATTTCTGCTTCTTCCAGGCCTGCAACGTCATCAAAAGTAATATTGCTTTTTTCTTTTTCAATCAGTATGGCATTTGACCTTCCGAAATTAAAGACAGATGAACTGCCTGCTCCTGGCCCTCCTGCACCAATCGATTTTCGCAGGAAATAGTTCCATAGTAAGAACAGTAAAGCAAAGGGTATCAACCAGCCAGCTATAGTCCACAACTCATTGCCTGTTTTCTTATAGTTCACAGGAATCATTTCGCCTGGCGGAGTATCTTTCTCTGCTTGCTCCAGTTTGTGTTCAAACGCGTCTACTGACCCTATATTAAAATAATAATGGGGCCCGGTGCCAGTGCCTTTACCGATGGCAGGCTTGAAAACCTCTTTAAAGATTGTGTCATTTGCAAAACTGCTTTTAATGTATACTTCCGCTTTTTCGCTATTGACAATCACAATTTTTTCAACTGCCTTGCGATCAAGCATGGCCGTTTTAAATTGCTGCCAGTTGATTTCTTCTGGTGAGGAAAAATTGTTTACCAAATAAGGGACAAACAACACTGCCAGTAGCAACGGGTATATCCACCACCACTGAGGTCTTTTTTTAAAAGTACTGGCATTTTTAGAATTTTTCCTACCAGGGTTATTATCGGCATTATTCACTCAGCAAAGTTTACGTGCCATATTGGTTGAATAAATGATGAATGTCAGTAAGAGCAATGATTTTTTCATTAGCTTTCCTGTCCAGGATGTTTTCAAGGCTTATTACACCTGGCGCAGCCCATGCAGCGCTCTCTGCATCCTCTTTTTCGGCAAATGAACGGAGCTGTCCGCGAAGGATGACTTTGCCAAATAGGTTTCCCATTTCAGTTCATCCATGACATCTTTTTGAATTTGACTATCACTTTTCATTACCCTGCTTTTCTCAATTCTCTTAACTTGTCCAGGTAGTACATCACTTCTTCATCACTCACCTGGACGAAATCTTCATAAAAAGCTCCCACACCGTGGAATTCTTCTGGGATGATTACCGCTACTATCTCATCCACTTCTTTCGATAATTTCCGGACGGCGCTCTGCGTTGCCACCGGAACACCGATAATAATTTTTCCCGGCTTGTTTTTCCGCAACACATAAACGGTACCCAGGATGGTATTACCTGTTGCAATGCCATCGTCAATTATGATCAAAGTCTTCCCCTCCAATTCCTCCGGATCCTGATCACCCATAAACCTCTTATACATCTCTTTCAACCTGGTACGGATATCCTTCAATTCCTGCTGAATGTATTCCTCGGAGACCTCCTCGTGGGGTACAATGAAATAATCTGTAAGGCTTGCTGCACCGATAGCATATTCTTTGTTCATGGGATGACCAACCTTTTTGGTGAGAATGACTTCTATAGGAAATCCTAATTCCCTCGCTACTGCATAAGCAACAGGTACACCGCCACGTGGTACGGCCAGTACCACCGCAGGATCATTCTGATATTTCTTCAGTTTGGCTGCCAGCAACAAACCTGCTTCTATTCTGTCTTTAAACATTTAATACGTTTTAAGACCGTTTTTAATTGCAGCGAGCCGGCCTGGTTGATCCATTCCTTCAGGTTGTGCGTTAACTGAATTTCAGCTGCGGTGAATTTGCTGACTTCATAATTGAGGAGGTGATGAAGGGTGGTAATAGTGCAGTAGTTCTCTTCCATATTATTTTTTTTGCAGTTGTAAATGTACCGGGGGCGATATGCTTTAAAAAATGACGACCATCAAAAGCAGCCCTGACAATAGTCATTGTTTTGTGGCATTGAATGAATTTCCTTTGGAAAAATCGTTAATCAGAAATCAGTTTGTTCATGGGCAGCAGGTATTTTACAAAACATCCACCTGTAAATGAAAGGGAGGTCGTTAGTGCCATTAAACAATGGTCGTACCCGTTAAAAAGCAAGGCAGACCTGAAACCACTTTTTGACTGCATCGGTGATTCACGGATAGTGATGCTCGGGGAAGCAACTCATGGCACACACGAATATTATCGGTGGAGAACATACATTACCCGCAAACTGGTTGAAGAAAAAGGATTCAATTTTATTGCCGTAGAAGGCGATTGGCCAGATTGTTACCGGCTCAACCGCTTTGTGAAGGGCTATGATGCAGATAACAAAAGCGCTTTCCACGTATTGCATGCATTTGACCGCTGGCCTACCTGGATGTGGGCCAATTGGGAGATACTGGCGCTGTCCGACTGGATGCAGCAACACAACAAGCGAGTGCCCGCAAACAAGAAAGCCGGGTTTTACGGACTGGATGTTTATAGTCTTTGGGAAAGCATGGATAGCATCATGCAATACCTGAAAAAGACTGATCCCGCTGCTTTGAAAATAGCCGAGGAAGCGTTCCGCTGCTTTGAACCCTACGGGAAGGATGAGGGGCGTTCTTACGCACAATCCACCCTGTTCGTTCCTGAAGCATGTCAGCAGGAAGTAGTTCAATTGCTGAAAGAAATACAACATAACCTACCCCGGTATAATACCGACCATGAAAATGTTTTTAGCGCCGAACAAAATGCTTTGATCGCAGTGAACGCAGAAAAATATTATCGCGCTATGGTCAGGGGCGGTCCGCATAGCTGGAACATTCGTGACCGGCATATGGGCGATACCCTTGAGCGGCTGCTGACCTTCCATGGTGAAAACGCAAAAGCGATCGTGTGGGCGCATAATACCCATGTAGGCGATGCCAGGGCTACGGACATGGCAGACGAAGGCATGTTCAACATAGGAGAGCTGGCCCGTTTGCAGCATCATGATAAAGGAGTGGTATTAGTTGGTTTTGGCTCCTACAAAGGTACAGTAACTGCAGGGCGGAATTGGGGCGCTGCGATGCAAAGCATGATGATGCCTGAAGCAAGGAAAGGCAGTTGGGAATACCTGTTGCACGAAGCCGGTAAGGAAAACAAATTATTACTGATGAACGATTTTGCTGCTAACGATACGATGATGGAGAATCGTATCGGCCACCGGGCTATCGGGGTAGTATATAACCCGCAATATGAACAATACGGGAACTATGTTCCTACTATTTTACCACTTCGCTATGATGCCTTCATTTACATAAACGAAACCAATGCATTGTATCCGCTTCACATGGAACCCGATGGGCACCAGATGCCGGAGACTTACCCTTTTGGAGTATAAAAATCAATTAAAACTAAAATAATAAAATGGCAAAGACAAATAAGGCCAATAGGCGGTCAAAAATTCCACCGGCGGAAATAAACCAGGAGTTGAGAGTGATAGTTGATGAAGCAGGGGAACCTGTTATTTCTGATGATGATCCCGACATTATACCATCGCCTGAAGAAGAATTGGAAGCGATGCCTCCTTACGAACCGCCTCCTCCCGCAGAAGGGCCTTAATCCATAACCATAGGTCACCACACCTTGATACCGAAACTGCAAGCGCAACTAGCTTAAACTCCTGAAAGCTGCGCACAGTGGACAGGCGGGCTTTTTTTTCTTATCCGGCAGTGCTATATCCGCTACAAATAAAACAGCGTCCCGGCCTGATCCATCCCGGATAGCCTTTTTCCGGATAGCATAACCGGGCGCATAGTCATTTGTGATTACGCCGGGAGCAACAATTTTGTTTCCTATTCCTGTAAAGCCATCATTATGGGCAATAATAGCTGCCGGCATGCAGGTGACAACAGTCATTATACTTAATGCCACACATCATGTGTTATCACTTACTAACAGACTATTTTTATGGGCAAATGATTTATATGGCTGCAAACGTTCCTGATCATAACACCATGGAAGTTTTTAAAAGAGAAGCACCCGCTGTGGCGGATGCCTTCGAGGGGCTTATCAGCTCTCTTGTGGCTTCGAAAGGACTGAACGAAAAAATAAAACAGTTAATTTATATTTCACTAAAAGCGGCAGCCGGGGAAAGTACGGCTGTTCACTTTCATGTTGCTATGGCTAAAAATGCCGGCGCTAAAAAAGAAGAGGTGGTTGATGCGATCCTGATGACCTTAACCGTTTCCGGCATTACCGGTGTGGCAACGTGTTTGCCGGATGCGGTATCACAATTTGAATAAATATTCACGTCTTTAAACAGAAAATATGAACAGGTTGGAAAATAAAGTGGCTATTGTAACAGGCGCTGCCGGAGGCATGGGAGCAGCGATCGCGAAGTTGTTTGCCACGGAAGGCGCAAAAGTGATGGCAACGGATATCCAGGAAGAAAAACTTAAAGAATGGGTCCTTGCTGCCCGTAAAGAAGGTCTGCCGGTTGAATTTGAAACACATGACGTCTGTTCAGAAAAAGACTGGCAAAAAGTAATCAATAAAACGGTGTCTCTGTTTGGAAAAATCAATATACTTATCAATAATGCCGGTGTTTACCCGGTGGGCGCTACTAGCGAGACAACCACAACGGCGGATTGGGAAAGGATAATAGGTATCAATGCTACCGGACCTTTTACCGGCAGCCGGTTGTGTGTGCCCTATTTTCGATCGGCAGGTGGCGGCTCTGTGGTCCACATCTCTTCTATTGCCGGACTGGTAGGCGGTAACGGGCCTGCATATACGGCGTCAAAAGGAGCGTTGCGTTTGCTCACAAAAGACCAGGCGGTGGAACTGGCTAAAGACAATATCCGTGTTAACTCTATTCATCCGGGAGGGGTACTTACACCGATGACCGAATTTTTGATTTCTACGCCGGGTTCCGAAGACCTCTTAAAAAATATGTGCCCCCTTGGGCGCATCGGCACTGCCATGGAAATCGCCTATGGAGCCCTGTATCTCGCCAGCGATGAAGCCTCCTACACCACCGGCGCTGAACTGGTAATAGACGGAGGATTAACAGCAAGATGATAACAAAAGACCCATGAAGAGCGCTACAAAATTATGGTACTTTAAATTCACCTGTCCACTTACCATCATTGCCCGCAGATATTCGGGTTCAGAGCAGGCAAATTTTGATATTTTCTTCCCGAGTGGCTCGCCAGGTATACAAAACTTATTTATACCACTATCATGGTTATAATCGTCATTCTCACCGTCTTTCGCCTTCTGAAGTAATTGGCATGATAACAATAATGCAACATACGCCTGAAAAGCAGCCCCGGGGTGTAAAAAAAAGACTTTAAACCGGCGGTTGAGGGCAATGAATCAAATAATTTTTGCTACATTAACTGTCTTTGCTTTAACTTCTTGCAATAACAATAAAACAACAGATAACAATATGAGCGAACAGAAGCAAATGGTAGAAAAATATATGGATGGATTTCGTGCAACTGACCATGAAAAAATATTATCGTGCTTAACCGACGAGGTTGTTTGGGAAATGCCCGGTTTTTATCTTCACAATGGCAAAGCTGCGTTCGACAAAGAAATTGAAAACCCTAATGCCGATGGGCATCCTGACATTAAAGTGACCCGGCTTGTAGAGGAAGGAAACATTGTAGTTGCCGAAGGAGCAGTAAAAGCAAAAATGAAAGACGGAAGTAAACTGGATGCGGTTTTTTGTGATGTATTTCACTTTACAAACGGAAAAATAAGCAAGCTGACTTCATATTTAATGTTCAGCAAGCAGCCATGACGGCAAACCTAAACAGAAAAAGTATGCCAACCGCTTGTGCAAGATGACTTTCCTGGCATCCATGTTTTCATGGTTTGATAAATTCATTACCGATAGACCTAAAAATATAAAAAGTTGTAAGTAAATCACTTACAACCTTTTTGATGTGCCCGAGACTGGATTCGAACCAGCACGCCGTTTCCAGCGCTACCACCTCAAGGTAGTGCGTCTACCAGTTTCGCCACCCGGGCTAGGTGTTGCTTTTAAAGCGGCTGCAAATGTAGTGTTTTTTGTAATATGGAAGCGCAGCCGGAACGCATTATTCAAACCGCATGGAGCGAAATTTTTTAAATTCATGAAAAGACCTTTCCACGGGCGACCACGACCATTTGATCATCCTGCCACTATCGTAATCCAGCCTGCAAAAGTTGGCGTTCCATATCGTGCCGCTTTTGGGCGGAATATTGCTTAATGGGCTGAGGAGGGAGTAGGGGAAAAACAATTCTGCGCTCCAGGAACGGATTGCCGAACCCGGCTCCATTGCTCCCCCTTCTATATGCACGCTTTTCTTTACTTTTCTTTCGCCGGAATAGTGCCAGGGCGTCCAGCCATAGGCCCCGCCTTTCAGGTTGGGAATTAATAATACCAGCTCTTTGTTCAACGGGCTGATCTCGTATTCAAAGTATAAGGGTGTTGAGGGGTCAGGATGAAAAAATACTTCAAATACATCGGCGTTGAACAGGTTGTCGAAATCATTTTCAAAGGTGCTGGTAATCTTTTCGTCTTCCCCGCTGAACAATACATATATCCCTTTTGAAGAGTAAAGTACCTTATATTTCGACTCGTATTGTTTGCCGTCATCTATTTGATGAAGGGTTACCCAATTGGTTTTTTGCCATTCTGCATTTTCTCCTTTGCCGGTTATTGTAAAATCGTTACAACGTTTTACCAGCAATGGATCGGCGGCATGACCGGGCTGCTGTGCAAATACATTACAGCAGGAAAAAATAATCAGGAACAGTGTATATGTTTTCATAAAGTATGAGAAGTTACAGGTTTCATGTTACAGGTTTCAGGGGCATCCTTCTTCGGACTTCGGATTTTCTTCTTCGGATTTGAATTTTGAATTTTATTTGGTTCTTGTCATTTGGTTCCTGGTGCTTTTTTCGGGTTACAGGTTCCAGGTTGCAGGATGCAGGGGGCATGCACATCCTCCTTCGGACTTCGGATTTCCTTCTTCGGATTTGAATTTTGCCATTTGAAATTTATTTGTTTTTTGTGATTTGGTTCCTGGTACTTTTTTCGGGTTACAGGTTCCAGGTTGCAGGATGCAGGATGCAGGGGGCATGCACATCCTCCTTCGGACTTCGGATTTCCTTCTTCGGATTTGAATTTTGCCATTTGAAATTTATTTGTTTTTTGTGATTTGGTTCCTGGTACTTTTTTCGGGTTACAGGTTCCAGGTTGCAGGATGCAGGATGCAGGGGGCATGCACATCCTCCTTCGGACTTCGGATTTCCTTCTTCGGATTTGAATTTTGCCATTTGAAATTTATTTGTTTTTTGTCATTTGGTTCCTGGTGCTTTTTTCGGGTTCCAGCTTCCAGGATGCAGGGGGCATGCACACCTTCCTTCGGATTTCGGTTTTCCGGCTTCGGATTTAATATTTGAATTTTATTTGTCTTTTGTGATTTGGTTCTTGATGCTTTGTATTACATTTCCCACATTTTCAGATTTTCAAATTGATCAATGCCTCCCCGTTTCTCTTCCTTCCCAGCCGGTTTTACCCTTTTCGATATACAATTCAGTAACGCTTTTGGATACACGATCATCTACTTCCTCAACCAGTTGTATGCGCAACGGATGTGTAAGCCGTTTTTGCCAGCTCAGTACAGGTGCATAAGGTTGCGTGCCCTTTTCGGTTTCATACAGCAGGTATGCCCATTTTTCCGTAAAAAAATTGCCTTTCATTACCGGTATCATTTGCTGCATGTTGGAAGACAGGAAGCTCAATGATAATGCCCTTGCCCAGTAAATCCACGGGCCGCCGGTGATATAGAAAAACGGATTCAATAATCTTGTCCTGTTTTCTAATCCTGCATTGGAATAATTGAGCTGTATACCGGCAAAGCCCACGCCGGTTTCTTTATTGTAAAAGCTGATCCAGGGCACATCGTCCTGCATTTTTACATCGGTGAGGTCGGGCATTTTGGTTACATCATATTCAATAACCGAATCACGGATCACATCGTACCATGCGGCATGGGTGATCAGTTCACGCTTAAAAACAATCTCGGCATTGCGCAAGGCAAGACTTTGCACCGTTTCGTTGATCCTTAAATTGGTAGTGCTGATGAAATAAGGCTTGCCGGGAAAAAATTCGTACCTAACGGAGGCGTCTACCTGCGGAATTTCGCGCAGGCTGCCCCATACATCGCTGAAGGCAATAACAGGCCCGGCTGATGCCTGCACGTGCTCGGGCGGATCCCAGTCGGAAGTATGCGTCCATGGCACAGGCGGCGTATATATTTCGGGGTTCCAGTGAATGGCGCCGTTGGTTTCCTTGCGGTGATAAAAAGGAAACTGCGGCTTGCTTTTTAAGGTGAGCTGGTCAAAATGGCCCGATTTGGGATGCAATGCAACCGATAAATAATCATTATCTATCTGCAGGCCGGGCGCTTCTCCCTGCACCCGCAGATCGGTAGTATATGTTTTCACCATGGCGTCTTTGTTATCATAAAACACAAAAAACACCCGGCTGCTCCTTGCCGGCACATCGGCTAAAAAGGCAACACGTGCTGTAACGGTAGGCATCCATACCGGCACATCGCGGGTTGGCCTGCCCTCCTTATCCGGCGCTAAATCATCTTCAACCAGGTATTGTTGTATATCATATACCTGCGACGGCACTTCCGTAACGGCATGCGTTTGCGGATCAAAAGCTGCTACCCTTATTTCCCGCTTCAGGTCATGCACTTCGTCGGGATAGAAGGGGAGAAGCACTTCAACCGGTTCCGCCTTCCTGTCTATGCCCGCCGTTTCACTCAATACTACCGATTTGTATTTTTTCCATGCGGTATCATATACCGGCGCCGATGTGGGAGCTGTTATTTTTTTACTAACGGTAAGCAATACATCGTTTTTGGCATGCTGCAATGATTTTTTCATGCGAACCGTTATCTTAACATCGTATTGCTGTCCGGGATTCCATTTTACCCAGCCAATAACAGCGGGGTTCAGGTATAATATATTATCCTGCGAAAGTCCGGAGCCCGAAGGCGGGCGGTTGGTGAGATGCGGATGATGCAGGTCGCCCGGATCATGTTCGGGCCTAAGATCGGTATAGCGCAGCACTTTGCCGTTAACCGCCATTTCAACTTCAATCATGGATGAAGAAGGCAGGTTCAGATCTGCCTTAATATAATAATAAGGAATGCCAGGATTGGGGTAGTTTAATTGGAGGTTTGCCAGCTTCAATGCCTGCGCATTTGCCGTTGTAGATATAGCTGGTAAAAAACTAACGAGCAATATTGACCTGAGGAATAAGCGTTTCATTGGTTTGAATGATTATCGTACAGTAATTAAATTTCTTTTTCTTAATGCCTTTACACTTTCTTCCCACCCGCCGCCGGCACCCCAGAGATAGTAAGTAAAATACATGGTTGTTTTTTGAATGATGGGTACCCAGGGCTGAAATTCGGTATAATAATAATGCGATTCGCCGTTGCTGGGGTGGTTCATCCACATGTGCAGGAATAAGGGCTGGGTAACAGGGTAGGCGCCAACAAAGCTGATATCCGCTTTGGTATCATACCCGGCATTCCATCCTTCTTTTAAGTTAATCACCCTGCCAAAATATTCTTCCGGCCGCATTCTTACATGCAGCATGCTGTCTTTATCGGGAGCTATAAACACATCTTCCGTTCCATGTGCTTCACCCAGCTCCAGTATGGGCTGCGGACCTATTACATTGGCTTCAGGATTAATGAAGTTCAAAGCAAAACGCACTTCTAACAATGGTGAATTGCCATATAATGTAAAGGTTTTCTCAAGGCGGTTGCCAAAATAATCTGCACTCATGATCACCTGCACATAATCGCCTTCTTTCTGCACCAGCTTCGCGTCATACACCTGGTGCGTTTCCATGCTGGCCTGCCCCAGAAAGTCTTCAAAGCCGCCATAGGGATAAAACCCGTATTTCCTGAACGGACGTTTATCGTCCTCCGGTTTTTCGGGCCATAGCTTAAAGAGCACATTGTCTTTCCTGCTTTTTACAATGTATTCAATTACCCGGGCGCCGGTTGCCAAAAGGGTTACCTGCACGCTGTCGTTTTCGAGCCGGTATTCTTTTATGCCATCTGCATTAAGATCAAGCTCGTATGCATAGGCATGTCCCTCTTTTTTCCCAACGCCCAACTGGCTGGTATAAGCTACACCTAATGCAGATGTCTTAACATCGTAGTCTCCCGGAGGTAATTTCAGGTCAAAAACAGTTTGCTGCCAGGTTCCGGGAGGCGTGCTTATTTTTTGAGTGGCCGAAAAAACAGCTTTACCGGCTTTACCTTTTTCAAATACCTGCACCTGCACGGGAAATGAAGCCTCTGATGAAAAATTATGAATTGTTACCGGGTATTGAACTACAGGCGCGTGGCCATATAATAAACGGTTAACCGAAATAGCCGGCGGCAGATCCAGTACGGCAAGGGTTGATTTTATTTTATTGTTCCATTTGTATTGTATGGTAATAGGATTGGTTTTGTCCATACCCGCTGCCGTGGGCCGTATTTTAAGCGTAATGGTTCTGCTGCTGTTTGCCGGTAAGGCAATAGCTGAAGCAGCCTGGGGTTCCTCCCATGTAACTTCCGGTGGAAGCTGAACATTAAGCGTGCCGGGTATGGCATGATCGTAGTGGTTGGAAAGCGTTACACGCAGCATGTATCCATCTATGGTAGCCTGGAGGTCAAGCCGGTCGCTAAAATATTCTTCCGGGAAAACCCTGTCTAATAAAAGCATTTGCAAAGCATTCCTGAACATGGCAGGTCCCATCATGTTGCCTTCTGCCAGCACGGCAACAGCCCTTCTTTGTAAAATGGCTTCCCACATTTTTTCCCTGGTAAACGCTTCCCCTTTTTTTATAAACAGCACCATGCTCGACAGCGCATCGCCGATGAGTGGCCCGGTTGCAGCAATAAAAGGAACGTTTTCATTATCAATTTGTTCTTTGTTCCCGGCATTGGCTATATAGCCATCATAATGCCATGCATCATTTTTAGGCGCGTATACCGGCCGGAAAATATAGCCGCCTTTTTGTTGGGCATATTTGATCCAGGCTTCCTGTCCGCCCATATCCTGCACCTGCAGTCCGGCATAATCGCTGCATCCGTAAATGGGTGAAAAGCCAACATCCGTAATAACGGGAGCGCCTGATCTTTTGATCCATCCTTCCAGTTCATCTTTCATCAAAAAATCCATATAGCCGTCAAACACAAACCAGTCATTGCCTTCATTCATGCCCTTTCCTATTACCTCCAGCGGGTGGCCGGGCGTGCAGGTTACGCTCTTCAATAAGGTTTGAGCGCCAAACCACCCTTTGTGTAAATCGTATTGCTGTACTACTTCCAGGGTGTTGGCGATGAGCTCCTTTAAACGGCTGGCAGATGCTTTGCTCCGGCCGGCAACCACAAATATTTTGTTATTGCCCTTTTCAAGATAATATGCGTTGATCTTTTCAAAGTCTTTTGCATTATACTGGTGACTTTTTAATTTTTCACCCCATGCAGTATCCTTTGCAGGGATATTATGAAATTGATCTGCCACAGCATACGCCGAATCTATAAAGATCAGCACATTTCCCTGCGCTATAGCCTCGTTGATTTGCGCCGCCGAAGGATTTTCTAACATACTGTAGGTTGAGGTTAGCAGTGCATGCATAAATCCTTCCTGCATCCAAAACCCCGGCACATGTAATGCTTCGGCAATGTCAATTTTATTTTGAATAATAGTAGATGCCACATCGGGCACACTCATTTTAAACAGGTTGCCATAGCGGATCCATTTTTTATAATCATCCTGCCAGTGATTGGTATAGCCGTTGAATTGTGTTTTGCTGATGATCGTATTTTGTGTTGCATTCAATGTATTTCGGTATTGGTACCCGTTGAGCTGCTGGGCAGTTGCGGCAGGACAAACAGCGTTACTGAAAATGATAAATGCCAGGGAAAATAAGATTAGATTGCTCATATACAAATCTGTTTGGGGTGATGATCAGGTTGTGGCGGGTTAACCGTGTTCACAAGGCATCGCCTAATCAGGGATAGCCCTGCACTGTATAAAGTTATTGTTTCTCTTTTACTTTTCAATCCGCACTGTTCTCAATTCGAGCAGGTTTAAGCTATTGGGCCGGAAATCTTTTACATAAGGATGTATTAACCGGACCACCATGTCGTACCACAGCGGAACAACGGGCGCATCGGCAATGATCATTTTATCCATTTGCCTGTACATTTCGTAACGTGTTGAATCATCCTGCTCTAATAATGCTTTTTCATATAATTTGTCGTATGCCGGGTTTTTATAGCGGGTATAGTTAGGCGGCGCCGGGTTGCCGCCATAAAAAACACTGAGATAATTTTCCGCGTCGGGGTAGTCGGCCATCCAGCTTCCGCGGAAGAACAGGGCCTGCGATTTGGCTGTTTGTTCCAGCAATAAGCTCTTCTGCACTACTTCTACCTGCACTTTTACACCGATGTCTTCTAACTGTTTGGCTACAAAGCTTCCCAGCTCCGCGTATATAGGAATAGTAAGCAGTTTAATTTCCGGCAGCCCTTTACCATCAGGGAAGCCTGCCGAATGTAATAATTGCCTTGCTTTGGCAACATCATAATAATAACCTTTGACCTTTGAGCTGTCGTATGCGGGTAATCCTGCCGGCACAAAGCCGCTTTCTGCGGGCGTGCCCAACGAATTGCGCAGGTACATGATCATCTTATGCCTGTTGAAGCCATAATTAATAGCCTGCCGGATGGCTTTAATTTTAAGGGGATGATTTTTCAGCATCGCGTTGGTGGTGTCTGCCAGTATGCCTAAGTATTCGGTATTTAAAAAACTATGCTTGCTCAGCATAACTTTTCCCTGCCACTCTTTTCTCAGTTCACCTTTTTTGGTAAGCACTTCATCCTTAAAGGAGGCATCAATATCATTTATAAAATCGAGGCGCCCCTGTGTGAACTCCAGGAATTCAGTGGCTTTGTTGTCTAAAAATGAAACCTTTATACCGTCTAAGTAGGGCAGGCGCTTACCCACGCTGTCGCGCTCAAAATATTGGTCATTTCTTGCCATAAGCAATACCTGTCCTTCTTCCCAGCGCGTAAACCTGAATGGGCCGGTACCGCAGGGGTTGCGGCTAAAACCCGGTCCGTACTTTTCTATAGCTTCATGCGGCACAACAGAACAGTACTGCATGCTGAGTATGCCCAGTATGGGATGAAAGGGGCGAAGGAGCTTCAGCTGGAACGTGGTATCATTTAATGCCCTGAACCCGCCGGCAGTATCTACCCGGTTATTAAATATCCAGGCGCCGGGCGATGCGGTAGCGGTATGGGCGATGCGCTGAAGACTGTAAGCCACGTCGGCGGCAACCATTTTGCGGCCTTTCCCTCCGGGGAAGGCGATATTGTTGTGAAAATAAACATCGTTTCGTAAAATAAAAGTATAGGTGAGCCTGTCGGCAGATACTTCCCATCGTTTGCATAAAGAGGGTTTGATCTGCAGGTTGTCATCCACTTCCACCAATGTGTTGAACAATTGATGCACCCCCCACATGGTGGCCTGGTTTTTAGCAAAGGCGGGATCAAGGGAACTGATGCCTTCGGGCTGGTTATAGCGGAATATTTTTTTACCCTGGTCTTTTTTTCCGGCGCAGGAAAACAGTATACAACATGGTGCAATGATAGTGAGCAGTCCTATAGTAACTGGCCATTTACTTATCGCACAACACTTACCGCTTACCACTTTGTATATCTTCATTACTGTAATTTAAACGCCCGAATTCATAAAACGTCCTAAATTTAGCTTTTAAAATAAACCGGCGTGCAAAAAATACGATACAGCTTTTTTCTTTTTCTTTTTCTTTTTCACTTTTTCGCAGGAACAGCCCAGCCGCTGCATCAAAAGCAGGAATTTACACATGCCGATACTTTGCGCGGAACCATAACGCCGGAGCGGGCATGGTGGGATGTTACCCATTACGATTTGCAGGTAAATTTCGATTTTAATAAAAGAAGCATTGCCGGGTATAATATCATTTCCTATACCATAGTATCGGACCCGGTTAAAGAAATGCAGATTGATCTGCAACTGGGGTTGGATATTGACAGTGTGGTATATGAAAACAAAAATCTTTCTTTTCGAAGGAACGGGAACGCTTATTTTGTTGCGGTACCCGCTGCTGCTGATAAAGCAAAAACACAAAAGATCGCGGTATATTATCATGGCATACCGCGTCCGGCCCTGCATCCGCCATGGGATGGCGGCATAATATGGAGCAAGGATCAGGAGGGCAATCCCTGGATTACTGTTGCCTGCCAGGGATTGGGTGCCAGTGTGTGGTATCCCTGCAAGGATCACCAAAGTGATGAGCCCGACAGCGCCTCATTGAGCATGATCGTACCCGATACCCTAACGGCAATAGCTAACGGCAGGTTAAGGAACCAAATAAAAAATGGCGATGGTACAGCCACCTATACCTGGGTGGTTACCAACCCAATCAACAGCTACAACATCATTCCATATATAGGAAAATATGCGCACTGGCATGAAGATTATGATGGTGAAAAAGGAAAGCTGGATTGTGATTTTTGGGTGATGGCGTACAACATAGAAAAAGCGAAGGTGCAGTTTAAGCAGGCTTTGCAAATGTTACGTTGCTTTGAGTACTGGTTCGGTCCGTATCCTTTTTATGAAGACGGGTATAAATTAATAGAAGCTCCGCACCTGGGAATGGAACACCAGAGCGCCGTGGCCTATGGTAATGGATTTGCCAATGGCTACAAAGGAACAGACCTTTCGGGAACAGGCTGGGGATTGAAGTGGGATTTTATTATTGTGCATGAAAGCGGCCATGAATGGTTTGGTAACAATATAACTACCAAAGATGTGGCTGATATGTGGGTGCACGAAGGGTTTACCAATTATTCGGAAACCATTTTCACGGACTGTACATACGGCACGGAAGCCGGTAATGATTATGTGATCGGAACCAGAAAAAAGATCCAGAATGATAAGCCTGTTGAAGGTCCATATGGCGTTAACCAGGAGGGATCGGGCGATATGTATTATAAGGGAGGCAACCTGGTGCATATGATCCGGCAGATCATCAATAACGATTCCTCCTTCAGGATGCTGCTTCGCGGTATGAATCAGGCCTTCTATCATCAAACCGTTACCGGTAAGCAAATAGAAGAATACATCAGCAAAACTTCCGGTATTGATTTTTCAAAAGTATTTGATCAGTATGTGCGCACCACCCAGGTGCCGGTACTGGAATATAAAGTAAGCAGTAATAAATTGAGCTACCGCTGGTCAAATTGTGTAAAAGGATTTAATATGCCTTTGAAAATAAATTTTGGTGGCGAAAGATGGATCAGTCCGGGTGAAAAATGGAAGACGCTGAAAATAAAACAAGGAGGAACTGCTGTATTTAGCACAGACCGGAATTTTTATATAAGAACGAAGCAATTATAAGTAATGAAAAGGATCGTACTGCTTGGCGTATTGCTGATAGGTATAGTAAGCCTGTGCTGGTCGGTATACAGGGATATCCAGATAGAGAAGCTTTATCCCAGCGACCTGCGTAACCGCATAGTGGGAGCGAGGTTACAAAAGGATGGCAAAATGCCCTATTTCCATAAATGGAAACCCGCTGACGGATTGAGATACTATGACCCGCAAAACTTTGATACCCTTAAAGTTTCCACCAGCACTGCCAGTCCTTATTTTCACCAGTTGCTGTATCCAATTGCCGATATGGAGCAAAGAACGATCTCCCGTTTATGGATATTCATTCAATATGTTCTGTTGTTTATTATGACGGGCATTGCACTAACGCTAACTGTAACCGCAGTTCAGAAAGTGGCAGTGCTTGCTGTGGCAATTTCTTTTCTTTTTACGGAAGCCTGGATAAAAATAATTGAAACCGGGCAATTGTATTTGTTTATACCGTTTCTGGCCATGGGCTGTTATTTTTTTCTGCAAAAAAAGAAATACACGGCTATGGCTGTTGTGGCAGGCTTTTTTGCTGTTTCGCTGGTGTTGATCCGTCCCAACACCGTATGCATGTTTTTACCTTTTTTATTTATTGTAGGCAGGTACAGCCTGCGTTATAAAATTGCTTTTTTTGTTCCGGTAATATTATTGCTGGGGTATACGGTGGGCAACGGGCGTCAAAGTGCATTATGGAGTGAATATGCTGAAAGTCTTTCGGAACAAATTAAACTTCATCAGAATGTAAGTCCCGCTTCACAACAAAACGAAAAAGACCCCGGATTCGTCTCATGGGAAGGCTGGAACATGGCTGAGGTAGAAGCGGAACTGGCAAAGTCGTCGTATGTGAACTATTCGGAAAACGGGAACTTTTTTGTATTGGTAGAAAACCTGACCGGAATACATCTTTCGCCCGTTTTTTTAAGTATCGCTTCTTTTTTACTGATCTTTATACTAACGGCGTTGTTTTATTTTTTCTGCAGGAAACCGGGTTTTGATATCTGCAATATTGCCATCTTCGGATTTTGCTTATATATGATATCCGATCTTTTTTCTCCCGTTTACCGGCATCAGTACAATACCGTTCAATGGTTTTTTCCTTTATTGCTTGCGGCTTCGGGCTATGTAAAAAATTATAAATGGATATATGCTGCCCTTGTTGCAGGGATAGCCCTTAATATAATCAACACACCTTTTATTAAAATGGAGCACACCATAGGCGAATACATTATTTTCGCGGCTTTGCTGCTCCTGGCGTTTGTATATAACCGCCCGCAGCAGTTGAAAACAAATTTTCATCCTGTTTATTAATTAAAAAGAATGCGATACGCCATTATAATAGGAGCGGGTCCTGCGGGATTAACAGCGGCATATGAACTGCTTACCAAAACAGATATACTTCCTGTTATTATTGAGCAGGACAAGCAACCCGGGGGGCTTTCAAAAACCATTGATCATAACGGAAATAAAATTGATATAGGCGGCCACCGCTTTTTTTCCAAATCTGAAAAAGTGGTGAACTGGTGGCTGCATTTTCTGCCGCTGGAACAGAATAGTGCCGGTGATCACTTTCATATTCAGTATAAGGGCGGCAGCGCATCCTTTATTAATACAAACAAAGGAATTAGCGATGATCGTCGGGTGATGATGCTGCGCCCAAGGAAATCAAGGATTTACTTTAAGAATAAATTTTTCGATTATCCGCTTCAGCTCAGCGGAAGTACATTGCGTAAGCTGGGGTTGTTTAAAACGATGCGTATCGCATATTCCTATGCCTGCGCGAAGCTGTTTCCGGTTAAACCGGAGCAAAATCTTTCGGTTTTTTTTAGAAACCGTTTCGGCGGGGAGCTCTACCGTACTTTTTTTAAAGATTATACGGAAAAGGTTTGGGGGGTACCCTGCGAAAAACTGCCTGCCACATGGGGACAGCAACGGGTAAAAGACCTGAATATCGGCAAAGTAATACAACATGCTGTTAAATCGGTATTCACCAGCAATACAACCATTAGTCAAACAGGCACCAGCACCAGTTTAATTGAACAGTTCATGTACCCGCGGTTTGGCCCAGGGGAAATGTGGGAAACGGTTGCAAAGGAGATAGAGCAGCGCGGTGGGAAAATATATTACCATACAACCGTTACAGCCATTAACGGCGATAGCGGGGGGCAGATACAGTCGGTGGAAGTGACCGACAATGCAACAGGAGCGAAAAAATTATACGAAGGAGAGTATTTTTTCTCAACGATGCCCGTAAAGGAACTGGTGAAAAAGATAAACCATTTGCCTGTTCCCGCGCAGGTGCGCCAGGCTGCTGAATCATTAGAATACCGCGATTTTTTAATTGTGGGCATACTGGCTTCCGCCCTGGCAATAAAAGAAAGGGATGCCGCATTTACCGATAACTGGATATATATACAGGATAAGCATATTAAAGCCGGGCGTATTCAGTTCTTTCATAACTGGAGCCCTTATATGGTTAAAAAGGCCGGCGATATATGGATCGGCGTTGAATATTTTTGTAATGAAACAGACGCGTTCTGGCAGCAGGATGATGCGGCCATTGCCGCTGGGGCCATACAGGAAATGGAGGCTATTGGCATATTGAATGCGCGGCAGGTAAAAGATAAGCTGGTAGTAAAAGTAAAAAAGGCATATCCTTCTTATTTTGGCGGATACGGGAGCTTCAGTGTGGTACAGGAGTTCCTCGATAAAATTGATAACCTGTACCTGGTAGGGAGGAATGGCATGCACCGTTATAATAACAGCGATCACAGCATGCTTACCGCTATGGCAGCAGTAGAAAATATTATAACCGGACGTAAAGACAAAAAGAATATATGGGAGATCAATACCGAAGATGTGTACCACGAAGAACAGGATATTGCGCCGGACAAGTAACTACAGCAAACCTACCTGCTGTGCAGGGAAACGGCGGCAGCGGTTTGATCATCTACCACCCTGCCCGCACTTATTAACCTTTTATGCCAGTAGGTTTCATTGAGGCTGCTGATCATTACCCCACCCGATGACGCGGCATGTACAAATTTGTTATCCTGCAGGTAAATGCCCACATGACTTACCCCGCGGCCACGCGTGTTAAAAAACACCAGATCACCTTCCCGGAGCTCATCTTCACCAATAACAGCGCTGAATACTTTTTGCTCGCTGGCAGTACGCGGAATTTGCAGCCCGTAAATTACCGATATGAGCGTTTGTGTAAAAGCGGAGCAATCCACTCCTCTTTGGGTGGCGCCACCCATACGGTAAGGCGTACCCCACCAGCTTTCAATGAATTTATACAGGTCCCTGTTCGCCAGTCGTTCTACTTCCACATCCATTTTAATGGCATATTTAAATTGCAGCGGACCGCCCTGTTCAATGGTAAAAGCGGGAAATATGTAAGGTTTTGACGATGTATAGTTTTCGGGCATGTATGGAATTTCCTCTTCATGCCGCTTAACCGCCGCCGCAGATCCGTTGGTAGTAATGGTAATATCATTAAGGAATTTTGGGGAACCCTGTTGCCCGTTATTACGGGATGCCGCCGGGGCAGACCTGGATGTTGATTTTAAGCTGCTGCAACTGCTGCCAACAATAGCAATTCCAACCAGCAATAGAAGATAACGCAAACCGTCCAAATTTTAATGTCGCAAAATACCACACAAAAATCGGACCAGCAAGCAATTGGGAGGGAAATATGAGAATGTGATAAATGTGGAAATGTGGGGATGTACAAATTGGGGAATAGGATTAGGCATTTAATTCGTAAAGGCATGAAAGTACTATATAATTTAGTAT
>CALMQS010000103.1 GCA_937871285.1 uncultured Sphingobacteriales bacterium | reverse complement strand
AGGATGGAATCATTTTAGAAGCCTTGTCCAACGCGATGTTCAAGGTAAAATTAGAAAATGGTCACGAAATCCTGGCAACCATTTCGGGTAAAATGCGTATGCATTATATCCGGATTTTACCAGGGGATAAGGTGGGTGTGGAGATGAGTCCGTACGATTTAAGCAGGGGCAGGATTATTTTCAGATATAAATAATATTTATACATAAAACTCAATATAATGAGAGTAAGAGCATCCATAAAAAAGCGCAGCGTTGATTGTAAGATCGTGAGGAGAAAAGGGGTATTGTATGTAATCAACAAAAAGAACCCGCGCTTCAAGCAAAGACAGGGATAAGATAATCTCAAATTTGAAATTTAAAATTTAAAATCTTTATGGCTCGTATTGCCGGTGTTGATTTACCTAAGAACAAAAGAGGAGAAATAGGGTTAACCTATATTTTTGGTATTGGCAGCTCTACTGCAAGGTACATTTTAGAAAAAGCTGGAATAAGCTACGATAAAAAGGTACACGAATGGAATGATGAAGATCTGAACGCCATTCGTAATATCATTACCAATGAATTTAAGGTAGAGGGACAGTTGCGTTCTGAAGTACAAATGAGCATTAAGCGTTTGCTGGATATTGCCTGTTATCGCGGGCTGCGTCATCGCAAGGGATTACCGCTCCGCGGACAGCGTACCCGTACCAATTCGCGTACCCGTAAAGGCAAGCGTAAAACTGTTGCCGGTAAAAAGAAAGCAACCAAGAAGTAATATTATAGAATGATCGCCGGATCCGTATGCTTCGCGGGGAGGGATGATTCAAAGTAATTATTTTAACTATTTAAAGGACTACCTCGTATTATGGCTAAAGCACAGGCAGGCAGCGCAAAAGCCGCTGCCAAAAAAAGAGTGGTAAAAGTAGATGCATACGGCGATGCGCATGTAACTGCAAGCTTCAACAATCTTATCGTTAGCTTAACCAATAAAACCGGACAGGTGATCAGTTGGAGCAGCGCCGGTAAAATGGGTTTTAAAGGCTCAAAGAAGAATACACCTTACGCAGCCCAGATGGCTGCTTCTGATGCGGCAAGAGTTGCTGCTGAAGCTGGTTTGAAAAGAGTAGATGTATTTGTAAAAGGCCCCGGATCCGGGCGTGAAAGCGCTATCCGTGCCATAGCCAACAGCGGTATTGAAGTAAACATGATCAAAGATGTTACTCCTCTCCCTCATAATGGCTGCCGTCCTCCCAAAAAGAGAAGAGTATAAAAATTAAAATTCGAATTTCAAATTTCAAAATTCGAATTTTAAATTAATAACAGGTGTTCGATTGATTTTAGATTTTTACTGATCGCACACCATAATTAAAAAATCAAAGTAAAACAATTATGGCACGTTACACAGGCCCCAAAACAAGGATCTCCCGTATTTTCGGCGAACCCATCCTTGGCAACGGTAAATATCTTACCAAAAACAGTTTTCCTCCCGGTCAGCACGGTAATTCAAAAAAACGTAAAGCCCCGGGAGAATATGCGCTCCAGCTAAAGGAAAAACAAAAAGCCAAATACACTTATGGCTTGCTGGAAAGGCAGTTCCATAAAACCTTCGACGAAGCATCCCGCCTGGGTGGCGTTACCGGTGAAAATCTTATCAAGTTACTTGAAGCCCGTTTAGACAATACGGTATACCGCCTGGGTATTGCACCTTCGCGTCCTGCTGCAAGACAATTAGTAGCGCACAAGCATGTAACTGTAAACTATGAAGTGGTTAATATCCCTTCTTACAGGTTGAAAGCCGGGGATGTAATCAGTCTTAAAGATAAAAGCAGGGCAAATACTTCAGTTACCAGCCAGGTGCGGGGTAAAAACCCTAAGTTCAACTGGTTAGACTGGAATGAAGCGGAGCTGACCGGTACTTTTATCGCTTATCCCGAAAGAGAAAGCGTTCCTGAAAATATTAAGGAGCAGCTTATCGTGGAATTGTATTCCAAATAATAGTTCCACATCGCTGTGGTGGTGAAGTATATATAGCGTTGACATCATTATTAAACAGGTACCTGAAATCTGTTCAAGAAACAAGGGTATCAAAAACTAAAATTGAAATTTAAATATGGCCATTTTAAATTTCCAAAAGCCGGATAAGATCATTCTGCAAAAAGCAAATGAGTTTGAAGCATCTTTTGAATTCCGCCCGTTAGAGCCGGGTTATGGTGTTACCATTGGTAACGCGCTTCGCAGGGTTTTACTAAACTCCTTAGAAGGGTATGCGATCATTGGTATTTTTATTGAAGGGGCGGAACATGAGTTTGCTACGCTCAAAGGCGTAACTGAAGACGTTACAGAAATTATTCTTAACCTGAAACAGGTTCGGTTTAAAAAAATTCTGGATACCGATATCAGCCAGGAAAAGCTTACCCTTTCCATTAAGGGAAAAAGTGAGTTTACCGCTGCCACTATAGGAGAAGCTACGGCATCTTTTCAGGTGATGAACCCTGAATTGCTGATTTGTACGCTGGATCCTTCTTCCAAACTGAATATTGAAATTACGATCGGGAAAGGACGTGGCTATGTTCCGTCTGAAGATAATAAAGTGAAAGATGCTCCTTTTGGATATATTCCTACCGATTCCATTTTTACACCCATTAAAAATGTGAAATACGGAATTGAAAATTTCCGTGTGGAACAAAGAACAGACTATGAAAAGCTGTTAATGGACGTGCAAACGGATGGTACTATTCAACCTGAAGAAGCGGTAAAACAGGCTTCCCGTATCCTTATCCAGCACCTGATGATCATTACTGACGAAAACATAACTTTCGACAGTAAGGAAGATAAAAAGGAAGATGTGGTAGATGAGCAGGTACTGCAATTGCGTAAAGTGCTCAAAACACCATTAGAAGATCTTGACCTGAGCGTTCGTGCCTTTAACTGCCTGAAAGCCGCTAAGATCAACAGCTTAAGCGAGCTGGTGCAGTATGAGCAGGAAGACCTGATGAAATTCCGCAACTTCGGTCAGAAATCACTGGCAGAAATTGAACAGGTGTTAGGCGAAAGAAGCCTTCACTTTGGAATGGACCTGGCGAAGTTAGGTTTGGATAAAGATGAGTTCTAAAAGTGGTAAGTAGTAAGTGGTAAGTAGTAAGTGATAGGTGGTAAGTGAGTGGTAAAGAAAAATAGTTCTTTAATTTTTTATATAATCTGCGCGTAAGCGCAGTGCCGGCCTGTAATTCCCTGACAACGGTACAGGCAGGTATTCATAACCAATTTGAAATTTCAAATTTGAAATTTCAAATCTCAAATTAAATCAGTCATGCGTCACGGAGACAAGATCAACAATCTCAGCAGAACAGCATCGCACAGAAAAGCGCTGCTGAGCAATTTAGCCATCGCGTTAATTACAAACAAACGTATTATAACAACGCTGGCAAAGGCAAAAGCCCTCAGAACCTATATTGAGCCGCTCATTACCAAAACCAAGAAGAACGAAACCAAAGAGCAGATCATGCACAACCATCGTTTGGTATACAGCTATCTGCAGAATAAAGAAGCGGTAAAAGAATTATTTACCACAGTTGCGCCTAAGGTTGCCGGCCGGCCTGGTGGTTATACCCGCATTATTAAATTAGGAAGACGTTTGGGCGATAACGCGGAAACAGCGCTGATTGAGCTGGTTGACTTCAATGAAGTATATACCAAAGGCACGGAAAAAGCGGCAACAACAACCAAAAGAACGCGCAGGGCAGGTGGAAGCAGGAAGAAAGCGGAAGTCAAAGAAGCAGTTGCCGAACAGGTACAGCCTGATCCTGAAAAAGCTAACGCTGAAGAAGCTGCTCCTGAAACGGATAAAGAAAAGAGCGCGGAGTAGGATAAATAATGCTAACGCATTTTTAATAGTAAAGCAGGATCACCATAAGATCCTGCTTTTTTTAGGTATACCTTTAATTGTGCAGAAAAAGTTAATCTAAAAACCACCGTATTTTGTTTTATTTGCAAAATTTTCTATTGATGTCTGAATCACTCACAAAACCCGCGGTACTCCTTTTAGAAGACGGAAATATTTTTTACGGCAAGGCTTTTGGCAAAACAGGTACTACCACGGGGGAAATTTGTTTTAATACCGGTATGACCGGCTACCAGGAAGTATTTACCGATCCGAGCTATTACGGGCAGGTGGTTATAATGAATGCCGCGCACGTAGGAAACTACGGCGTGAAAGCTGCGGATGTAGAAAGCAATTCCGTGAAAATAAAAGGATTGATCTCCCGTAACTTAGAAGAAAAGTACAGCCGTCTGCAGGCGGATAACTCGCTTCAGCAATACCTCGAAGACCAGCAGGTAGTTGCTATACATGGCGTGGATACAAGAGCGCTGGTGGCGCATATCCGTACCTGTGGGGCTATGAACTGTGTCATTTCTTCTGAAACTATGGATTTGCAGGTTTTAAAAGCCCGGCTTTCGCAAACGCCATCTATGAAGGGATTAGAGCTGGCGTCGGTGGTTTCTACCAAAGAAGTATATGAAATGGGTAACCCGCACTCACGTTACAGGGTAGCCGTATATGATTATGGCGTGAAGAAAAACATTCTCAATTGTCTTACGGAAAGAGGCGCATACGTAAGGGTTTACCCGGCTAAAACACCTTTACAGGAAATCAACGACTTTAATCCTCACGGTTATTTTATATCCAACGGACCGGGCGATCCGGCTCCAATGACGTATGCAGTTGAAACGATACAGGGGATACTTCAGAAAGGGAAACCTTTGTTTGGCATTTGCCTCGGGCACCAGTTGCTGGCAATGGCCAATGGAATACCTACTTTTAAAATGCATCACGGGCACCGCGGGCTGAATCATCCTGTGAAAAATGTTATTACCGGCCGGAGCGAGATCACTACCCAAAATCATGGCTTTGGCATTGACCCCGAAGCAGTGAAAAAATCGCAGGCTGTGGAAATAACTCATGTTAATCTTAATGATGATTCTATTGAAGGCATACGCATGAAAAGCAAACCTGCTTTTTCCGTTCAGTATCACCCGGAGTCAACACCCGGACCTTATGACAGCCGCTATTTGTTTGATGAGTTTATAGGGATGATGAAGGGGTGAGGCAGGAGGTATGGGGTGTGAGGTATGAGGGTGTAAGGTATAGGGTATAAGGGTATAGGGTATAGGGTATAAGGGTATAGGGTGTAGGTACAAGCGGTTAGCCGTTTAAAAATTCATTTTTATATAATTGCCGCAGATTTATGCAGATAAAATTGCAAATTTTGAATCTGCGCATCTGCGTCCAAAAACACCTGTTCATAAATTATCCGGTAAAAATTTAAACGGGTTCTAAAAAAACAATGTATACGAATGAAAATCGCGATCATCAATGGACCCAATTTAAACCTCCTCGGTAAAAGGGAAACAGATATCTATGGCAATATGCCGTTTGAAGCATATTTCAGCGAACTGCAAAAAAAATTTCCGCAGGTGAGCCTGCATTATTACCAGAGCAATGTGGAAGGTGAACTGGTGAATGAATTACAGCGGTTAGGATTTGAATATGATGGTATCATTTTAAACCCGGCTGCGTATACACATACTTCTGTTGCCATTGGCGACGCCATCGCGGCCATTAAAACACCTGTTGTGGAAGTGCATATTTCCAATGTACATGCCCGGGAAGATTTTCGCAAGCTGTCGCATGTATCGGGTAAATCGGTGGGTAGCATTTTTGGGCTGGGCTTGAAAGGATATGAGCTGGCGCTGCAATATTTAATAGAAGGCGGGAAATAATAGCAATGTTTTTTGGTGATGGGTGATTCAAACTGGCGCCGGTCTTGTAGCAGAGGCTGCTGCAGTACTGGCCAGACCTGTGCCTGTACGTCTTTATATTGATATTAATCAGGTGATCTCCTGAAGCAGATCATCCACATGTTTTTTTCGCCCGGCTACCTTTACCCGGAAATTTTTGTATGGGTCAAAGTGTTATCGCTCCTGTTTTATGCAGCCACTGCGGTGAGGAATGTATTTCCGCGGGCATAACGCTTGATGATAAATCCTTTTGTTGCGAAGGCTGTAAATTAGTGTATGGGATCATTCATCAAAGCGGGCTGTGTAATTACTATGATCTTAACAAAATGCCCGGTATCACCCAGCGCATAAAAGTTCGTAAAGACAAGTTTTCATTTCTTGATGACGATCGTATAGCAGGCAAGCTCATCAGCTTTAAAGATGAGAAGCAAACCCATATTACCTTTTACCTGCCCCAGATGCATTGCAGCTCCTGCCTGTACCTGCTCGAAAACCTGCGCCGGCTGAACGAAGGGGTGATATCGTCATCGGTTAACTTTACGCGTAAGGAAGCGGAGATCATTTTTTTGCATAATGAAATTTCGCTTCGCAAGGTGGCGGAGCTGCTAACGGCTATTGGGTACGAGCCTTATATCAGTCTCAATGATCTTGCAAAAGCCCCTCCTGCTGTTGATAAAAGTCTGATATATCAATTGGGGATAGCGGGCTTTTGCTTCAGTAATATCATGTTGCTGAGCTTCCCCGAATACCTGGGGGTAGACGCCAGCGAGGAAGGATTGCGTAATATTTTTCGTTGGGCGAACCTGTTATTATCGCTTCCTGTATTTTTTTATTCGGCATTGCCTTTTTACCAGTCTTCGTGGAAAAGCCTGAAGCATAAATTCCTTAATATAGATGCGCCCATAGCCCTTGCTGTTATCATCACCTTTGTGCGCAGTGCAGTGGAGGTGTTATCAGGCACAGGCGGCGGGTATTTCGATTCTATGAGCGGCATTGTTTTTTTTATGCTCGTGGGGCGTGTTTTACAGGATAAAACCTACCGGCAGTTGTCATTTGAAAGAGACTATACTTCCTATTTTCCTGTTGCGGTGTCGGTAATAAAAAACAATAACGAAACACCGGTTTTGCTGCCTGATGTAAAAGTGAACGATACACTGCTTATCCATAATGAAGAATTAATACCGGCAGATGGCATCCTGACCCGTGGTAAAGCTTTTATTGACTACAGCTTTGTAACAGGGGAATCGCTGCCGGTGCGCAAAGAAATGGGCGAAATGGTATATGCGGGCGGAAGGCAAACCGCCGGCAATATAGAAATACTGGCAGTGAAGGAAGTTGCACAAAGCTATCTTACCCGGCTCTGGAACCGTAGCGACAGGCAGGAAGAAAAGGGCAGATCGTTTGTGCACACGGTAAGCAGGTATTTCACCCTCGTGGTTTTTACCATTGCCGCTATTGCCGCCGTTTACTGGCAAATGCACGATCCGGCTAAAATATGGCCGGCGGTAACTGCTGTTTTCATCATTGCCTGTCCCTGCGCACTTTTATTATCCAACAGCTTTACCAACGGTCATATTTTACGTATACTTGGCCGTAACCGGTTTTACCTGCGGAAAGCCGGGGTAATTGAGGATATTTCGCGGGTTACCCATATTGTGTTTGATAAAACAGGTACGCTTACCGATCCGGGTGAGCAAAAAATAACGTACGAAGGAGCACCGTTGTCTGCTGTTCAAAAAGCACAGGTAGCCGCGTTGGCATCCTGTTCCAATCACCCGCTCAGCAAAGCTATAGCGCAGCACCTGGGTGTGGCACGGGATATTGCGGTACAGGGCTTTACAGAAAAGCCCGGCGAAGGAACAGAAGGTTTTGTAAATGATGTTTGGATAAGCATCGGCGCTCAAACCAGCGATTTTCATTTGTCTCAAGAGGCCGGCACGGTAGTATATGTAAGCATCGAAAATAAAACCGTGGGTTGTTTCCGGTTCAGCAATCATTACCGGCCATTTGTGCCTGCGCTGTTGCAGGTGCTTCAAAAATATTACCCGTTGTCGGTGATCTCCGGCGACAATGCCTCCGAAGAAGACAACCTGCGGAAGCTAACCGGGGAGAGAGCGGTGCTGCTGTTTCATCAAAAGCCCGGGCATAAGCTGGAGTATATCCGGCAGTTGCAGCAACAGGGTGAAAAAGTGATGATGATAGGGGATGGATTGAATGACGCGGGAGCGTTGCAGCAAAGCGATACAGGTATAGCGGTAAGCGGGCAAACCAACAATTTTACGCCGGCAAGCGATGGCATCATAGCGGCAGAACAGCTTGGTATGCTGGACAGCTTTATCCGCCTGTGCCGCATCAACAGGAAAATAGTGATCGCCAGTTTCGTAATGTCTGTTGCATATAATATCATAGGATTATACTTCGCCGTTCAGGGAACCTTATCCCCGCTGATAGCTGCGATACTAATGCCTTCCAGCTCTTTAAGCATCGTGCTGCTCACTTTCGGGGCAAGCAATTTGGCCGCGGGAAGAATGAAGCTGAAGCGGTGAGAGTGTAGGAGGTATGGGGATGAGGTATAGGGCATGGGACGTAGGGTATAAGGTATAAGGTATAAGGGTATAAGGTATAGGGCATGAACCTTGCAACCTGTACCTTGTAACCTGTACCTTGTAACCTGCAGCCTTCCTTTCTCCCCGCCCCCTGACGATAGCATGACAAAAGTCATTTTACTTCTTGATATTGCTTATAACTTATCCCCTCCGCTCCAAATACTTTTACAAATAACTCCTGCATAATGAGCGTAATGATCATTCTTTTAATAGCCAGCATTTCCGTAGCCGGGCTCTTTCTTTTAGCCTTTTTATGGAGTGTAAAAAGCGGACAGTTCGAGGATGACTATTCTCCCTCCTCAAGAATATTGTTTGACAACGAAAAGCCTTCAAACAAAACAATAAAACCCTGATAAATATTTCCGGATATGCAAGTAGAAAAGTTCTGTTATGACAATAAGATCGTGAAAGCTTTTGGATATGCCACGGTAATTTTTGCTGTTGTTGGCATGTTGGCCGGGCTTTGGGCGGCCATCCAGATCTATGCGCCTGCCACCAGCCTGAACCTTGCGCCTACCACGTTTGGCCGTATACGCCCGTTGCACACCAACGCCATTATTTTCGCCTTTGTAGGCAACTGTATTTTTACAGGGGTATATTATTCGCTGCAAAGGTTGTGTAAGGCCCGCATGTTCAGCGATAAGCTAAGCTGGATCCATTTTTGGGGATGGCAGCTTATTATTGCTGCCGCGGCTGTAACCTTATTAATGGGGTATACTTCAGGCAAGGAGTACGCGGAATTAGAGTGGCCGATAGATATTGCTATTACGTTGATATGGGTAGTATTCGGGATCAACATGTTTGGCACTATTCTGCAAAGGAGGGAAAAGCATTTATATGTAGCCATCTGGTTTTACATCGCTACCTGGGTTACCGTAGCCATGCTGCATATCGTAAACTCCTTTGAGATACCGGTTTCTTTCATGAAAAGCTATAGCTGGTACGCGGGTGTGCAGGACGCGCTGGTGCAGTGGTGGTACGGGCATAACGCGGTAGCATTTTTTCTTACCACACCTATATTGGGCCTCATGTATTATTTTCTTCCCAAGGCCGCCAATCGTCCGGTGTATTCGTACCGGCTCTCTATCATTCACTTTTGGGCGCTGATCTTTATTTATATATGGGCAGGCCCGCACCATTTATTATATACCGCGCTGCCCGACTGGGCGCAATCGCTGGGTACCGTTTTTTCTTTAATGCTCATCTTCCCTTCCTGGGGCGGTATGCTTAACGGCTTGTTTACCCTGCGTGGCGCATGGGATAAGGTACGGGAAGACCCGGTGCTGAAATTTATGGTAGTGGCTATTACCTGTTATGGAATGGCCACGCTGGAAGGTCCGCTCCTGAGCTTAAAGAACATCAGCGCCATTGCGCATTACAGCGACTGGATCATCGCGCATGTGCATATCGGCGGACTGGGCTGGAACGGCTTTATGGCCTTTGCCATGCTGTATTACCTTGTTCCCAAAATGTGGGATACGCAACTGTATTCCAAAAAACTGGCTACCAATCATTTCTGGCTGGGAACCATTGGTATTATACTGTACGCAGTACCGTTATACTGGGCAGGCTTTACACAAACATTAATGTGGAAAACGTTTACGCCCGAAGGACAACTGAAATTCCAGTTCCTTGAATCCGTAACCAACATCATACCCATGTACATTACCCGCAGTGTGGGCGGAGGCTTATACCTGGCGGGCGCATTGCTGATGTGCTATAACCTGGCTAAAACCATAGCTGCGGGGAAATTCATTGCTAATGAAGCTGCCGAAGCCGCACCGCTACCCAAAAACATAAAGCACGGCAAGGAGCACTGGCACAGGTGGATTGAGCGCAGGCCGCTTACATTATTAGTGGTGAGCCTGATTGTAGTGGTCATTGGCGGTGTGGTGGAAATGATCCCCGCTTTCCTGGTGAAATCGAATATTCCTACCATAACGAGTGTAAAACCGTATACGCCGCTCGAATTGCAGGGACGTGACATTTATGTGAGGGAAGGCTGCTATACCTGTCACTCACAAATGATACGGCCCTTCCGCGATGAAGTGGCACGGTATGGCGAATATTCCAAGGCGGGCGAATTTGTATACGATCACCCGTTTCAATGGGGGAGCAAGCGTACGGGCCCCGACCTGGCACGCATAGGAGGTAAATACCCCGATAGCTGGCATTATAACCATATGGACGATCCCACGTCTATGTCGCCCGGATCGGTGATGCCCGCCTACCCGTGGCTGTTAGATGATGCGCTGGATACCGCCAGCACACCTGCTAAAATAAGAGTGATGCAAAAATTAGGAGTGCCTTATCCCGCAGGGTTCGATAAAACCGCCAACCAGGATCTTACCGCGCAGGCGGAAGCCATAGCGGCGAGACTTAAAAAAGATAAGATCGAAACACCGGCCAATAAAGAGATCGTTGCGTTGATCGCGTACCTGCAGCGTGTGGGTACAGATATTAAGCTGGAACAGCAGGCAGCAGCCGGTAAAACCACTATGCAGTAAATTATAACTCTGGCAATATGAAATTTATTAATTACTTGGAAAAGATCGGCGGTGTGGATATACTCGGACTAACATCGTTTGGCATATTCTTTATTTTTTTTATAGTGATGCTGACATGGGTATTCAAAACCGACAAACGTAAGATCGAGGAAATCAGCCGTATTCCATTAGACAACCCGGAACAATAAAATAAATGGTATGCTTTGTAAAAACAATCCCCGCTGCTTAACCCGTATGCTTAAACCGTTATCATTACTGGTATTGTGTATGTTCACAGGAAGTTTGTCCGCCGTTGCTGCTGGACCGCCGCTACCTTCCGCGCTCAGCAATACCCTGGCGTTAACTTTAATAACGCTGATGCTGATATTGCTGGTGGTGATATTTATGCTTGGGCAGTTGCTCACAGGGATAGCCGGTATTAAGCTTGAAAAAGATAAAGAAGAGAAAAAAAAGGCTGCAGCGCCGGTAACAGTTATTACCGGGTTGCTCTTGTTATTAACCAGCTCTGTTATGGCGCAGGATAATACCGAAGCCATGCAGGCAGCCGTTGCTGATCAAAAAACATATGGCGGGCTATCCGCCTTTGTTTTTTATTCCATGATCACGATCATTTTTGTGGAAATGCTGGTGATCCTGGTATTGCTGTACAATATCAGGTTTCTGCTCAAAGCAGATAAAGCAAAGACCGCCGAAGCGGAAAAAGCTTTGATAACGTCCAAATCGCTGGGCGCATGGTGGAGCCGGGTTAATAAATTCAGGCCTGTGGAGCAGGAAGCCGATATTGCGCTTGATCATGAATATGATGGTATCCGCGAATTAGATAACCGGCTTCCGCCCTGGTGGCTATACGGTTTTTACGCTACTATCATTTTTGGGGTAATTTATTTATGGCGGTATCATGTATCCTACAGTGCGCCTTTAAGTAAGGAAGAATTTGAGATTGCCGTAAAGAAAGCGGATGAAGAAGTAAAAGCATACCTCGTCCAAAAAGGAGAGTCGGTTGATGAAAATACGGTTACGGTTTCTGTTGACCCCGCTGACCTTGCCGAAGGAAAGAAAATATATACCGCTGCCTGTGTAGCGTGTCACAAAGATGATGGAGGCGGCATGGTTGGTCCCAACCTTACCGACGATTACTGGCTGCACGGAGGTGATATCAGTAGTGTTTTTAAAACCATTAAATATGGCATAAACGCAATGCCGCAATGGCAAACCAGCTATTCCAATAAACAGATAGCGCAGGTGTCCAGCTATGTAATGTCGCTGCATGGTACGAACCCTCCCGGCGCAAAAGCGGCGGAAGGCCAGTTGTTTAAAGAAGAATCGGCAACGACGGCGCCTGCGGCAGGATCTGCAGCTGTGAATTAAGCGAAATCCCGGTAAAGCCCGGACGTTGATAAAATGGCAAAAGAACAACACATACCACATGCTTTAACGCAGGATGAAACGGACGCTTTTCGCGACAGGATAGCTACTGTTGACGAAAAGGGTAAGCGGAAATGGGTATATGCCCACAAAACAAAAGGAAAATTATTCAACATCCGTACATGGGTGAGCTTGGGGTTCTTTGCTTTGTTTTTTGCCCTTCCCTTCTTTCAATATAAAGGGCGCCCGTTATTTTTGTTCAATATACCCGAGGCTAAATTTATTTTGTTTGGCCGGGTGTTTTGGCCGCAGGATTTTTTCATATTCGGTATCACCATGATCACCGGTATTGTATTCATCATACTTTTTACGGCCGCCTTCGGGCGATTGTTTTGCGGATGGGTTTGTCCGCAAACCATTTTTATGGAAATGCTTTTTCGTAAAATTGAATTTGCTATAGAAGGCGATGCGCCGGCGCAGAGGCTGTTAGATAAAGGACCCTGGAACCGCGACAAGATTGTAAAGAAAACAGCCAAGCACTTCGTGTTCTTCCTGCTTTCTTTTATTGTTTCCAATTTTTTTCTTGCTTACATCATAGGGGTGGATGAATTGCTGAAGATCATAAGGGAGCCGGCTGCCGAACATATAGGCGGGTTGTCTTCCATCATTATTTTTTCCGGCGTGTTCTATGGCGTATTCTCCTATTTCCGCGAACAGGCCTGCACGGTGGTTTGCCCTTACGGCCGCCTCCAGGGCGTATTGCTCGACCGTAATTCCATGATCGTTGCCTACGACTATAAAAGAGGTGAGCCAAGAGGGAAGTTCAGAAAGCAAAAAGCCGCCGAACCGGCGCCGGTATTGGGCGACTGTATAGATTGTTTCCAGTGTGTAAAGGTTTGTCCAACGGGAATAGATATCCGTAACGGTACCCAAATGGAATGCGTGGGCTGTACTTCGTGTATTGATGCCTGTAATAAAATGATGGACGCCACGGGCAGGGAACGCGGACTGATCCGCTATGCTTCGGAGAATGGTATTGCGGAAAGGAAGAAGCTGCAATTTACGGGGAGGATGAAATTCTATACCATTTTGCTGGTTGTTTTAACCGGCCTGTTAACCGCTTTATTGGTGTCCCGTAAAGATGTGGATGGTACTATAATGAGAGCAGGCGGCATGCTGTACCAGGAAAGAGGAACAGACAGCGTATCGAACCTGTATAATATCAGGATCATCAATAAAACGGTGCACGATGTATCGCTTTCCCTAAAGCTGGAAAACATGCCGGGCAGCATTATAGAAGCAGAAGGAAAAAATATTATGGTAAAAAGAGAGGGGCAGGGCAAGGGATCCTTCTTTATTGTATTGCCGCGTGATATTATTGAAGCAAGAAAAACAAAGCTGAAAATTGGCGTATACGAAGGAGATCATAAAATTACCACGCTGGGCACTAATTTCATGGGACCGGCAGCGCGGTAGCGTTATGCTAATTATATTGTGAGAAGTGAGACGTGAAAGGTGAAGGGTAAAAGGTTAAGGGTAAAAGGTTAAGGGTAAAAGGTTAAGGGTAAAATGTGAGAGGTGAAGGGTTTATCGTTTCACGTCTGTCATCTTTCGATTAACATAGCAGTAGTTAAGGATTACATTATTAACGTAAAAGAAATAGTATGAACTGGGGTCATAAGCTTACTGTTGCCATTGTTGTTTTTATATGCCTGATGGGCTTTATGGTTTACCAGGCCATGCAAACCGATTTTCAACTGGTAGAGAAAGGCTATTATAAAAGCGAACTAAAATACCAGCAGGTAATTGACGGCAACAACCGGGCAAACGCTTTAAGCGGCAAGGTGCGTATTGTAAAATCGGGCAACCGGGTTATTGTGCAGTTGCCGGAAGAAATGAAGAACAGCGATGTACAGGGTTCCCTGTGGTTTTACTGCGCTTATGATGAAAAGATGGACCGGAAGTTTGATCTGCAGCCGGATAAAGACGCCATCCAGGAATTAGATGCCGGACTGTTTGACGCGGGGAACTATACGGTAAAAATTGAATGGACCAGCAATAACCAACACTATTACAGCGAAACAAAACTAAGATTGTAATGATGTGGCAATGGATAGCAGGAGGATTTGTGCTGGGGTTATTCGGCAGCATGCACTGTGTGGGTATGTGCGGCCCGCTGGCTATGGCGTTGCCTGTTCATCACCGCTCTCATATGAAGCGGTTTGCGGCCCTGTTGTTGTACCAGCTTGGGCGCATTGTTACCTATGCTTCATTAGGATTATTGTTTGGCTTTGCCGGGAGGCATATTTATATCGCGGGCTTTCAGCAATGGTTTTCCATTGGTATGGGCATGCTCATTTTTATATTGCTGATCCAGTATTACTGCTATAAAAAAAACATTCAGCCTGCTTTTATGCTGGCGTTTTACAAAAAAGTGCAGGGTGTTATCATTACTTTATTACGATCGGAAAAGCATCGTTTTTCGTACCTGCTGCTGGGCATGGCCAACGGCCTGCTTCCATGCGGCATGGTATATGTTGCCATTGCCGCCGCGCTGACCGGCTCAACCGTTGGTGAGGGTGTATTGTTTATGGCCATGTTTGGGTTGGGCACGCTGCCTGCAATGATGGCAATAGGCTATTTCGGCACATCGCTGAGCTTTAGCGTAAGGCAGGCTATGCGTAAAGCCGTACCTTATGGCATAGCCCTTATGGCGGTGGTTTTAATTTTAAGGGGAATGAATTTGGGCATACCTTTTATCAGTCCTGTATTGCAAAGCGCCCCCGGTGCAGCGGTGGAATGCCACAACTGACGTTGATTTGAAATTTGAAGATCTGAGAGATTTTTTCCCGCCGGGTGGATAAGAAGCGTGGGCAAGCCCGGGCGAATACTAAAATTTCTTCCCGACGGGGTCTTCACGGTCAGGCAACTGTGTGAAGCGTGAGACCCCGGCGAATCGTTCAGCGCCAGGGTTTCATAGCTGGCCCACAACGGCTGGTGATGAAAACCCCGGCGCGAATTATGCGCAAAATGGGCTTCAGACAATATTTGTACCTGCTTATAATAAAGCATATAGTGCAGTTCTTTTAGACGCAGTATTTAGCTATTTAAAATTAGCCGGTGGTGCAATCGGGCAGGGAACAGGAGCAACAAGTACTTCTATTTGAAGCATTGAATGTAGTATTAGATCAGGGACAAAAAACTATCTCGGATGCAGGACAAAACAATTAATAAGTATATTAAATACATACTTTTCGGGAGTATTTTGTTAGGCATAACCTATATGTTTTTTTCGGGAAGAATTACGCGTGAAAGGTTAAAAGCAAAGGGGGTATATAAGTTAGGAATTATTAGTGATATTAGGAATGGAAAGAATGGCGCTCTGCATACATGCAGCTATATTTATCATGGAGAATCTTTTACTACAAAATTTACAGCTGCTGGCTTAGGATTACAGAAAGGTAATTTGATTTTTATAAATTTCTTGCCTTCAGATCCTAAAGTGCGTAATCCTCTTTATGAAACCAAAGTTCCGCCTTGCCTTACCTTAGAAAGCAGCCCGGAAGAAGGGTGGAAAAAGTTACCGTTAGATACATGCAAATAGTGTGATATCCATACTGGAAGAGACGCATTATTATCCGTTCGGACTTACTATGGCGGGGATAAGTTCTAAAGCACTGGCGTTCGGAGAGCCTTTTCTTCCCGACGGGGTCTTCACAGTCAGGCAACTGTGTGAAGCGTGAGCCCCCGGCGAATCGTTCAGCGCCAGGGTTTCATAGCTGGCCCACAACGGCTGGTGATGAAAACCCCGGCGCGAATCAAAGTGCTTCAGGAGTCGTGGAATCTATAAGTGGTTACGGACAGTTATGACAGCAGCTATTGTCGAAGTTTGCAGCGGAGGACATTTATGGAAAAGCTGTTGTGAAAGAACAGTGGGATAAAATTGTGGCTAATGGATTGGTGAAAGGCCATTTGAATCAATTGTTTAAAGCATTTCCGGATGCTCCTATTTATCAGGGTTTTGGCTGGAAGTTGAAAGAAAGGGTTGAAGGCGAACTTCCATTAGAAATGGAAACCACATTAAAAATTAAAAGTGTCACCACAGCCAGGGGACGGGGATCATTTTGCGGCCAGGGGTTCAGCCAGTCTTTTACCCAATCGGGATCATCCAGTACAGCACCTGCATAGCGCACATTTGCAGGAAACGGCCTGGCGGGAAAGTCAAAATGGATACTTGTTTGTATCAGCCGGAGAGCCGGCTTGTTATACATATCCGCTACATTCCGCGTGCACGACTCATAATTTCATTTTTCTTCCTTTCCAAATTTACCCTTCAAAATTTTCTCAATTCTTTCCGCCAGCGAAGAGGCGGTTTCGCCGGGTACAGCAGTAAAATCCTGTAGTGATTTCTGAACAAAATTGAGTGCTTCCTCATATTTTTTAAACTGAGCATATAAGATTTTTTCATCACCCGTTTCCCAATAGTTTCCTTCATCACTAAGGATAAAACTTTCCAGGTATTTTGCAGAAATATGCTTTAAAAGTTTGATGATAGCAACATGAGCATCCGGGCCGGCAAATTGTGTTTTGACGCTCGTAGTAAACATCAATTCTTTATCAAAGCGAACGCCATCATAAATTTCTTTGACAAGGATGTTCATGGGCGAGAGTAATTGGTTGTTGTGGTCGAAAGTAAGAAAGATAGGTTCGCTTCCTTCGGGTGCAAAGGCTATTCCTTTTAAACCTTTATCATCAATAATATGCGGTGTCCAATCAAGCGTTTCCGAAATTTCCCTTACTTCTTCTATCAGAGGCCCTAATAGTTTTTTGTCGCGAAGAAAACCTGAATAATGAATAGATAGCCCCATAATTATTTTTTTTGTATCGCCAGGGTCTGTTATGCAACCATAAACCACAAATTATAAAATCCGAAGCCGGAAACGCTAAATCCGAAATCCGTGACTAATAACTAATATAGTGATAAACCTAAACTTAAAATCGAAACGGACTTCCCTTGCAACCTGTAACCTGCAACACTCACCATTCAAGCATTCATCCGATCATTAGTAAACTCACCTGACACCTGATTGATGATACCTCACACCTTATTTATTATCTGATGCTATTTTCTCGTAGCTCGCCACAATGCCTTTAATAAGAGAGGAGCTGAAGCCCTGGTGTTCCATTTCATTCAGCCCGGCTATGGTACAGCCCTTGGGGGTGGTTACCTTATCTATTTCCTGTTCGGGATGCGTATTTTTCTGTAGCAGGAGTTGCGCGGCGCCTTTTACGGTTTGTGCGGCAATTAAGCTGGCGGTAGCAGCGTCGAAGCCGATCTCGATACCACCCTGGATATTGGCGCGGATATAACGCATGGCATATGCCGTTCCGCAGGCAGCCAGTACGGTAGCCGCCTCCATCAACTTTTCTTCAATTACAACAACCTTGCCCAGTTGCTCAAACAGTTCTTTTACATAATTGAGCTGATCGCTGGTAATATCTCTCGCGCTTATACAGGTCATGCTTTGCTGTATGGCAACAGCAGTATTGGGCATTGCCCGCACGGTGGATATTTTTTTGTTTAAGATACCGTGAATATGCGCCGTGGATATTCCGGTAATAACAGAAACCAGCACATGCCGGTTCTCATCAAAAAGCGGTTTAATGGCGCCCAGCACATCATCAGCCTGGAAAGGTTTTACGGCTATGATAACGAGGTCGGCAAAACGAAGGGCCTCGGCATTGTCATTACTTACCAGCACACCTTTTTCTTCAAGGTAATGAATAGTGGAAAGATTTCTTTTTGTAATGAGGATATGGCCAGCTGCAACAAACCCGCTTTGGATCAGTCCTTCCGCAATGGCAGTGCCGAGGTTGCCGCCGCCAATGATGGCTATTTTTTTATTCATCGCTAATAGTAGTTTCCTGTAATTAAATAATTTTTTACATAATCATCAATGCCCGCTTCAAGACTGTAAAACGCATTCGTATAACCAGCCGTTTTTAGTTTGGTCATATTCGCTTCGGTAAAATACTGGTATTTATCGCGTATATCTTCAGGCATATCTATAAAACGGATATCGGGCGGTATACCCATTCCCGCAAATGTGGCAAGGGCCAGGTCATAAAAGCTTCTTGCTTTTCCGGTACCGGCATTGTATATGGCGGAAGCGGGCTGATGCTTCATCAGCCAGTAACAAATATGCAGTATATCCTTTACATAAACAAAGTCGCGCAACTGTTCCCCGTCCTTATAATCCGGACGGTGCGACCGGAATAAGTTAACATAACCATTTTGCTTAACCTGGTTAAAAGCGTGAAATATTACACTGGCCATACGTCCTTTGTGGTATTCATTGGGTCCGTATACATTAAAAAATTTGAGTCCTGCCCAAAAAGGCGGCGTGCTGTGCTGGCGGAGCGCCCATTTATCAAATTCATTTTTGGAAACGCCGTAAGGGTTTAAGGGCTCCAGTGTATTTACTGTGCCGTGATCGTCATTATAACCCAATGCGCCAGACCCGTATGTGGCCGCGGAGGAAGCATATACGAGGGGTATGTGATGCAGCACAGCATAGTTCCACACATCCTGCGAATATTCAAGGTTTAAGCGCTGGTGCACGGCATAATCAAATTCGGTGGTATCGGTACGGGCGCCTAAGTGAAAAATAAAATCAATCCCGGGTTTCGTTTCTTCCAGCCATTCAAAAAAAAGATCTCTCTCAATTTTATGAGAAAATTTTTTCTGTACAAGATTATTCAGCTTGTCATTCCTTTCAAATTCATCCACCAGGATAAGGTTATCCAATCCTTTACTGTTTAGGTAAGATACCAGGCAACTCCCGATAAAGCCCGCAGCCCCGGTTACGACTATGCTGTTATTTTTTGAAACGGTACTGCTCATATAAGGATGTTCACCGTATAACCGGCACAAGATAAATGGAATGCAAATTAAGATTTAAACCGCGAGTGAAACGCTTTTTCCAGCGCTTCCCGGTGATCGGGATGGGCGATGCTCATAAGCGCTTTTGCCCTTTGCTTTAAATTCTTGCCAAACAGATCCACTATTCCAAATTCTGTAACCACCCAATGAACATGCCCCCGTGTAGTAACCACTCCTGCACCCTCTTTTAAAAAAGGAACGATGCGGGATATGCCCTTTGAGGTAACGGATGGCAAAGCAATAATAGGTTTCCCGTTCTCAGAAAGGGAAGCGCCGCGCATGAAGTCCATTTGGCCTCCGATACCTGAAAACTGGTAAGTGCCTATGGAATCGGCGCATACCTGCCCGGTGAGATCAATTTCAATAGCGCTGTTAATAGCCGTTGCCCCCGGGTTCTTCCTGATATTGCTGGTATCATTTACGTAGCCGATATCCATTACCCTTACAGACGGATTGTCGTGCACAAAATCATACAGCTTACGGGTACCCACCATGAATCCTGTAACAGACCGGCCGATATTTAATTTTTTCCGGCTGTTATTGATAACGCCTTTTTCGAGGAGCGGGATAACACCATCGGACAACATTTCAGTATGTAAACCCAGGTTTTTATGGTTGCCGAGATTTTTTAAAACCTGGTCGGGAATAACGCCAATACCCATTTGTAAACAGGCGCCATCCTCAATTAAGGACGCCACATGACTGCCGATCTTTTCAACGCTGCTGCTCACTTTTTGCGAATAATCCACTTCCGGGAGGCTGCTTTCATCCCATACCAGCGCGTTTATTTTGCTGATGTGCAGGAAGCCGTCGCCATGGGTACGGGGCATATTGGGATTCACCTGCGCGATCACGGTTTTAGCGGTATCAACCGCCGACCTGGCAATGTCAACAGAAGTGCCTAAGCTGCAATAACCGTGTGCATCGGGAGGAGATACCTGTACTAACGCCACATCAATAGGTAATATGGATTTCCTGAAAAGCTGAGGGATCTCACTCAAAAATATGGGCACATAATCGCCGTCGTGGCTGTTTGCCACGGCACGTGTATTAGCTGAAACGAACAATGAATTAAAAAAGAAGCTTTTCCGGTGCTCGGGTTTATTGAAATCCACGTGCCCCAGGTTGGTAATGCTTACTAATTCTACATTTGTTAGCGCTGCATGCCTGTTCTGCATGGCTTCTATTAAAGTAATGGGCGTTGCCGCACTGCCATGTAAAAACACCCGGTTACCTGATTGTATACATTGCACCGCTTCTGAGGCGGAAACAGACTTCTCGTAATGCTTCATATAAGGTTCCGTTTTTAGCTTTTCAAAATGGAAGCAAAAGTATTTAAAATAAATCTGTTAGCAACAGGGAGGAAAGGCAATCTTGAGCCGCGTAACCCGTTCATAAGCATGTTGAAAGGTTAGTTCCGGCCGCGCAGAAATTGTATTTGGCATTTCTTGGCCTTACCTTTACAGGAACAATGAATGTAGAACTGCTTAACCCGCTTGCGGAGGCTTACGCGGAACAATTTTCCGGCACTCAGGATGAGTTGTTGCAGGAAGTGGCCGCTTACACTTATGAAACCCACCCCCATGCGCATATGCTTAGCGGGCAGGTGCAGGGAAAATTGCTAACCATGATCAGCAGGATGATCAGGCCTTTGCGGATATTGGAGATAGGAACGTTTACCGGATATAGCGCGTTATGTCTTGCAAAGGGGTTAACCGCCGATGGATTATTGTATACCATTGAGTTACGGGAAGAAGATGCACGGAAGGCGCTGAACTTTTTTAACAAAAGCGCTGTAAAGGATCGCATTAAATTGCAGGTTGGAAACGCGTTAGAGATTATCCCGGCATTGAACGAAAGCTGGGATTTGGTTTTTATTGATGCGGATAAAGTGAATTACATCAATTATTACGAGATCGTGCTTCCCCAACTGAACAGGGGAGGCTTTATTGTTGCGGATAACGTGTTATTTCACGGGCAGGTGCTGGGTAAAAATGTTGAAGGAAAGAATGCGAAAGCCATTCACGCGTTTAATACCCATGTGAAGCAGGATAGCAGGGTGGAACAGGTATTGTTGACCGTTAGAGACGGCTTAATGCTGATTATGAAAAAATAGAATAGGAATCTATGATCAAAAAAGTGAATATTCTTTTGGTATGCGCCATTTTTGGCTATAGTACATTGACGGCGCAGAACCCTGCTATCATCCGGTATATCAATACCTATAAGTTCCTGGCCATTCAGGAAATGCAGCGTACGGGAGTGCCTGCTTCCATTAAGCTGGCGCAGGGCATCTTAGAAACACAAGCCGGGGAAAGCGACCTGGTTAAGCGTTCCAATAACCATTTTGGCATTAAATGTAAAACCGGGTGGAGTGGAGATAAAGTATATCACGATGATGATGAAAGAGGGGAGTGTTTCCGGGCTTATGCTTCCGCCGAAGATTCTTACAGGGATCATTCCGATTTCTTAAAAAGAAGCCAGCGTTATGCTTTTCTTTTCCAGCTTGATCCTGCAGATTATAAAGATTGGGCGAAAGGGTTGAAAAAGGCCGGGTATGCTACCAATCCGAAATATACGCAGCAGTTGATCAAATATATTGAGGCCTATGATCTCCAGTTGTATACGCTTGTAGCATTAGGAAAGCGTAAAATGGAAGCGGAGCAGCCTGTGTATGCTGTTGATGGCCAGGCAGTTCCTGTTGTTTCAACGGCTGCTATGGTACAGGATAGTGAAGATATCCGGCCCGAAGTTGAAGTTAAAGCGTTGCGTTTGCGGTATCCCGAAGAGGCATTCAGGATAAATGATACAAGGGTGATTGTAGCGCTTGCAGGCACGCCTTTGCTTGCTATTGCGGAGCAATATGGCGTAAGGTATAAGCACCTGCTTGAATTTAACGAGCTTACCGAACCGGACGACATTATCCGGAAAGACCAGTTGATCTTTTTACAACGCAAAAGACGGCAGGGAGCAAATGCGTTTCACATTGTACGAAAAGCGGAAACTTTGTATGATATCGCCCAGGAGGAAGGCATAAGATTAGATCATTTATTAGCCTATAATCAACTGCGGGGAAATGAAACGCCTGCGGCAGGACAGCGGCTTTTTTTGCAAAAGGATGCGGCGCAGCACACGGTAGCTGAAGTAAGCCACAATATAACAGGAACAGAGACAGCAAAGTTAGAACAAACACCACCTGCCGTTAACGCGCCGGCTCAGTTTCGGTTTGTAAAACATGTTGTTCAGCAAAAGGAAACCCTGTTCAGCATAGCGCGGAAATATGAAGTGGAAATAGAGCAGATCCGTGCCTGGAACAGGCTGAACGATAACGCCATTCGCAGTGGCCAGGAACTGCTTATTTATAAAAATTAGATCATGTCTGTAATACATGTTCATGATAAACAGTTTCAGCCTTATATTTCACAGGAAGAGATTGCCGCTCAGGTGCAAAAAATAGCGCGTGATTTGGAAAAGGATTATGCTGGCAAAACACCTTTATTTATTCCCATTTTGAATGGGTCTTTCATGTTTGCTTCCGACCTATTTAAAGCACTGAACCTGCCTGCGGAAATATGCTTTATCAAGCTGGCTTCCTATAAAGGAACCAGGTCTTCAGGACGGGTTATTACGTCTATAGGGCTTGATATTGACTTATTTGGAAGAGATGTGATTATACTGGAAGACATTATTGATACGGGAAAAACCATAACCCTGTTTTTACCCCAACTTTTACATCAGCAGCCGGCCTCATTGAAAATATGTACTTTGCTGCATAAGCCGGAAGCCGCCATTTATCCTGTAACTATTGATTACCGCGGATTTGTTATACCCGATAAATTTGTAGTAGGGTACGGGCTTGATTATGATGGATTAGGCCGGAATTTAAAAGAAATATACCAGTTGGTGGAGGAAGCATAATAACCTGTGTCATAATATCATGTATCCAATATCGTTAGTTATACTAAAACTACTGTAATAACATGCAATGCCATATAAAACAGGTTGCTTTAATCATAGGATGGCTCTGTTTTTATACAACGGTGGCTGCCCAGTATTATTTACGCGGGGAAATAAGGGATGGGAAAGATAAGCCGCTTCAAAATGTGAAGATCGTCCTTCATTCTACGGGCTACCTGCATTCCAGCGGCCTTGGAGGCGCTTTTGGCATTCCCAGTGCTGTGAAATCAGACAGTATCAGCCTTTCTCTTGATGGTTATGAACCGCTTTCGTTAAGGGTAAATACATCCGAATACCAGCAAATAACAATGAAGATGCTGCCTTACACGGCAAGCTTGCAAAAACACTACCTGCTATCGCTAACCACCAGCCTGAAGGCTTTGTCTGACCGCAAGCTGTCTGTGGCCGATGAAACATACAGCGCCCTGGTAGAGAACGGTTTTATACAAACAGACGGCAATCCTGTTACCGGTATCACGCCCAATGTAAACCGTGCTTCCTACAGCAATATCAGGCGGTTTATAAATATGAACAGCCAGGTACCTGAAGATGCTGTACGGATTGAGGAAATGCTGAACTATTTCAACTTTAACTATACGGAACCCGGTGGCGACAGCATCTTTACGGTTCGCTCCCAATTGAGTTCCTGCCCGTGGAATAGCGAAAATCAACTGTTGTTTGTGCAGATGGCTTCTAAAAAGCTTGATCTCAACACCATTCCTCCCAGCAACCTGGTATTCCTGATAGATGTGTCGGGTTCAATGGATATGCCTAACCGGCTGCCCCTGCTGAAGTCGGCGTTTAGAAAATTAGTGGAGAATCTTCGCCCGGTTGATACAGTATCAATTGTGGTATACGGCGGCGTTACCGGCGTAATGCTGCCACCTACCAGCGGTGATAAAAAAGAAAAGATATTGCAGGCCATTGAAGATCTTGCCGCGGGAGGGTTTACACCCGGGGAGGCGGGTATACGGCAGGCTTACCGGCTGGCACATAATACATTTATTAAGGATGGTAATAACCGGGTAATACTGGCAACAGACGGTGATTTTAATGTGGGTGTATCAGGAGAGCAGGAACTGGAAAGCCTGATCCTTAAAATGAAGCAGGGAGGCATTTATCTTACCTGCCTGGGCGTGGGAATGGGCAATTACAAGGATTCTAAAATTGAGGCCCTGGCTAAAAAAGGGAACGGCAACTTTGCTTACTTAGATGATGAAAAAGAGGGAGAGAAGGTATTGGTTAAAGAGCTTACCCAAACATTATACGCCGTGGCAGACAATGTATCGCTCAATATACACTTTAATGAAGAAGCCATCAGCGCTTACCGGCTGATAGGCTTTGATAACAAAAGAACAGCTTTAGAAGATACGACCAGCACATTGGAAGGAGGAGAAATTGGATCGGGGCACTCTATGATAGCGGTATTTGAGGTAACCCCCGGAAATAATCAGGGTAAAACGCAATCTCCGGCTGCAGAACAGCAACTGGCTACTGTAACGATTAATTACAGCTTGCCGGGAAAAAAAGACATTTCAAAACAGGTATATGATTGCGTTAATAATTATATACCGTTAGCACAGTTGGATCATTATTTTAGCTTTGCTACCAGCGTATGCATGTTTGGAGGATTTCTTCATAGCTCTCCTTATCTTAAAAAAGCCACATGGGATAATGTAATCAACCTCACCAAGGTATCTATGGATATGAGCAATCCATTGCATACAGAGTTTTTTGATATGGTTGTTAAGGCAAAAAAGATTTATGAGCCTTCCAAAAAAAGAAAAAGACGCAACAGGGATGACAGATAACCCGGATCACCAGCGCATCACTGTTCAGGCGATCATAAAAAAGCAATTTAGCAAGCCCTGTTTACCTTTACGGTGTTTTTGTTAACAGGTATTTGGCATTTATCTTTTATCCATAAATTCATATCATCCCGCAGTTTCACTTATATTTGTTTTAAACAATCTTCGTAGTGATTATGGACGCTATCATACACTTGGATAATATCAGGAAAAGCTACTTCATGGGCAGGCAGGAACTGCAGGTTTTGAAGAATATTTCGCTCAATATTCAAAGAAACGAATACGTGGCTTTAATGGGTCCCTCCGGTTCGGGAAAAAGTACGCTCATGAATATCCTGGGATGCCTTGATACGCCAACAGGCGGAGATTACTATCTTAACGGGCACCAGGTAAGCAAGATGCTGGATAATGACCTGGCGGAGATCCGTAATAAAGAGATCGGTTTTGTGTTTCAGCAGTTTAATTTGCTGCCGAGGCTTTCTGCGGTGGAAAACGTGGCGCTTCCGCTTATCTATTCAGGAGTGTCTAAAAAACAGCGTATGGAAATGGCTATGTCAGTGCTGGAGCAGGTTGACCTGGCAGACAGGAGCCATCACCGGCCCAATGAGCTGAGCGGCGGTCAGTGCCAGCGGGTAGCTATTGCGCGTGCATTGGTCAATAACCCTTCTTTAGTGCTGGCAGATGAGCCCACGGGCAACCTGGATTCCAAAACATCATACGAGATCATGAATATTTTTGGCAGGATACAGCAGGCGGGTAATACCATTGTGCTGGTAACCCATGAAGAGGATATCGCGCATTATGCCAAACGGATTGTTCGCCTGAGAGATGGCGTTATTGAAACCGATAAAAGAACGTCCGAGGCAACCACACTAGCCTGATCTTCCCGTTTTATTTTCTTCGTGTCTTAGTGACTTCGTGGCAAAATAGTACTTTTTAAACAGCCCTTTTAATTACGCTTTTATATGAACTAACCCGCATGTCTTTTAAAATATATACTAAAACAGGCGATAAAGGCACAACCTCTCTTATTGGAGGCACAAAAGTGCTCAAGTCGCATACGCGTATCGAGGCCTACGGTACGGTAGATGAATTAAATTCCCATATTGGTTTGTGTAAAGATGTACTTACAGATGAGCAGAGCTGTAAGGTATTGCAGCATATACAATGGCAGTTATTTTCTATAGGGGCGGCGCTGGCCTGCGATCCGGCCAAAGAAACAAAAATGCATATTCCTGATATTCATGAATCCGACATAAGCTTCATGGAGCAGGAAATAGACAGGATGAATGAAGCCATGCCAGCTCTTAAGCATTTTATTTTACCCGGAGGGCATAGTACCATATCTTTTTTGCATATTGCCCGCTGTGTTTGCCGCAGGGCAGAGCGGTGCTGTGTGCGTTTGGAAGCTGAAGGTGAAACGATAGGCCCGCTTATACTCATATATCTCAACCGCCTGAGCGATTACTTATTCGTTTTAGCCAGGTATGCCGGGCATTTGCTTAAAATAGAAGATATACCGTGGAAGCCGCGGGGGTAGGGGGGTACAGGCTTCAGGGTACAGGTTTGAGGTTCATCATACCATTTTCCCATCCTTCATATGCAGCACCCTGTCACTCATTTTTGCCAGCTCTTCATTATGCGTTACAATCAAAAATGTTTGCTTGCGGGTATCGCGTAACTGAACAAAAAGGCGGTGCAATTCCCTGGCATTCTTAGAATCGAGGTTTCCCGTGGGCTCATCCGCAAACACAATATCGGGGTTGTTGATAAGTGCGCGGGCAACGGCAACCCGCTGTTGTTCGCCTCCTGAAAGAGCGGAGGGTTTGTTTTCTATCCGGTCTTTTAATCCCAGCGTTTCTAAGAGTTCTTTGGCCCTGGCTTCCGTTTCTTTTTTCTTTTTGCCCCATAACCAGCCTGGTATGCATACATTCTCCAAAGCGCTGAACTCAGGCAGCAGGTGGTGAAACTGGAACACAAACCCCATATGCCGGTTACGGAAGCCCGCCAGCTTTTTGCCACTAAGCAGATCTACCCGCTGATCCTGTAAGGTAATCTCACCACTGTCGGCCTTATCTAAGGTGCCAATGATGTGTAATAAGGTGCTTTTGCCGGCGCCGGAAGAACCTGCAATGCTTACAATTTCACCCGGCTGTATATCAAGACTTACTCCTTTAAGCACCTGGAGGCTGCCGTAAGATTTGGTAACATTTTTTACAGATAGCATTAACAATTGGATTATTTAAAAACTGAAAATTAATCATTACCGCAACACTTAACAAAAGTACCGGCAATAAATACCCCTTATAATCGTTCAATTTTGCGCTTTCAGATAAGTGAATTTGGAAATTACCCGCTAAACTTTACTTTTGCGGAAAAATTGGCCGTCCGCTCTTCATTTTAGAAGGTAAAACGCCGGGCCTGGAAAAGTAAAAAAATCTGATCATCGCTTAAAAAAACAATAAATGTTCTGGACACTTGAATTGGCATCCTATCTCGAAGACGCTCCGTGGCCCGCTACCAAAGACGAACTGATTGATTATACCATCCGTAGCGGCGCTCCCATAGAAGTAATTGAAAACCTGCAGGAACTGGAAGATGAAGGAGAGATATATGAGGGTATTGATGATATATGGCCCGATTACCCGTCGCAGGAAGATTTCTTTTTTAATGAAGATGAATATTAAAACCGCTTATTACCCATCGTATCCGGTGTAGTAATGAGTGCCGTTAACTGCGTTTTCATTTCAAACTATATGCTTAACCGTTCTTTCCGGAGAACGGTTTTTTTATACAGGTTAAATCCGGCTGCTTACGCTGTTAAAATGTTCTGATAATAAAAGTGTTATGATATAATAGTTCCACGCAGAGAAAAAGCTTGTATAAATAGGGAAAATCACGGTTTTGTTTAGTAAGTTTACGTACCCTAAATGCCCTTAACGATGAGTTTTATACAAAAGCCTGAAATGGCTCCAGCGCTGCTTTTAAAAACCGGTTACACACAATCCTGTTCAGCCTTTAAGGATTATGAAGAGCAGATCACTGCCTACTTTTCCAACAGGTCTTGTAATACCGGGTTTCAATGGGATACCCCAAAGCTTGAAAAACGTTTTAAAAATGCCTGTAAACAGGCGGAAAGGTTTATTTCCCTGCAGGAGAAAGTATAAAGGCTGTAAACGATCATCATTCCTCAAATTTCTTTTCACCAACGAACAACTGCATCCGGTTTATGCGTAAATTAACTGGTTCATAACGGTATTTGTATTGCCACAACTTAAATCTTTCTTTATATGAAATGGCAGGGAATAGTAAAGGAAAAGCGCAAAATTGTTATGGTGCTTTTAACGATCCTGGTGCTGGCGCTGGTCAATAATTTTGTAAGCCGGCAGCAATATGATGACCTTACCGATAATATATCCTCCATTTACAAAGACAGACTTATGCCTGCCAGTTATATTTTTAGTATGAGCGATTTGCTTTACCAGAAAAAGATATTACTGCAAACCATGCCGGCAGATAACGTATCAGCACAATTAAATCAGCACAACCTTGAAATGGACGGTATAATAAAGGCTTATGAAGTCACTTATCTTACAAAAGAAGAACAGCAGCAATGGAAAAGCTTCAGGCTGCACCTGCAGCACTACAATGAAGCGGAAGCCGTGGCTGTTTCCTCCTTTGCGCATGCAGATAAGGAGCGCCTGCGCACCAGTTTCGGCAAGGCGCTTCAGTCGCTGAAGCAGCTCAACGAAACGCAGACTAATGAAGGTATGCGGCTCCAGAATGATTCCAAAGCCATTATTAACAGCACGATAACACAAGCCTACCTTGAAGTTTCGCTTCTTTTTATTCTTGGTATTATTGGGATGATGTTATTAACCACTTCTGAAAAAACGGTTTATCCTGTTCCGCACAGGTATCTTTATAATTAACCGGCGCTTTTTCCCGTTGAAATACTGCATTGCCGATGTTGTTGAAGCCGGGAAAATGTGCAATAAAGTTTTGATCAGCATTTTCACCGGTTTCAAAGTTTTGAAAATAATAGGCATGCGCCATTTCATGATGGTAAATTCAAATAACATCTCCTTCGTTTTATTAATAGCCTGATAAAGTACGCTGTTCCTGCATTGTATATTGGGGAGAATAAAGCATCATGTAACAATACGGTTTATACTTCCAATCCAAGTCTTGCCGAAAGATCGGAAGTAAACACATTGGAAGGATCATACTTTGCCTTGATGGCCAACCAGCTTTCGTACTGCGGATACATGAGCCGGAAGGTTGTTTTATCAAGCATGGCGTCTTTGCCTAAGTATATTCTTCCGCCGGCCTGCAATACCGCTTCATCCAATTGTTTGGTAAATGCTTTCAGCCCTTTGGTAACCGGAAAATCAATAGCCAGTGTATAACCCTTAAACGGGAAAGATAAAATGCCCTGGCCTTCCCCCATTTTCTTAAATACATTCAGGAAAGGGGTACACCCGCTGAACGCTATCATTTCCATAATGTGCCTGAGATGGGTTATGCCATTGTCTTCGGGAATTACAAACTGGTATTGAATAAACCCTCTTTTGCCATAACCCCTGTTCCAGTTATTGATCATATCTAAGGGGAAGAAAAATTTCTCATAATGCACGAATGTTTTTGGAGAATTTTGCACAAAGCCTATTACTTTATTGAGCAACCGTACCGTTATATTATTTAATGTAAAATCCGGCAGAAAAAACGGAACGCTGAGCTTAGAGGCGTTATGAATTTTTAATGGCTCCTTTCTTAATGATTCAGGTAGTGCTTCCAGTGCGGCAGCATCACCTACGGTTAAAACGCCCCGGCCAAGTTGGCTGCCGGTAGCCAGCGGATCAATCCAGGCAACAGAATAATTGCAGTGTTTGTATTGTTCAAGCGCGTTTAGCATGGCATCAAGGTTATCAACTTTAACAGACTGCTGCCTGAAATAAGTAGTTTCAACTTTCCTTAGCCTGATCTTGGTCGTTAGTATAACACCAAGTAAGCCAAGCCCCCCGAAATTGGCAATAAACAAATCAGGGTGTTCTTCCCGCGAAGCGGTTACGATGCTTCCGTTAGCCAGTAAAATAGTAAAGGAGATAACGCAATTGATAAAAGAACCGTCTGCATGATGCGCCTTGCCGTGTATGTCGTTGGCAATAGCGCCTCCAATGGTTACAAATTTGGTTCCGGGACAAATCATCGGCATCCATCCCCCTGGAGCAAATGTGGTAATGATCTCATCAAGGCTCGCGCCGGCCTCGCATTCCAATATGCCTTCCTTTTCATCCCAGGAAATAAAATGATGCATGCGGGTGCATACACACACTTTTTTGCCGGTATGTATAGCCTGGTCGCCGTAGCTTCTTCCCAAACCTCTTGCAATAACCGGCCCGGCTGTTATTATTGCGTTTAACTCCTGTGCATTTGCCGGAGTGGTTACATAGGAATTTGCTGTTGGATAATTACCCCAGCCTGCTAATATTTCCTGGTGTGCTGTTGCCATATTGTAAAAACGATATAAACGAACGGTTTAGTGGATTAAGATAAATGATTTTACCTATGCGCTTTAATGGATTAACCCTGCTACGATATCCATTACATTGGTTTGTGTGGGTCCCGTTATAATCAGCCCCCCCGTTTTTTCGAAAAAATGGTAGGCGTCATTGTTATGAAGATACGCTTCCGGGTTTATGGAAAGCTCATCTGCTTTCACAAAGGTATCCGCATCAATTACCGCACCCGCCGCTGTAGTGGGTCCGTCTGTTCCATCCGTACCTCCCGATAAAATTACAACCCTGTTGTTTTTCAGCCATTCCCTGTTCTTCAATGCGCATAGGGCAGCCAAAGCAAATTGCTGGTTACGTCCGCCTTTGCCTGTTCCTTTTATGGTAACGGTTGTTTCACCGCCCCATAAAACACAAACGGGTGAACTGTTCTTTTCATTTTTAAGCCTTTGGATAAAAGTTTCGGCCTGTACTTCGGCATCACCGGTAAGCATAGGCGAAAGAACGGTTGTTGCATAACCCAGTACCTGCGCTTTTATTACAGCCGCTTCAAGTGCTGTTTTGTTAGTAGCTACCAGCGCATTGTGTACTTTGGAAAAAACGGGGCTCCCGGATTTGGGTGTATCCGGAATTGTTCCTTTAATTCCCCCAAGCAGCCGGTTCCTGGCGGAAACAGGAAGCTTCCCGGAAAGCGCGTATTTTTCTATTACCCGCCAGGCATTCTTAAATGTTGTTGCATCCGGTACGGTTAGTCCGCTGGCAATTACAGAAAGGTCATCACCCGGAACATCGCTTAGCAGAAGCGCTATTACCCTGGCCTGTGTGTATGACATCAGTTGCCCGCCTTTTATAAGCGAAAGGTGCTTTCGTACTGTATTGATTTCATCAATAGCTGCGCCACAGTCTAACAGCAATTGCACCGTTTGCTGAATATCTGCCAGGCTGCATCCGGGCGGAGCATCGGCGAGCAGGGCGGAAGCGCCTCCGCTGATCAATAAAATAATAGTATCTTTTGCTGTAGCTTTTTTAAACAACGCTGCTATCGCCTTTCCTCCCAGCAAACTGTTGTTATCGGGCACCGGGTGCCCGGCTTCAATAGTGCGGCAATGGGTTAGTGAAAGGGCATGATGGTACTTGGTAACCACAACGCCCGCTGTGATATGGCTACCTAAAATTTTCTCTGTTTCTAAGGCCATAGCCGATGCGGCTTTCCCCACCGCTGCAATGTACAGGTTATCCATGTCAGTCAACAGGAAGCTTTGATCCGCAATTGTTATCCTGTCGTTCTGCAATTGAATATGCTGTGGAATAAAATGGTTGGGCTTTACCGCTTCCACGCCTGCTAGAAATATCTGTATCGCATCCTGTCTTGACATACCCGAAATTAGCATTAGTTTTAAATCTGCGATGCTGTACTTTCTCAATCAATTTTATATTACCTTCGGTATTAATTAGTTGTTTAGCTAACTAATTTAAAATCTCAATTAAAAGTTAACGGATGAAACGTATCATCAAAAAAGTAGCAGTGTTAGGCTCGGGCGTAATGGGTTCCCGTATTGCGTGCCATTTTGCAGGAACAGGTGTTCCGGTTTTGCTATTAGATATTGCGCCTGATGAATTAACTCCGGTAGAAAAAGCGAAGGGGTTAACGCCGGATCATCCGGCGGTGAAGAACAGAATAGTGAATGATGCGCTTGCTGCGGCTTTAAAATCAAACCCGTCGCCTGTATATACAAAGGATGCTGTGAAGAAGATTACAACCGGCAACTTTACAGATAATATGAAAGATATTGCCGGTTGCGACTGGGTGATAGAGGTGGTAGTAGAACGGTTAGACATTAAGCAACGCGTTCTTGCCGAGGTTGAAAAGTTCCGTAAACCCGGAACGCTGATCACTTCTAATACTTCGGGTATTCCCATACACCTTATGACTGAAGGCAGGAGCGAAGATTTTAAAAAACATTTCTGCGGTACGCATTTTTTTAATCCTCCGCGCTATCTGCGTTTGCTGGAAATTATTCCAAGTCCCTATACCGATGAGGCAGTAGTGGATTTTTTAATGGAATACGGTGATCTGTACCTGGGCAAAACTACCGTATTGTGTAAAGATACCCCTGCTTTTATAGCCAACCGGGTTGGCGTGTACAGCATGGCGCTTATTTTTAAGCTCGTGGAAAAAACGGGTTTAAGCATTGATGAAGTAGAAGCGCTTACGGGCCCGGTTTTCGGCCGTCCTAAATCGGCAACCTTCCGTACTGCCGATGTGGTGGGCATTGATACACTGGTTAAAGTGGCGCAGGGGGTATATGATAATTGTGCTGACGATGAGGCAAGGGATACTTTCCTTATTCCTTCATGGGTGGCGAAGCTGGTAGAAAATAAATGGCTGGGCGATAAAACAGGGCAGGGATTTTTTAAAAAGATAAAATCAAAGGATGGCAGCTCGGAAATCCGGGTGCTCAACCTTTCAACACTTGAATATGAGCCACGCAAAAAGCCCAAATTCGCAACCATAGAAACCGCTAAAGGCATAGATGATCTTAAGCTACGGATAAAAGCCCTGTTAGCGGGGCAGGATAAGGCAGGAGAATTTTACAGGCAATTTCACTACGGTTTGTTTTCTTATATCTCTCATCGCATACCGGAAATTTCCGATGAGGTATATCGCATAGATGGCGCTATGAAGGCAGGCTTTGGCTGGGAAATTGGCGCTTTTGAAACCTGGGACGCGCTGGGTGTTGAAAAAACGCTTAAGGCAATGAAAGAATCGGGTTATGCTATTGCCCCATGGGTTGATGATATGCTTGCAAAAGGCAACAGTACTTTTTATAAGGTTGAAAAAGGCGTTACCCTATGTTATTCACCTGCCAGCGACAGTTATGTTTCAACTGTTGCAGCCGGAACAGAAAGCGCTTTCCTGGTAATGAAAAATTTTTCCGGGCAAACGGTTTGGAAGAATAGCGCGGCTAATGTTTACCATTTGGGTGATGATGTGCTGGGGCTGGAATGGAATACTAAAATGGGAACAATAGGCGGGGAAGTGCTGGAAGGTATTCAAAAGGCAATTGCGTTGGCCGAAGAAAAATATAAAGGGGTTGTTATTGCTAATGATAGCCAGAATTTTTCGGCAGGCGCCAATGTGGGCATGATCTTTATGTTTGCCGTAGAGCAGGAATATGATGAGTTGGATATGGCCGTGCGTGCTTTCCAGAATACCATGATGCGTGCCAGGTATTCGAGCGTGCCGGTAGTGGTAGCGCCACATGCCTTAACCTTAGGCGGCGCCTGTGAGCTGAGCTTACATAGCGACAAAGTATTACCTGCAGCCGAAAGTTATATAGGATTAGTAGAACTGGGTGTGGGTTTGATTCCCGGAGGCGGCGGCACCAAAGAATTTGTGCTGCGTGCGGCCGATGAGATGCATGAAGACGAGCCCGACACCATTACTTTAAAGAATCGGTTTTTAACAATAGCTACAGCTAAGGTTTCTACCAGTGCCTTTGAAGCGTTCGACCTGGGCATTTTAAGAAAAGGGCATGATGAGGTGATCATTAACCAGGACAGGCGGATTGCCGCTGCTAAAAAGAGTGTTATTGAAATATTTGACAACGGCTATGTAACGCCTGTTCAGCGAACCGATGTGAGGGTTGCCGGGCGTTCGGCGCTCGGGGCTTTATACGCCGGTATTAACGGCATGTGGCGGGCCAATTATGCCACGGATCATGATGTGGTAGTAGCTAAAAAATTAGCCTATGTAATGTGCGGAGGCGATTTAAGCGAGCCCTCCCTGGTGAGTGAGCAATATTTACTTGACCTCGAAAGAGAAGCATTCCTGAGCCTCTGCGGTGAAAAGAAAACACTGGAACGTATACAAAGTGTGTTAAAGGGAGGAAAGCCGGTGAGGAATTAATATGGGAATTTGAAAATGTGGGAATTTGAAAATAGGATTAGGTATTTTATTCTCAAATAGCTTTTAGTATTGAATAGGGGTGTG
>CALMQS010000102.1 GCA_937871285.1 uncultured Sphingobacteriales bacterium | reverse complement strand
CTGTTAGTACCGGTATATTATTTGATATAAACTATGTATGATAAAAAGGATACTGGTTGCTGATGACGACCCGGGCATCCAGGATATCTTTAAGATTATCCTGGAATCAGCAGGCTATATAGTTGAAATAATATCCAACGGCGAAGATGTGCTCGGCGATAAATACACCATTCCGGATCTTTTTTTACTCGACAAACGGTTATCAGGCATTGATGGCATTGATATCTGTCATCACCTTAAAAGCCAGGCAACTACTGCTCATATTCCGGTTATCATGATCTCGGCCAATCCTGGTATTGGCATATTATCTGTAGAAGCCGGCGCCGATGATTTTATTGAAAAGCCTTTCGATATAAAACATCTCCTTAAAATGGTTAAAACTTATTTAGAAAAAAAGACGCTGGATGATACAAAATTCCGGTATGATTTTTAAGCTTTTATTAGCAGCTTAATACTGTGTAATCAGGCACAGGGTTGAAAATAATTGTATATGGAGCCTGTTAAATGGGGAATCATCGGGCCGGGAAACATTGCCCGTAAGGTTCTCTGCTCGACCTCGGTATATACCCCATCCGGTTTTTCTGATGCGAAGGCTGATTAAAATTTTTTGGCCGTGTCGCAAACAGCCCTTTAAATTGTCATATACAGCCTCTATCCAAATGCAATCTTCTTACCATCTTTGTTGTGTTGAAGCAATCAATAAACAACCAGCATTAAAGGTAAGTGGAGCAGCAACCACTCCAAAACGGGCGGAACCGAAAAGCCAGACGAGTAGGAACAAAAATATATTCTTATGTCAGGCAATGTTGTTTCGCTGCAAAGAGTGCTTAAAGCATCCCCGGAAAAAGTATACCGCGCATTTACGGAAGCCCCTGCCATCGCTTCATGGTTACCCCCTTACGGATTTCTTTGCACCGTTCACCAAATGCATGTAGAAACGGGTGGTGCTTATAAGATGTCATTCCAAAACTTTTCAACGGGGAATAGTCATTCATTCGGTGGAACATATATAGAAATCAAACCTAATGAATTTTTGAAATACACGGATACATTTGACGATCCCAACCTGCCGGGAGATATGATTACTTCAGTGTGGCTCCGGAAAAATATTGCGGGTACAGAAATAAAAATTACGCAGGAAGGCATTCCTTCTGCCATACCTGTAGAAATGTGCTATTTAGGCTGGCAGGAATCGCTGGAAAAGCTGACCAAATTAGTGGAGCCTGAGATACCGGATGCCTGACCCAAACCGTTTACTTAGTGATTCGAAGCTTTTGGCAGTAATGACAACTCCGGATGCCGGTATCTAAAAACATTAAGCATGAACAGTGTTAACGATAGTATCGCCGGACCTGCCTGGGCGGCGGGCAGGTTCCAACTGGCCCAAATTGGCTGGGTGGTGCCGGACATTCACGCCGCCGTAAAATTCCTTGCGAACGCCCTGGGCATCGCCGGTTTTCCCCAACCGGAACACATCCGGGCACAGGACCTGGCTATGACCTATTATGGCAAGGCCGCAGCCGGCGAATGGCTCACCACTCAAACCTATAACGGTGGCATCTTCATCGAACTCATCCAACCTCTTTCCGGCCAAAGTATGTTCCATGACTATCTTACCCGCTATCCTGCAGGCGGCACACAGCACATGGCGTTCCGTTTGCCGGTTAGCGATTTCGATCGTGTCACCAGCGATCTGCGCGAACAGGGTTATGAAATCATCAGCGAAGTGGATCACCCCATTGCACGGATGGCTTTCTTCGACACTTACCAAACGCTGGGCGTTGCCACCGAAATTATGGGCATCACACCGGAAGGATGGAGCGCCATCGAACAAATGCAAAAGGCCCGGTAAGGATTTGTTTATCCTGATCTTACTAAAAGCCAAGCCTTAGCCTTCATAAACTTGTGGCGTATTCCTGCTATTTTGCACAACGCTTTACTTAGCCTGAAAAGCCGGCCGGCAAAACAGAGATTGACGCAACTGTAAGGCTTATTGCAAAAAATTACCTGAATGAGAGCATCCACAGATAACGGGAAGGTTACGGTGGTGAAGGTATCATCGCCGGCCATGCTCCGGAAGTTTTGATTGAAAACAATTAATAGCGCACCCGAACTTCATTTGCCCGGTTCAAGTTCATGGAGTGGTACCGAAACATAGTTTTGCCTACCTTTAAAGGATACTTTTTCTTCATGGCAACATTTTACCAGTTAAGTAATGAAGCGCTTTTTCAGCAACTGAAAACAACTCCTTCCGGTTTAAATAATGATACGATACCCGCCCTTCAAAAGAAATATGGCACAAATGTTTTGCAGGAAGCCAAACAAAAAAGCAGATGGTCTATTCTCCTGTCGCAGTTTACTGACGTAATGATCATTATTCTCATTGTGGCGGCAGTTATTTCTTTTGCTGTAGGTGAGCATACAGATGCGTATGTTATCCTGGCAATCATTTTGGGCAATGCATGGATGGGTTACTCGCAGGAATATAATGCAGAGCAATCGGTAAGAATGCTTCAAAAAATGTCTGCGCAAAATGCGGTAGTGCTTCGCGAAAATAATCCCGTAAAAATTGAAGCAAAGGAATTGGTACCTGGTGATGTTGTATTACTGGAGGCGGGAGATATCGTTCCTGCCGATGCAAGACTGTTTGAAGTGAGTTCATTAAAAACAGATGAAGCATCGCTTACCGGGGAGAGCCATTCTATTGAAAAGAAAATAGAATCCATTCCGGAAGACAACCTGGTACCGGGCGATCAGCATAATATGGTTTTCAAAGGAACAATTGTGAGTAATGGATCGGCCAAAGCAATAGTAACTGCTACCGGCATGGAAACCGAAATAGGGAAAATTGCAGGAATGATGGAGGTGGGCAACCAAAAAACACCGCTTCAAAAAAGGCTGGCGGTCTTCAGCAAGCAATTGGCGGTGATTGTCATTATTATTTGTGTGCTGGTTTTTGGTTTTGGATTATGGCGGGGTGAACCTGCATTTGCTATGTTTCTCACCGCATTATCGCTCGCTGTAGCTGCCTTACCCGAAGCCCTTCCGGCGGTAGTTACCATTGCATTGGCACAGGGCGCCCGAAGAATGGTAAAGCAAAAAGCGCTGATGCGGAAATTGCCTGCGGTGGAAACCTTAGGCTCGGTTACTTATATCTGTAGTGATAAAACCGGCACGCTCACCCAAAATATAATGACCGTAGAAAAGATACAATCTGCGCCGGAGCAGGAAGAACTTTTGAGCTACGCCATGATGCTGAACAATGAGGTGAGATTTTCAGATAATAAAGAATTGTTGGGAGATTCTACAGAAACCGCATTGGTAAAATATGTATTGGAAAAAGGTAAAACCAAAGAAGAGGCCGATAAACGTTTTCCACTTGTAAACAAACTGCCTTTCGATTCGGTAAGAATGCGCATGAGCACCCTCCATCAGCATGGCGACAAATGGATATTATTTGTAAAAGGTGCTCCCGTAAAAATGATGGAATCAGTATCTGAAAAATATAAAGAACAAAAAAACGGATGGCTGGGTATTAACCGGCAATGGGCATCCGATGGATTAAGGGTATTATTTTTTGGCTATAAAACATTTGACCGGGACCCCGGGAAAATAACGGAAGGTGAAGAAAATGAACTGGATTTTTTGGGTATGACGGCCATGATTGACCCGCCCAGGGAAGAAGTGATCGATGCCATTAAACAATGTAAAACAGCGGGCATTAAAACGGTGATGATCACCGGCGATCAGCTACTTACTGCAACCGCCATTGCCGAACGCTTGGGTATGGTGAAAGAAGATTCGAAGGAAGTAAGAGCCGGCGCTGACCTTGAAAAGCTTACGGAAGAAGCATTCACCAAAGAAACCAAACACATTGCTGTATATGCACGTGTGTCGCCACAACAAAAACTCAATATTGTAAAAGCTTTACAAACTAACGGAGAATTTGTGGCCATGACGGGTGATGGCGTAAATGATGCGCCTTCATTGAAGCAGGCTGATATTGGTATTGCCATGGGAATTACAGGAACCGATGTATCGAAAGAAGCGGCCGATATGATTTTGCTGGATGATAATTTTGCCACTATTGTAAAGGCGGTACGTGAAGGAAGAAGGATATATGAGAACATTAAAAAGTTCATTGTTTATATACTTTCCTGCAACCTTGCAGAAATACTGGTGATCGTCTGCGCTCCTATCCTGGGGTTCGCCATTCCCCTGCTTCCCATTCATATACTCTGGATCAACCTGGTTACCGACGGTTTACCCGGATTGGCACTTGTAGCAGAACCGGCAGAAAAAGATATCATGAACCGCCCCCCCCGCCCGCCAAAAGAAAATTTATTTGCCGGCGGATTAATTCCAAGAATAATTGTAACGGGGATTCTCCTTGCTCTGGCTGCTTTATTTATTCAATGGTGGACAGTTAGTGAAGGCTATGATGTAAAAACGCAGCAAACAGCCGTGTTTACTGCATTATGCTTTGTGCAACTGGGCAATGCTTTATCTGTCCGTTCAGCGTTTCATTCGCTTTTTTCAAAAGATATCTTTTCCAACCGTGGCATGTGGCTGGCTATTGCAGGCACCGTTATCCTGCAAATATTAATTGTATATGTGCCGTTTTTGGATACCATTTTCAAAACCACGCCATTGAATGGTAGTATTATGCTGCTGATTGTAATTGTAACTATTGTGAGTGTGGTGCTGATAGAAGTGGTAAAACTATTGAACAAGAAAAAATATTTGACATCGAAATAAAGGTTTCGAGAAATTTTTCAAGCAAAGGTTTTACGCAAAGGATAGGCGCAAAGACACTTACCGGTCTTTGTGTTTTTTTCTTATTTTACTTTGCGGGAACTTTTAACTTTCAACTTCGGGCAGCATTACTGACCAGGTGTCTTTGTAAACACTACTTTTTTCCATAATATAGCAAAACTTATTAACCAGGTTTGTTAAGACAGTACAGCAGCGGCGTAAAACATCCTTCAGCAAAACAGGTGTTGAAAATAGAAGAGGCGGTTAATAAAATCGGCAGGGACCTGAAATCAATAACGCTTTATGCAGCTTAACGCCAAAGGCAAAAACCGCCCCCAGCCAAACCCTATAAACAACAAAACCCGCGTCAGTCGCAGGTTTTTTAAATTTAACAGTGATCCCGCTGGGACTCAAACTGTCGAAAACTAAACTTACTTATTCTTACTTAGATTAACTATAACTGATTGATTTTCAGTTTTTAGAAACAAAAACCTATTTTTCTTCGCAGTATCTTTACTTCTGGTAACAATATTTTATTCGACTAAAAATTCGACTAACTATGTTGTTATCAGTTACGCCAATCTGCCCGGCAAGCAAAGCTCGGAAAGATGGAACCAGTATTATCTTCCTTCAGTATTGTAAAAGTGAAAGTGATAAAACGCTACTGAATACTCAAGTAGCTATTCCTCCCGCTTACTGGTCGAAAAAAGGCAAGTATGTCATAGACAAGCTTCCGACTACTTATGGCGACGCCAGCCAAATTAATACTGAAATAAGAAGGCAAATACGCATTGCAGAAGATGTTATTACTTATGCCGTCCAAAATAATATTGAAGACGTTGTATCCTTCACTAAAACTACATTCAAGCCAGATTTTGATGCTTCAAAACTTCTGGAAATAGAGGGCAAAAAGGAAGAAGAACCGAAAGTCAATCTGGACGTCTTTTTCCAGATAGAGGAATATATCAAAAGCAAAGAAAAGAAGGTTTCCCCCAAAATGATTAACGTATTTAATAACATGCGGGATACGTTAAAGGCATTTGAGGAATATCGTAATAATCCAATCAAATTTGAATCCTTTGATATTAACTTCTACGAGGAGTTTGTTGAATATATGACCTATGAGCATGTACACCGGAGAAGGAAAAAATTAGTAAAAGGATTTAAGATTAGTACAATCGGCAAAACCATTAAGCAACTCCGTATATTCCTTAATAACCGGATGCGTCGCAAAATTATTTCCCCGATCAACTTGGAGGACTTTAAGGGTATGGACGAGGAATCCGATGCTGTTTACCTGAATTGGAATGAAATAACCCGTGTTTATCAAACCGACCTGTCCAAATATCCTCACTTGGAAAAATACCGTGACCTTTTTGTTTTCGGATGTTTAACGGGGCTTCGGTTTTCTGATTTCTCAACCGTTGTGCCGGAAGACGTAAGAAACAGGATGCTCTACAAAAAGCAGGAGAAGTCAGATCACCGGGTAGTCATTCCTTTAAGGGATGAAGCCAATTATATATTTATCCATACGTTCAAAAGAAAAATTCCCAAAATTACTAACTCCGATTTTAATTACTATATAAAAGAAGTAGTCAAAATTGCTGGCATCACTGAATTGATCAAATTCTCTCATAAACGGGGCAATAAAGACATAATAGAAGTACGGCCCAAATATGCCTGGGTCACTTCGCATACCTGCCGCCGTTCGTTTTGCACCAATGAGTTTTTAGCTGGTACCCCTATTGACTTGATTATGAAAATTAGCGGGCATAAAAATCTCCGTGATTTTTACCGCTACATCCGTATTACACCCGAAGAAGCAGGCTTAAAAATAAAAGAGCTGTGGGAGCAAAGAGGTGATATGGGGATTGTTAACCGACATCAAGTTCAACACGCTGCTATTAGCGCATAAATCGAAGACAATGTAATGATCTTGTCTTTGATTCAATCTGTTAATCAGATGGTCTCAGGTTCAAATCCAGCAGGGGGAGCTAAAAAATCAATAACTTACAAAGTCGCCGACGGCGACTTTGTAAGTTATTGCCAGTAATTTGCCAGTAGCTAAGGCAACTTTGAAACAAAGAGCGGTTACGCCATAAAGTTACTTCAATTTATGCTGACTTATCTTCCTTCCCCAAAAAGTATCAGGGAAAATAGATACGGCGCCTCCTACAATCCCCACATTTCATATTTTATTTTGTTCCTTTAATATCTTGGCAAAGTCTTCCTTACATTCCTTTGAACAAAAGCCGTAAACTTTTCCATCTAACACGAGTGTATCTGCGGCTGTTTCGTTATTTACCGGCATGTGACAAATTGTATCTCTTTTAGATGCAAACCGGATGCCTTCAAATCCTCTTTTGGAAGTTTCTGTCGGCATTTGCATCACATGGGTTTCTTTGTTATGAATATTCCCTTTGTCGCCTGCATTACAGGCTGTAAATATTGTTAATAAGAGAGTGTATGTTATTTTAGTTCTCCTGTTCATTGTTTTCCTTTTATTTATCTAAATCAGTTTATTTTTAATGAACATCTTGTCATTGAGGAAGAAAATATTTTACAGCTTCCTGATTACTTTCCAACAAATGAGCTGTCACTTAACGTTTTCATAAAGGCGATAAGATCTTCTTTCTCCTGTTCCGTTAGCGGTATCCTGTTACCGTTCTCCTTTAAAACAGGATCAAGATTGTCAGCATCCAAAACACCATGATCAAAATAATCCAAAACAGATCTCAAAGTAGGAAACTGACCGAAGCTGCCGTAAGGCGCTGTATATTCAATATTTCTTAAAGAGGGAACCCGGAAGCTCATATAGTCCGCAGGAACCCCTGTTACCCTGGCCCGTCCCGCCTCATCGGTGTTAGGATTCAAAGGGAAACCGACATTTCTAAAGCTCTGGTCGGTAAACAATGCGGTGCTGTGACAGTTCCCGCATTTATGCTGAAAAGTCTGATAACCTCTTGCCTCGCTTTCCGTGAATACCTCGCCTTCGTTTCGTTGTACTTTGTCATATTTACTGTTGGCAGAGATCAGTGTATATCCGAATTGCGCAATGCTTTTATATATCCTTTCCGGGCTTATATTTTCATCGCCAAATGCTTTTCTGGACAATTCTTTGTATTCCTTATCGTCATTTATTTTACCAATAACTTCCAAAATAGAAGAATTCATTTCTTCGTGCGTGATGATGGGAACCAATGGTTGTTTTTCCAACTGGAGGATCTTTCCGTCCCAGTTATAAAACTGCATGAATGCCATGTTTTGAATGGGCGGTGTGTTGCGCAGTCCCACCCGGCCGTAAATCCCTATTGCCAGGGCATTGTTATCAGCAAAAGCATTTGATTTATGGTGACAACTGGCACAGGAAATAGTATTATCCGCGCTGAATCTTTTTTCCTGGAAAAATTTTTCGCCTAATTCCACTCCATACTTTGTGGGCTTGTTTGCATTTACTGAATTGTTTAATGCAGGAAAGCCCGTGGGGATATTCAATGAAAGTTGCGGGTTGTTATAAGATACCGGCTGAACAATATCATCCCTGTTACAGGATTGTAACAAAAACAAGATGGACAAAATTGCGAATACTTTTTTCATGCCGGTATCAATCAATGAAGAGAACATTTTAAAAAAGAGCCGCCGCGTCCGGGAATGAGCTTCAGGCGGCTCTTACTATTATCCTAATTTTCTACACCATCTATGGAAAACATCCCGGTAATATCGCTTGACCCGTCTCCACCCAGGTTGTCAACAAATTTTGTCATTTGAACGGCGGTATGAATATTGGGTGTGGCATTGTCATTCATTCCTGTTCCTGTTGTCAATTTAATTGTATTAGTCTTTCCGCTCAACAGCTTATCAAAATCTGCTTTGATGGTGATTTTTGGAGCATTACGGCCTACCACGACATTGCCGGTAAGGTTCAAAGTAATATCCCTGTAGGCGTCAACCCCCTGCGTATATGCGCCTTCTTCTCCCTCTATGGTACTCCCTGTGTGGATAGACATTTCTTTATTGTCGCTGTCGTAAAAACCTTCCAGCTTTGTGAAACGGTATCCCGCTCCCCATTCCCACATCATTTCGGTTTCATTAGCGCCGGCATTAGCATAAAATGTTGGAAACTTTGTCTGATCCAGCATGTTCAGTTCCTGCTTAACGCCCAAGCCAAATTTTATCTGCTTGTATTCGCCTGAAGGTATATTGCTCAGGGTATAATCCAAAGTTTCTGTCTTTGCCTGGTTTACAACGGTTGCGCCCTTATCGAGGTCGTTGATGTTATAAGGAATTTCAGTGCCGTCTGCTTTTATAAGCCGGATATTGCTTACCACGTATTTCAATTCTGAGAAGTGATGCACCTGTCCTTCGGCAGAAGTGTTTGTTGTGGCAGTAGTGGAAGCGGCATCGCCAAGCACGATGGTATTGCTTTTGAACGTGTTGTTGAAATGCAGTGTGATATTGTTGGCAACAGGATCCTTATCATCCTTGCTACAGGATATCAATGCCGATAAAACAACTAATAATAATAAGTATTTTTTTAAATTCTTCATTGCTGGTTTTTTAAGTATTTGAAAATTTATCACCTAATAATAATTTTGACTAAGTCATAATAGAAAGTCAACCGATAGGGGGCGGTACAAATATTTCCCGGTAAGGCGATGTATACAAGGTGTCTTTTTGAATGGATGTTTTACTAGGTATATCAATTATTGGATTTGTTACTTCCAATGCTGTGAATGAGACAGGGAATATGTCAATCTTTGGGTAATTACTGATGGCAGATGACCCGGAGCTTTCCGTTTGCTGCAATTCTTTTTTTAAATGACATGTTCCGTGGCATTGCAACTCTGGCTTGTTTTTGTTGATGCAGAATCTTTGTTCTATAATATCCCGGTTCAGTTTAAAGTGCATAATGACTACCGCCTGCTGAAATCCCATCAGCAGGGATAAAGCCATCAATAAAACACTATAAACGATTTTCATATTCTAAAAACTGAATTTTAAGGAAGTGAAAATATTACGACCTATCCTGGGGATATTGCCCCAGTCTGCATAAGTGCTATAGTATTCGTTCAATAAGTTTTCCGCACCCACCTGCAAAACAGTTTTACAGTTCTTGATATGAAAGCTGTAATCCGCAGAGATATTCCAGATCATATATGCCGGTGTTTGATCTTCGCCATATTCCGGGCTGTAATTTATTTGTGTAAGATCGCCGTTCAGTGAAGTTTGAAAGCCGATTTTTTTATACATAAAGTGAAGGGAGGTTTGATAACTTAGCGGACGGATAAATGGCAGATTCCCGCCTTTATCATCCGTTGCGCGTGCATACGTGAGCGTTCCCTTCCAGTGTAAATGTTGCAGGATATTGTAATTGGCATTCAGCGCCATATTGAAAAGCCTGGCATGATCCAGTGAGGTATATCCTTTTACACCAACCGACTGGTAGTTCATAGGGCTTCCCAAACTCAAAATTCTCCCGATGATATAGTTTTGAATATAGAAATAGTTTACTTTGGCTTCTATCCCTATCTTTTCATTTTTAAACCCGGCGCTTGCATTGGCTTCGTAAGAAATTTCATTTTTCAGGTCAGGGTTACCGATATAATCGTACCGGTCAAAACTATTGTAGATATAATACCCGTATCCTTCCGAAACAGATGGCGCTCTGTGTCCGTACCCACCGCCGGCCGAAAAGTTGAATTGATTGACGGTAAGCTGATAATTTGCATGCAAGCCCGGCAGTATCCTGCTTTTTTCCTGTTGGGTTCCGGGATGGAAGATCCAGTTGAACTCCACATATTTGGAACGGTTGTAGTTATAGCCCAGCGAGCCGCCGAAGTTCACCCGGCTGTTCTCTGAAATATCCCAGGAATTATTCATGGCAAGACTTGTAAACCGTGTTGTAACCCAGGGCCAACTATATGCAAACATGGTGCGTTTGCTCCGGTCTTGCGGATACATACGCATTTCTGCAATGGATAAATTATGGTATGCGTTCAGTTGGATTTCGGCACTGTAATCACCGCGCTTCAAATTGGCTCTTGAAACCAACCCGTACGTAGTGCTCCAGCCCGGCATATCCATGTGAACCAAATTTTCCGGGCGATGTGTATCATCCATATAATGTTCTACCGCATTATAATATACCTTGGTATCCCAAACTCTTATCAGCCCGTGCTGAAATAATTGCTTGTAGGAGGCAGATGTAATGATCGCCCGTGAAAGCCACATATCCATGGGAAGCGCGGGAAAGCCTACATTTTTCGCCTTATCAAAAATAGCATCCACTCTTACCGCGGAAAACGGGCTTGTTTTATAGGCCAACCCTACGGAGGTATTGAATTTATTGTATTGCGAATGGTTTACCTCATTGTTATTTCCATCATAATAATTGCCTGCTTTGCGGAAGGAAATACTTCCGTCGGCTACAAATTTATCGCTTGCGTAAGACAAGTTTCCCAGGTTGAAAAACTGTTTGTTGTTGAACTCGAAACCGGTTTGGTAAGCGCCGTTATATTTTTTTTCAGGGCTGAACGGCGTACTCTTTCTTTTCAGGTCAATGCTTCCCGCAACGGTTGCGCCGTGCAGGCTGCCTTCCTGTCCGGATTTTATATCAACGGCAGAAAGATTGTTACTTTCCACATACGAAGTGATCGGATCCATTTTATCCGTACATGCGCCGAAAACGTGCATACCGTCAATAGTAATGGTAGAGCGTTCCGAGCTCATATTATTGAGCAAAGGTTCCCAGGCGTAAGCACCTCGTTTTATAAAGCTGATATTGTCGGAAGACGCCAGGAACTCATCCACCGTAACCGCCATTTTCATTTCGGTCTGTATTTTCTTTTTGGCAATAGCAATTACTTTTATTTCCTCAAGCATTTTAGTCGTATCCTTTTGCGCTTGCGTATTTTGCGCGTTTGCATTCATTCCAAGAAAAAGGGTCCAGAAAATAATATGTAGCTTCTTCATGAATCTTAGAATAAAATATCAATGTATAATTCACTTTTCACCCCTTCAACTCCCGGTGTGAAATCGGTAGGCACTTCGGTTCCTTTCAGGATCTTACCGTTTTGATTCAGCATAATAAAATTCAGTGTCCAGTTCCCAGTCATAGTGTAATTGACAACACCGTAATACAAGCCATCGCTTTGCTGTGTCAGATCCTTATTATTGGTCGAAGAATGATTTCCCATAGAAGGTTCGGGCATTCGCGGGTCGAGCTGCAACGTATAATTGCTTACAGCTGTATAGGAGAACTGCGAAGGATCAGGGAAACTCCCGGATGGAGGACTGGCTGGCTGGTTGAATTTGTATATTCCGGCTATTAGTTCATTTTCGGCAACTTTCGGCTTTTGCGGCGACACCAGGGCGATGATGTATTGCTCACCATCTTTTCCCGTAAATGCAGTCATATTCAGGTTTTTGTTGGGTTGCTCCTGAACAGTAATGGTTTGCTTAACCGAATGGATTTGATTGTTAATGGTGAAACTGATATATAGTTCCCAGGTTTCGTTTGCACTACTTTCGCTTGTAAATACCGCGTATCCCGGAAAATATCCAGCATCGGCGTTGTAAACCATGTCGTACCGGTGAGGACAGGAAATCCTGCTGTCATCGGCACCCGTCATAATCGGTAAAAAAGTTACTGCAGATACATCTTCATTGGTATGATCGCCTGAAATCTTCAACCGGATCTCATTATACCCTTTATAAAAAGTTCCGTTCAGCGCTTCAATGCTGATATGATAGCCATTGCTATTAATGGCAGCAGCTTCTTTAAACTCGTAATGTTCCGTCACTACCGTATTTATCTCTGCTTCATAATCCGTTTTTTCTTTGGTGCACGACATCACCGATAAGCACAGGGTGGTGAAAAAAAATATTGTTTTTTTCATTATTGACGAAAGTCTGGTGAAAAATATCTGACAGGCAGCAGGTCGCTGTAAGCGCCGACGCTTCTTGGTCGTATCAAATTATACACAGGAAAACTGGTAAGCAGAAAGAAAACAGTGTCATCAGCATATATGAATATGTTGATCATGCATGCAAGGCAACCCTTACACACT
>CALMQS010000101.1 GCA_937871285.1 uncultured Sphingobacteriales bacterium | reverse complement strand
ATCAAAACTTCAATTCACCTGCCTGTGTTTGTATAACCAGTTCCTGTTGCTCCGAGGCCTCTACCCTGCCAATAACCCGGGCTTCCACGCCATACTGACCTGCTGCCCGTATTACCGCCTCCGCATTTTTTTCAGGGGTATATATTTCTAACCGGCAGCCCATATTGAACACCTGGTACATTTCACGCGCAGGCGCATTGCCCGCCTTTTGAATAATGTTAAAAATAACAGGAGGAGTAAAAAGATTATCTTTTACAATCCTTACCTTTTCCGGTACATATTTCAGGCATTTGGTTTGTCCGCCGCCACTGCAGTGTATTAAACCGTGTATGGCTTCAAAATTTTCTTCCAGCAAGGTTTTCAATACAGGAGCGAAGGTACGTGTAGGCGACAGCAATAGTTTCCCGATAGCTATTTCATTGCCGTCAACGCTAAGCCTGTCTGTCATTTTATGCGCTCCAATATATACTACATTATCGCTCAGTGAAGGCTCAAAGGTTTCAGGATATTTTTCAGCGTAATATTTACTCAACACATCATGCCTGGCGCTGGTAAGCCCGTTGCTGCCCAACCCGCTGTTATATTCGTTTTCATATGCACAGGTACCATAGCCCGCCAGTCCTACAATTACATCGCCTGCCTGTATCTTTTCATTGGTGATCAGCTTATTCTTTGGCCAACGCGAAGTCATGGTGCCATTTACCGCGATGGTTCTCACCACATCACCCACATCGGCTGTTTCACCACCCAAATAATGGATATGTATACCATAGGCAGCCATCTCCTCAAAAAACTCCTGTGATCCGCCAATCACCTGCTCCAGCACTTCTCCCGGAATTCGTTTTTTATTGCGGTCAATAGTGGAATTGAATACCAAGTTATCATAAACGCCTACGCAAAGCAAATCATCAAGGTTCATTACAATAGCATCCTGCGCAATGCCCCTCCACACCGAAATATCACCGGTTTCCTTCCAGTACAGGTAAGCGAGTATGCTTTTGGTTCCCGCTCCGTCGGCATGCATGATGTTTACATAATCCTCCGCTCCACCTAAGAAATCGGGATACATTTTACAAAACGCTTTAGGAAACAACCCGGCGTTTAAATTCCTTACCGCGGCATGCACTTCTTCTTTTTGCGCCGAAACGCCTCTTTCATTATATAAGCTCATGATATTTTTTTAAACCGCTGCAAAAGTAAATATTCGCGGTTCAATTATCAATTATCTATTAGTTTTGCAACCCGGAAACCATATACCGCAGCTTTTACCAAATTACCATTTACCCTGCAAATACATCATAACATAACGCAACTTCCTGTTTTTAATAATGCTGTAGTTACCATTGGCACTTTTGATGGCGTGCACAGCGGGCATAAACATATCCTTGGCCAGCTCAAAGCGGAAGCTCAAAAAATACGGGGGGAAACGGTTATCATTACCTTTCACCCGCATCCCCGAAAAATTGTTAGTCATACCCATAAAGTACAGCTTTTAAACACCTTAGAAGAAAAAATTGAATTGTTATCGAATGAAGGAATTGATCACCTTGTGGTCATTCCCTTTGATGAAGCATTTGCAGAACAGAGCGCTGAAGCGTATATCAGCGACTTTTTAGTAAAAAGGATCCATCCGCATACCATCATTATTGGTTATGACCACCGCTTTGGTAAGGATCGTGCCGGCAACTACCTGATGCTGGAACAATATGGGGAGACATTGGGATTTGAGGTGAAAGAAATTGCTGAAAAAGTGCTGAACGAAGTGGCAGTAAGCTCCACCCGCATCCGGAAGGCGTTGCTGGAGGGAGATATAGAAACGGCAAATATCCTGCTTGGATACAATTATTTTTTTGAAGGAAAAGTAATTGAAGGCAATCAATTAGGACGTACCATAGGTTACCCTACAGCTAACCTGGCTATAGAAAACCATGAAAAGCTCATTCCGGGCAATGGTGTATACGCGGTGAAAATCAAAACGGGGGAAGCCTGCTTTAAAGGGATGATGAATATTGGCTTTCGCCCCACGGTTGACGGCAGCAGGTTAGCGGTTGAGGTAAATATTTTTGACTTTAACCGCGATATTTATCATACAGCCATACGGGTATACGTAAAACATTTTTTAAGATCCGAGCAAAAATTTAGCGGGCTGGATGCATTGAAAGCCCAACTGGCGCAGGACAAAGAAATGGCAGTTCAAAAGTTAATCCGATAAACAGAGGTACTAAAAACAATGCCGATACTGCCCCGCATCTAAGCAGGGTTATTAAAGCTGGATTTGCCATAAAATCATTACAAAGGAGAACTCCTTGTGGCTTCGTGTCTGCTATGTAGAAAAGCATAGTGAGGTGTAATATGTGCGAA
>CALMQS010000100.1 GCA_937871285.1 uncultured Sphingobacteriales bacterium | reverse complement strand
ATAGCTGCGTTGCCGTTATGGAAGGCAATGAACCTGTGGTTATAGCTAATGATGAGGGTCGCCGTACCACACCTTCTGTTGTTGCTTTTATGAAAAACGGTGAACGCAAGGTGGGAGACCCGGCTAAACGGCAGGCAATTACGAACCCGGTAAACACCATAATGTCAGCTAAGCGGTTTATGGGGCGACGTTATGACGAAGTGGGAGAAGAAATTAAGCACTGGAGCTACAAAGTAGTAAAAGGTGACAATAATACGGTTCGTATTGACATTGATGGCAGATTGTATACGCCTCAGGAAATTTCTGCAATGACCCTGCAGAAAATGAAAAAAACAGCCGAGGATTACCTGGGCCAGGAAGTAACGGAAGCAGTTATTACTGTTCCGGCTTATTTTAACGATGCCCAGCGCCAGGCTACCAAAGAAGCAGGTGAAATTGCAGGATTAACTGTTCGGCGTATTGTAAATGAGCCAACTGCTGCTGCATTAGCCTATGGATTAGATAAAAAGCATAAGGATGAAAAAATAGCCGTATTTGACCTTGGGGGCGGCACTTTTGATATTTCTATCTTAGAATTGGGAGATGGCGTATTTGAAGTAAAATCTACTAATGGCGATACGCATCTGGGTGGAGACGACTTCGACAAAGTGATTATAGACTGGCTGGCGGATGAGTTTAAAAAAGAGGAAAATATTGATCTCAGGAAAGATCCGATGGCTTTGCAACGTTTAAAAGAAGCATCTGAAAAGGCCAAAGTTGAGTTGTCCTCTTCCAGCGAAACGGAAATAAACCTGCCCTATGTTACTGCGGTAGACGGTGTTCCCAAACACTTAGTTAAAAAATTAACAAGGGCTAAATTTGAGCAGCTAGCAGATAACCTGTTGGAAAGGTGTTTAAAACCCTGTGAACAGGCATTGAAAGATGCTGGATTAAATACCTCCCAGATAGACGAAGTGATTTTGGTTGGGGGAAGCACCCGTATTCCCAAAGTGCAGGAAATAGTGGAAAAATTCTTCGGTAAAAAACCCAATAAGGGCGTTAACCCGGATGAGGTGGTAGCCTTAGGCGCGGCTATACAGGGCGCGGTATTAACCGGTGAAGTAAAAGATGTGCTGTTACTTGATGTAACTCCACTTTCGCTGGGTATAGAAACGATGGGTGGCGTAATGACGCGCCTGATTGACTCAAATACCACCATTCCTACAAAGAAATCTGAAGTGTTTTCTACTGCTTCCGATAATCAGCCGGGTGTGCAGATTCATGTGCTCCAGGGCGAAAGACCAATGGCTTCCCAAAATAAAAGCCTGGGCATGTTTAATCTCGATGGTATACCGCCGGCTCCGCGCGGACTGCCCCAAATTGAAGTGATATTTGATATTGATGCCAATGGTATTTTAAATGTTACCGCAAAAGATAAAGGCACAGGAAAAGAACAGAAAATACGTATTGAATCTGGTAGCGGTTTAAGTAAAGACGAAGTGGAAAAAATGAAGGCGGAAGCAAAAGCTAATGAATCGTCTGATAAGGAAGCCCGTGAAAAGGTAGATAAAATTAACCAGGCCGATAGTTTGATCTTCCAGACAGAGAAGCAAATAAAGGAATTTGGAGATAAAATACCGGCCGATAAAAAGGGCCCTATCGAAGAAGGATTGAACAAGTTGAAAGAAGCACATAAGCAACAGGATGTTGCTGCTATTGATGCATCCATGGCAGCGTTAAATACCGCCTGGACAGCTGCTTCCGAAGAGATATACAAAGCGCAGCAGGCTGGCGCCGGTGCAAATGAAGCTACACAGCAGCAGGAGCAGCAGGGTGCTAAAGCAAACGGTGATAATGTTACCGATGCCGAGTTTGAAGAAGTGAAATAAGCTGCCTGTTTAAAACAGTATGAAAGATAAAGCCGGTTGTGTAGCAACCGGCTTTATCTTTGATGGATGGAAATTCCTGATTCTGATCAGGTTTTTGGCGAAGAATTAAACAACCTACTGTTTTCTGATACTGAATTTGTTTTACCTGTTTGCTTGTTGATGTAAAAATGCTTCAGTTACTGCGATTATGAAATTTTATTCGGCAATAACCGCCCTTTCTTCGATTTTTGGTTGCTTTTTTCCGGTAAGTCAAACTGCTATTGAAGGCTATACGCTGCCACGCTGTTTTTAAAAAAGGTAGGCACATATACCGTTTTGCTTACAGGATCGTAGCCTATGTCGGCCGAATTGATCTTTTGCTCCCTCGTATCCAGCAAATGATCTTTTTTACCATCGGCATATACATACCATACAGAGCCGGCCCAGCACGATACAATAAAATCGCCGTTGCCCACGGCTTCAATACCGTCTGTTCCGCCTTCCATGCCGTCGGCGATCAGTGTTAAGGCACCGGTTTTTTCATGCTTATACAAACCGCCCGAATTGGTTAAATACAAATCGGATCCAATTACCAGCACACCGTTTGGTCCCTGCAGGTTATCTATCACCACCATTGCTTTACCCTTTTCAATACGGTGTATTTTTTTGGTTTGCGAATCTGAAACATAAATCACCCCTTTTGCGTCAATACTGATATCGTTCAGACCTTTCGCTCCGTCTACGGCAATCCTTTGTATTATTTTTCCCTTTGCAATATCAATTACCGCAACCACGTCTACATCGGCTACATATAATTTGCCCGCATGAATGCCCATACCTTTGGGCGCGTTTAACCCGGTAACCCATTCCGATGCAATGATCCTGCCATCAAGCCCTACTTTCCCTACAGAGCCTTTGCCGTCTTTTTCCCAGGGCTGCCCGTCAATATTGGCAGTATACAAAATTTTATTGGCGGCATCATACCGTACAGATTCCGGTACTTTTAAAAGGGTGTCGGTTTCCCATAGTTTTACCAGCTTATGTTCCTGCGATTGCGCTGTGCCGTACAGCAGGATGAAACTGAAAAGGATGGCACATAATAAAGAAGGTTTCATGTTCAAAATGGTTTATAGTTTATGAATACATTGTCTTACGCTAAAGATAGCGGTGCCGCATCTTTATCAAATATAAAAAATAAAGCATTGGCAAGCCCGGAATTGTTTCCAGCTTATCGCATCAGTTCCTGTTAATGAGCGTTGCCACGGTGGCGACTATCGGGCGTTTATAAATCTAAAATTTCAAATCTCAAATCCTCCATCCTTATGCTTTCGTCAGCTCATTGTTCACCGTTCTCCATATTCCCAATGGATTGCTGTCTTTCAGTTCATCGGGCAGCAGGCTGTTCGGCCAGTTTTGAAAGCATAATGGCCGGGCAAATCGTTTAATGCCGTCGGCGCCCACAGCAGTAAACCGGGCATCGGTTGTTGCCGGAAAGGGACCGCCGTGCTGCATGCTCATGCATACTTCCACGCCGGTGGGTACGCCATTTATAATAATCCTGCCGCAACTGTTCTTAACCGTTTCTACCAATACTGCGTTATTGCGCATATCCGTTTCCGTTGCTATCAGTGTGGTTGTTAATTGTCCTTCCATATGCTTTGCCACGGCAATCATTTCCTCCATGTCTTTGCATCTTATTACAAGCGAGTAAGGCCCAAAAACTTCCTGGTGGAGTATGGGGTTGTTTAAAAAGGCCTGTGCCGTTGCTGAAGCAATGGTAGGGATACCCTGGTTTTCCTGTGGCGGTTGTTGTGCAATGGCAACCGTATGTACCTGTTCCTGTGCCAATGCTTTGGAGCGGTTGGCGGCAAAGGCTTTGGCTATGCCGGGATGCAGCATGGCGGAAGGCGCCACCTGCTCTATTTCGTTGCCCAGGGTTGTTATAAATTTTTTAAGGTCGGCATTATCAATGCCAATGATCAACCCGGGGTTGGTACAAAACTGGCCGGCGCTGAGGGTAATGGAGCCGGCATATACTTTGGCTTGCTCAACAGGCGACTGGCTGAGCTTTTCGGGAAGCAGGTATACCGGGTTAATGCTGCCCATTTCCGCAAAAACAGGTATGGGTTCTTTGCGTTGGGCTGCCCAGTCGAACAGGGCTTTACCGCCTGTATAGGAACCGGTAAAGCCTACCGCTTTGGTACGGGCATGCATTACCAGGCTTTTTCCCACTTCAAATCCCGCACCATGCACGTGGGCGAATATACCATCGGGCATTTTACTTTGCCGCGCTGCTTTTATAATGCACTCAGCCACCATTTCAGATGTTTGTGCATGCGCCGGATGGGCTTTTACAATTACCGGGCAGCCGGCGGCCAACGCGCAGGCCGTATCGCCGCCAGCGGTGGAATAAGCAAAAGGAAAATTACTGGCCCCAAATACAACTACAGGACCTAACGGCACCAGCATTTTGCGCAGATCCGTTTTCGGCGGGTTGCGGTCTGGAATTGCCGTATCAATTCTTGCCTCCAGCCAGTTGCCCTGTTCGCAGGCATCGGCATAACTGTTGAGCTGGAATATTGTTCTGGTTAACTCATTCTTTAACCTGGCCTCCGGTAAATTGGTTTCTTTCATTGCTGTAGCAACAACCGCTGCGCTTATCAATTCCAGCTCACCGGCTATGGCGCGCATAAAGCCGGCTCTTTGCCGCAGTGAAAAGGTGCTGTATACCTCAAACGCAGCCCATGCCTGTTCCATTACTTTGCTGATCTCTTCTGCTGTAGCATCTTTAAATGTTTGCATAGTGATATATGATTAGGTGAGACGGATAAAACTTTCTGCCCAAATTTCGGCAATCTTTAATGATTATCCTCAACATCTAAATTCTGTATCTTCGCCGCCATGGAAAAAAGTGCAAAGAAACCGGTTGTAATGAGCGGTATCCGGCCAACAGGGATACTGCATCTGGGCAGTTATTTTGGCGCATTACAGAACTATGTGCGCATGCAGGATGAGTATGAATGTTATTTTATGGTAGCCGACCTGCATTCGCTTACCACGCATCCTGATACCAAAAGCTTAAGGGCTAACGTGCTGCACGTAATATCGGAATACTTAGCCTGCGGACTCAGTCCGGATAAGGCGGCATTGTATTGCCAGAGCGCGGTGTATGAAACTTCGGAGCTCTATTTATATCTGAATACACTGGCCTACAAAGGAGAGCTGGAAAAAACAACCACCTTTAAAGATAAAGCCCGTTTACAGCCACAGAATATCAATGCGGCATTACTTACCTATCCCTCGTTAATGGCGGCTGATATACTATTGCACCGTGCGTTGTATGTGCCTGTAGGCAAAGACCAGGAACAGCACCTGGAAATGGCGAGGAATTTCGCCAGCCGGTTCAATCATCGTTACGGAGAAATCTTTCCGGAGCCGCTTGCCTTTAATTTTGGAGCAGCATTAGTGAAAGTGCCTGCATTAGACGGTACGGGCAAAATGAGCAAGAGCGAAAATCAGAATGCAACATTGTATCTTTCTGATGAAGACGAGCTCATCCGCAAAAAAATAATGAAGGCAAAAACCGATGAAGGGCCGAAAGCGCCGCATTCGCCTATGCCAGACTATATTGAAAATATATTTCAGCTCCTGAAGCTTGTTAGTGATACCGGTGTGTACACGAAGTTTGAAGCGGATTATAATAACTGTACCATACGTTATGGCGATTTAAAAAAGCAGTTGGCAGAAGATATGGTACAGTTTATTGCGCCCATACGTGAAAAGGCAAAAGCCATCCGCGATAATGAAACCTATATGAAGGAAGTGATGGAAAAAGGCGCTGTTAAAGCGGGTGAAAGCGCTAAAAGAACCATGCAGCAAGTGCGTGAAGCTATAGGGATAAAATATTTTTAAGAAAAATACAGCGCGGAGGTTCAATGCAGTTAAAATTATATATCTTGAATACTCACTTATATCTGCTATCCCTCATTTCAAACTTTGAACATACTCGTAATGGCGAAAACTAAAAAACCCAAACATATTGCTGTAGCAGGAAATATAGGAGCCGGAAAAACCACCCTCACAGAAATGCTGAGCAAGCATTACCGCTGGATACCCCAGTTTGAAGATATAGATCACAATCCTTACCTCTATGATTTTTATGAAGATATGCCCCGCTGGAGCTTTAACCTCCAGATTTATTTTTTAAACAACAGGCTGAGGCAATTACTTGAAATACAAAAAGGTAACGAAACGGTTATACAGGACAGAACTATTTATGAGGACGCGCATATTTTTGCTCCTAACCTCCACGAAATGGGACTGATGAGCAAAAGGGATTTTGAAAATTATTTTCGCTTTTTTGAAACGCTGAAAACCATGGTTAATCCACCCGATCTGCTTATTTACTTGCAGGCATCGGTGCCTACGCTGGTAGGACAAATACAAAAAAGGGGAAGGGAATACGAAGAGAATATACGCTTAGATTACCTGAAACGACTGAATGAATTTTATAACAAATGGATTGACAGCTATAAAGAAGGGGCGCTTCTGGTTATTGATGTGGATAAAAACAAATTTCCCGAAAACGAAGAGCACCTGGGAGAGATCATCCATAAGATTGATACGCAGTTGTATGGATTGTTTTGAAATTCGGGAGAATACAAAGCATCAGGAACCAAATCACAAGATCCGGGCCTGTCCGCGGGGGCGGATAAAATTCAAATATTAAATCCGAAGCAGGAAGACCGAAATCTGAAGGAATACAACCACAAACAATAAACTGTAAACTAAAAAAATCCAAAGCCTGATCCGAACGTGCACAACAGAATTCGAACGGAAACAATCTCAAATTTTAAATCATTAGTGTCCGGTAAAAATACTTGATTGATAAATTTAAAGGAGGCGGTAAG
>CALMQS010000099.1 GCA_937871285.1 uncultured Sphingobacteriales bacterium | reverse complement strand
AAAAAAATAGTGCAAGTAATAATAAAAGGAATAATATTGGGCAATAAATTTGCATGTTTAGGAAACATGAGTTTTAAAAACAGAAAAGTTCAATAGGTCCTGTGAGGAGCTCGCCAATGTTCTATTTAACTGAAAACAATAAAATTAAGCTGGGAATATATCAATTTTTAGGTGCCAAAGACGTTAAGGATGTTTCCTATACATATCTGAATTTGTGGCTCAGGAGGCGAAGCTGTGCCTTCTATGATATAAAAAAATATAATTATGTTCTCAATTGTAATACCTCTTTATAATAAGGAAAAGACCATTAACAACACGATCAGGTCAGTTTTAGCACAAACAGTTGCAAATTTTGAATTATTGGTTATAAATGATAGATCTACCGATACAAGCCGTGAAATTGTAGCCGGCATCCACGATAGCAGGATTAGAATAGTGGATAAACCCAACGGAGGCGTATCCAGTAGCCGAAATGAGGGTATTATGCTCGCCCGGTATAACTATATTGCTTTCATAGATGCTGATGATTATTGGGAACCAGACTTTTTGGAAACGATAGAGGGGTTGATTACTGACTATCCGGATGCAGATTGTCATACAACCGGTTATGCCTGTAAATATGATAATGCTACGTTAAATGTGTTTGGCGCCAGGAAACGTGGAATAATCCGGGATTTTTTTAAGCAGGTGTACAAAGGACCCGTGATGCACTCTTCATCTGTATGTGTAAAAAAAAGCGTGTTTGCGAAAATTGGATATTTTAACACCACTATCCGTCGGGGAGAAGATTATGATATGTGGGCCAGGTTGGGCAGAGCAGCCTGTATAGCCGCCACTCCGGAAGTTAAAGTATGGTACAGGCTTGACGCAGAGAACAGTGCCATGGCAGTACTGCAAAAACCGCAGGCACTGTGGCTCTATAATATTCCACCTGAAAGTTACAAAGATAAAGACCAGAAAAAATACTATACAAGATTTCTGCATCGCCAGGTTTTAGAATACCTTATTAAAGGAAAAACCAAATGGGCATGGCAAATCGCTTCTCACAATTGGAAGATAGCCGCCTGGTATTCTTATCTACTTTTCCCGGGCAATATTCAATTTCGTCAGATCACCAGTTGGGGAAAGCTCCTGGTTAAACGATTTTCCAGAAGAAAAATGCGCCTTTCTTCCGGGCAGGAGCACGTATAAGTGTATTTAAGGAGATAGCTAACTGAACTAAATAAAATAAAAATGAGGAAAATTGCTATAGCAGGAGCCGGGGGATTTTCAAAAGAGGTTTATTTAACGATTGAAGCGATTAATAAAATTAGCCCTCAGTGGGAATTTCTTGGCTTTTTTGATGACAATGTGCCAAAAAGGAAATTTTTCCTGGACTATGAGGTACTGGGAACTATGAATGAATTAAATAATATCAATGAGGATATATATGTTGTTATTGCCACTGGTAAATCCATGAACATTCTTTCCATACTACAAAAGCTAACATCAGATAAATTACAATTTCCTAATATTATTCATCCAAGTGTGATTTTTCATGCTGATTCACTTAGTATTGGGCTTGGTAACATTCTTCAATCTCATTCTTCCCTGTCTGCAGACAATAGGTTAGGCAACTATAATGTTTTTAATGCGGGTGTAAAAGTGGGGCATGACACTATTATTGGTAATTATAATACATTCGCACCATCAACGTTAATCTCTGGTGGCGTTGAAATCGGAGATCAGAATGATTTTGGTATGAATTCAGGCATTTTGCAATATAAAAAAGTTGGCAATGGCAACATTATAGCGCCCATGTCTGTTTTATTTAAAAGTATTAAAGATAAAGGACACTACTTGGGTGTTCCGGCCATGCCTACCGGGGTTTAGGTGTTTATTTGAAACAAAACAGCCGGATAAACAAAATAACGAATTTCAAAAAAGCAAATAACATGGAAAAAAATCAGTTTTTACAATCTTTTGCGGAGCAATTCGATGAAACAGACCCGTCTGTTATTACATTTGATACTGAATTTAAAGAACTGGAAGAGTGGAGCTCAATGGTCGCATTAATGATCATTGCTATGGTAGATGAAAATTACAATAAAAAACTAACAGGAGCAGATCTGAGAGAAACCCGCACAATTGAACAATTGTTTGACAGGATAGTACAAAACAAGCCGGCATAAATTTATTTTTTTGATAATAAGTAAAACTGGCTTAGATGGAATATAAGTCTCCCTTTTCCCTGGAAGGCAAAAATATTCTTGTTACCGGCGCCTCATCGGGTATTGGACTAAATATTTGCAAGGCAGTGGTAGCTTCTGGAGGAAAAGTCATTGGTGTAGCAAGAAGGGAAGGAATGCTGCAGGAAATGACGAATGAATTAGGATTTGATAAGGCATCCTATATTCATGCAGATTTGGCGCTGGATGAGGGTATTGCAAAAGTTGTTGATGCGATGCCTGAAGTAAACGGAGTAGTATGCGCTGCAGGTATAGCGAAAATGCTACCTTTAAAATTTATCAAACGGCAGGCCCTTGAGGAAATATTGAATATAAATTACTTTTCAATTGTACTCTTATTGTCCCAAATTGTTCGTCAAAAGAAAATACGTAAAAACGACAATTCCTCAATTGTATTGATTTCATCGGTAGCTCAACAAATAGGAACCAAATCTTCATTATTATATACGGGAAGTAAAGCTGCCCTGTCGGCCGCCGGCAGAGTGATTGCGAACGAACTTTCATCACAAAAAATCAGAGTAAATTCAATAGAACCGGGCATGGTTCAAACTGCTATGGCCTCAGAAATGGAAGATGTGGTTTCCAGGGAATCTATAGACAAGGATAAGGAGAAATACCCGCTCGGATATGGGACAGCGGCGGATGTTGCCAATGCAACTGTTTTTTTATTAGCAGAGGCATCTAAATGGATGACAGGACAATCGCTTACACTTGATGGTGGAAGATACAAACTTATAGATTAATTAGTTTAATATGGCTTTACTTCATAATAAGTGCGTAGCCGTAAAAGGGATAAGCGCATGTGTTCCCAAAAATATAGTGCGAAATATTGATAATTTAATATTCCCTGAAAATGATATTAATGCTTTTATCGGTAACATAGGCGTTGAGGAATTCAGGGTGTCAGGCGATGACATATGTACCTCCGACTTAGGTGTGGCAGCAGCGGAAAAATTAATGGATGAGTTGCAAATAGACAGGATGGAAATTGGTATACTTGTTTTTGTATCGCAAACTCCTGATTTTCATTTTTTACCCAATACCGCCTGCATTATCCAGGATAGGTTGAAATTGAGTACAGAATCACTTGCATTTGATGTGCCGTTAGGATGTAGCGGGTATGTATATGGCCTGAGTATAATTTCATCTTACCTTTCCAGTGGACAAATTAAGAAAGGACTTTTGATTGTTGGAGATACTGCTTCCAAAACGACAAGTAAAAAGGATAAAAGCAGCGCCATGTTGTTCGGTGATGCCGGAGCGGCAACGATCCTCGAATATGACGAACAGGCGGAAGGGATTTATTTCCATCTGGCTACAGACGGTAATGGCTACAAAGCTATTATTGTTCCGGATGGCGGATTTCGTAATCCTTTTTCTGCAACTTCCCTGGTCGAAAGAAGCAATGAACAGGGACTTATCAGGAATAGTGTAAATTTGCACTTAGATGGATTGGATGTCTTTTCTTTTGGGATAAGCGAAGCGCCCAAAACCTGTAGAAAAATAATGGAGTACCTGAACATAATCAATGATGACATTGATTACGCCATATTTCATCAGGCCAATAAGATGATGAATGAAAAGATCAGGAAAAAATTAAGCCTTCCGGAAAATAAAGTCCCTTACTCGCTTAAGCATTTTGGAAATACCAGCTCAGCATCTATACCGCTTACCATGGTTACGGAAATGAGGACGGATTTACAGCAAAAAACGAACAGGCTGCTACTTTGTGGCTTTGGAGTCGGACTGTCGTGGGGTACTGCCTATGGTACTTTTAGCAATATTGTAGTGCCCGAATTAATTGAAATGTAAAGGAAACAAACATATGTCTGATTATTCTTCTGCTTATATAGCCGCAATTTCTTATTGCTTACCCTCAACGGAGTTAACGAATGAACAGCTTAGTAAAGCTTTTCCGGAATGGAGTGTAGCTAAGATCATGAATAAGGTAGGCATAGCTGCAAGAAGAGTAGTGGCTAAGGATGAATTTACTTCTGATCTGGCAGTGGCAGCGGCACAAAATCTTTTTAATGAGGATAATTTGAATCCGGCCGATATTGATTATTTGATATTATGTACACAAAGTCCTGATTATTTTTTGCCTGCAACCGCCTGTGTGGTGCACGAAAGATTGCAGTTGTCTTCAACAGCCGGCGCCATAGATATTAACCAGGGTTGTTCAGGCTTTGTATATGGAATTGGTCTCGCAAAAGGACTGATTGCAGCAGGGGATGTTAGCAACGTGCTTTTAATTACCGCCGAAACCTATAGTCGTTTTTTGCATCCTGAAGACAAGGGAAACCGGTCAATTTTTGGCGATGCGGCAGCGGCTGTATTAATATCGGCTAACCCGGCAGGGGGAAAGATTGATAAAGTAGTATTGGGAACGGATGGGAAAGGTGCTAAAAATCTTATTGTAAAAAATGGGGCAATGCGGTTTCCTAAAACAGCGGATAAGTCTATGCAGGAGGATAAGGAAGGAAATATTTTTAATGATAATTACCTTTATATGAATGGTGCCGAAATTTTTAATTTCACGCTGGAATCCGTGCCTGTTCTTGTAAAGAATATTCTGGAAAGAAACAATCTGCAACAGGAAGATATTGATCTGTTTATCTTTCACCAGGCAAACAGATTTATGCTTGAGTACCTTCGTAAGAAGATCAAAATTTCTCCTGAAAGGTTTTATATATATATGGAGCATTGCGGAAACACAGTTTCTTCAACCATACCTATTGCTATGAAGCAGGCTTTACTTGAAGGAAAGATTAAAAGAGGTTCAAAAGTGCTTGTGGCGGGTTTTGGAGTAGGATATTCGTGGGGGGGAGCTGTGCTTCGATTCTGATCTTTTCTACAAGAATATTTTTATACTAATATTTAAAATGACTTTAATCTGTTATGTATAGGTCCTTTTTAAAAAGAGTTTTTGATTTCCTGATTGCAACTGTAGTTTTTATTATCGCTCTCCCCCTTTTTGGTATAGTAACAATATTGCTCTTTATAGTAAACAAAGGGAAGCCGTTTTTTTTACAGGAGCGGCCTGGTAAAGGAGAGCAGATATTTAAAGTTATTAAGTTTAAGACGATGACGGATGATAGGGATGTTGATGGAAAGTTATTGCCCGACAATTTGCGAATGACACGGATTGGCAGGTTTGTGCGAAAAACATCCCTTGATGAGATTCCCCAGCTTTTGAATGTTATTAAGGGCGATATGAGCCTTATTGGACCAAGACCTTTATTAGTTTCTTATTTGTCTCTGTATAATGAAATACAAAAACGCCGTCACGAAATAAGGCCGGGTATTACCGGTTGGGCTCAGGTAAACGGACGCAATGCCATTAGCTGGGAGCAAAAATTTAATTATGATGTATGGTATATAGATCATTATTCTTTTTTACTGGATATAAAGATTATTTTACTAACCCTGTTCAAAGTATTTAAAAGTGAAGGCATTAATGCTGAAGATAGTATTCCTATGCGGCCATTTATGGGTACAATTGAAAACAAGATGAGTTGATTTGGCCTGGAACGTTATATATACAATTTGAGTATCTTGATAGAAAGGTTGCAAGTATAAAGGAAAATGTTTATTTTTACCAGGCATTTTTATATGCATCTTGTTAAAGCCCTAATAGTCAATTCATAGCTCTCCCGGATTTGAATTATTCAAATTTGTAATAATAATATTAATTCATTCTTATGGATAACCGATGATATTTATTCTAATCTATTTATGTTAGCAGAATGATTACCAAACGGTTATTATATATACCCTATTACCTTTTCAAAACCAACTGGAAATTATTTTTTAAATACTCCCGGTTTGTCAAAGCACAAAAAGGAGTTTCTTTCTTCCGGCTATATAAAGAGGTGATATATACTATGTTTAAGCATAATGCATCACCGCTCGATTATTTTTCATTTAATTTTTTTGATTTATCAGAGGAAGAAAGGGCAACTTATCCCTGTACCGGATTTATGTATGAGTATCAGTTAAAGATGAATCCCAGAAAGGAAAGAGCCGTTTTGCATGACAAAATAAAGTTTTTAGAACTATTGAATGATTTTTCCGGCAGGCAGTGGGCTAGCATTGCTATGCTGAAGAGTGATAAAAAATTTGCCACTGAATTTTTAAGCAAAGCGGGGAAAAAGCTGGTGCTCAAAAATTCAACCGGCGGGGCGGGTAAGCAGGTAGAAGTGATAGAAATACCATCAGGTATTCCGGAATCTGTAATAGCGCTAATGGAGGCGGAGCATTTTGATTTAGCTGAACATTATGTTATCCAGCATGATGAATTAATGCGAATGTCGCCCAGTGGCGTAAATACGGTAAGGGTAGTTACCCAATACATTGAAGGCAGGGTAATCATATTATTTGCTTTTTTGAGGGTCAGTGTCAATTCAAGCGTGGATAACCTGTCTGTTGGTAATTATGGGGTAAATTTTGGTGCAGCTATAAATATAGAAACAGGGGTAATTTCCGGACCGGGTGTATATCTGGATATCACAAAACCAGATGTATATTATCACCCCGTTACCCAGACGCCTGTTATCGGGTTTAAAATTCCTTATTGGGACGAATGCAAAAATGTGGTAATTAAAGTATCAGCGTTAACTTCCGGAAATCGTTCTGTAGGATGGGATGTTGCCATAACCAACGAAGGTCCTGTATTAATTGAAGGCAATCACAATTGGAATTTATTAAGTATGTCTCCCGGACGAAAAGGATTTAAAAAGGAATTTTTGCAATATTCAACTATGATATAACCAATGCATCGGGAGTATATAATTGGAAAGTATATTTTCTGGAGACTATATTATGATGGATAAGACGTTTGTAAAAAGAATTTTGATAACAGGTGTTGGAGGACCCACGCCACGCGCTTTTGTGCGGGCTATTAAGTATTTTGGAGGAGAGTATAAAAACTCGTTTGAATTTATAGGTGTAGATTCAAATCCTTTGGCTTACGGACTTTATGACAAAGATTTATTTTGCAAAGCTTTTGTTGTGCCGCGGGCGGATGATAAATGCTACTGGGATGCAGTGAATGTTATTATAGAAAATAATGCTATTGATGCTGCAATTATTCTGCCAGAAGCGGAAGTGCTGGAGTGGTCAAAAAATCATAGCAGATTAAGAAAGGAAATTAAGCTTCATTTACCGGATTACAGGTTAGCAAGCGAATTGGTGAACAAATACAAATTGCATGATCTGCTGAATGGTACAGGGTACATACCCGATTATTTGAAATTAAATCCAACCCACTTTGCTTTTGATAATTTAACAAGGAAATTAGGTCAATCATTCTGGGTCAGAGGCACGGAAGGCTCAAGTGGGCTGGGGTCATTAAAAATCAATAACCAGGAAATATTGGCCCAATGGATTACATTGAATCCGAATGTTTCCGAATTTATTGCAACTGAATATTTACCGGGCCGGAACATGGCATGCAAACTTCTTTATTTTAATAATGAGTTATTGGCAACGGCTTCTGCGGAAAGGGTAAAGTACATTATGTCAAAAATTGCTCCATCGGGAATAACGGGCAATACCTCATTCGGACGATTGTTGAATGAACCCGGACTGGTGGATATTTCCATAAACGCTTTAAATATTATCTCCCAGAAAATAGGTACTAGTCTCAATGGAATATTTACAATTGATTTTAAAGAAGATATTAATGGTAAACCTAAGATAACGGAAGTTAACATCAGGCACGTGGCTTTTACCTCCTCTATGGCAGCAGGTGGGGCTAACTTACCTTTGCAAACACTACTCCGGCTATTTGATGAAGGAAGCAATTCTTCTGAAACAATTCATTATAGCTTTAATGAGGATTATATCTTTCTTAGAGATGTGGATGGCTACCCAATTGTCTTAAAAGAATCCGATCTTTTGAAATAGCGATGAGGTGAATTTTCTAATAGTGCTATTACAGTTTAATAATTTATTTATAAATGCAACCTAAAATCTGGCTCTCTTCACCTCATATGGGTGGTAATGAAAGGAAATTTGTAAATGAAGCATTTGATACAAACTGGGTGGCTCCGCTTGGCCCGCATGTAAACGGACTTGAAAAAGATATCGCCCGGTTTCTTTTACCTGAAAAGGAAAATAATTTACATGTTGCTGCGCTAAGCTCCGGTACGGCAGCCATCCATTTAGGATTGATACTGCTTGGTGTTAAAGCCGGTGATGAGGTAATTTGCCAGAGTATGACTTTTTCAGCCTCAGCGAACCCTATCGCATACCAGGGTGCCACGCCTGTATTCATAGACAGCGAACCGGATACCTGGAATATGTCGCCCTGGTTTTTGGAAAAAGCAATCAAAGACAGGATAGCAAAAGGCCGGAAGCCTAAAGTTATTATTCCTGTTCATCTCTATGGCATGCCTGCCAAAATGGATGAAATAATAACTATTGCCAACAGGTATGAAATCCCTGTACTTGAAGATGCCGCAGAAGCGCTGGGTAGCCATATTAACGGAACAATGTGCGGCACTTATGGCGTAATAGCAGCGTTGTCTTTTAATGGAAATAAGATCATTACAACCTCGGGCGGCGGGGCAATGGTGGCGCATGAACCCGAATTGGCCGAAAAAGCCCGCTTCCTGTCTACGCAGGCCAGGGATCCCGCACCCCATTACCAGCATTCTCATATTGGCTATAATTACAGGATGAGTAATATATGCGCGGGCATAGGAAGGGGGCAAATGGAAGTTTTACCACAACGCGTTTTGCAACGCAGGGCAAATTTTGAATGGTATAATAAAACGTTGAACGATATAGACGCTATACGATTTTTAAAAGCGCCTGAAGGATACTATTCTAATCACTGGCTTACTACAGCTCTGATCCAGCATCCGGCTATCACCCGTGAAACGCTCAGGCTGGCGCTGGAAAAAGCAAACATCGAAAGCCGTCCTTTGTGGAAACCCATGCATTGTCAGCCCGTTTTTAAGGATGCTCCTTTTTATGGAGATGGTACGGCAGAAAAATTATTTGAAGATGGTTTATGCCTGCCTTCCGGCTCAAATTTAACGGATGAAGAGCGTAACCGCATTTTAACAGCAATAAGAGCGGTCTTTTCTTAACCCGCACTTTATATCAGCGTTAACTCATAGCAAAAGGTCAGGAGATGGTGTATTTCCTGACCTTTTGCTTTTTTTATGATATCCTTGCCGGGATCAGTCTATTGTATTGTGAATTTTGGATATTCGGAAATGAAAATCAGTTTGTTATTGTTTATGGTTTTGAAGAAATTACCACATAAACACATAGCGCACAAAGATAAAGAGAAATCCATAACGTGTTGCTTAGTGCCTATGTGAAATCTATGTTTCCTATGCTTCTATGTGGTTTAATAACATCCAAAACTTACGTTATTGTACATTTATAGCATAACCTGCCTTCTTCTCCAATTAATATTTAAACGGCTTCCCCCCCGCCATCACTTCCTGTGTTTTTTCATCGAACGTAATCTTTTGCCCGGTGCGGTATGCCGCGTTTGACATGATGACTGCAATAGCGTGATTGTAGCCGGCTTCAATTGGCGCATTGGGCTGCCTGCGGCTGCGAACACACTCCATCCAGTTGCGAACATGCGACAGCGTAAGGTCATCGCTGCCGGTATTAGCATCGGTGGTTACTTTGGTTGCCATATCGTTAAGCGACATGGCGGGCAAAAGGTTAGCCTTCATACCCATTGCCTTTGCGTGGTTTTCTTTTAACCCGCCTTCGGGGCTGATCTGGTTCGTATCTAAATTAAGCGTGCCGCCATTGGAATAATAAATCTCTTTTACATCCCCGGTTGCATTGGTCATACGCGAACTAAAAATCACCTGGAAACCGGCAGAGGGGTCATTGAGTGGTCCATAATCGAACACAGCCGTTAATGTATCCGCATTTTTTCTTCCGTCTTTCCATGCATAGATTCCACCGTTAACGGCTACACTCCGGGGGTGTGGCAAATTGGCGAACCAATGTACCGTATCTATCTGGTGGCACATCCATTGCCCGGGAATGCCGGAAGAGTATGGCCAAAACAAACGGAACTCTAAGTATTTCCTGGGATCGAATTTTTCAAAAGGCCGGTTCATTAAAAACCGTTTCCAGTCTGTATCTTCTTCTCTCAATTGTGGAACTAATGAAGGCCTGCGCCAGCGGCCGGGCTGGTTTACATTCCATATCAGCTCTACCATTACAATGGGACCAAACTTTCCGCCCTGTATAAAATCATAGGCGGCTTTGTATGTGGCTCCGCTTCTTCTCTGGGAACCAATCTGAACAATTTTACCACTGTCTTTCACCGCTTTGAGCACAGCCCTGGCATCTTCCATTGTTTCGGCCAGCGGTTTTTCGGTATAAGTGTCTTTGCCGGCTTTTACGGCCTCAACGGTATGCAGGGCATGCTGAAAATCGGCCGTGCTGATAAATACCGCATCAATATTCTTCAAATCATACAATGCCTCGTTATTCGCGCAGGCGGTAATATCGTGCCCCAACTGCTGTTTAAGATAGGACTGGCCTTCCTCTCTTCTCTTCTTCCATATATCCGAAACGGCAACCATATCAAAATTCAGCTCCTTGTGCAGCTTAACGAATGAGGGCAGCAAGGAGCCTCTGAACCGGTCGGAATAGCCGATAACGCCCACGTTCACCCGGTCATTGGCGCCTATAATATTGCGATAGCTTTTGGCGCTGAGCCCCATGGTTCCTATATACGTGGCCAGGCCTGCCATTGAGCCTTTTTTGATAAATTCCCTGCGTGAATTTTCCATGATATAATGCTTTGATCAATAAATTTAAGTGAAAGAACAGTAGTTTTTATCTTTTACGGGCTCTAAACAAAACAGATTATAGTATTTTGCAGGAGCCGTAACTAAAGTTATTTAATAATAAGAGACATATTGATCAACAGGATACTAATTTATAAACGTTTAATTATGAGAAAAAGCCATTCCTTTTTTTTAGGATATTCCATTCTGGTATTATGCTGTACAGGCGCCGTTACTGCTTACGGGCAGGCTTCCAAAAGCAAATTACAGGTGTATAATATTGAAGTGACACCCGTTGATGCGTCCCAAAAAGTAACCATCACCGCCGCCGGAAAGCCTTTTACAGAGCTGGTATATACCGACACGCTGGAAAAGCCTTTTTTATATCCTATATATGCTCCCGACGGACAACTGATCACCCGTGGTTTTCCCTTTGCTCCCCGTGCTAACGAGCCAACCGACCATCCCCATCACACCGGCTTGTGGCTGAACTATGAAAGCGTGAATGGGCTTGATTTCTGGAACAATTCCTATGCTATACCGGCCGATAAAAAAAATAAGTATGGCTGGATAAAAACAAAGAAGATCGTTAAAACCAAAGGTGGCAAAAAAGGAGAATTAAAAATGCAGGCTACCTGGGAAAATCAGAAAAACCAGGTATTGCTGAATGAAACGACTACTTATTTTTTCAGGGCAGACGAAGATAAAAGAATAATAGACAGAATAACCACCCTTACTGCAGCACAGGATGTAAATATGCCTGATGTGAAGGATGGCATGCTGGGATTGCGCCTGGCGCATGAACTGGAGATGCCTTCTGAAGAAAAAAAAGAATTCAAAGATGATAAGGGAAATGTTACGGTAATAGAGGGCAGTGCAGACGGAGCGCCATCGGGAAACTATATTACAAGCGAGGGCAAAGAAGGCGATGCTGCATGGGGCACCAGGGCACAATGGTGCATGCTGTACGGAAAACAGGGAAACGACACTACCAGTATTGTTATTATTGATCATCCCCGTAATGCAGGCTACCCCACGTACTGGCATGCACGGGGTTACGGATTGTTTGCCGCTAATCCTTTAGGACAGAAAGCATTCAGTAACGGAAAAGAAACCCTCAACTTTGCTTTAAAGCAGGGACAGTTTGTTACCTTTCGCTACAGGGTAGTAATCGCTTCCGGAAAACAAAGGCTGAGCAATGAGGAGATCAATTTGGTGGCCGGGGACTTCTTTCAGAATACCAGATAAACTTTTGCAAATATTAATATTTGGATATGTATTTTTACTAAATAAAAAACACTACACATGAAGTCGAAAAATCTTATTTTAATTGTTGTTATAGGCGCCATATTGTT